>JAYTVW010000102.1:0-10101 GCA_043743785.1 Rhodocyclales bacterium | reverse complement strand
ACAGCAAGGATGTGACGACGGCCAACCAGGTGACGGTCAGCGCCACCACCCTGAGCGACGGCACGAACGGCGGTCTGGCCGGCAACTACAGCCTGGCGGCGGGGGAGACGGCCACGGCTCACATCACCGCCAAGGCCTTGACGGCGACTGTGGCGGCGCCGGACAAGGTTTACGACGGCAGCGCCACAGCGGCGCCGACCCTGAGTATTGTCCCGGCGGGGCTGGTGGGCACGGAAACAGTGAGCGCCTCCGGCACGGCGAGTTTCAACAGTAAGGACGTGGTGAGTGCCAATCAGGTGACGGTGAATACCTCGGCCCTGGCGGATGGCACGGGCCTGGCGAGTAACTACAGCCTGGGGATTGGGCAGACGGCCACGGCCCACATCACGGCCAAGGCCCTGACGGCGACTGTCACGGCGCCGGACAAGATTTACGACGGCAACACCACGGCAACGCCGACCTTGAGCATCACGTCCGGGCTGGTGAATGCCGAGACCGTCATCGCCTCCGGCACCGCAAGCTTCAACAGCCCGGACGTCGTGAGTGTCAATCAGGTGACGGTGAACACCACGTTCCTGGCGGACGGCACGGGCCTGGCAAGCAACTACAGCCTCGCCCCCGGTCAGACGGTGCTAGCCCACATCATGCCGAAGGACAGCACAATTCCAGGGGGCGAAATCATCCCTGAGATTGTTCCCGTCAAGGCCTTGGCCCTTACGGATGTCGGAGTTTCCGCGGCGATGAGCAATTACTCCCGCCTCAGCGACCGCGCCCCCGGCATGCAGTTCGGGCCGGTCTCCCCCTCGGGCGTGAGCGGGATTCCAGGAGTGGCCGCCGTCACTTTGCTACCTTTCGGCCAGACTCCTCCCCAGCCAACCGGCCAGCAGGCATCTGTCGAACAAACCCGGCCGCTGGCACTGCCTGAGAGCCTGGAGGCAATTCCGCTGGCCGCTGTTCCGCTACCCGACAGGCCGGCCCCAATGCCGCAGGGGGATGAGACATCGACCACCCTGCCGGAACTTGCTCCTCTGCAGCGTCCCCCCAAACAGGACCGCAACTGACATGTCTCCGTCGATCATGAATGAGCACAACTGGTGCAAGCCCTTGGGATACAGCCGCGTGGCGCTGGCATTGCTCCTGGTTTCCGCCGGTGCTTCTGCCCAGCATTTCGATATTGATCACTTCCGGATTGAGGGTAATAGCGTATTTCCACAAGGGGATATAGACGCGGTAGTCAAACCCTATACCGGAAAACAGCGGGATTACGGCGACGTACAGGGTGCCATGGAAGCCCTCCGGCAGCGTTATAGCCAAGAAGGTTACAGCGTGGTGTGGGTGGTGGCGCCCGAGCAGGAGCTTGATCAAGGCGTCGTCACGCTGAGGATCACCGAAGCGCGCATTGGCACGGTCAGCGTCAAGGGCAACCAGCACTTTGATGAAGGGAATATCCGTGCCAGCCTGCCCGAACTCAGGGAGGGTGCCGCCCCCAAGTTGGCCGGGATTTCAGCGAATACCCAGCTCGCCAATGAGAATCCGGCCAAACAAGTGGCCATTGTCTTGCGTGCCGGCATGAAACCAGGGCTGGTGGACGCCACGGTGGATGTCAGCGACCAGGCCCCCCTGAGGGTTTTTCTGAGCGCGGACAACACAGGGAGTCCACAGACGGGCAATGCGCGGGTTGGTATTGGCCTGCAGTACGCCAATCTGTTCAACCGGGATCACGTGGGCACGCTCAACTATGTCACGTCACCGGGAAAGGAGAATCAGGTCCGGCTGTACAGCGGCAGCTATCGACTCCCCCTGTATTCCCGGGGAGATAGCCTGGATTTCATTCTTGGCTACTCCGACGTCAATGCCGGTACCACTCAGACCGTGGCCGGGCCCCTGATGTTTTCCGGCAGGGGGGCGTTTTATGGTCTGCGCTATAACCAGCTGCTGGGGCGACGGGGCGAAGTTTCCCACCGGCTGATATATGGTCTTGATTACCGGGCCTACCGTAATACCTGTGCCCTGGGCGACTTCGGTGCAGCCGGTTGTGGGCCGGCGGCGGCGGATATTACGGTGCGGCCTGTCAGCCTGACGTATAGCGGAAACTGGGCCAAGCCAGGCCGGAGCAGTGATTTCTATGTGGCCCTGTCCCACAATCTTGCGGGGGGCAACAAAGGGCGGCAACAGGATTTTGAGGCGGCCCGGCCAAGCCCGAACGGCGGGTCCGGCGCGCCTTCCCGCTACACTGTCCTTCGACTCGGCGTGAGTTTGGCGCAGTCCTTCGCTCACAACTGGCAGGCCCGCGCCGCCATCCATGCCCAGTACTCCGTCGACGCCCTGATCTCCGGGGAGCAGTTCGGTATTGCCGGAGGCAATGCCATTCGCGGCTTTCCGGAACGGCAGGTGGCACGGGATACGGGCTATTTCGCCAGGTTTGAAGTGCACTCCCCTTTCCTTATGGAAAAACTGCTGCCACCAGAAATGAAGCTGCGTGGCGTGCTGTTCCATGACTTCGGTTCCGCCGCCAACAATCCTCTGCCCGGGGAAAGTCGGCAACGGGCGTCAATCGCCAGCATCGGGGCCGGTCTTCGCTGGAGCGGCCCGCGAAACTTCAGCCTGCTCCTTGACATGGCCCGGGTGACAAGGGGTAGCGAGGGCACGCAGGCTGGTGAGCTTCGAGGACATGCCGCAGCCTATTTCGAAATCTATTGATTGCGGCTCCAGTGGCGCGGGTCTAACCGTCATGGCTTTGGAAACCACCCCAGAGCATGAAAGCCATGACGGTTCCCTCACCCCGCCGCCCCTCTCTCGGAGGGCGAGGGGAGCGTCCTGAGTCGGCTTCGCCGACTTTCACTGTATGCGTGCTGGAGCACAGACCCTCCCGGGTGTTTCCGTCACCCTTGGTCTTCCTTGACGAAACGGGGCGTTAGCATGAAAGCCGCAAGCCGTGGAGTGCGGCGAGTCCCGTGGCGCCAAGCCCAACCCATGCTGTCCAGCGCGCCGGAAATTTCATGAAAAATTCAGAATCCGCCACCATCCTTCTGGTGGACGACGATGCCCGCAACATCCGTTTGCTTGAAGCCCTGCTGCGACCGGAGGGCTACCTCACGGTCAGTGCTTCCAGCGGCCGGGCGGCACTGGCGGCCGTAGCTTTGCAGCCGCCCGACTTGATCCTGCTCGACATCATGATGCCGGACATGACCGGCTACGAGGTGGCACGCATCCTCAAGGCAGATCCGGCCAGCGCCAATATTCCCCTCATCATGGTGACGGCCCTGACCGACCGGAACGCCCGCCTGGAGGGACTCAATGCCGGTGCAGAGGACTTTCTGACCAAGCCCGTGGACCGGGCCGAGCTGTGGGTGCGGGTCCGTAACCTGCTACGGCTCAAGGAATACGGGGACTTTCTGGCCAATCACAACCGGATCCTCGAAGAGCAGGTGCGGCAGCGGACAGCCCAGCTCGAAGAGGCTTACCACGATACGGTGTTCACCCTGGTGCGTGCCGCCGAGCACAAGGATGAAGAGACCGGCCACCATGTCAGGCGTATTAGCCATTATTGCCGGGTGCTGGCCCAGGCCATGGAGCTGCCGCTGGAACTTCACGATGCCATCTACAACGCCAGCCCGATGCACGACATCGGCAAGATCGGGATTCCCGACCATGTGCTGTTGAAACCGGGGAGTTTTACCCCCGAAGAGTGGTGTGTCATGAAGACCCACTGTGCCCTGGGGGCCAGCATCCTGGCCAGCGGCACTTCCCCCTACACCCGCATGGGGGCCGACATCGCCCTCAATCACCATGAGCGCTGGGATGGCAGCGGCTACCCGGCCGGACTCAAGGGCGAGGCCATTCCTCTGGCGGCCCGCATCATGCAAATCTGCGATGTCTATGACGCGCTGCGCAGCCAGCGCCCCTACAAGCGTCCCATTGATCACGCTCGTGCCGTGGAAATCATTACGCAAGGCGACGGCCGAACCCAGCCGGAACATTTTGACCCGTTGGTACTGCAGTGTTTCGCCGCCCAGGCGGAGCGTTTTGCAGCCATCTTCGACCAGCACCTGGACGCCTTTCCCACCCTGACATGAAAAAATTCACCGCGGAATACAAGCTGGTCGGGGGCTTCGTCGGGGCATTGCTGCTGTTGCTGCTGGCCGGCGGGCAGATGTATCGCTCCCTGCAGGAGTATCGGGAAACCTCCCGCTGGGTTGTGCATACCTACCAGGTGCTGGATGCGCTGGGTGACGTGGAGTCCAGCCTGAACAAACTGGACAGCGGGCAGCGGGGCTACCTGATTACCGGCGAGGCCGCCTTGCTGGCGGAGCACGAGCGGGAGGCGACCCGGCTTCGTGGGCTTCTGGTCAATATCGGGAAGCTGATCGTCGACAATCCACGACAGGGCTTACGCAGTGCCGCCTTGTCACAATTGGTTGAGGATCGCCTGCAAAAACAGGATGACACCATTGCGGTATACCGTCAGCAGGGGGCCGCCGCAGCGCGGGAGCACTTGCGTAGCGGCATCATCTGGGGTGGTCAGGAGGTCTTGCTGAAGAACGTCAATGCCATGGCGGAAGAAGAGCGCAGCCTGCTCAAGGAACGCAGCGATCAGACGGAGCGCAACGCCAGCCAGGCCCTGCTGGTCGGCATGTTGCTGGTCGGGATTGCGTTGGTGGGGCTGTTTCTGTTGTGGTGGCGGGTACGGCGGGAAGCCCGGGAACGGCAGGCCACCGAGGCAGCAGTGCACGAAAGCGAATTGCTCAAGCAGATTCTCGATCTGCTGCCTGTGGGGGTGTTTGTCGCTGACGCAGCCGGGGCGATTACCCAGGTGAACGGGGCCGCGCGGCAGCTCTGGGCCGGTGAGGGCCGGGTCGAAGGCACCGGGCCATACGAGGAATACTTGGGTTGGTGGCCGGATACCGGAAAACCACTGGCAGCCGAGGAGTGGGCTTTGGCCCGAGCGCTCAAGAACGGCGAAACCATACGGGACGAGCTGGTGGATATCCGCTGTTTCGACGGCACGAAGAAGACTATCGCCAACCATGCCATGCCCATCCGCGACGAGGCGGGCCGCATCATCAGCGGCTTGGTGGTCAATGTGGATGTGACCGGCTTCAAGCGCACCGAACAGCAGCTGCGTGCAGGTGCGCGCTTCGACGAAACCCAGGGGCGGGCGCTGGCCCTATTTTCGTCCAGCTTTGACCGCACGGTCATTTTCAATGGACTGCTGAGCTTGCTGGCGGAGCGGCACCCGTTCCCGGTGGCAGCGCTTTACGGCTTCAACGAATGGGGCGGCCGTTTCCATTGCGAAGCGGCTCACGGCCTGGGCAGCGACGTGGCGCGGGAATTCGTTATGGGCGAAGGCCTGCTGGGTGAGGCGGCCCAGGCGGGGAAGACCATGCTGCTCGACTGTGGTGCCCTGACGCTGCAAACCGGCCTGGCGGACTTCCTGCCGGTGCAGGTTCTGATGATTCCGGTGAGCTACCAGGAGCGCCGTCTGGCCGTGCTGGTGCTGGCGGCTGGCAGCTACATCGATGAGGGGGAGAGGGCGTTTCTTGAACGCCTGGCGGTCACGCTGGGAGTTGCCCTGGACAACCTGCGCCAATACAACGATCTCAAGCTGCTGGCGGAGCAGTTGCGCGCCAGTAGCGAGGTGATTGCCTTGAAAAACCAGCAGCTGGAAGACGCCAGCAGTTTGAAATCCGAGTTTCTCGCCAATATGTCCCATGAGTTGCGTACCCCCCTGAACGCCATCATCGGCTTCTCCGAGGTACTGGGGGACGGGCTGATGGGCGAAATGCTGCCGCAGCAGAAAGAATACGTCAAAGATATATTCACGAGTGGCAGCCATCTGCTTTCCTTGATAAACGACATTCTCGATCTGTCGAAAGTGGAAGCCGGCAAGATGAGCCTGGAGCTCGAACCCCTTGGCCTGGCGGCCCTGCTGCAGTCCGGCGTGCAAGTGGTGCGGGAAAAGGCCATGGCCCATCGCCTGAAGCTCTCCGTTGAGCTTGCAGAAGACCTGGGCGAGATCTGGCTGGATGAGCGCAAGGTCAAGCAGATTCTCTACAACCTGCTCTCCAACGCGGTCAAATTCACGCCGGAAGGTGGCTCGGTACATGTGCTGGCACGCTGTGTCGGACCCGCAGCCGTGCCGTCGGGTGTTTTCGAGCATTACCTGGAACTGGCCGTGAGCGACACCGGCATCGGTATCTCTGCGGTGGATCAGGTGAAGCTGTTCCAACCATTCATCCAGATTGACAGCACCCTGGCCCGCCGCTACGAGGGCACGGGCCTGGGGCTGGCCATGGTCAAGCGACTCGCCGAACTGCATGGCGGAACCGTGAGCCTGCAGAGCGAACCGGGTAAAGGATCCACATTCACGGTGTGCCTGCCCTGGCGTACGGAAGGCGTCCCGTCGGAGGATGCGGTATCCATGCCTGCAGATCCGGGTAAAGGTGAGTGCGTCGAAGGCACGGTTGTGCCAGCCGGCCATTTGCCCCTGGCCCTGATTGTCGAGGACAACGACCAGGCTGCCGAACTGCTGCGGCTGCAACTGGAGAGCGCCGGCTTTCACAGTGTTCGTGCGGCCACGGCCGAACGGGCGCTGGAACTGGCGACCCGGGACTGTCCGGACCTGATTACCCTGGACATCATGCTGCCGGGCATGGATGGCTGGGAGTTTCTTGAGCGCTTCAAGCAACATCCCCGTTTTGCTGACGTCCCTGTTGTCATTGTTTCCATCGCTGCGGACCGGAACCGGGGGCTCTCGCTGGGGGCCAGCCAGGTGCTGCAAAAGCCCGTGGGGCGGGATCAACTGGCGCGGGCTTTGGTATCCATCGGGTTTGATAGCGAGGGGGGCCTGCGCACCGTGCTGGTGGTGGATGACGATCCCAAGGCCGTGCAATTGATCAGCGCCTATCTCGATTCCGCTCGGTACAGCGTGCTCTCGGCCTTTGGCGGCCGGGAGGGTATCGAAGTGGCGCGGCGCCAGCACCCGGACCTGATCGTCCTCGACCTGATGATGCCGGAAGTCAATGGCTTCGATGTGGTGGAGGCCCTGAAGCGGGACGCCGCCACGGCAAGTATCCCGGTCATTGTCGTGACAGCCAAGCAGATCACGCCAGAGGATAGAGCCAGACTCAACGGCGACGTGCAAAAAGTGATTGAAAAATCAGAGTTCAACCATGGTCGCTTCATCGGCGAGGTCCGGCGCGCCATGGCCGGGAAAGGGAAATGACATGACGCGCATCCTGGTGATTGAAGACAATCCGACCAACATGAAACTGGTGGTGTTCCTGCTGAAAAAAGAGGGCCATGAAGTCTTTCAGGCGGCGGATGCGGAGGAGGGCATCCACCTCGCCCGTGAACATCTGCCGGCGCTGATTTTGATGGATGTGCAACTGCCCGGCATGGATGGCCTGTCGGCCACAAGAGTGCTCAAGGGCGATGCCCTGACACGCGACATCACGGTTCTGGCCCTGACCGCTTTCGCCATGACAGGCGACAGGGAAAAGATCGAGGCCGCCGGCTGCGATGGCTACATCGCCAAGCCCATTCGCTATCAGAACTTCCTGAAAGTGGTGGGAGACATGGTGGCCGCACGCCAATACCCATAGACGCCCCAACAGGCTGCCATTTCGGAACACGCCATCACGCCATCATGCCAAAAAAAACCAGTGACTCCGCTCTCGTATCCCCTGTCGCCTGCAAGGCGGAAGGAATTACCGAGGTTCGCCGCCAGGAATCCCTGTTGATCACGGGGGCCTTGCAGAATGCCATTCTGAACAGTGCAAACTTTTCGAGCATCGCTACGGACGAGAAGGGCGTGATTCAGATTTTCAATGTGGGGGCGGAACGCATGTTGGGCTATGCGGCGGCGGAAGTGATGAACAAGATCACGCCGGCCGACATATCCGATCCTCAGGAAGTCATCATTCGGGCCAAGGCCCTGAGTCTTGAACTGGGTACCAAGATCGCCCCGGGTTTCGAGGCCCTGGTGTTCAAGGCCAGCCGGGGCATCGAGGATATTTACGAACTGACCTACATCAGGAAGGATGGCAGCCGCTTCCCGGCGGTGGTGTCGGTGACGGCCCTGCGGGATGATCAGAATGCCATCATTGGTTACCTGTTGATCGGCACGGACAACACCGCCCGCCAGCAGGCGGAAGAAGCCTTGCTCAAGGCCGGCGCCCTGCAGAATGCGATTTTTAACAGCGCCAATTTTTCCAGCATTGCCACGGATGCCAAGGGCGTCATCCAGATTTTCAACGTGGGTGCCGAGCGCATGCTGGGCTACACGGCGGCGGAGGTGATGAACAAGATCACCCCGGCCGAGATTTCCGACCCCCAGGAAGTGATTGCCCGGGCCAGGGCCTTGAGCGTCGAACTGGGAACCCCGATTACGCCGGGTTTTGATGTGTTCGTCTTCAAGGCCAGCCGGGGCATCGAAGATATCTATGAACTGACCTATATCCGCAAGGATGGCAGTCGCTTCCCCGCCATCGTGTCGGTGACCGCCTTGCGCGACGATGAGGATGCCATCATCGGCTATCTGTTGATCGGCACGGACAATACGGCCAGAAAGCAGGCGGAAGAGGCGCTGCAGAAGGCGGGCGCCCTGCAGAGCGCAATTTTCAATAGTGCCAATTTTTCCAGCATCGCCACGGACGCCAAGGGCGTCATCCAGATTTTCAACGTGGGAGCCGAGCGCATGCTGGGCTATGCGGCGGCGGAAGTGATGAACAAGATCACGCCCGCCGAAATATCCGATCCCCAGGAAGTGATTGCGCGAGCCAAGGCCTTGAGCTTTGAGTTGGGCACTGAGATTGCCCCTGGATTTGAGGCCCTGGTGTTCAAGGCCAGTCGCGGCATCGAGGATATTTACGAGCTGACCTACATCCGCAAGGACGGCAGCCGCTTCCCGGCCATCGTCTCAGTGACGGCCCTGCGCGATGACCAGGATGCCATCATTGGCTATCTGCTGATCGGTACCGACAACAGCGCCAGAAAGCAGGCGGAAGAGGCGCTGCAGAAGGCGGGCGCCCTGCAGAGCGCGATTTTCAACAGCGCCAATTTTTCCAGTATCGCCACGGACGCCAATGGCGTGATTCAGATTTTCAACGTGGGTGCCGAGCGCATGCTGGGCTATACGGCAGCGGAAGTGATGAACAAGATCACGCCCGCCGAGATATCCGATCCTCAGGAGGTGATTGCGCGGGCCAAGGCCTTGAGTTTCGAGCTGGGTACCGAGATTGCGCCAGGCTTCGAAGCCCTGGTGTTCAAGGCCAGCCGGGGCATCGAAGACATCTATGAGCTGACCTACTTCCGCAAGGACGGAAGCCGCTTCCCGGCCATTGTGTCGGTGACGGCCCTGCGGGATGCCCAAAACACCATTATTGGCTACTTGTTGATTGGTACGGACAACACGGCGCGAAAACAGGCCGAGGAAGCCTTGCTGCGGGCGGGCGCCCTGCAGAATGCGATTTTCAATAGTGCCAATTTTTCCAGCATCGCCACGGATGCCAAGGGCGTCATCCAGATTTTCAATGTAGGGGCCGAGCGCATGCTGGGCTATGGCGCCGCAGAAGTGATGAACAAGATCACGCCTGCCGATATTTCCGATCCCCAGGAAGTGATTGCCCGGGCCAAGGTTCTCAGCATCGAACTCGGCACACCGATTACCCCGGGTTTCGAAGCCCTGGTATTCAAGGCCAGCCGGGGCATCGAGGATATTTACGAGCTGACCTACATAAGGAAGGATGGCAGCCGCTTCCCGGCGGTGGTGTCGGTGACGGCCCTGCGGGATGCGCAAAACACCATCATCGGCTATTTATTGATCGGCACGGACAATACGGCCCGCAAACAGGCGGAGGAGGCACTGCAGAAGGCGGGCGCCCTGCAGAGCGCGATTTTCAATAGTGCCAATTTTTCCAGCATTGCCACGGATGCCAAGGGCGTCATCCAGATTTTCAACGTGGGCGCTGAGCGCATGCTGGGCTACACGGCGGCGGAGGTGATGAACAAGATCACCCCGGCCGAGATCTCCGATCCCCAGGAAGTCATCGCGCGGGCCAAGGCGCTGAGCTTCGAGTTGGGCACCGAGATTGCACCGGG
>JAYTVW010000101.1:0-9877 GCA_043743785.1 Rhodocyclales bacterium | reverse complement strand
CCCGGACGGCAAATCCATGTCCATGCACCGGACCTACCTTCAGGACGGCAGGAAGGCCCCTGTGAGCGCCCCCAAGAAGCTCATGCAGGGATTGCCTATATCGGGTGGCGCTATCCGCCTGACGCCCGTCTCCGAGGTGCTGGGCATTGCCGAGGGCATCGAGACTGCGCTTGCATCCGCGCAACTCTTCGAGGTGCCTGTGTGGTCGTGCATCTCCGCTCAGGGGGTGGAGAGCTTCGACCCGCCGGCCGGCGTCAAGGAGGTGCTCATCTTCGCGGACAACGACGCCAACTTTGCAGGGCAGAAAGCCGCCTACGCCGCAGCGCATCGGCTGACGCTCAAGGGCTACGAGGTGGAGATTCACGCGCCACCTGCTGTGGGCGATTGGCTCGACGTGCTCCAGGCTCGACACGCAGGAGGTGAAGCATGACCGCCCCCCGTTCCTGTTCAACCTGCCTGCACATGGACACGAAAGGCCCTGCAGGGGAAAACCTGTTTTGCTATTGCCTGCTCATGGACTTGACCACGGAAAGGCACATTGCAAGGTGTTCCGCTTATGAGCCGGCCCCGTTGCTTCTGTGGGCGGCCGGCAAGGTGGGCGAGATACTGAAGGCATCCTCATGAACGACGGCACCGAGGAACGCGCTACAGGACCGCCGGGACGGAGGGTATCGACAGGGAGCGCCCGCCAGAATTCGAGCGGGTCCTTCCTGGCCTTCCTTGACCTGCGGGTGCTAACGACCGCGAGAATCTGGAGTTTTCCGGCGGCTATGGGTAGTCGTCAGTATCTACCCCAAAGGGATGAAGGACGCCACCGGCGAGGGGTAGGGCGGTCTCACGACCTGACCCTTTCGCCGACACAGACCGCAGGTTTAGACAAACTTTCACCGCCGCGAAATAGAACGCCACGGAATTCACAATTACTTTTTTGGAGCATCACTTTGAAACAAGTCACACCGGAAATCCTCACCACCACCCCGCCGGCCCCGGACTACCTGAGCGCCGCTGCAAGCCTGGAATGGGCCAAAATCGCCCCGGCTGCTGTCGCCACGGGAACACTTACCGATGGCGACCTTCGCGCCCTTGCCCTGCTCTGCGAATGCCTGGCCAGCGAGTCCGCCATGCGTGAAGTATTGGGGCGGGAGGGCGTGACCGTGGCGACCGGCAACGACGGCATGAAACCGCACCCATGCTTGAGGGCTTTGGAAACCGCCCGGACTCAGGCCCACAAGCTCATGGCGGACTTCGGATTGACGCCTAAATCCCGCGTGGGCACCGCTGGCGTGAAACCCGCTCCAAAGTGGGCGCCGTACAAGTTTTAGCTTGGCGAGTTATGGACAGGTTTCCGCGCACCCTTTCCCCTCTGAAAAAGGGGCTTTTCGGAGGGAGTTTCCGCGCAGGTTATGGGCGCGATTTTGAACAGGCGCAGGCCGGCCTAAAAATCGCCTAGCGCCGAGAACCCCACTTTGGGGCTGTCGAGATTCAGGGCCTCAGTTTGGGGCATGCGCCCGGGCCACACACGGCCAATGTCGCTGGAAGAATCCCAGCAGTCGAGGAAGTACGCGCTCGCCTGGAATACCAACACCACCGCAACGGCGATGAGGAGCGCCAAGAGGACGTGATTGATTTTCATTGGCGGATTGGCTGGCTAGAGTTTTCGTTGCTCTGCGTTCCAGATTACTCCGGGCAGGTTTCAAGCGCCTTGCACGCCGACCGCTTGACCAGCCCCGGGCAATGGCCGCACAATGGCCGCTCACTTCGGTGAACGGGTTTGGAAGCCCGGAAGACTAGGCGGATGACGAACCGCCGCATGGCGGTATTTTTTCGTCCGCAAACATGGCTTGACCACCTTCAATGGGCGGGCTGTGTGGGAGGGTTCGCGCCCTGCCGGTCCTAGTCCCGGCCTTCCAACCTGCACAGCCTGCCCACCCCGTTTGGAAGCGGGGCGGCAGTTCCAAGCCATAGACTAGGAGTCACCATGAACCCGACCACCCCCACCCCGGACGCCACGTCCACCACCGCCCGACGCATCCCCGTCTTCAACTTCCCCCCGCTCACCACTCACCCGCTGTACGCCATCGCTGAAGGCGTGACCATTGGCAACCTGGAGGACTTGATGGGCGCTCGACTCGACCAGTTGCAGGCCATGCTTACAATGACCTACGGCGAATCCGGGGAAGACTTCCGCCGGAACAACGACACATTGCAGGAAAGCTACATGTGGGCGTGCTTCATGGCCTCCAACGAGTGCCGGGAACTGTTCCGGCAGATTGAAGCAAGGAGGGCAGTCTGACCGCCCCCGGCAACCTACCCACCGACCCGGCCCCGTGCCGGGTTTGTCGTTTCTGGCCTGCCTACACGTGCCTACATGGCCCGGGCATTCCCATTAATTTCCTACACTGGGCCTACACGGATTCCAGAAAGCAAAAAGCCCAACCTAAAAGGCTGGGCTAAGTGCTTGAATTTACTGGTGGCCAAGGACGGAATCGAACCATCGACACGCGGATTTTCAATCCGCTGCTCTACCAACTGAGCTACTTGGCCAACGAAGACCGCGATTATATAGATGACTCCCCGCTCTGGTCAAACATTTTTTACATCTTCCGAAAAATCTTCCTCCGGGTTTGGTAGCGGGCCGTTGGCGAGAATGCCGGTATTCTGGCGCACATAGACTTCGCTCCACAGGGCCTCGGCCCGTGGGTCCCGGTAGAGGAGCGAGCCGATGATGACGGCCAGGAAGCCCAGGGGAATGGAGACGAGGCCCGGATTGCGCAGGTTCACCAGGGGTTCCTCCAGGCCCACCACGCTGGTGCCGTCCCGGCCGTAAGCCGCCAGGTCCTTGCGAGCCTTTTCCATTGAGCGGTTGAACTGCACGAGTTCCCGGCCGGCACTGCCGGCAACGATGGCGTCGTCGTCCGTCAGACGACGCTGGATGTCGGCCTTCTTGGCAGCGGCGCCTTCCACCAGGACCTGGGCCTTGGCGCGGGCGGCCTTGGGGTAGTTCATGTTGGGGGACACCAGCACCACAATGACGGCGGAGAGGGTACCCACCACCATGCCGGCAACAATGCCGCCGGTGTTGCAACGGCGCCAGTAGAGCGTCAGGAGCACGCAGGGGAAATTGGCGCTGGCGGAGACAGCAAAGGCGAGGGCCACCAGGTGGGCCACGTTCTGGCCCTTGGCGGCGATGCCGATGACGATGGCCAGGGCACCCACCACCACGGTGGACAGGCGCGCCGCCGCCACCTGATCTTCCGGGCTGACCTTGCCCTCTTTGATCACGCCCACGTAAAGATCGTGGGCGATGGCCGAAGCGGAGGCCAGCACCAGGCCGGCCACCACGGCGACGATGGTGGCAAAGGCCACGGCGGCGACGAAGGCCAGCATGAAATTGCCCAGCAGGGAATCCGGGCCGCCGCCGAGAAACTGGGCCAGAAGCGGCGCCGCCATGTTGCCCCCGGCGTCCACGGCGCGGATCTTGTCGGCGCCGACGTGAATGGCGGCCCCCATGCCGAGGAACAGGGTGAGGATGTAGAAGCCGCCGATGATGGCCATGGCCCAGATAACGGATTGCCGGGCCGCTTTGGCGGAAGGGACCGTGAAGAAACGCATAAGAATGTGGGGCAGGCCGGCGGTGCCGAAGACCAGGGCCATGCCCAGGGATATCTGGTCCACCGGCGCCCGCAGGTAAAGTCCCGGTTCCAGGAAGCGCTGCCCCAATTCCGCAGGCGTCATGCCGGCCCCGCCCGCCCCCAGCAGGGCTGCCACCTGGGCCTGCACCTTCGGATCGCCGACCACACCGGAGAGAAAGGCCGGCAGGGAGAAGCCGTAGGGCGCCCAGACGAAAACCACCAGCACCAGGGAGGCGGCCACCAGCAGCACGGCCTTGATGATCTGCACGTAAGTGGTGGCCAGCATGCCGCCGAAGAGCACATAGCCCAGCATGAGCACGCCGACGGTGATGACCGAGACTTCGTAGTCGATGCCGATGAGGGTCTTCACCAGCACGCCGCCGCCCACCATCTGGGCCGTCAGGTAGAAGGTGCATACCGTGATGACCGACAGGGCGCCGACGATGCGCGTGATACGCGGGTCATTGCGATAGGCCAGGATGTCCGCCAGGGTGAACTTGCCGATGTTGCGGCAAGGCTCGGCGATGACCAGCAGCACGGTGATGTAGGCCACCAACCAGCCCACGGAATACATGAAGCCGTCGTAGCCGTAGAGGGAGATGAGGCCGGCGATACCGAGGAAGGAGGCGGCAGAGAGGTAATCGCCGGCAATGGCCCAGCCGTTCTGCAGAGCGGAGATGCCGCCCCCGGCGGTATAGAAGTCAGCTGCGGTGCGCACCTTGCGGGAGGCGATCCAGGTGACGAACATGGTCAACAGGATGACAGCGGCGAAGGCGATGAAGGTCAGCCAGCGCCATTTTTCCGACACGGCGTTGAAGGCCAGGGCCTGGCCGCTGGCCAGGGCCAGCAGGACACCCCACCAGCGTGCCCTCACGGGCGGCCTCCCAGGCGCTCGGCTTCCTGCAGCAGGACCCGGGCCAGCACATCGAACTCCAGGCTGGCGCGCCGGGCGTAGTACCAGGCCACGCCCCAGGCCACCAGAAATTCAGAGAGGGCGAAGACCAAGCCCAGGTTGACCGGCCCCCAGATGCGCAGGCTGAAAAGCGACTGGAAATAGGCGGCGCCGAAGGGCAGCAGGAAATAATAGAGGATGGAGAAGCCCATGAGCCCCGCCAACACGGCCGTCTTGCGGCGATGCAGACGGCGAAACCGGGGATCGGCGTTGATTGCCTCCCAGTTCAGGTGCGCTCTCTCGGACATGCTGCCCCCCTTCGTTCCGGCCCGGCGGCTCTCGCGGGACCGGGCAACATAACAGCCGCATCTGACTTGAGTCTTACAGGACACATCCGTCTACCGGGCAGTCTCGTGCTTTGCACCTTGTTCGCCGTGGTCAACTTGCGGGAGAGCTTTCCCCGCAAAAGCATGCCCTGCCGGACACGCCCAACAGAAACGGCACCCTGAGGTGCCGTCGGATGCCTTCCAGAACAGCCAGGGCGCTAAATGCCCATGGCAGCACTCCTGGCCACGGTCAGCAGGGCCTGGGTCCGGCTGGAAACGTGCAAGGCCTTGAGGATGGCGGTGACATGCACCTTGACGGTTCCTTCGGTGACGCCCAGGGTTTCGGCGATATCCCGGTTGGACTTGCCCTTGGTCAGCAGGTCGAGAACCCGGGATTGGGCGGCGGTCAGGCCAAAGCGCTCGTAGGCGTTACCGGCGATCGCCCGGGCGCGGGCGGCCAGTTCGGGGCCGGTGTCGTCCCCGCCTCCCGACAGCACCGCCTTGACAGTTTCCACCAGATCCGAGGCGGGACGGGCCTTGCAGACGAAGGCTACCGCACCGGCGGCGCGAGCCCGGGCCACGGCCTCCGGACCATCCAGACCTGAAACCACGATGACCCGCATGGCGGGGTAACGTTTGTGGAGAACACCCAGCAGGGACAGACCGCTGATGCCGGGCAGTACCAGATCCAGCAGGACCAGATCGAATTCCCCCCGACGCTCCAGCAGTTCCAGCGCAAACTCGGCGTCCGGGGCCTCGGCGACGGACGTCACGCCCGGCACGCGGCTTAGAGCCTGAGCCAGCCCTTCCCGAACCAGAGCATGATCGTCAATGACCAACAAGCTACTCACACGACCCCCTTGACACTAGAATATGCATTTTCGCGCATGATACGCATTAGCCGCCGCCTTGCGAAGCCCTGCTCCGCGCCTGACTTACGCCGACGGCATCGCATGCCGGGACACACAGACTAGCAGAACGCCCGCGCATCTACACAGTGCTGCATATTCAACACATCCGCTATACTACTTCCGGTCTAAGCGCCCTGCTCCGCGCCCACACAACCCAATGCCCGCATGAAAATTCTCGTCGTTGATGACCACCCCCTGATCCGCGAAGCGATGCAGCATGTCCTTTCGGACCTGAGCGACAACGTCGAACTTCTGGGCGCCGGCGACGTTATGAGTGCCCTGGACATGTTGGTGGCCCAGCCGGATATCGACCTGGTGCTGCTGGACCTATCCCTGCCAGGCCCCAGTGGGCTCACCGCCATCAACATGTTGCGGGAACGGCACCCCGGCACCCCGGTAGTCGTGCTCTCCGCATCGGACGACCAGGCCACCGTGGTCAGTGCCCTCGATCATGGCGCCATGGGCTTCATTCCCAAGTGTTCCGCAAACCAGTTGATCCTGAATGCCCTGCGTCTGGTGATGGCCGGAGGCGTGTATGTGCCGCCCCAGGCGGTCAATGGCCACGGGATCCCCACCGCCCGCCCCCAGGCCGCCTCAATTGCCGATCTGAGCCTGACTGAACGTCAATCGGACGTGCTGGCCCTAATGGTCCAGGGCAAGCCGAACAAAGTCATCTGCCGGGAACTCAGCCTGGCGGAAGGCACAGTAAAAATCCACGTCACCGCCATCCTCAAGGCCTTGGGCGTCTCCAACCGCACCCAGGCCGTCATTGCCGCCAACCGCCTCGGCCTAAGCATGGGCGACACGGACTGAGAGTCTGTGCAATCATCGGGTCGCGAATTAGTGGGGCCGGCTTCAGCCGGCCTGGTCGCGCACACGGAAGCCTTGGCCAGCCAAAGCCGACCCCACAACACCAGGCTGAAATTCAGCACTAATCAGGAAACCCCATGCCCCCTGCCGAACCCAGTCTCGCAACCCTGCCCCAGCCCTGGTTGCGCTACTTCCTCGCCACCCGGCCAGCCTTTCTCAGTGTCACCCTGGTGGCGGCCCTCTTGGGCCTGGCCACGGCCAAGGTTGGCGGCGTGATGCTCGATCCCCTCAAGGCCACGCTCACCGCCCTGTTCGCCATGGTCGCCCATGCCGGCGTCAATGTCATCAATGACTACCACGATGCCAGTGCGGACGCGGCCAACACCGAGCGTGTGTTCCCCTTCACCGGCGGCAGCCGCTTCATCCAGAATGGCGTGTTGAGTGTGGGTGCCACCGGCCTGTTCGGCTACGCCCTGCTTGCGTCCGTGATTCCCGCCGGCCTGTGGCTGGCCCTGCACTCCGCCCCGGGCCTGATCGCCATCGGCCTGGCCGGCCTGCTGGTGGGCTGGGCCTACTCGGCGCCGCCCCTGGCGCTCATGAGCCGGGGCGTGGGGGAGGCGGCAGTAGCCGCCGGCTTCCTGCTCATCGTCATCGGCACCGATTTCGTACAGCGCGGCAGCTACTCCTTCCTGCCCCTGGCCACCGGCCTGGGCTACGCCCTGCTGGTGGCAAACATCCTCTTCATCAACCAGTTCCCGGACTTTCACGGGGACCAAGCCGCCGGCAAACGCACCCTGGTGGTCCGCCTCGGCCCCCTGGGCGCCCGCTGGGGCTATCCCCTCATCGCCGTGCTGGCCCACGGCTGGCTGATCATGGCCATCGCTCGCCGGGAACTGCCGCCGGTGGCGGCCATCGCCGCCCTCAGCCTGCTCTTTTGTCTGAAGGCGGCCCGCCTGCTCATGGCCCACGCCGCCGAGCCCCGGGAACTGGAAGTCCCCATCAAGCTCACCATCCTGGCCGCCAACCTGCACGGCGCCCTGCTGGCCGCCTGCCTGTTCCTGGCCAAGCCCGCCCCCGTGGGAGCCTGGGCATGGTGATTGATGCAGATATCCACGCTGTCATTTTCGACATGGACGGCTTGCTGCTGGATTCAGAGCGCATTGCCCTGTTCATCATCAATGAGGTGGCACTTGAGCTGGGCCTGCCCTGGCGAGCGGAAGTCGGCTTGGCCATGGTGGGGCTGAACTCCCGGGATTCGGACGCCATCGTGCGCCAGCACCTGGGCCAGGATTATCCTCTGGACACGCTGCGGGACGCCTTCGGCCTGCGCTACGAACAGGCCATCGATGAAGGCCGCATTCCGGCCAAGGCTGGCGCGGCGGAACTCCTGGATCTCCTCGACCATCTGAATCTACCGCGCATGGTGGCCACCTCCACCCGCCGCTCCCGGGCCGAACCCAAGCTGGCGGCAGTGGGCTTGCTCTCGCGCTTTCACGGCATGGTCTGTGGCGACGAGGTCAGCCGGGGCAAGCCGGATCCGGAAATTTTCCTCACCGCCGCCAAGCGCCTGGGGGTGGCCCCGCAGAACTGCCTGGTGCTGGAAGATTCCAATGCCGGCATCCGTGGCGCCCTGGCCGCCGGCATGTGCGCGGTGATGGTGCCGGACTTGCTGCAGCCAGCGGCAGACGTGCTGGCCGCCCGCGTCCGCCTCGCTGCCAGCTTGCTGGACGTACGGGACGCCCTGCGCGACTTGTAAACCGCTTTCGACCCGTACCCCCTGAACAGGAACTTTCATGATCGGACGACTCACCGGCCTCCTCCTGGAGAAGAACCCACCCCAGATCACCCTCGATGTGCACGGCGTGGGCTACGAAGTGGACGTGCCCATGAGCACCTTCTACAACCTGCCCGCCAGCGGCGAACGCACCAGCCTCTACATCCACCACGTCATTCGGGAAGATGGGCAGTTTCTCTACGGCTTCCTCTCAGACACCGAACGGGCCACCTTCCGCCAGCTCATCAAGATTTCCGGCGTGGGTGCCAAGATCGCCCTGGCGGTGCTCTCCGGCATGACGGTAAACGACCTGGCCCAGGCCGTCGTCGCCCAGGAAGCCGGCCGCCTCACCAAGGTACCCGGCATCGGCAAGAAAACCGCCGAACGCCTGCTGCTGGAACTCAAGGATAAGCTGCCCAAGGGCGGCACCTTCTCGGCCGCAACCCCGGTGGACGACACCAGCGACATCCAGAATGCCCTGCTGGCCCTGGGCTACAACGACAAGGAAGCCAGCGCCGCCGTAAAGCAGATCCCCCCCGGCGCTTCCGTCTCCGACGGTATTCGTCAGGCACTGAGGCTGCTGTCGAAGGTCTGACCGGGCTAGAATGCGCCCATGATCGAAACCGACAAGTTTGCCGAGCGGCTCATTTCCCCCGCCCCCGTCCCGCCGGAGGAAGCCCTGGAGCGGGCGCTGCGGCCGAAGATGCTGCAGGAGTACGTGGGGCAGCAGAAGATCCGCGGACAACTGGAAATCTTCATTCAGGCTGCCCGCAATCGCAAGGAATCCCTGGACCATGTGCTGTTGTTCGGGCCGCCGGGCCTGGGCAAGACCACCCTGGCCCACATCGTCGCCCACGAAATGGGCGTGAATCTACGCCAAACCTCCGGGCCGGTGCTGGAACGGGCCGGCGACCTGGCGGCCATCCTTACCAACCTGGAGCCCCACGACGTCCTGTTCATCGACGAAATCCACCGTTTGAGTCCCGTGGTGGAGGAAATCCTCTACCCGGCCCTGGAGGATTTTCAGATCGACATCATGATCGGCGAAGGCCCCGCTGCCCGCTCGGTCAAGCTAGACCTGCCGCCCTTCACCCTGGTGGGTGCCACCACCCGGGCCGGCATGCTCACCAATCCCCTGCGTGATCGCTTCGGCATCGTCGCCCGCCTGGAGTTCTATACGCCGGAGGAGTTGGCCCTCATCGTCGCCCGCTCGGCACGCCTCCTCAACGTGGCCGTGGCGGAGGAAGGCGCTTTCGAAATCGCCCGCCGTTCCCGCGGCACGCCGCGCATCGCCAACCGCCTGCTGCGCCGCGTGCGCGACTACGCCGAAGTCAAGGCCGATGGACGCATCGACGAAGTCGTGGCGCGCGCCGCGCTCGATCTGCTCGAGGTGGATCCACAGGGCTTCGATGCGCTCGATCGCAAACTGCTGTCCACCATCATCGAGAAGTTCGACGGTGGCCCGGTCGGCATAGATAACCTCGCGGCGGCCATCGGCGAGGAGCGCGGCACGCTCGAAGACGTCATCGAGC
>JAYTVW010000100.1:0-14974 GCA_043743785.1 Rhodocyclales bacterium | reverse complement strand
CGGCGGCGGGGCCGGCAGCAAGGACGGTACGGCCGGCAATGCCGTGGCCGCCCAGGCCGGCGACTACGCGCTGGCTTCCCAGCCCACCATCAGCAGCGTCGTGAAGAGCATCACCGCCAAGTCCCTGATCGCCAGTCTCACCAACAGCCATGTCAGCAAGACCTACGACGGCACGACGGTAGCTCCGGAGGGCTTCACACCGGCCTACAGCGTCAGCGGTCTGGTCAGCGGTGATACGGCGGCCCGTATGACGAACGCGGGTTCCGCTTATGACGCGGCTGACGTTGCCACGGCAAGAAAGGTGACCGTCAGCGGCGTAGCCATCGGCGGCATAACCGGAAGCAACGGATCCCAGGTCGGCGACTATGTCCTGGCGGCAAGCGCCCTGGATGTCGCCGCGGGCATTACCCGTCGTCCTGTCACGGTAACGGCCGACGCGAAATCGAAGATCACGGGCTCGTCCGATCCTTCGCTGACTTACCAGGCTGAAAGCGCAATTTTGGGCCGGGGCCTGGTGGCTGGCGAAAGTCTCTCGGGTTCTCTCGCTCGTGCATCAGGCGAAACATCAGGCATTTACACCATTCATCAAGGGACCGTTGAAAATAGCCGCAATGCCAACTACGACATCCAGTACGTCGATGCCGGCTTGGTCGTCTATGACGTCCCGCCCTCCGGCTCCAGTGGATCGTCTGGCGGCTCAAACACCGGAAACCAAACCGGCGGTACTGGAGGTTCAAACAGCGGCCCGGGTAATACTGGCGGATTCCAAAATGGGATCCCGCTGCGAAATTCGGATCCCATGACCGTCATCAACGGGGGTTCTGGCTTGGGCAATGTGGGCGGCGGAGCAGGAAATACCGAAGCCGGCCTGGGCGGCGCGAGTGGTTCCTCCGGTTCGAGTGGTTCCTCCGGTTCGAGTGGTGCCTCCGGTTCGGGTGGTGCCTCCGGTTCGGGCGGTTCCTCCGGCACGGGCGGCTCCTCCGGCGCGGGCGGCTCCTCCGGTTCGGGAGGTTCCGGCGGTTCGGGAGGTTCCGGCGGGTCCGGGAACCAAACCTCCAGCGGTGTTTCGGTTTCCCTGGTTCAGCAACCCTCGGCCCAATCCAGTGGGATGGTTGCTGTCTCGGTGCCGCGGGAGATGGCGATCTCCGGTTCGGGCTTTAGTTTTCCGTTGCCCGCCCAGGTCGCGGATCAGGCCTCCAGCGGAGCGGGCATCCAGGTCGCCCCCACATCAGGTGGTTCCTTGCCCGGATGGTTGCATTTCAATCCGGAAACCCGGGTATTCACTGTTTCGGCCGGCTCGGGTAGGGCCTTCCCCGTCGAGGTGGTGGTGACGATTGGCGCCACCCGCACGACTGTCGTCATCTCAGAAAACGGCAATTGAGCAAGGAGGGAGGGGCGCAAGCTCCTCCAGGAAGCCACATGCACACACATAGCCTCTGCCCTCATTGTTACCGACATGTCGAAGCCGAACTGTTTGAATCCCGCGGCGCCATCCGGATGCGCAAGCTTTGTCCGGAGCATGGAGAACAGTTGGTCGTGGTTGAAAACGACCCCGATCACTATCGAAGGATAGTCGCCAACCGGGGCCGCTTCAGGGAACATCAGGATGTCATCGTTCTGGATGTCACGGACAAGTGCAACCTGACCTGTGCCCACTGCTATCACATCCCGGACAACAACTCGCCGAACAAGGCCATCGGCAGTGTCCTCAGGGAGGTACGCGCCACGCCAGAGCCATTCAGCATCATCCTGGGCGGGGCGGAACCCACCATCCGGCGGGACTTGCCGGAGCTTGTGCATTCCATCAGGGCTGAGGGACGATCTGTGGGGGTGCTCTCGAACGGGGTGCGATTCGCGGATGAAACACTCACCGCTGGGATTGCGCCGCATCTGGATGGTTATGTTTTGATCGGCCTGAACCACGAGCGTTACCATGGCCGGAAGGTCCACGACAAACAGCTCCTTGGCCTGCGTCACCTGCGGAACCATGGCGTTCGTCCCCTGCTCGGCTACACCGCCGAACATGACGAACTGGTCGAGATCCTCCTCGAATCCCTGGCCTTGTATCGACAGGATGTGATCTCACTGGTCCGACTGCGCTTCGGTGCCAATATCGGGCGCCATCCCGATATGCCCGCCATGACGCTTTCAGACCATCTAAAAGTGCTCCGCCAAGTGTGCAGGGGATTGCGGCTGGACCTTGTGGTTATCGCCGAGGCGGACAACACACTCTATCACCAGATGGTCCTGGTTGCCGGAATGCCTGTCAGGGTCATCCAGTGGCCGGATGTGGAAAATATCGTGATGGACGAACTGACAAGGGCACCGTGGGCCAGATTCATTGACGGTCCGGTCAGCAATTTCTGCCACCAGATCATTCTGCGGGACGGCTTCTTCCACCGGAACACAAAGCGCCCGGACGATGTGCCGGCGCGCTACACGCTGGAACACTTACTGCAAACCCGTTCGTCCATGGCCGTTTCGCCGAACGCCCCCGTGTCATCCGGCACATTAGGTCCCGACCTCGGCAACGCGCGCTGCCTTACACGTATCGGGGACTGCACGGTGGCCAACCTGCATGAGCGGATGACGGAGCCGCAACGTGCAGCCATCGTCCGGTTCTGGCTCGACACGGGTGCCCTGTCAGATCGCCGGGAGGCACTCTCCCGTGCTAGCCAGGTAGTTCATCTGGTGTTCGATGCAAGGGGCGATATCGTCGCGGTCAATACCTGCTTCAGTGCCTTCCTGAATAACGGCAGGAACCAGGCCCCCTACTGGTTCTATCGCATCTTCGTTCATCCGAAAGCCCGCAGCGTGCGGCTGTCCTTGGAAATATTCCGGCTGACGGCCAGCTACCTCCGCCAGCGGTATATGGACTCGGGGGGCGAAACCGGTATTGCCATGCATCTGGAAAATCCCAAGTTCTACAGGCGATCAGGACATCGCGCCCTGAGGTCGGTCGGGATAAAGCCGAAGGGAAGGGATCAACGGGGCGTAGACATCTGGACCTACGAATTCGCCCCCGATCAGCACGCGACAAGGGAGCATTGAAGTCAACTCACCGGATGCGGGAATCCCCTCGATAGCGCCAGGGCATCCTCGCATCATCCCCCTGCGGATTTCCTTAGGAACACTCCATGACAACTCGTTTCGTCGGCATCGCCGGCCTGCCCCGCTCCGGTTCGACGCTGCTCTGCCAGATGTTGGCTGAGCATCCGGAACTCCACTGTGAGGGGCATAGTTCACCCCTGTGCAATACGCTGTTGATGACTCGCCGCGGCATCAGTGACGACCAGTTCATGCTGTCCCAGCTAGATGTCCAGTTCGAGGCCAGCTACGGGCATCTGAAGACCGCCATGCGGGGCTTCCTGCACGGCTGGTATGCCGGTACCGGCAAACCGGTCGTTGTCGACAAGAACCGGGCATGGCTGCACTGCATAGAGTTTCTGTTGCATCTCGACCCGGAGGCGAAGCTAGTGGTGCCGATCCGCGAACTCGGACAGATCTATGGCTCCATCGAGGTCCAGCACCAGAAGACCATACTGCTCGACTTCATTGACCATCTGGCCGACTTCGATCGCTTCGGCCGGGCTGACCAGTTATTCGCCAAGGACAAGGCCATCGGTGCGCCGCTGAGTTCCATCCAGGCGGTGCAGGACTTGCCGCAGGCGGTGAAGGATAGGCTGTACTTCGTGAAATTCGAGGACCTCATCGCACACCCCGTGGAAACCATGGACAGGGTCTACAAGTGGCTGGGCGTATCCGCCCACGAAATCGATCCCGGGAAACTCGCTACGCGCCCGCATGAGAGTGACAGCCATTATCGGCACAAGTATCTGCACCGGCAGAAAACCAGCATCGCCGCGTCTCGATACCATGACATTCCTCCGCGGATACAAGACCTCATCGAAAGAGCTTGTGGCTGGTATTACGAGTGGTTCTATCCCGAGTGGCAGCGACGGTGAGTAGCTGCTGCCAGCAACAAACAGGACGACGCCTGATTTCCACGGCCGGCCGTTTGATGGGCAGGACGGCTCCTATAGACCGTGTATCTATCATCTGACAGCAAAGCGGCAAGTGTGAGTGTACCGCTTTAGAGGGCTGCTGGCCGGCCTAGGCCCATGCGCAACGTCAGAAGCCCAATCGATACCGGTCACCGATCCGCCTGGGAACCAATGCGTCCCATCACAGCGTGTTGTCCCATGGCCACGTTGAGAAGATCGAAGCCCAAATCGAGGCTGAGGTACAGGAACTAAGTCCTTCGGGTTGGGGCTTTCCAGCATTATCGGAGATTATTCATGGGGTCTAGACTGGAAATGAAAAAATTCCCTTGTACTTTGTGGCTGACTGGGTTGAGTGCCGCCGGAAAGACAACGCTTGCTCACGCGCTGGCTGAATGGCTGATCTCTAATGGTGTATCTTGCAAAGTTCTGGATGGTGACGTAGTCCGCCAACAGGTCAGCCGCGATTTGGGCTTCTCGCGGGAAGACCGCAGTGAAAATATCCGCCGTGTAGCGAACCTCTGCAGACAAATGAACGACTCGGGATCGCTGGCCATTGCAGCTCTGATATCCCCCTACAGGGACGACCGGCAACTTGCACGCCAAACTGTCGGTGAAGAGCGTTTCATTGAGGTCTATTTAGCAACACCGCTCGCCGTCTGTGAAGAACGGGACCCCAAGGGTCTCTACCGTAGAGCAAGAAACGGATCCCTTACAGGCTTTACCGGTGTCAGCGATCCGTATGAACCACCCTTGGCACCCGATCTGTCCTTCAATACTGCGGCACAACCCCTGCTAGAGTGCGTTGCTCTGACGGCAAAGTTTCTTGTTTCCCACCGTTCTATGGCGAAAGAGGCCGGCTTGGAATTTCTTGCACGAGAAGTCGACTGATGGACAAAATTGACTTGTATTTCCCCGTTCCCAAAGGTTTAACGGTATCCAACCCTCAGGTGTAGCTGGAGCTCACGACCCGTAAGAATCTGGCGGAATCGTGTAAGACCTCAATAAGCACCGGCATGTCATAGCCAGCATCGTAGAGCTTGATGCGCTACTCCTGAAGAGATGATGGCGTGGCCCTGACCACCGAGGTCCCTGCGCGTACCGCGGAAGGGTTCGATTTGCAGGACAAGATACGCCAGGGGCAGGCGGATTTTGGCAATGGCGGACAGGTCAAGCTGGTATTGCGGGTGCGCGGCTACGTAGCGGGGCTGCTGCGCGATTGCCCCCTAAGCAAAGACCAGACAATAGAGGACGAACCCGAGGGCAGCCCGTTCGAACTACGCATTTGCGCGACCGTTCCCGGTACGGGGCAGTTGTTCCGCTGGCTGCTGGGCTGTGGCGACAAGGCGGAGGTGATCGCTCCGGCCGATCTGCGGGAGACCATCGGTGCCCAAGCCGCCAAGACCGCGGAACTCTATGCAGCCGACGCGGCAAGCAGGCCCAGCGAGCCCTGAGGGAATACATACGACACGGCGTGTCGTGCTGTCCTGTTTTAATACCCGCAACAGAAAAATTTTGAATGCCTTTCCCGGCGAGACTCGCGTCGGTCCTCACTCCGGAGCCTGATTTGACCTCGACCCCACTTCCCACCGGTCTGATGCTGGTCCACGGCAACCAGTCTGAAGCTCTGCGCGACCTGCTGGTGGCGTGGATGAAGCGCTATCCCCTGGCGCCCCTGGAAAACGAAATCATTCTGGTGCACAGCAACGGCATCGCCCAGTGGCTGACCCTGGCCCTGGCGGCGGACAGGACGGAAGGGGACGGTGGCGGCTGCGGCATTGCCGCCGGTTTGGATATGTCCCTGCCGTCCCGCTTCCTCTGGCAGGTGTACCGCGCGGTTCTCGGGCCGTCTTCGGTACCGGAGACCTCGCCCTTCGACAAACCGCTCCTGGTCTGGCGGCTGATGCGCCTCCTGCCGCACGTGATGACACAGCCGGAGTACGCGCCCCTGCAACGCTTCCTCGCCGACGATGCGGATCTGCGGAAGCGTTTCCAGTTGGCCGAACGCCTCGCCGACCTGTTCGACCAGTATCAGGTGTATCGGGCTGACTGGCTGGCGGCCTGGGCGGCGGGGGAGGACGTTCTCATCCGCGCCCGCGGTGAGCGGCCGCCTCTGGCCACCGATCAGCGCTGGCAGGCATCCCTGTGGCGCGCGCTCTTGGCCGACGTGGGCGACGGCGGTGACACCAGCCGGGCAGCGGTGCACGAGGCCTTCCTGAAAAAATCTGAACTATGGCCGGCAGACCAACGCCCGGCCGGACTGCCGCGGCGGGTCATGGTCTTCGGCATTTCTGCCCTGCCGCGACAATCCCTGGAGGTACTGGCGACCCTGTCACGCTGGAGCCAGGTGCTGATGTGCGTGCACAATCCCTGCGAACACTACTGGGCCGACGTCGTCGCCGACAAGGACCTGCTGCGGGCCGCCCACAAGCGCCAGCAGCGTCGGGTCGGCATGCCGGCCGAACTGTCTGATGATGTCCTGCACCTGCATGCCCACCCGCTGCTTGCCGCCTGGGGCAAGCAGGGCCGGGACTTCATCGGTCTCCTGGACGAACACGACAGCGACGCCTCCCGGGCCGGCTACCTGCAGCATTTTGTAGACATCCGCCAGCGCATTGATCTGTTTTCGTCCCACGGCGAGGTGCGCCTCCTCAACCAGTTGCAGGACGACATCCGGGATCTGCGCCCCCTCGCCGAAACCCGTGGGCGCTGGCCGGCGGTGGACGCGGCCAAGGACGAGTCGATCCGTTTTCATATCGCCCACAGCCCCCAGCGGGAAGTGGAGATCCTGCACGACCAACTGCTGGCTGCCTTCAATGCCGATCCCAGCCTGCGGCCCCGGGACATTATCGTCATGATGCCGGACGTGGATGCCTATGCGCCCCACATCCAGGCGGTGTTCGGCCTGACCGAGGCCCAGGACCGGCGCCACATTCCATTCGCCATTGCTGACCAGGCCCGGCGCCAGAACGATCCGCTCCTCCAGGCCTGCGAGACCCTGCTGGCCCTGCCCCGGGGGCGCATTGCGGTGAGCGACGTGCTGGACTTGCTCGAAGTGCCGGCCCTGCGCCAACGCTTTGACATCAGCGAGGACGACCTGCCCCTGCTGCATCGCTGGATACTCGGCGCCAATATCCGTTGGGGCCTCCATGCCGGCCACCGGGAGAGTCTTGGCTTGCCTAAAGATCACGGGGAAAACACCTGGCTCTTTGGCATCCGCCGCATGTTGCTCGGCTATGCCGTGGGCAGTGCCGCCCAGCCCTGGCAGGACATTGAGCCGTACGACGAGATTGGGGGGCTCAATGCAGCCCTCCTCGGCCCGCTGGTGCAGTTCCTCGACCGCCTGGAATCCACCTGGCTGACACTGGGCACGCCCGCGACGGTGGCGGAATGGTGCCTTCGCTTGCGCGCCCTGATGACGGACTTCTTCCTGACTGAAGACAGCAATGATGCCTTCACCCTCCTGCAACTGGAGAACGCCCTGCAGGATTGGCAGGCCGCCTGCGGGGATGCCCAACTTACCGAGCCCTTGCCCTTGGCCGTGGTGGGTGCCTACTGGCTGGCCCAGATCGATGGGGGCAGCCTGTCCCAACGTTTCTTCGCCGGCACGGTGACCTTCGCCACCCTCATGCCCATGCGGGCGATTCCCTTCCGCCAGGTCTGCCTGCTCGGCATGAATGATGGCGACTACCCACGCACGAAGGTGCCTATGGATTTTGACCTCATGGGCAAGGACTACCGTCCAGGGGACCGCTCCCGACGCGAAGACGACCGCTACCTGTTTCTCGAAGCCCTGCTGTCGGCCCGGGAGTGCCTGCGCATTTCCTGGGTCGGCCGCAGCGTCAATGACAATACGCCGCGGCCCCCTTCTGTGCTGGTGGGCCAGTTGCGCGACCACCTGGGGGCCGGCTGGCGCCTGACGGGTTGTGCGCTTGAGAACGCCAAGGCGGCCGAGAAACTGCTGGCCGCGCTGACAGTAGCCCATCCCTTGCAGGCCTTCAGCCGCGCGTACTTTCCTGCCGAGGGTGCCAACACACCCTGGTTCACCTATGCGAGGGAGTGGCGCACGGCCTCGGCCATGCCGGCGGACGGCAACGGGGCCTTGCCGGAATTGACCCGGGAGGAGCCGCTGAGCGTGACTGAACTTGCCAGCTTTCTGCGGGACCCGGTGAAGGCCTTCTTCCAGCAGCGCCTGCGCGTTTACTTCGAGACCGACGACCCGACCAGTGCCGACCAGGAGCCCTTCGCCCTGGACGGGCTGCAGAAGTGGGGCCTGCAAAATGAATTGATCACCGTACAGGCAGATGCCTTGCTACGCGGTGAATCCCGGCAGGTGGCCCTGGATACCCAGCTGGCGCGCATGCACCGCCGCGGCGAACTGGCGGCGAAGGGCTTTGCCCTGGCCATGGAATCCGCCCTGAAGGCGCCGATGGAGGACTTGTTCGAACGCTACGGGAAGGCCCTCGAGGACTGGCCCGAGCTGGTGGAAAGAGAAGCGGAGATCCGTTTCCATTGCGAAACCACGGGACTGGAACTGGCTGACTGGTTGCGGGGTGTGCGCCTGAACGCTGCCGGGGAGCGTGGGCGGGTGGTACTGGAGAGCAGCGATGTGGTGAAGAAGGGCGTCTATCAGGGGCATACACTCATAAAGCATTGGGTACTGCACCTGGCAGCCCATTTTGCCGGCGGACCGCTCACCACCGAGGTCATCAGCAAGGTGGGAAGCGTGACCCTGCGCGCTCTGGAAGTGGATGAGGCTCGTCGTCTGCTGACGCAAATCCTGACTGCCTGGCAGGCGGGACTATGCCGGCCCCTGCCCCTGGCGGCGAAGACCGCATTCGCCTGGCTGGGGAAGGGCGGGCAGGTCGGTAAAGACAATGACGCTGCACTCAGAGTCGCCCGTAGCGCCTTTGACGGTGCCTTCAAACAAACGGGGGAGCTGGAGCAAAGCGGCTACCTGCAACGGGCCTACCCGGATTTCGACGCCCTCACGGAGAGCGGGGAGTTTGCTGACCTGGCGGATACGCTGCTACGCCCGCTCTTCGAGGCCATGCCTGTTGAATCGAAGACCAAAGACACCGGAGTCTCCGCATGAACGCCCCCCTTCCTGCCAACGTCCCGAGCCAGCTGGAACCCCTGTGCTTTCCCCTGTGGGGCAGTCGCCTCATCGAGGCCAGCGCCGGCACTGGCAAGACCTACACTATTGCCGCCCTGTATGTGCGCCTGGTGCTGGGCCACGGCGATGCCAATGGCTATGCCCGGGCGCTCACGCCGCCGGAAATCCTCGTCGTCACCTTCACCGATGCGGCCACCAAGGAGTTGCGTGATCGCATCCGCGTACGCCTGGCGGAGGCTGCCGGCTATTTTCTCGGCACCCTCGACGGGGCCGATGAGTTCCTCCAGGGGCTGCGCGCCGACTACCTGGAGGAAACCTGGCCCGCCTGCGCGCGCAAGCTGCAACTGGCGGCCGAGTGGATGGACGAAGCGGCTGTATCTACCATTCACGGCTGGTGCAACCGCATGCTGCAGGAGCATGCCTTCGACAGTGACAGCCTGTTTACCCAGACCCTGGAGACGGACCAGAACGAATTGCAGGCGGAGGTGGTGCGGGACTACTGGCGCACTTTCCTGTATCCCCTGGCGGAGGCCGAGGCCGCCCAGGTCCTCAAGTGGTGGGACTCGCCGGAAACTTTGCAGAAAGCCCTGAAAGGCCTGCTGACGCACACGGAACTGCTGGGGGACGCGGCCCCGCCGGAAGATTCAATGGTGGCCGCAAGCGAGGAGAAAGCGCGCCTGCTGGCCGACTTGAAGGCGCCCTGGGGGCTGTGGGTTGACGAACTGCAGACGCTGCTTGACGGAGCCCGGGACAAGAAACAATTCAATGGCACCAAGTTCAAGAAGAACAACTACGATGACTGGCTCAACGCGCTAAGGACCTGGCAGGCCGATCCTGATTGTGACAAACCGGCCCTCACAAAATCGGCCTGGACACGTCTGTGCCCGACGGGTCTGGCTGAAATCTGGAAGGAGGGTTTGCCGAAGCCGCAACATCCTGCCCTCGATGATCTTGTACGTTTGCAGCTTGCCCTGTCTGAGTTGCCCGACGCCTACCAGGATCTGCTGCGCCATGGCGCCCGCTGGGTGGCAGAGCAATTTGCCCGGGAGCAGGCTCGGCGCGCCCAGATGGGCTTCGATGAACTCCTCACGCGACTCGAGGCGGCTCTGCGGGGGCCTAACAAAGACCGTCTGGCCGAGCGCATTCGCGGACAGTTCCCGGTGGCCCTAATTGACGAGTTCCAGGATACCGACGGCATTCAGTACAGCATTTTCGACACGGTCTACAAGGTTGAAAAGAATGTTCCCGACACGGCCCTGATCCTCATCGGCGATCCGAAACAGGCGATTTACGCCTTCCGTGGCGCAGACATCTACACCTACCTGGCAGCCCGCCTGGCTACCGAAGGCCGCCACTACACCTTGAAGCGCAACTACCGGTCCACCCATGCCATGGTGGCTGCCACCAACCGCTGCTTTCACATCGCGGAAAATCGGGAGGCAGGGGAGGGCGCCTTCCTGTTCCGGACGGAAGACAAGAACCAAGTGCCGTTTGTCGAGGCAGAGGCCCAGGGGCGCAAGGATGTATGGCAAGCGGAAGACCAGGACCAGCCGGCCCTCACCGCCTGGTGCCTGCCAGCCGACGACAAGGGCAAGACTCTGGGCAGTGACGCCTATCGGGAGAAAATGGCGGAAGTGTGTGCCAGCGAAATGGTGCGCCTCCTCAATCTGGGCCAGCAGGATCTGGCGGGCTTTGCCGCCGAGGAGACAATGCGGCCCCTGCGACCGGCGGATCTGGCGGTGCTGGTGAACACCGGCAATGAAGCCCGCATCATTCGGGCGGCCCTGGCTGACCGCGGCGTGCGCAGCGTCTACCTGTCGGAGAAGGAGTCCGTGTTCCAGCGCCCCCAGGCCGCCGAGATGCAGTACTGGCTGGCCGCCTGCGCGGAACCGGATGACAGCCGCCAACTGCGGGCCGCCTTGGCCACCCCCACCCTGAACCTGAGCTGGGAAACCCTGGATCGCCTCAACCACGACGAACTGGCCTGGGAGGAGCGCGTTGTGCAGTTCCGCGACTACCGCATCTGCTGGCAGCGCCAGGGGGTGCTGCCCATGCTGCGTCGCCTGCTCAATGATTTTGCGGTGCCGGCCCGGCTCCTGGGCTCGGCGGGCAGCGAGGGGGAGCGGACGCTCACCGATGTGCTGCACCTGGCCGAACTCCTGCAGCAGGCCAGCACCCTGCTGGAAGGGGAGCATGCCCTCATACGTCATCTTGCGGAGCAGCGCCAGGCCGCAGCAGAGGGCAAGGGCGAAGCCCGCCAGATCCGTCTGGAAAGTGATGCGGACCTGGTACAGGTCGTGACGGTGCACAAGTCCAAGGGCCTGGAATATCCCCTGGTGTTCCTGCCCTTTGCCTGCGCGTTCCGCGCTTGCAAGGGCGATGACTTGCCGCTCAAGTGGCATAACGACAAGGGGGAGCTACAGGTGGCCTTGGCCGCCGACCCGGAGGTGCTGGACCGCGCAGACCGGGACCGGTTGGGGGAGGATCTGCGCAAGCTGTATGTGGCCCTGACCCGGGCCAAGTTCGCCACCTGGATCGGCGTGGCACCTTTGAAAGATGTCGAACAAAGCGCCCTGGGCTATTTGCTCGGCGGCGGAGAGCCCTTGACCCCCTCCACCTTGGCTGCAGGCCTGCAGACGCTGGCCGCCGACTGCCCGGAGATGGAGGTCATCCTTGATCCCGACTTGTCGGACGCCGTCTTTACTGCCGTCGGCGAGGTCGCTCAGGATGGTGCAGCCCGTCTGCCCACCCGGGTGGTGGGGGAGAACTGGTGGATCGCCAGTTATTCCGCCCTGCACAGTTCCGGTGGGCGCATCAGCGCGGATACGCCCCAGGAGGATGCCTTCCGGGAGGCGACCACTGCCCGAACGAGTCCCACAGCGGCCCCCATGCCGGAGAGTCGTGCCGCAGCAGGTCCTTCGACCGGCCTCTTGCACGGGTTTCCGCGGGGGCCGGAAGTGGGCAATTTCCTGCACGCTCTGCTGCAATGGTGCGCCGAACAGGGCTTCGGGCGCCTGGCTGCAACACCGGCACTGCTGCGGGATGCGGTGGCTCGCCGCTGCATCCTGCGGGGTTGGGAAGCCTGGATAGGGCCGCTCACCACCTGGCTGAGCCATTTCATCAGCACGCCGATTCCGGCACCGGGCGGGTCTTTTGCCCTGAGCGAACTGAGTAACTGCGTGGCGGAAATGGAATTCTGGCTGGCGGCCCACAAGGTGAATGTGGAGAAGGTGGACGAACTGGTCTGCCGCCACACCCAGGGCGGCGCAGCCCGTCCCCGGCTGGATCCGGGAACACTCAACGGCATGCTCAAGGGCTTCATGGACCTGCTGGTGGAGCATGAGGGGCGCTATTTCGTGGTGGACTACAAGTCCAACTGGTTGGGGCCGGATGATGGGGCCTATACGGCGGAGGCCATGGGTCGGGTCATCCTCGAGCAGCGCTACGAGTTGCAGTACGTCCTCTACCTGCTGGCCCTGCATCGCCTGCTGAAGCTGCGTCTCCCCGAGTATGACTACGACCGCCATGTGGGCGGTGCCCTCTATCTCTTCCTGCGCGGCAGCCACGCTCCGAGCCAGGGCTTGCACGCCGAGCGTCCTCCCCTGGAACTCATCGAGGCCCTGGACACCCTGTTCGCCCAGCCCACGCAAAAGGAATTCGCATGAATGCCGTGACTTTCAACCCTGAGGCGGGGAAGTTCGACCTCGCTTCCCCCGCCGGCATGCAGTCCTTGCTGGCCCGCTGGGCGGAGATGGGCTGGCTGCGGGACCTGGACGCGGTCTTTGCCCGCTTCCTCTCCCGTGAAGTGCCCGACGCCTCGCCCTTACTCCTCCTCGCCGCTGCCCTAACCAGCCACCAACTGGGGCGCGGCCATGCCTGCCTAGACCTGGGCGCCACCCTCGCTGATCCAGCCTTCGTATTGTCCCTGCCGCCGGAGGGCGCAGCCGACGACGCCCAGGGCGATTTCCCGCCGCTGCCTGCCTATGTGCTGGCGGGTATCAAGCTGGAGGAATGGCAGGCTGCCCTGACTCAGCCCCACCTGGTCAGCGATGGCCCGGGGGATACACCCCTGGTGAAGATCGGTGACCGGCTTTATCTGCGCCGCTACTGGCAGTATGAACAGGACGTGAGGGCCGGCATCCGGCGGCTCCTGGAGTTCGGCGCGGATTTGCCGGTGGCGGCCTTGCGTGCCACGCTGAAGACCTTGTTTCCGGACGCATCGCCCGGGCTCGGACCGAATTGGCAAAAGCTTGCCTGCGCCCTGGCGGCCAGGTGCGCCTTCAGCATCGTCACTGGCGGCCCCGGCACCGGCAAGACCACCACGGTGGTCCGGTTGCTGGCCCTGTTGCAGAGCCTGGCTCTGGACAAGCCGGTGGACGCCCGGCCCCTGCGCATCCGACTGGCGGCGCCTACCGGCAAAGCGGCGGCGCGCCTCAACGAATCCATTGCGGGTGCCGTGGACAAGCTGCCCTTGGACGGATTGGCCAATAGCGAGGCCGTCCGGCGCTCCATTCCGGTAGTGGTAACCACCCTGCACCGGCTCTTGGGCAGTCGGCCAGACACCCGCCATTTCAAATATCACGCCGGCAACCCGCTGGCACTGGACGTGCTGGTGGTGGATGAGGCGTCCATGGTGGATCTGGAGATGATGGCTGCCGTCCTGGCCGCACTGCCGTCCTCCGCGCGCCTGATCCTGCTGGGTGACAAGGACCAGCTCGCCTCGGTGGAAGCTGGATCCGTACTGGGAGAACTCTGCGCGCGAGCCCAGGACGGGCATTACACCCCGGCCACCCGGGACTGGCTACAGTCCGTCACGGGCCAGTCCATCGAGCCGGGCCTAGTGGACCCGGATGGCACCCCGCTGGACCAGGGCGTGGTCATGCTGCGGCACAGCCATCGTTTCAGTGCTGACAGCGGCATCGGGCAGCTGGCGTCCGCGGTCAATGCTGGCAGTCCCGGGCAGGTCCGAGAGGTACTCGCCAAGGGCTTCGGGGATCTGGCGGTGGTTTCCCTCAGGAATGAAAGCGATCCCACCTTCCGAAACCTGGTGATCGAGGGTGGCGGAGCCGCCGGCTATCGAAACTATCTGGAAACCCTCGTCGAAAGAAAACCTTCCATTAACGCAGGGCAGGCCGAATTCGACGAATGGGCTCTGGACGTGCTCAAGGCACACGCCAATTTCCAAGTGTTGTGCGCCCTGCGCCGGGGGCACTGGGGGGTGGAGGGGCTGAATCAGCGCATAGCCCGCCTGCTGCAGGAGGCGGGTTTGATCTCCGCTGCTGAGGGCTGGTACTGCGGCCGACCGGTGCTGGTGACCAGGAACGACTACGGCCTGGGACTAATGAATGGTGACATCGGCATCACCCTCGAACTGCCGGGGCCGGACGGAAAATTGGGCCTGCGGGTGGCCTTCCCTAGCGGTGAGGGTGACATCAAGTGGGTGCTACCCAGCCGGCTCCAGGCCGTGGAAACCGTGTATGCCCTGACGGTGCACAAATCGCAGGGCTCGGAATTTACGCACGTGGCTATGGTGCTGCCCGATACCCTTAATCCGGTTCTCACCCGGGAACTGATCTACACGGGCATTACCCGAGCCAAAAGCTTCTTCACCCTGGTCAAAGCCGGCAACGTGATGGAGCAGGCCGTTGAACGCCGAGTGCAGAGATTGAGCGGGCTGATGGCAGGTTTCAGCACTAGAATGTCCTGATAGCATTGGTTTAGTGACTCTCCGCCGTGCCAGAACAGTTTCTAAAGTGGTCTGTTGCCGCCGGCCGAAAATTGACCATGTAGAGGGGTGTTTACCGGCTGAAAATTGACCAGGGTGTTTAACCTACCGCGCTTATTTTTTAAGCGGGGA
>JAYTVW010000099.1:0-77631 GCA_043743785.1 Rhodocyclales bacterium | reverse complement strand
TCCCCGCTTAAAAAATAAGCGCGGTAGGTTAAACACCCTGGTCAATTTTCAGCCGGTAAACACCCCTCTACATGGTCAATTTTCGGCCGGCGGCAACAGTGCCTCAACGCTGGAAGATATTGCGCATGCTGCCCGTGGTGACCCGCGAATTGATGGTCAGCGATTCTGACTTTCAAGGTTTTGTGGCTCGGCATAAGCATCTAGGCCGCATCCTGTACGTCGAGGACAACACGGAAATGGTTGAGTCCTACGTAATGATCGACCCGCTCGGCCGCTTCTTCCAGAACGCATTAGGCCAATCAAGCTATCGCTACAGTTGCCCGATTCCGGAAGTTGGAGTCGATCAGGCTTTTGCTGCAATTGACATGGACCCGGCCAAGTTTTGTGCGCGTTACCTTGGACATCTCGAAGTGGAGGCCGCATGAAACGGTACAGCGCTTCAAAGGACATCAACACCATGATCCGCCAACTGATCCACGATGGATGGCAGTTTCGGCAGGGAGGGCAACACGGCAAGCTCTATGCACCCAACCGCACAGCATGTCTAAGCGTGCCTTCTACCCCTAGTGACAGGCGGGCATTCCTCAACTTTCGGCAGGATGTACGCCGGGTCCTGACCACTGCTTAATCGTCGCCGCCGGCGGGATGGCTACACCCAGTCGTGCTGCCGGTCAGAGGAAACTTGCGTTATCCGTTACGGCTCCGGTCCGGGTCGTCGCATCTGGGCGCAATCTGGGCCACGGATTGAGGGTTGCCCCGCCACACAAGCGTGCGCAAGAAATTGATTTACAAGGAAACCGGTTGCCATCGCGCGGTCCCCTGATGCCAGGGACAAAGAACTCTTAATCCGTTTGTCGGCAGTTCGATCCTGCCATCCCCTACCAAAAAACAACAAGGGCCTCGCTTCGGTGAGGCCCTTGTTGCGTTCACGCCGCCGACGGGCTACACGCTCGAAGCGTCCCCTCTGTTACGATGCCGACATTCTGTCTGGCCCCTCGCGGCGCACGCTTCCCACATGATTGACGACATCAAGAAAACCCTCTGGGCCACGGCGGACAAGCTGCGCGCCAACATGGACGCGGCGGAGTACAAGCACCTCGTCCTCGGCCTCATCTTCCTCAAGTACATCTCCGACACCTTCGCCGCCCGGCGGGCGGACCTGACCCGGCGTTTCACCGACCCGGCGGACGAATACTTTCTCCACGACAGTGACGACGAGCTGCTGGCCGACGAGCTGGAAGACCGGGACTACTACACGGAAGTAAACGTCTTCTGGGTGCCCGAGGAGGCCCGCTGGGAAGCCCTCCGGTCCGCAGCCAAGCAACCGGACATCGGCAAGCGCATCGACGACGCGCTGGCGCTGATTGAACTGGTCAATCCCAAGCTGAAAGGCATCCTGGACAAGCGCTACGCCCGTGCCCAACTGCCTGACGGCAAGCTTGGCGAACTGGTGGATCTGGTTTCCACTATCGGGTTTGGCGACGATCCCGGCAAGGCGCGGGATGTGTTGGGACAGGTGTACGAGTATTTCCTTGGGCAATTCGCCAGCGCGGAAGGGAAGAAGGGCGGCCAGTTCTACACGCCGGCCAGCATCGTCAAGACCCTGGTTTCCGTCCTCGCTCCCCATCACGGCAAGGTCTACGACCCGTGCTGCGGCTCTGGCGGCATGTTCGTACAGTCGGAGAAGTTCATCGAGGCCCACGGCGGCAAGCTGGGGGATGTGTCGATCTACGGTCAGGAGTCGAACCCGACCACTTGGCGACTGGCAGCGATGAACCTGGCCATTCGGGGCATCGACTTCAACCTGGGCAAGGAGCCGGGGGACACCTTCACCCGCAACCAGCACCCGATTCTCCGGGCCGACTTCATCCTGGCCAATCCGCCCTTCAACATCAGCGACTGGTGGCACGGCAGCCTGACCGGCGACCCCCGTTGGGAATTCGGCGACCCACCTGCAGGCAACGCCAACTACGCCTGGCTGCAGCACATGCTTTACCACCTGAAGCCCAGCGGCCGTGCCGGCATCGTGCTGGCCAACGGCAGCATGAGTTCCAGCCAGAACAGTGAAGGCGACATCCGCCGCGCCATGGTGGAAGGCGACGTGGTGGAAGTCATGATTGCCCTGCCCGGCCAACTCTTCTTCAACACCCAGATTCCCGCCTGCCTGTGGTTTCTGGCCAAGAAGAAGACCGCTCGCAAGGGCGAAGTGCTGTTCATTGACGCCCGAAAGCTCGGCAAGATGATCAGCCGGGTGCAGACGGAACTGACCGACGAGGTCATCGCCCGCATTGCCGGCACGGTTGCAGCCTGGCGCGGGGAGAAAATCCCCCTCGATCCCCCTTTGAAAAAGGGGGAAGAAGAGCGCGCCATGCCGGCCACCGGCGCCATTTCCCCAACAGCGTCCGTCACTGCAGTTCCCCCCTTTGAAAAAGGGGGGCCAGGGGGGATTTGCCTTTATCAGGACATCCCCGGCTACTGCCGCAGCGTGAAATTGGCCGAAATCGCCGAGCATGGCCACGTGCTGACCCCGGGCCGCTACGTCGGCGCGGAGGAAGTGGAAGACGACGGCGTGGCCTTCGCCGACAAGATGCAGGCACTCACAGAGAAGCTGGGCGAGCAGATGGCCAAGGGAGTTGAGCTTGACCAGTTGATCCGGCAAAAGCTGGGGGGGCTGGGGTATGAGTTCTGAACATCTGCCCGTTGGCGGCTCCCCACTGTCGCCGCATTCCGCCCCGGTCGGCTACGGCGACTTCCTGGTGGAAATCAAGGCCCAGATACGCCAGCGCCAGTTCCAGGCGCTACGGGCCGCCAACCGGGAACTGCTCGAACTCTACTGGTGGCTGGGCGAGAACATCTGCCGCCGCCAGGAGGCCTTAGGCTGGGGCAAGGCGGTCGTGCAAGCCTTGGCCCGTGACCTTCAGGCCGAGTTTCCCGGGCGCAACGGGTTTTCGGCCCAGAATCTGTGGGCCATGCGGCAGTTTTTCATCGAGTACCGCGACAAGCCAAAACTCCAATCGTTGATAGGAGTTGTCAGTTGGGCGAAAAACCTGCTCATCCTGGCCCGCTGCAAGGATGATCTGGAACGGGAGTTTTACCTGCGTGCTACGGCCCGCTTCGGCTGGACAAGCAAAGTGCTGCAACACCAACTCGACAACCAGAGCTACCGCCAGTACCTGCTGGGCCAGACCAATTTCGACGCCGCCGTACCCGACACCATCAAGGCCCAGGCCCTGCTGGCCGTCAAGGACCACTACACCTTCGACTTCCTCGGTTTGAGCGAAGAGCACTCGGAGCGTGAACTGGAGCAGGCCCTGGTACGCAACCTGCGCGCCTTTCTCGCCGAAATGGGCGGCGCCTTCACTTTCGTCGGCAACCAGTACCGGCTGGAGGTGGACGGCAAGGAATACTTCATCGATCTGCTGCTCTTCCACCGCCGCCTGCGCTGCCTGGTGGCCATCGAATTGAAGATCGGCGACTTCAAGCCCGAGCACAAAGGCCAGATCGAGTTTTATCTCGACAGCCTGGATCAACAGCACCGCCTGGAAGGCGAAAACCCGCCCATCGGCATCGTCATCTGCCGGGGCAAAACCAAGACCATGGTGGAATACGCCCTGCGCACCATGACCCGCCCCCTGGGCATCGCCACCTACACCGTCACCCCCCAGCTTCCCGCCAGCTACCGGGATGACCTGCCCAGCCCCGAACAAATCGCCGCCCGTTTGCAGGCCTGGCACATGGAAGGGGAGGAAGAATGAGTGCGGAGTGGCGCGACCATACTTTTGGTGACTTCGTGGCACTCCAGCGGGGACACGATCTGCCAGATCAGGACCGGCGTCCTGGGAAGGTTCCAATCCTGGGTTCGTTTGGCGTGACTGGGTACCACGACACCGTGAAAGCAAAAGGACCAGGGGTCACCATCGGACGAAGTGGCGCATCCTTTGGTGTTGCAGCCTACACGGACAAAGACTACTGGCCGCTAAACACGGCTCTGTACGTGACGGATTTCAAGGGCAACGTCCCAAAATTCGTTTTCTACTTCCTCAAGCTGTTTGATTTTTCCGGCTACAACTCGGGCAGTGCTCAGCCTTCGCTGAACCGGAACAATCTTTCCCGTATCTCCATTCAGACGCCAGGGCCATCAATCCAAAAGGAAATTGCGGATTTTCTCACTGTCATCGACGACCGCATCGCGCTCCTGCGCGAAACCAACGCGACCCTGGAAGCCATCGCCCAGGCGCTGTTCAAGTCCTGGTTCGTCGACTTCGACCCTGTCCGCGCCAAGCAGCAAGGGCTTGCTCCGGATGGGATGGACGATGCCACCGCGGAGCTTTTCCCGGAGAGGTTCGAGGAGTCGGAACTGGGGTTGGTGCCCAAAGGGTGGAGTGTAGAGCCTCTTACCGAAGTATTCGACTTCAAGGAAGGGCCTGGCATCAGGAATTGGCAGTACACAAATTCTGACCAAGGGACACGCTTCATCAATATCCGCTGCATCCAGGGTGGAGATTTGACTATTGAGACGGCAAATCGGATTTCCGATGTTGAGGCAAACGGCAAGTACGCACACTTCCACCTACAGGCGTGGGATGTCGTCGTTTCCACTTCTGGAACGCTCGGCCGAAGTGGAATTGTCCGCAAGGAACATCTGCCGTTGATGCTCAACACTAGCGTCATCAGGTTTCGTCCGATTGAAAGCAAGGTGAAGTTTTCCTTCGTCTACGAGTACCTGAACTCGGAGGAGTTTTTGTACAAGCTTGAGTCAATGGCCTCCGGAAGCGTACAGAAGAATTTCGGCCCCATGCATCTGAAGCAAATCAAGCTAATCTGCCCTCCGCTCAACTTGATTTCGCACTACGAGGCAATTGCGCATCCGTTGTTTGAGAAAATCCTCGGAAACAGAACTCACCTCGACACCCTCACTGCTCTCCGTGACACCCTCCTCCCCCGCCTGATCTCCGGCCAGCTACGCCTGCCGGAGGCCGAGACCCTCCTCGAAGAGGTTGCCGCATGACATCCACCCGTAAGCGCTTCAGCGACTATCTGGTGTTTGTCGATGAGAGCGGCAGCCCGGCCATGGGCAACATTGATCCGGATTTTCCCTTGCTGGTGCTGGCCTTCATGGTGGTGCGCAAGGACCAGTACCTTGCGGAAATCGTGCCGGCCATTCAGGGCTTCAAGTTCCGCCACTTCGGCCACGATCAGGTGATTCTCCATGAGCGGGAAATTCGTCGCGACCTTGGCCCCTTTGTGTTCCTGAAGACCAAGGCCCTGAAAGTCGCCTTCATGGAAACGCTGACAGACATCGTGGCAGCGGCGCCGTTTCATCTGCTTGCGGTCGTCATCCGCAAGGACAGGCTGCAGACACGCTTCAAGACACTGGAGAATCCTTATCATCTGGCCCTGCAGTTCGGTCTTGAACGGATCAGTGCCTTCCTGAGGCAGCAGGGGGAATGGCGTGGCAACGACACGCCACAAGTGCACCTGGTGGTGGAAAAGCGCGGCAAAAATGAGGATGACGATCTGGAACTGGAGTTCCGGCGTATCTGCGCCGGCGGCAACCCGCAGGGCGAAGCCCTGCCTTTTGAGATTGTCTTCGCGGATAAACAGAGCAATTCGTCGGGTTTGCAGCTCGCCGATCTGGTGGCTCCGCCCCTCGGTCTGTCGGTCATTCGCCCGGGGCAGTCCAACCGCGCCTTCGACTTGCTCAAAGACAAGCTGGCACAGATTGACGGCCAGGAAGCGGGCTGGGGGCTGAAGGTTTTTCCATAGCGCAGAAAAACAAAAGCCCCCGACAACCGCCGGAGGCCCCTGCCGACCGAGAATCCCCAGTCCGTGGGCGGATTGTACGAAAGTCCCGCTCGCAGAGTCAAACAAAATCAGCTGGAGAATAGCCAATGACCGAAGACCAACTCGAACAGGAAACCCTGGGCTGGCTGGCCGATGTCGGCTACACGCCGCTGTACGGCCCGGAACTGGCTCCGGATGGCGCCAGCCCGGAGCGCCGCAACTACCAGCAAGTCATTCTGGTCGAGCGGCTGCGTCAGGCCATCGCCCGCCTCAACCCGGACATGCCCCGGGCCGCGCGGGAAGACGCCCTGCAACAGGTCCGCGACCTGGGCATCCCTGCCCTGTTCCCCGCCAACCGCCGTTTCCACCAACTGCTGGTGGCCGGCGTGCCGGTGGAGTACCAGAAGGATGGCGACGGGGTTTCGTACACTCGGGGCGACCTGGCCCGACTGATCGACTGGGCAGACCCCGGCAACAACGAATGGCTGGCGGTGAACCAGTTCAGCATCAAGGGCCAGGGCAACAAAAATGCGCACACCCGCCGGCCCGACATCATTCTTTTCGTGAATGGCCTCCTTCCCCGCCTGATCTCCGGCCAGCTTCGGCTACCGGCGACCGAGGCTGTTCTTGAGGAGTTTGTATGATCACCCTGGATACGCTGGCAAGCTGGCTGACAAATGGACGGGAAGATGAGCATTTGGAGTTCAAGGAAGCCAAGCAACAATACGACACCACGAAGCTGTTCCGCTATTGTGTGGCGCTGGCGAACGAAGGGGGCGGTCACCTGGTGCTGGGGGTGACTGACAAGCAGCCACGCAGGGTTGTCGGGACTCTGGCATTCCAGAATGCAGGGGAAACCAAGGCGCGCATTTTGGATGCGCTACGGGTTCGGGTGGAAATCACCGAACTGCTCCATCCAGATGGTCGCGTATTGGTATTCGAGATTCCCCCTCGCCCGGTCGGAACACCGCTTCACTACGATGGGGCTTACCTCATGCGTGCGGGGGAAGAATTGGTCCCCATGAGTCCGGATTACCTGCGGAGAATTCTGGCCGAGGGTGGCCCCGACTGGTTCGACCAGACGGCACGATCAGGGGCTGGCGCCGACGAGGTTATCGCTCTGTTGGATACCCAGTCCTTTTTCGAGTTGATCGGGCTGCCATACCCGACATCCCGGGATGGCGTGTTGGCCCGCTTGGCGCAGGAAAGATTGATCGAGAACAGGGGCGGCGGTTGGGAGATCACCAATCTGGCGGCAATCCTGTTGGCCAAGCGGCTGGATGCGTTTTCGCCGGAGCTGGCTCGGAAGGCCCCTCGTGTGGTGATTTACCAAGGGGTGAACAAGCTGGTAACACGGGAAGACAAGCCGGGTATCAGCACTGTTGCCTGCAATACGTGAGCAACCAGCGCATGTCCAACCAGAGCCTGCGGGAGCGATTCAAGCTGCCGGAATCAAAGGCGGTGACGGTTTCCCAAGTGATCGGAGCAACCAAGGAAGCCGGACTGATCAAGGCGGACGAAACGGAAACGACCTCAACCCGTTACGCCCGCTATCTGCCGTTCTGGGCCTAGCGTTTAATTAAACGCAAACCTTGTCCGCGCGGGGGCGCCCCTATGTTCAAGAATGGAATCAATGCGTTAAGTGCTTAAAAGCAAAACCGGGCAGGGCACTCAGCCAGTCGAGAGGGCTTGATGATCTACCCGCCCAGGAAAGCGAAAAGCCCCGGTGACCCCACCGAGGCTGTAGCGCCGACCAGGAACCCCCGATCCACTTGGGATGCATTCTAACGCAATGCACGGCCAAAGCAGGAAGGCAGGAAGGCAGGCAAATGACTGAAGACCAACTCGAACAGGAAACCCTCGGCTGGCCGCATGGCCGATTCGGGCAGCAGACTGCTGCCCAATTGCCGTGGTTCCATGTGGTGACCTTGGCATGAACACCCCGCGCCTGGTCGTGGTGGGCGGCCCCAACGGCTGCGGCAAAACAACCTTTGCCCGTTACTATGCCCGGACGGAAGACCTGCCCTACCTGGGTGCCGACGACATTGCGTTTGAACTGGCGCCCCATGACCCGACCTCGGTGCGCGTCAGTGCAGGCCGGGAATTCAGCCGGCGCCTGTCCAAAGCCCTGGCTGCCCAAGCGTCCCTGGTCATCGAATCCACCCTGGCCGGTGCCAGCCTGGCGCGGAGCGTGGCGGCGGCCAAGTCAGCGGGCTATCTGGTCACCGTCATCCTCGTCTTTCTTGACAGTCCAGACCTGTGCCTGCACCGAATTGCCGAACGCGTGGCGCAAGGAGGTCACGGCGTGCCCGAAGCCGACGTGCGCCGCCGCTTCCAACGGGTGTTTCCGGTCTTCTGGCAGCAGTACCGGCCCCTGGCAGAGCGTTGCCTGCTAGTATTCAACGGTGGTGAATCCTTCTCGGTCGTGGCCGAGGCAGAAAATGACGACTGGGCCGTGTACGACAACCAGATGTGGGCCACTTTCCAGTCCTTCCTGCAGAGAAACGAAGATGAAAACGAACAAGCCTGAACACTGGTCCACCCAACTGATCCGCGTCGGCAATCAGGCCGTGCGCGAGGCCCAGGCCCGCAACCGGCAACTGGGCATCCCCAATTGGTACTCCCTCAACGGCCAGCTGGTCAGCGACACCCCGAAAATCAAGACCGATACCAGCCAGCCTCACTGACCGGGAATGACAGAAGACCAACTCGAACAGGAAACCCTGGCCTGGCTGGCCGACGTCGGCTACACGCCGCTTTACGGCCCGGAATTGGCCCCGGACGGCAGCATGCCGGAACGGGCCAACTACCAGCAGGTTCTCCTGGTCGAGCGACTGCGCGGCGCCATCGCCCGCCTCAACCCGGACATGCCCCGGGCCGCGCGGGAAGACGCTTTGCAGCAGGTCCGCGACCTGGGCATCCCTGCCCTGCTGTCGGCAAACCGCCGCTTCCACCAGCTACTGGTGGCCGGCGTGCCGGTGGAGTACCAGAAGGACGGCGAGACCCGCGGCGACCTGGCCCGACTGATCGACTGGTCGGACCCCAGCAACAACGAATGGCTGGCGGTGAACCAGTTCAGCATCAAGGGCCAGGTGAACAAAAATGCGCACACCCGCCGGCCCGACATCATTCTTTTCGTGAATGGCCTGCCGCTGGTGCTGCTGGAACTGAAGAACCCGGCGGACCAGAACGCCGACATCTGGAAGGCCTTCGACCAGATTCAGACCTACAAGGCCCAGATTCCGGATATTTTCCAGTACAACGAAGTGCTGGTGATTTCCGACGGCACGGACGCCCGGCTGGGTTCCCTGTCCGCGAATGCTGAACGCTTCATGCAGTGGCGCACCATCGACGGTGTCACCCTGGACCCGCTGGGCGCGTTCAACGAACTGGAAACCCTGATTCGGGGTGTCCTGGCCCCTGCTTTTCTTCTGGACTACCTGCGGTTCTTCGTCCTGTTTGAGGAGGACGGCGATCTGGTCAAGAAAATCGCCGGCTACCACCAGTTTCACGCGGTTCGGGCCGCCATCCTCAAGGTCGTCGCCGCATCCCGCCCCGGCAGCAACGAGAAAATCAAAGGCAAGGGCGGTGTCGTCTGGCACACCCAAGGCAGCGGCAAGAGCATCACCATGACCTGCTTTGCCGCCCGGGTGATGCAGGAAACGGCGATGGAAAACCCGACCCTCGTCGTCATCACCGACCGGAACGATCTGGACGGCCAGCTCTTCGGCGTGTTCTCCCTGGCTCAGGACCTGCTGCGTGAACAAGCCGTGCAGGCCCACACCCGGCAAGACTTGCGGGCCAAATTGTCCAATCGTCCATCCGGCGGCATCGTCTTCGCCACCATCCAGAAATTCATGCCCGGCGAGGACGAAGACAACTTCCCCCTACTCTCTGACCGGCACAATATCGTGGTCATCGCCGACGAAGCGCACCGCACCCAGTACGGCTTCGAGGCCAAGCTGAAAACCTACAAGGGGCCGAAGATTGCCGCCACCGGGAGTGCCAACGACGGGGAGGCCCTACTTGCCGCCGAACCCGTGGTCCGCTACCAGGTCGGCTACGCCCAGCACCTGCGGGATGCCCTGCCCAACGCCACCTTCGTGGCCTTCACCGGCACCCCCGTGTCCTCTGATGACCGGGATACTCGCGCTGTCTTCGGTGACTACATTCACGTCTACGACATGCAGCAGGCCAAGGAGGATGGCGCCACGGTGGCCATCTACTTCGAGTCCCGTCTGGCCAAGCTGGGCCTGAAAGCGGAAGAGCTAACCCACGTGGACGAGGAAGTGGACGAGCTGGCCGAAGACGAGGAAGAAAGCCAGCAGGCCAAGCTGAAGAGCCGTTGGGCAGCCCTGGAAAAGGTTGTCGGCGCCGAACCCCGCATTGCCCGTGTGGCCGCAGACCTGGTGGCCCACTTCGAAGAACGCAACAAGGCCCAGACCGGCAAGGCCATGGTGGTGGCCATGAGCCGGGACATTTGCGCCCACCTCTACAACGAGATCGTCAAGCTGCGCCCGGAGTGGCACGACACCGACCCGGAGAAGGGGGCGGTCAAGATCGTCATGACGGGTTCCGCCAGCGACAAGGCATTGCTCCGGCCCCACCTCTACAGCGCACAGGTCAAGAAACGCCTGGAAAAACGCTTCAAGGACCCGGCTGACCCGCTGCGGCTGGTCATCGTCCGTGACATGTGGCTGACAGGCTTCGACGCGCCCTGTGTGCACACGCTTTACGTCGACAAGCCCATGAAGGGCCACAACCTCATGCAGGCCATCGCCCGGGTGAACCGGGTGTTCAAGGACAAGCAGGGCGGTCTGGTGGTGGACTACATCGGCATCGCCAATGAGCTGAAAAGCGCTCTCAAGGACTACACGGCCAGCAATGGCCGGGGCAAGCCCACCGTGGACGCGGCGGAAGCCTACGCCGTGCTGGAAGAGAAGTTGGACATCCTGCGCGGCATGCTCCACCTCTTCGACTACTCCGGCTTCCTGACCTCCGGGCACAAGTGCCTGGCCGGCGCTGCGAACCACGTCCTTGGCCTGAAGGATGGCAAGAAGCGTTTTGCTGACGAAGCCCTGCGCATGAGCAAGGCCTTCACCCTCTGCTGCACCCTGGACGAAGCCAAGGCAGTGCGGGAGGAAGTGGCCTTCTTCCAGGCGGTGAAGGTCATTCTCACCAAGCGGGACATCACCCAGCAGAAGAAGACCGACGAGGAAAGGGAACTGGCCATCCGCCAGATCATCAACTCGGCGGTGGTGTCCGACCAAGTGGTGGACATCTTCGACGCGGCGGGCCTGGACAAACCCAACATCGGCATCCTTGACGAAGACTTCCTGGCGGAGGTGCGCAATCTGCCGGAACGGAATCTGGCGGTGGAACTGCTGGAAAGACTGCTGGAAGGGGAAATCAAGTCCCGCTTCGGCGGCAACGTGGTGCAGGAGAAGAAGTTTTCCGAACTGCTGGCCAACGTGGTGAAACGCTACCAAAACCGGGCCATCGAAACCGCCCAGGTCATCGAAGAACTGATCGAGATGGCCAAGAAATTCCACGCTGCCGCCAGCCGGGGCGAAACCTTGGGCCTCTCTGAGGACGAAATCCGTTTCTACGATGCCCTGGCCGACAACGAATCCGCCGTGCGGCTGCTCACCGACGAAACCCTCAAGAAGATTGCCCATGAACTGACCGAGAGCCTGCGGGCCAACCTGACGGTGGACTGGTCTAAGCGGGAGAGCGTGCGGGCCAAATTGCGACTGATGGTCAAGCGCATTCTGAGGAAGTATAAGTACCCGCCGGACCTGCAGGAAGCGGCGGTGGAACTGGTCTTGCAGCAGGCACGGGCGCTGGGCGAGGCGTGGGTGATGGTGTAGCGAGAGATGCACGGGCCTCGCTGCGCAGACCGCAAGCACCTCTTTGGAAATATTCCACAAAAGACTGGCAATTCCACGCCAACAACTATAGAATGCGCGCCTTCTTCGGGGGATTAGCTCAGCTGGTAGAGCAGCGGACTCTTAATCCGTTTGTCGGCAGTTCGATCCTGCCATCCCCTACCAAACATAACAAGGGCTTAGCTTCGGCTAGGCCCTTGTTGTTTCTGCCTCCGTAGCCAGATCGTAGCTACCGAAAACAGAATCCAACCGTGACGCGGCCAACGTCAAATGCCCCGGCGCCAGGTGGGCATACCGTTCCACCATCGACGCGCTGCGCCATCCCCCCAAGTGTTGCAGCTCGTGGGTGGCGGTGCCGGCCTGCCGTTGCCAGGTGGCCCAGGTGTGCCGCAAATCATGCCAGCGGAAATCCTCGATACCCGCCCGTTTCAGGGCAGCCGTCCAGGCTTTCGTATTGGCCGAATTCAACGGCCCGCCCCGGTAGGTAAAGACCCTTGCGGGGTGCTTGCCTTCCTGCCGGCGTAAGACGGCCAGGGCCATGTCGTTCAGCGGAACGGAGATGGGCCGGCGGTTCTTGGAATCAATGCCACGTACCCACGCATGGCGCTGTTCCAGATTCACCTGACCCCACTCCAGCCTGAGCACATTGCTTTGGCGTAGCCCCGTTGCCAGGGCAAACCACACCACCTCGCGCTGATGCTCCGGCAGCTCATGGAGCAAGGCTTTCGCCTGTTCCACGCTGAGGGACCGCTCACGGTCATTCGTTTCTTTAAAGAGCCTGACTTTCGGCACCTTGTCGAGCCATTCCCATTCGTCACGTGCCCGGATGAGGATGGCGCGAACCAGTGCCAGGTAGCGATTTACCGTGGCCTTGGAAACGTCCTTGAGCCGTGCCACCCTCACCTGGTCAATCACGTCCAGCGTGATGCTGTCCAGGTCCAGATGCCCCAGGAAGGGATGAAGCCAAACCAGCTTCTTCTTGTCTTCCGGGTGGGTGGCCTTCTCCGATGTTTCTTCCAGCCAACGGACAACCGCTTCACGCCAGGAACGCAGGGGCTTGACCCCCAGCCGCTCCTGTTCCCACAGGGACGCCTTCAGCTTGTCGTGTAACTCCTGGGCGGCTACTTTGTCGGCAGTCCCAGCGCTTTGCTGTAGAGGTCGTCCATTGCGGGGCGTGATTTTGATCCACCAGTTGGGTGAATCCTTGCGTTTGAAGAGTGACATAAGGTGTTTTCCTTGTGCTCACCCTGCAACGCCCGCCGTTTGTATTGTGACCGGATGTGCTCCACCAGATCAAGCTCCAGGAAGACCCAGCGCCGGCCGATCTTGGCGCCAGGCACGATGCCCTCATGGGCTTTCCCGAGCAACGTAACCGGGTGGATCTTCAGGAAGGCGGCAGCCTCTTGCAGGGTGAGGGTGCCCATTTAGCCGCCCGATGCCTTGCGGTAGGCTTCAGCCTGTTTCGCCAACGCGTCCTGGTCGAGGATGGTCAACCCCAAGGGCACGTTGGCGCCGGTATTGAACTGGCGGACCTTGAGGGCCACCTTGTCCCCGATGAAATCCGCCAACGATTGCTTGCGCATGATTTCGGCCTTCTCGGCGAAATGCGCCATGGCTTCCTTGACCATGGCCTTGTGTCCCTCCGAAACGTCTTCGATGGCATTGGCGGCCATGTACGTCGTGAGGGCCGAGAGAAAGAAGGCATAGGTCTTCTTCAGGTCCGGCCTCCTTGAAACGGCGTGCTGGCGCAGCAGAGGCCCGCCCGGGCTGTCCCAGTCGATGGAGGAGATGCACTGCCACAGGGGATGGATGGGCCAGCGGGAGCGGGTCTTGTCGCCCTCCTGGGGGATGGCAAGTTTCAGCCATTCCGTACTGGCATAGCTCCACAGGCCGTTGCGGTTCTCCAGGGTGCGGGCCAGTTCGGCAATACCCATTTCCGCCAGGATTTCCCGCTTCACCTGGAATTCAAGCCGCCACACCGGGTCGTCTTCCTGCCAGCCGCATTCCTTCCACAGACCGAGCAGATAGTCCGCGCCGATCTTCTGGGCTTGCAGGGTCTTGAGGTAGAGGCGGGCCAGCATGTGGCCGCCCTTGCCGACCACCCAGCCGGTGAAGATGCCGTTTTCGGAATAGGTGTCGATGGAGGCCGCCCGGGTGATCCAGGAGGAGCGATCCCATTCCATGGAGCCGGACCAGCAAAAATCCAGGAACAAGTCTATGCGGCTAACCTGGGCCGGACTGCGTAGGTCACCAAACTGCGCCAGGAGGCCATAAAGCCGTTTCTCGGCCTCCTCCGGGCCGACATGGGCCAGGAGTCCGGCGGACACCTTGACGTAGGCCATGGGCACCTTACCGCCCTTGCAAAGCTGGATACGGTAGTCGCCATCGTCCAGGATGTACGGGAACAGGGCCGCGCCCTTGTCCTTCACTTCGAAGATATGCCCATCCAGGGGATATTGGGCCTGGGCCACTTCGCAATCTTCCTGGGACTGTGCCCGAGCCTTGAGCGCCTTCAGACGGGAAAGAACGTCGGGGAAGATTTCACCCCGGTAGGACAGGTAAAGGCTGTCAATACCCCAGCGAAGAGCCTTGAAGGAACCGCCTATGCAGTTATAGGGTGCTGTGTTACTAGCCGGCGCACCCGGTTCCGTCCCGGTTCGGCCTCCGTCCCCCGGCTCCGCCGTGCGGGCGGGGGTCCGAATCGGGGCGGCCTGGAACGCCGAAGAAGTAACGATGCAACCGGAGTTGCGGGAAGAGGTGGTTTCCATATCCATTCCTTTGGGGATGCCAGGCTTGCCGATGGGGCTTCCTGGAACGGATACGGACTTTATGCATCCAGGCCGCGCACCTGAATGCACCCGCCTGAAACTTCAGTGCATGGACACTCCCCCGCTTTTCTGATATTGCCGGAACTTTTTGATGCATTTGGCAATGGCCGTTTCATCCTCAATACGGTTTTGCCACCGATCCAATTGGGCCGCATCGCAGATGTCGAGGATTTCCCGGTAACGGAAATCGCTCAACCACCCCATGGTTTCCAACAGTGAAAACACCACGAAGGCCCCAGCGAGTTGGATTCGCCCCTGAGTAACGGGAGCCGCCAACCTACGAGCGACAGAGACAAGAAAGGCCTGGTCGCCTTCCTGGATTGCCTTGGAATGAAGTGTCTGGAATCCGGGATGCCCGTGAAGCAGGGCTTTATCAATATGGATTGCCTTACCAAAGGCTTCCTTGTCGCCGGCAAGAGCCTTGGGCACAAGGGAAGTCATCTTCTCCCCATGGACCATGACGGCAAGCGCATCATAGAAAAAAGCGAAAAAGAAGGCGTAGAGATACTGTCCCCGTTTCGTGGCTTCCTTCCGCTCATCCTCCCCCAAGGACTCAAAGACCCTGATTTGCTCTTGCTCCGCGTCCGGGCCATCGGGAAACATGGCGTCTGTAATCTGATCCCATTCGCCTCCGGGCCGGACCATGTCGCTAACGGCTTTCTGCTGATCCTCCGGGCTGAGGGAATTCAGTTCGCTTACCCAATCAGTTTGCTCTTCCTGAGACATCAGTGCGTTGAACAAGGCCGACTGAATCCGTCGTTCGTCCTCATACATCAGGACATAGTTTTCGACTTTGAGGCGTTTACAGGCAGCAGAGAAGCGATCCGTAAGCTTTCGCCAGGTGGCAGCGTTCTTGCAGTCCGCAAGAATTTCCAAGAACTCAGGAGCAAACTGCGTCACCAAGGTGATGACGAGATTCTTGTCAGGGCGAATCGGAGCGTCCATGCCGAAGATTGAAAAAGGCAGCTTGTAGGGGTCGAGGTAGGGGAACGAGCGGTGCCGATAGTAACCGACTGTGGTGATACCCGGGGGTCGGTCCAGCGGGATACGGCCTGGCGGCCTACCGCCGGACACTCCGCTAGACCCGGAGCTTCGGCCACGGGTGGCACAAGGGCGCAGGGCGGGGGCGTCACGGCCTTCTGTGCGTGCGGCCCGCGCCCCCCTGGCGGCCACGAACGTCTCGCGTCAGACTTCTAAAATCACTTCCAACCGCAGGGCATCCCCAACATTGAGCATCTCTTGGAAATCTGTACAACATTGACGCCCTATTTTGTGAACGCCGTTTGGAATACAATTCCCTTTGTGGCCCATCTTCCCTCCTGAAACTGTGCTATTCCGTGTGTTTGCATAGGACTTCAAAGCATTTTCGGCAAAGGCCGTGTCAGCGCATACTGACACCCCATTGTCCTCGCAACTTGGCAAAACTGAAAAATCCGACGAACGGAGACTCCCTTGATTGAAGCCACTACAGCTCGCCGGGTGCGAGACGCCCTCTTTAGCCAAAAATATAATCTGCTGCTTGGTGCAGGTGTCTCGTTGGACGCATTTGATCGGCATGGCAAGCCTCTGCTAGGCGCAGAAGACTTGCGCAAGGAGCTTTGCACACTGACTGACTCTCGAGCGTCTTCACCACTTTGGCGCGTTGCAGGACTCCTAACACCCGCTCAGGTTAATTCACACTTGACGGAACCGTACCACGGCTGCAAAGCAGGCCCAACTCTAAAGGCGTTAACTAGATTCGCTTGGCGGACAGCATTTACACTAAACATTGACGATGCGCTCGAGAACGCATACCAGACCGCCCCCGCAAGGCTCCAATCATTGCTCCCAGTCAACTATACAAGGGAGTATGAAACATTTCGCAACCCACAAGAACTTCCACTAATTCATCTTCACGGCTCAGTGCGATTCCCAGATGAGAAATATGTTTTTTCACTTCAGGAATACGCATCCATGCAGCGCGGAATGAATGCATGGGTGCATATGTTGAGCGGCCTAATTATCTCAGAACCTTTCGTCATTGCTGGAACTGCACTATTTGAACCAGATTTAGAGTATTTCCTGGCACATCGGCAAAGCAACTCCCCTGTCATCTCTCGTGCTCCGTCCATTTTGGTCGAGCCATATCCAGATGCGGGGACGCGAAAAGACTGCGAAAAACTAAATCTGGTGTTAGTTGAGGCAAAATTAGAAGATTTCTTATCTTGGCTCTCTCAGGAATTTGGGGATGCACCTTCTCCTCTTGCGTTACGTGAGCCGCTCTCCCGTCCTCGCGTTATTTCCACCTCTTCAGCATTCGCCAGCGCTGCGTTCTGGTCTGACTTCGACTTCATTTCGGCATCCGATGCAGCGCCGACCTCTACAACGACGGGGCCATCAGCATTTGCTTTTGGTCGCCCACCAAGCTGGGACGACATTCGTGCTAGCCGCGATGTGCCACTTCAAGGCCAATTACAATTAATTGATGAAGTACGCCGCTGGCAGGCAACCTACGAAAAGAATCAGTTTGTCTGCCTGACTGGGCGGGCGGGGGCGGGGAAGTCGACTACAGTGAGACGCGTAGCTGCTGAGCTTGCTACGCACGGCCTTCAAGTTTTCTATCTCAAGACGCCAGCAGGATTTGATGTTGCGTCAGCAGTCGAGTTCCTATCCGGGGTCGTAGATCCGATTCTTTTGGTCACAGACTCAATCGCGGAACACGGCGATCAACTTGTTGATTTATCCAGCCAACTGGATGGAACAAAAAGAATCTGTGTTCTTGGCGCAGAGCGAAAATACAGAATGCGGTTAGTACGAGAACTTCTTGCCGAACATCCTACTCATTATTTTGAAGTTACGCCTTGGCGACTCGAAGAGCGCACAGAGCTTATACGACGCTATTCTGCGATGGGCGTTGTTGGCAACTCTGATGCTATTGATGACCCACGAAAATTTGCGACAAAACTTGCTGAAGACACCATCGCCGAAGCTGCCTGTCGTGTTCTAAACGACTTCCGCCCTCTCCGCGCCATAGTGCGATCATTGTGGAACGACACTCTCGCAGAAGGAAGGCCGGCGTACTTGGCTGTCGCATTAGCCTACTATTGCCACCCGGTAGGTGTTCGCCAAGACATCATCTCTTCTCTATACCACTTAGAACTAGTAAAGGAGCTTAGTCTCGACGATGCTCCGCTTCGATTGACAACCAATCCTGATGACTCTGATTATCTTATTCCCGGAAACCCCACCCTAGCTGCCCTCCTGATTGAAGAACTATCCCGCACAAAACCTCAACGACTTTTGGATATTACCGCGCAGCTAGCTAATGGACTCGCGCCGTTCGTTACTCGCCACACTATCAAACAAAGAACGGCGGAGGCACGTCTTGCCGGCAGGTTATTCGATGCAGACGGAGTAATGCCAGAAGTTCTAAAAGACAGGTACGACACCTTCTATGAACTAACGAACGAACGGTGGAAATGGAATAGTAGATACTGGGAACAACGAGCACTTTGGGTCGGGGCTCGTAACCGCCCCCTGTCAATACAACATGCACGGCATGCTGTAGCAATCGAACGACATCCTTTTCCGATGACGACTCTTGCCAAGGTATTATTTTCCGCATTGAGTGAGACAACGATACCAAAACTGGAGTATTTCTCTGAAGCGCTGGATTTAATGGAGGAAACACTTCGCATTGAATCCAGTTGGGATCGAGGACAATCACGACAGGCATATTGGGTACTCTTTGATGGTATTGTAGGCTTCAATAGTTTTGGAGGTATTCTAACTCCACGACAATCCATCTTCATTGAGCGTTCTGCAAACGAGGCACTTCGCATTTTTGCACCTGACAGCGATATTTACGAGCTCGCAAAAAAAATATTGTCCTTAAAGTCAAATGACGCCATTTGAAATACTGAATTTAGAACACCACAACGCTGTCACCGTAGCCAGATCGTAGCTACACCCCGCTGGAAGGACACTGTTTCAGGCTATCTCTGGCTACATTGCTGCCTGGCGGGCGGTGCAAGGTATTGATTTTAAAAGACCGTCTTGTGGTGCTTAATTCTCTTAATCCGTTTGTCGGCAGTTCGATCCTGCCATCCCCTACCAAGACAGCACAAGGGCCTGGCTTCAGCCAGGCCCTTGGTCCGTTTACCGCCCTCTGGTGATACCATTCGCGGATGATCGAATGGACCTCCACACTCAGCACCGGCGTGCCGCTGCTCGACGAGCACCACCAGGGCCTTTTCAAGGGGCTCGCCGAACTCGAAAGCGCCGCCCTCGAGCAACGCACGCTCTTCGGCGTGTATGCCCTCACCCGCCTGAAACACTACGTCCGGGACCACTTCGCGGCAGAGGAAGCCATGCTCAAAGCGGCGGCCTATCCCCAACTGGCGGAGCACATGGCGGAGCACGCCGCGTTCCGCGCCCGGCTGGGGGATCTCCTGGTGAAATCCATCGGCCAGGACATTTCGACGGATACCATCGCGTTCCTGGCGGACTGGCTGGTGAACCATATTGGCAAGACCGATATGGCCTACGTGCCTTATCTGAACAAGCAGGGAAACCCCTGACACTTCCCTCGCGTCGGCGCGACCGGCCACGGCTGATCGGCTGTGGTCGCCCCGCTCAGCTACTGTCTGGCGGCTTCCTTTACGCCCCTTTTTCCGCACGCTCCGGCCCCAGCCCATGAAAACCCCAAAGAGAATCGAACCCCTCGTTGCCGAAGGCCTGGTGGACGAGGTCATTCGCCAGCTGATGAGCGGCAAGGAAGCCACCGTCTACATGGTGCGCTGCGGGGAAGAGATTCGCTGCGCCAAGGTTTACAAGGACGCCGACCACCGCAGCTTCAAGAAGGCCGCCACCTACCAGGAAGGCCGCAAGGTCAAGAACAGCCGGCAGGCCCGGGCCATGGAAAAAGGCTCCCGCTACGGTCGCCAGATGCAGGAGGAAGCCTGGCAAAACGCCGAGGTGGACGCCCTGTATCGGCTGGCCAATGCCGGCATCCGCGTCCCCCAGCCCTACATCTGCTACGAGGGCGTGCTGCTGATGGATCTGGTGACGGATGCGGACGGCCATCCGGCCCCCCGCCTGAACGACGTGGAACTATCGGAAGAACTGGCCCTGGACTATCACGCCCGGCTCCTCAACCAGGTGGTGCGCATGCTCTGCGCTGGCATCATCCACGGCGACCTGTCCGAGTACAACATCCTGGTGGATGCGGAAGGCCCGGTCATCATCGACCTGCCTCAGGCAGTCTATGCGGCCGGCAACAGCAACGCCGGCCCCATGCTGGAGCGGGACGTGGCCAACCTGGCGAGCTATTTCGGGCAGTTCGCCCCCCAGCTGGCAACAAGCGAATACGGCAAGGAAATCTGGCGCCTGTTCCTGGCGGGGCGCCTCTCCCCGGACACCGAACTGACGGGCCGCATCGAAGTCGAGCACCGCCTCGTGGACGTGGATTCCGTACTGGAAGAAGTCAAGGGAGCCCAGCTGGACGAGGAGCGCCGCCAGCTTTACCTGGCGAGCTGATGGACATTTTGGTCACCCTTTGAGGATTGGATTCATGCTGACTGCTTTGCGCCGCTGCCTGATGGCCCTGGGCTTTTTGCTGCTGTGCCTGCCCTTGCTGTCCAGGGCGGAAAACACCGCCATCGGCGTCGTGCTCATGCACGGCAAGGGCGGCTCGCCGACGAAACATGTTGCCGAACTGGCCACCGCCCTCGAAGCCCGGGGCTACCGGGTGGCGAATCTGGAAATGCCCTGGTCCGGCCGGCGTGATTACGATGTGGACGTGGCCACGGCGGAACGGGAGGTGGAAGCCGCCCTGGACAGCCTGCGGCAAAAGGGTGCCGTCAAACTCTTCGTGGCCGGCCACAGCCAGGGCGGCATGTTCGCCCTCTATTTCGGTTCCCGGCATGTCGTAGACGGCATCATTGCCATTGCTCCGGGGGGTGACCCGAGCACACCAAGATTCAGGGAAGCGCTCGGGCCGTCCATGGAACTGGCCAAAAAACTCGTCGGCGAAGGCAAGGGCTTCGATAAGGCCCGGTTTTCCGATTTCGAGGGCAGCAGAGGACTGTTCCCCGTCCTCACCACGCCGGCCATCTACCTCAGTTGGTTCGCCCCGGAAGGGGAGATGAACGGCATGAAGGCGGTGCGGGGCATGCGGCCCGGCGTGCCCGTGCTCTACATCGCGCCCACCAACGACTATCCCGGGCTCCGCAAAGACAAGCAGCAAATGTTCGACGGGCTTCCCGCCAACCCGCGCAGCAAGCTCTACGAACCCAGCGCCAGCCACCTGGGCGCCCCTTCCGCGTCTCTCGGGGAGATCGTCGAATGGACCTCCGCATTGTAGGGTGGGCAAAGCGCAGCGTGCCCACGCAGAACGGTGCATGCGGCGCGGGCAGATGAAACCTGCCCACCCTACGCCCGTGCGGCGCCACATCAGTTTGAATCACCGCCAACAGCCTGATTCCAATCCCGGATACACGCCCTGACAGCGTAAAATGCGCGATTAGCGCAAAGCGCCATGGCTTTGAATACCCCTTTCGAAACATAAAAACCATGGCGCTTTCCCCTCACCCTCACTCCCTCTCCCGCAAGCGGGCGTGGGAAGCGTTGTGAGTCGCTGACGCGACTTTAACGGTCACCGGATTTACGCATGTCTATTCAATGGTTCCCCGGGCACATGACGGCGGCAAGAAAGAAAGCCGCCGAAACCATGGCCCTGACCGACGTGGTCATCGAGGTGCTCGATGCCCGCCTGCCCATGGCCAGCTGCAATCCCCTCATCGAGGAAATGCGCCTGTTTCGCCAGCGGCCCTGTCTCAAGCTGCTCAACAAGGCCGATCTGGCGGACCCCCTGATCACGGCGGCCTGGATACGCCACTTCAACACCCTGCCGGGGGTGAACGCCGTGGCCCTGTCCTGCAAGAAAGCTGGCGACGTGGCAAAGATCGGCCGGCTCTGCCTGGCCCTGGCGCCCCACCGGGGCACCACCCTGAAGCCCCTGCGCATGATGATCATGGGCATTCCCAACGTGGGCAAATCCACGCTGATGAATGCCTTGCTGAAGCGCCGGGTCGCCGCCGTGGGGGATGAACCCGCCGTCACCAAGAACCAATCCCGCTTCGACCTGAACGACCACATGACCCTGGTGGACACCCCGGGGCTGATGTGGCCGAAAATCCAGCACCCGGCCGATGGCGACATGCTGGCCGCCAGCCACGCCATCGGCAAGAACGCCGTGATCGACACGGAGGTGGCCAGTTATCTTGGCGACGTGCTGCTGCAGCGCTATCGCCCCCTCGTCGCCGCCCGCTACAAGGGCGTCACCGACGACATGGATGGCCCGGCCCTCATCGAGGCCATCGCCCGCCAGCGCGGCTATGTGCTCAAGGGCGGCACGACAGACCTGGAGAAAGCCTCCCTGGCTTTTCTGCAGGACTACCGCAACGGCGTCCTGGGCCGCGTCAGCCTGGAAACCCCGGAGAGCCGCGCCGCCATGCTTGCCGACTACGCCGCCATGCTCGCTGCCAAGGAAGCGGCCAGGGCCGCCGCCGAGGAAAAGGTGAAAAAGGTGAACGCGCCGTCCGCCGCCAATGCCGCTCCCACCGCGCCGGAATCCTGATCCCTGTTACAAGTTCTAACCGGACGCGGCCGGGCCTTTCGATAGAATGCCCGGCATGGAATTTCGCAACATGCGCCCACAGCAGCCCCTTCGACTGGCGATTCTCGTTTCCCTGCTGCTGCACGGAGCCATTCTGTGGCTGGATGCCTCCACCCACAAAAATGCCGGCCCGGTGGGCCAGTCCGGCACCTCGGCAAAGCCTCCCCGCCTGATCGCCTCCCTGGCCCGGCCTGCGCCGACAACGCCACCTTTCCCGCAAAAACCGGCGGCAACCCTGCGAAAGCCGGCCAGCACTGCGCGAAAACCCGCGGCGCACCCGATCCTGAGCGCCTCCAAGGGCGCCTGGGCAGCCCGCGCCTGGTCCCGGGAGGAGCGCTCGGACATGGACAAATTCCTCAACGAACCCGCCGCCCCCCCGGCGCCAGCCCGGCCCCTGGCGGAAAACGCCCTGTCCATGGCCCGGCAACTGGGCCGCGCCCAGGAAGGCGGCGAGGAAGAGGCCCAGGGCGCCCCCACGGCCAATGGCAAGCCCGTGGATCGCTTCAGTCTGGAACTGTATTTCGACGCCTTCGTGCGAAAAATGAACCGCAGTGCCGCCTTCGTCAAAAACACGTCCCGTACCCAGGGACAGCGCAAGGCCCTGGTACAGATCAGCCTGAATCCGGATGGCACCCTGAAAAGCTACAAGGTGCTGCGGGCCGCCGACCAACAACTGGAAATCGCCTACATCAAGAGCGTACTGGAGCGGGCCGCGCCCTTCTCGGCCTTCCCGGCCGACATCCGCGGCGCCACGGACGCCCTGAACATCCAGATGTGCATATTCCCACCCAATGCGAATGGCAACAGCGGCTTTTCCCGTAGTTTCAGTGCCCAGGATTGCCGGGATTAATCCAGACCTGAGGTAGGTTGTGCCGGCAGACACAACACCGCGCTGATGCCTCCATGTTGTGCCTGGCGGCACAACCTACACGCGGCAAATCACACCGCCAGTGCGATGAGGCCGCCGGCCAGACCCAGACCGATGGCCAGGAGGCCCGGCAACACCTTCAGGGCCAGGGGGCGCCCGCCCACGGTGAGAATGAGGCCCAGCTTGAAGAGCAGGCTGGCCAACACCGCCAAGGCCATGGCAGTGAGCACGGTTCCCGGCTCCAGCTTGGCCTGGCTGAAGAGCCGCAGGCTGGACAGGGCGATGGCATCCACGTCGGTGATGCCGGAGATGAGGGCCAGGGCGTAGATGCCCTTGCTGCCCACGGCCTGCCCCAGCCAGGCCGCACACAGCAACACAGTGGCGTAAATGGCGCCAAAGCCCAGGGCCATGGGCAGCTCGGTGGGATTGCGGACTTCCGGCACCGGCAGTTCACCGCCGGCCCGTTGCCTCCGCCAGATGAAGCCGGTCACCAACAGGCCGAGGACGAATCCCGGTAGAAAAACCATGGCCAGATGGGGCAGCAGGGCCGGCGCCAGGACCGCCACCATGACCCCGAGCCGCGCCACCATGGTCAGATTGGCCAACAGCACCACCACGGCGGCGGTGGGCGCCAGTCCACCGTCTTCCCGCGTATGGCGGGCAAACACCAGGGTGGTGGCGGTGCTGGACACCAGGCCACCGAAGACGGCCACCACGGTGACGCCATGGCGCGAGCCCAGGAGCCGCAGGGCCGCGTACCCCGCCAGGCTGACGCCGGACACCAGCACCACCATGAGCCAGATCTGACGCGCATTCAGGGCTTCGAAGGGGCCAAAATCCGTGTCCGGCAGCACCGGCAGGATGACGAAACTGAGCACTGCGAACTGCAGCATGGAGATCAGATCCCGGGCGCTCAGGCGCTGGCTGAGGCCTTCCAGTTCCGTCTTGAAATACAGCAGCACCGTGGTGGCAATGGCCAGCATCACCGCCAACTGGCTTTGCCCGTACCACACCAGCGCCCCCAGGCAGTAGCACACCAGGAGCGCCACCACCGAGGTGGTGCCCGGGTCCGCCTCGTCCGGCCGGGAGTAGTAAGCGGAGATGATCATGATGCCGACGAGGCCGAGGCCGGCGGCGGGTAGCCAGCCACCCCCAGCCAGCTGGCCCAGCATGGCGGCGAGGGCGCCGAACAAAGCGGTGAGGGCGAAAGTGCGCACCCCCGCCCGGGCGGAGGCCCGCCGCTCCCGCTCCAGGCCGATGAGCAGGCCCAGGGCCAGACTCGTGGCAAAGGCCTGGACGGAATGCAGTTCGACGCTGGACGGGACAATCATGGCGACCTCCGGTGCATCGGCCGATTATGCACCCGCCGGGGCCTGCCCGTTACACGGCGGTGTCGCAGGCCAGGAGCGGCGCTGGCCGGCCGAAGGCATAGCCCTGCAGGTAGTCCACGCCCATCTCGGACAGCAGCCGGGCCTGGGCTTCGCTCTCGACGAATTCGGCGGTGGTCTGCATCTTGGCGGCCTGCGCCACGGCGCAGATGGAGCGCACGATGGCCTGGTCCACCGGGCTCTCCAGCAGATTCCTGACAAACTGGCCGTCGATCTTCACCATATCTACCTTCAAGTTGCGCAACTGGCCCAAGGAAGACAGGCCGGAGCCGAAATCGTCCAGGGCGACGCTGCACCCCAGGCTATGCATGTCCTCCAGCAGCCGGTGGGCGGCGGGCATGTCGCCAATGGCTGCCGTCTCGGTCACTTCGAACTGCAGCGCCGCCGGGTTGGCGCCGGTGCGCGCCAATTCCTCCCGCAGGAAGGCGCCGAAGCCCGTGTCGGTGAGCGTGAGGCCGGACAAATTGATGGACACGTAGGCGACGCTGTGGCGGCCGGCCCCGGCCAGCCACTCCAGGCTGCGGGAGGTCACCCAGCGGTCAATGCGCGGAATGATGCCGTAGAGTTCCGCTGCCGGCAGGAACAATCCCGGCAGGATGAGACTGCCGTCTTTGGCGCGCATGCGGATGAGGATTTCGCAACCGCCCTGCCGCCCCGGCCGGGTGGGCACCAGGGGCTGCTGATGCAACTCGAACGCCCAGTTGTGCAAGGCATCCAGGAGTGGCGCGATGGCGTCCTTCTGCTGCAACTCATCCGCGGTTTCGGCATTGTCGTGATCGAAGCGCACCGCCTGGGCCGCCGCATGGCGGCCAGCGCTACGACAGGCACTGTCCGCCATGTTCATGGCCTCGGCGGCGGAGGTGGCGGATTCCAGAGGGTGCAGCAGGCCGGCATGGGCCGTGCGCGCGAACAACTCGTCCCGCCATGGGAAAGGCATCTCCCCCAGGCTCTGCACAAAGCCGTCGAGCCTTGCCAGCACCCCGGCGGCGTCGCCGGGCGGCAGCAGAAGTGCCATGCGCGCCCCTTCCAGGTGGGCGCAGGTGGCGTCGGCAAAACACGTCGCCAGGGCCGCGCCCGCCTGGCGCAGCAGGCTGTCCCCCGCATCCCGTCCCCCCGCATCATTTACCAGCTTGAGACAACTCAGATCGATGAGGGCCAGGGACTGGCCCGCTTCACGCATGGCCATGGCCTCCGCCAGCAGGGTCTCGAAATGCCAGCGGTTGCACAACTCCGTCACCGGATCGTGGGTGATGCGAAAAGCGATCTCCGATTGGGCGCTGCGGTAACTCGCGCGCACTTCCCGCAGTGCCCGGGCCGTATGGATGAGGCTGCGGGCCCGGGCCACCAGTTCTTCCCGGGACACGGGCTTGGCCACGTAGTCATTCACCCCCTGGTAAAACAGTTCCACCCGCCGGGCCGGCTCGTCGTAGGCCGTCATCACCAGGATGGGAATATCCCCCATTTCTCCCGACAGGCGCCGCACCTGGCTGACCAAGCCCAGACCGGACAACTCGCCGGGCATCACCAGGTCCGTGACCAGAAGATCGTAGGAAAACTGCCGCAGGTACTCCAGGCCCGTCACCCCGTCATGCACCACATCCGCCGAGAGGCCGACGCTTTCCAGCGCGGCGGCATAGAACTCCGCCTGGGAGGGGGAATCCTCCACCACCAGAACCTGGCCCGAGGTGCGTTCGTATTGGCGCGCCAGGCGACGCAGGAACATCACCAACTCGGACAGGTGCACCTTTTCGAAGATATCGGTGACGCCCGCCTGGAAGGCCGCTTCCCGCACGGAGGACGGTGTATCTGCGGTGAGCAGCAGAAAGGGCGTGAACACATGGGCCGGCAGGCGCCGCAATTCGCGGCACAGGTCCACGCCTTGGCCGTCCTTCAGGTGCAGGGACGAGCAAACGTAGGAAACGGGCTGGCTCGCCAACACCCCGCGAGCCTCTTCCAAGGTGGTGACGGCGATGGGCGTCACCCCCAGGTCGGCGAAGGCTTCCGCCACGAGATGATGGAAGACCCGGGAAGGGTCCACGATGAGCACGTTCATTTATCCATCCCCCCGGGGGCAAGACCTGACAACGGACAGGGTTTATCGGCCGGAGAGGCCTGTTCTTGAGGAAAACTCTCAAGTAGCGATATCACCATCCCTAACGGGCATGAATTTTGAGGACGCCCCTGATGATGAAAGTCATGCCCGTCTCCCTCACCCCCAACCCCCGCTTCGCGCCCACGGCAGGCTCTGCATTGCCTGCCGGCTGCGTGGGCGGAGAGCAATGCTCTCCGAATTCCCCATGCAGCCCCGGAGGGAGAGGGGAGCGCAGTGAGTCGCTAGCGCGACTTTCACGTTAAAGATACCGCCCGAATCACCGTTAAACCGTGACGCCGTTAAAATGCCGAAAAGTTTACAGGATTTCACCGCATGCCGCCGAACCTCCCATTCCCTGCGGACCCGCAACGCCAGTTGCGCATCCTCCGCCAGGTCTTCGCCAAGAGCGGCGAAGCCATCATCCTGTGCGACCGGCAGAATCATATCGTGGCGGTCAACGGGGCCTTCACCCGAGTCACCGGCTACAGCGAAGCGGAAGTACTCGGCCGCGACCCCAAGCTGCTCGCCTCCGGCAAGACACAAAGCGCGACCTACCACGACCTGTGGCAGGCCCTCGCCGAGCGGGGGGAATGGCGAGGGGAAATCTGGGATCGGGCGCGGGACGGCAGCATCTACCCGAAGTGGGTCAGCATCACCGCAGTCAAGGACGAGGCGGGGGAACTCGAAGGCTACGTGGGCATCCTCGGCGACATGGCCGAGCACAAGGAAACGGTGGCGCGCATAGCCTACCAGGCCCAGCATGACTCCCTGACAAAACTGTTCAACCGCGCCGCCCTGGAGAACCAGCTGGAACTGGCCCTGGCCCGCGCCCAGCGGGAATCCCATCAGGTGGCCGTCATACTGCTGGATCTGGACCGTTTCAAGCTCGTCAATGACACCCTGGGCCACGACGTGGGCGATGGCTTGCTGGAAAGCGTGGCCCGCCGCCTGACGGACAGCGTGCGGGCCAGCGACATCGTGGCCCGCCTGGGGGGCGACGAGTTCGTCGTGGTGCTGCCGGACATCGACAACGCCATGTCCGTGGCGGGCATCGCCAGCAAGGTAAAACGCAATCTGGAAGACGTCTATCGGGTGGGTGCCCACACCCTGACCACCACCCCCAGCATCGGCGTGGCCCTGTTTCCCATGGACGGCCGGGACGGCGAAATCCTGCTGAAGAACGCCGACACCGCCATGTACCACGCCAAGCAGGCCGGCCGCAACAACGTGCAGTTCTTCTCGCCGGCCATGAATCTGGCCGCCCTGGAACGCACCCGCATCGAGAACGGCCTCAGGGCTGCCATCGAGGCGGCCCACAGCGGTGACGGCCAGTTCCACGTCTGCTTCCAGCCCCAGATCCACCTGGAAAGCGGGCGCATCGTCGGCCTGGAGGCCCTGGCCCGCTGGACCCACCCGGAATGGGGTCCGGTATCCACGGCCCAGTTCATCCCGGTGGCGGAAGAAACCGGGCTCATCCAACCCATCGGCGACTGGGTTTTCTGGGAAGCCTGCCGCCAGTTGCGGGAACTGCGCAACCAGGGCATCAGCGACGTGCGCATCGCCATAAATCTGTCGGCCCAGCAATTGCGCTACGAAGGCCTGCCCAGCGTGGTGCGCGGCGCCCTCGCCTGCTTTGACCTGGAGGCCAAGGATCTGGAACTGGAGATCACCGAACAGACCGCCATGCAGAACCCGGCGGCCACCATCGCCATCCTCAGCCAGCTCTCCGACATGGGTATCGTGCTGTCCATGGACGATTTCGGCACCGGCTACTCCTCCCTGTCCTACCTCAAGCACCTGCCCATCCACCGCCTGAAACTGGCGCGGAGTTTCGTCAAGGACATCGAGACGGACCAGGAAGACTCGGCCATCTGCTCCGCCACCATCGCCCTCTCCCATGCCCTGGGCCTGGAGATCGCCGCCGAAGGCATCGAGACGGAAGGCCAGAAGCAACACCTGAAAAAACTCGGCTGCGACATCCTGCAGGGCTTTCTCTACGCCAGGCCCATGCCCGCTGCCGAACTGCTGCCCTTCCTGCTGGCTTTCCAGGCCCGCAACTGAGCGGCGACGCAAGCCGGCCGGGGCGGCTGCCGGGATGCCAAATAGTTCACAGTCGGGAAATTGGGCGCCGACTATACTTTCCGCCGATTGAATACAGGTGCCGGTGTCGGCATACTCCGTCCGCCCTCATGACAAATTTTCTTCGCTCTCTGCCCGGATTTCTGCTGCTCTGCCTCGCCGGCCCGGCGCTGGCGACGGAAACCCTCGTTTTCTGCCTGGAAAAAAGCGACGTGCGGCCCTGGCGCACCCAGGAGGGCGGCGGGCTGAACATCGAACTCCTCAACCGGGTTGCCCAGCGCCTGGGTATCCGCTTCGAATATGCGGGCATGCCCTGGAAACGCTGCCTCGCCGAACTCAAGACCAGTACGGTAAGCGGCACCATCGGCGCCAGCTTCAAAGCGGAGCGGGTGGACATGGGCGCCTACCCCGGCGGCGCCACGCCGGACATCAACAAGCGCCTCAACACGGATCGCTACGTCATCCTGAAAAAGAAGGGCAGCAGGCTGGAATGGGACGGCAAGACCTTCCACCACCTGGATGGCCCGGTGGGCATCCAGCTCGGCTACTCGGTGGGCGAGCCCTTGCGCGCCCTCGGCGCCCAGGTGGACGAAGGCGCCCAGAAACCGATTGAGCTGGCCCGGAAACTGGCCGCAGGACGCCTGGCGGCGGCGGCCATGCTGGACGGCGAAGTGGATGCGATCTTCGCGGCGGAGCCAAAACTGGCGGTCCAACTGGAGGAAGCCCCTCTCCCCCTGGTGCAAAAACCCTACTTCCTCATGTTCTCCTACGACTTCCTCAACAACCGCCACGACCTCGCTTTGAAAATCTGGAACACCATCGAGGACGTGCGCAAGAGCGCTGAATATCAAAAACTTGAGCATCAGGCCCTCAAGGGCACGCGCTAGCCTGCCGTAACAACGCTTCTGCGTGGCCCCGGCCGGCCGGGGCACGAATTTCCTGGGATGATCATGTTCCGTTTCCTCGTCCAGGCCTGGCGCCGGGATTTGCTGGTACGGCTTTATGCGGGCGTATTCCTGGTGGTGACACTGGGCAGCGGCCTGTACACCGCGTATGCCATGCAATCCCTGCGCATGGACGTGGAGAAACGCCTGAAGGAACGCACGGAGCGCCTGGCCTCGGTGGTTTCCGAATCCCTCGCCCGCCCCCTCTTTGATTTCAACAGCGCCGCCGTCTCCAGTGCCGTGAGTGCCCTGGGCGCCAGCCAGGACGTAGTCAGTGCCCGGGTCCTCGATCCGGAAGGAAACGTCATGGCCCAGGCCGGCACGCCCCTGCCGCCGGCCGATGTGGTGTTCACCAGCCGCGCCATCAGCTACGTGGATGGCCGGCAAGCCACCCCGGTGGGACGCATCGAACTCGCCCTCTCCCGCGCCTCGGTGGACCAGGAACTGCAGCGCACCCTGCGCTCCACAGGCATCAGCAACCTGCTCATGGCCATGGCCATGATAGCCGGCATCTACTTGCTCGGGCGCAGGACCGCCCGGCCTTTCGCCGACATCCAGGAAAGCCTGTCCAGGTTGAGCCGCGGCGAGACCAATATTTCGCTTTCCGGCATTGGCCGGGAGGACCAGATCGGCCGGCTATCCGAATCGGTACAAAGCTTTCGCGACACCCTGACACGGCTGCGGCAAGCGGAACACCAGACCGAATCCCTGCTCAGGGAAAAAAACGCCATGCTGGACAACGCGCTGGTGGGTATCCTCACCGTGCGCAACCGACACGTCGTCTCCTGCAACCGCCGATTTGAAGAAATGTTCGGCTACGGCCGGGGGGAACTGATCGGCTGCTCCACCCGCCTGCTGTACCGGGATGAAGCCGCTTACGTAAAAATGGGGGCCGGCTACGCCCCCCTGGGCGAAAACGCTACCTTCACCGTGGAACTGCCCTTGCGGCACAAGGACGGTTCCTCGTTCTGGGGCGCCCTGACCGGCCATCCCCATGACCCCGCCGCCCCCCTCAGCGCCGACAGCACCTGGATTTGCGCCGACATCAGCGAAAGGAAGTCCATCGAGGAAGAGCTGCAACAGCATCGCCTGCAGCTGGAAAGCACGGTCCTGGAACGCACCCGGGAACTGGCGGAGGCCAAGGAACTGGCGGAACTGGCCAGCCGCTCCAAAAGCGATTTCCTGGCCAACATGAGCCACGAGATCCGTACCCCCATGAACGCCATCCTGGGCCTGGCCTACTTGCTGGAGAACCGCAGCCTTCGGCCCGCCGAACGGGACATGGTGCAAAAAATCCGTAACGCCGGCCGCTCTCTCTTGGGCATCATCAACGACATCCTGGACTTCTCGAAAATCGAGGCCGGGCGCATGGAAATCGAACACGCGCCCTTCCGCCTGGGCGACGTGCTGGAAAATGTGGCCACCATCATGGGGACCGCCGTCGGCGACAAGGCCATCGAACTCATCGTTGGCCCGGTGCCCGCGGGCCAGCAGTTTCTCAAAGGCGACGCCTTGCGCCTGGAACAGGTCCTCATTAACCTGACCGGCAACGCCATCAAGTTCACCGAGGCCGGCGAGGTAAGCCTGACGGTCAGCCCGGCCAACGGGCAGGCTGGCAGCCTCTGCTTCGCCGTCCGGGACTCCGGCATCGGCATTCCGGCGGACATGCAGACGGAAATCTTCTCCGCCTTCTCCCAGGCAGACAATTCCACCACGCGGCGCTTCGGCGGCACGGGCCTGGGCCTCACCATCACCCGGCGCATAGTGGGCCTGATGGGCGGCAGCATCCACATTGACAGCCAGCCCGGCCAGGGCAGCGAATTCAGTTTCATCATCCCCCTGGCGCCGGACGAGCAAGTCCGACCGGCCCCCGTCCGCCTGTCCGGCCTCAGGGCGCTCATCGCCGACGACCATCCGGTAGCCCGGGACATGCTCGCGGAAATGACCCGCAGCATGGGCTGGCTCACCTCTGTTGCCCATTCCGGCGAGGACGCCGTGGCCCAGGGCCTGGCGGCCATGGCATCCGGCACGCCCTTCGACGTGCTGCTGCTGGACTGGAAAATGCCGGGCATGGATGGTCTCAGCGCAGCCAGCCGCCTGCACGAGGCCTTGGGGGAGCACCCGCCGCCGGCCATCATCATGGTCACGGCCCATGACCGGGAACATTTGCTGCACCACCAGCAGGCCGCCGTGGCGGATGCCATCCTCACCAAGCCCGTGACCGCCTCGGCGATCTACAACGCGGTGGGCGCGGCCCGGTCAAAGGGGGACAACCGGCAGTTTGAAGCACCACGGGCCGGCGGCCGGCTCAAAGGCATCCGGATCCTCGTGGTGGACGACAGCGAGATCAACTGCGAGGTGGCCCGCCACATCCTGGAAGAGGAAGGTGCCCAGGTAGTGCTGGCGGCGGATGGTCTGCAGGCGGTGGACACGCTGAGAACGAGGCAGGTGGACCTGGTCCTGATGGACGTGCAAATGCCAGTCATGGACGGCATTGAAGCCACCCGGCAAATCCGGGAAAACCTGGGGCTACAGGATCTGCCGGTGCTGGCCTTGACGGCCGGCGCCTTCAAGAACCAACAGGAGGCGGCGCTCAAGGCCGGCATGAACGGCTTCGTCCCCAAGCCTTTCGAGGTGGATGAACTGATCCTTGCCGTGCTGGGTCTGACGGGACGCCCGGTGGCAGTGTCCCGGGCCGCGGAAAGCACGCCAGAGGCCCGGCCCATCGATGTGGCGCGGGGCCTGCGTAATTGGGGCAGCCAGGACGTCTTCCGCAAATATCTGTTCCGTTTTGCCGAAGAGCATGGCCAGGATGGCCTGGAAATCGCCGCGCTGCTGGCCCGGGGCGTCGACGCGACGGCCCTGGTGCACAAACTCAAGGGCGCGGCGGGCAGCATGGCGCTGCAGGATGTCTGGCGCCAGGCTGACCGGCTGGAACAGGCCCTGGATGAAGCCAAAGACCAGGGCAAGGAACCGGCGGAGGCCCTGGCCCGGCTGCAGGCGGCGCTGGAGGCCGCCGGGATTGCCATCGAAGCGTGGACGGAACCGGCAGACGCCCTTGGGGGCAACGCCGCACCTGACGCCGCCACCGGCCCGCTGCTGGCCGAACTCCTGCAGGCCCTGGACCGGGACAACCCGGACGAGGCGGAACCCATCCTGGCAGCCCTCGCCGGCAAACTGCCCGCAAAACCGCTGGCGGCCCTGCACGAGCATCTGGAAGCCTTCGATTTCCGCAGCGCCGAGGCCATCGCCCGGGGACTCATGCAAGGCCCCACCTCCGAGGAAATGCGCCCATGAGCCACAGCCCCATCCTGTGCGTGGATGACGACCCCGCCAACCTGGGCATCCTGCGTCAGATCCTCAAGGACAGCCACCCCCTGGTCTTCGCCCGCAACGGCACGGAGGCCCTGCTGGCCGTGGCCAAGCATCGGCCCTCCCTGATCCTGCTGGACGTGGAAATGCCGGACATGGACGGCTACGAAGTCTGTCGACGCCTCAAGGGAACACCGTTGACTGCGGATATCCCCATCATTTTCGTCACCAGCCTGTCGGAAGAACTGGACGAGACCGCGGGTTTCGAGGCCGGCGGGGTGGACTACATCACCAAGCCCGTGTCGGCCCCCATCGTGCGGGCAAGGGTACGCACCCACCTGTCCCTGGTGCGCGCCGACACTCTGGAGGCCAGCTACCGGGCCGCCGTTTTCATGCTCGGCGAAGCGGGCCACTACAACGACACGGACACCGGCGTGCATATCTGGCGCATGGCCGCCTACAGCCGGGCTTTGGCGGAGGTCTCGGGCTGGGATGGAGAGCGCTGCGCCCTCATCGAACTGGCCGCCCCCATGCACGACACGGGCAAGATCGGCATTCCGGACGCCATCCTGAAAAAGCCGGGGCCACTGGATGCGGACGAGTGGCTCATCATGAAGACCCACTCCCGCATCGGCTACGACATCCTGGCCAAGAGCGAAGCGCCCGTCTTCCAGCTAGCGGCGGAAATCGCTCTGCATCACCACGAGCGCTGGGACGGCAGCGGCTACCCCCAGGGCCTGGCGGGGATGGACATTCCCGAATCGGCGCGCATTGTGGCCATCGCCGACGTCTTCGATGCCCTCTCCATGAAGCGGCCCTACAAGGAGGCCTGGCCCCGGGAGCGCGTGCTGACCACCCTGCGGGAAAGCGCCGGCAGTCACCTGGACCCGCAAATGGTGGCCCGCTTCCTGGCCCTGCAGCCCCGCATCGCCGCCCTCAAGGCCGACTGGGACGCCCGGGAAAACCCGTAAACGCGGCAATCCCGGGAAGGTCCAACTGTACCGGGGGAAAGCCGTTCATCCTTGAAAAAACAGTTGATTAACCGCAGAGGCGCAGAGGCGCTGAGAAAACCATGGCTGGGAGAGTTTTTCGGCCTCACCTGTTGGGTGAAAGCGAAGAGGAGCGTAACGCATTGTTTTTCCTCCGCGCCTCTGCGCCTCTGCGGTTCAAACCGTTTTTATCGGCTCTTTATTCCGCGAAGACCGAAAAACTCACGGCACCCTGGTCGTATTTCTCCAGATAGCGAGTAATGCTCTCGAAGGTGGCCGTCACCGGCTCCCCTGGCTGGTCGGACAGGGACACCTCGCTGCTGAACATGGAGCCGAACATCAGCTTGAGGGGGCTGACATTGACTTTCTGGGCTGTGAAATAGCTTCTCTCGGCACTCTTGATTTTCCTGATGTCATCCGTCTGGTAGATGGCGGCATTCACCACGTCCAGCACGAATTCCGTGCAGTTCTGACGCCCCAGGGTGTAGGGATTGGCGATGGCGGAATAGCGGGGTTCATGCAGGCTGGCGTAGGTGGGCGAGGCAATGAGTTCCAGCAGGCGTTGCTGCAATTCCGGCGAGGGCACAACGACGCCGGCTTCCAACACCGCCACCCCGGCGAAGAAATCCACCGCGTAATCCTGCACCAGGGCGCTGGTGTCGGGACGCGCCCCGTTCTGGTAGAGGTTGTATACGGCATAGCCCGGCAGCTTGCGGCCGTCCCGGGTGGTGATTTCCGAATACACCGCGAAGCCGGCGTGGGTGAAATGCATGCCTTCCGGCAACTGGGCCGGCGGCCGCCCCATGCGGGCCAGGATGGCCACCCTGGCGCCCCGGGCCGCCAAAGCCCTTTCCACTTTTTTCGAAAACCGGATGATGGTTTCCGGGGCGAACTGGCTGGCTTCGCCGCCTTGGCGGCTGTCACCGCTGAAGCCCACCGCCTGGGCCGGCGGGGCCACCAGCACCCCCAGCAGGCACAAGGCGGGGAAAAGCCGCTTGCAACGCCGAGACGCCGAGGCGCCGAGGAAGAACGTGTTCATAAAGCCCCCTTGCGGTTTTCTCGGCGCCTCCGCGCCTCGGCGTTCAATCATTTGCCTACAACAGGATCAACGTCCGGCAGCACCGTGAAGACTTCCGAACCCTGGTCAAAGCGCGTCAGGTAGGCCGAGATGGTTTCGAAGGTGGCGGTGGACGGTTCGCCGACCTGATCCGACAGGGAGACCTCGGTGCTGAACATGGAACCGAGCATCAGCTTGAAGGGATTGACATTGACCTTCTGGGCCTTGAAGAAACGCTTCTCCACGGCCTTGATCCGGGTGATGTCGTCCGTCTCATAGATGGCGGCATTCACCACGTCCAGCACGAATTCCGTGCAGTTCTGACGCCCCAGGGTGTAGGGATTGGCAATGACCGAATAATGCGGATCATGCAGCGCCCCGTAGGTCTTGCTGCCAATGACGTTCAGCAGGCGCTGCTGCAGTACCGGGGAAGGAATCAGGATGCCCGCCTCCATCACCGCCACGCCGCCGAAGAAATCCACCGGAAAATCCTGCACCAGGCTGCTTACATCCGGGTGGCCGTCATCCTGATAGAGGTTCTGGATGGCGTAGCCCGGCAGCTTGCGGCCGTCCTGGGTGGTGATTTCCGAATACACGGCAAAGGCCACATGGGTGAAATGCATACCTTCCGGCATTTCCGCCGGCGGGCGCCCCATGCGCGCCAGGATCGCCACCCTGGCGCCCTTGGCCGCCATGGCCTTTTCCACTTTTTTGGCAAACTTGATGATTTTTTCCGGCTGGAAATGAATCACTTCGCTGGCACCGCTGCTACTGCCGCTGAAACCTGCCCCGCGGGCGGAGAGGGTGGGCAGAGCAGCCAGGCTCAGGCAGAGGAGAAGTCTTGGCAACAAGCGCATGGTGTCGTCCTCAAATGCCGGGCTTGGCGCCCTTGGTCTTCAGCGCCTGGTCCGGTGGCGGCATGGCTGTGATGGCCTCGTCGCCGATTTCCAGGGGCTGGCCCGCAGCTCGGGTGGATGCCTTGGCGGCTGCGGTGCTGCCGGCGCCTGTGGCGGCAGAAACCGCCCCACCGCTGGCCAGGGGCACGGCGGCGATGGCGGAGGTGGTCTGCCCCGAGGCGGCAATGGCATGGGCCGCGCTGCCGCTGGCAGCACCGCTGGCCCTCGCGCCTTGCCGAACAGCCTGGGCCGACTCGGTGGCGGGGTCTGCCAGGGCACTGCCCGCCAGGGAGGCAAGCGCGAACAGGGTCAAAATCGATTTTCCGAAGTACATGGCGAACCTCCTTGCAGGTGAGGAACGCATTACATGACATTCCCCTTGGCAAGGCAAGTGCACCGAAGGGAAACACGACCTTGCGCCTGTTGCGAAACGGCACACGACCTGCCCCACGATGACACGCCCGCCCCCGCCACAATGCCGCATCCCTGCCATGAAGCCTCCCCCGAAGGCATGGAATGCATCTTGCGAATCCCTTCCCGTTGGCCTTTTGTCCACAGGAGAGAGGCATCAAGAAACCAACAAGGAGGACGACAATTGAAACTCGCTCAACCCGGCGGGCGCCGCTTCGCCCGCTGCCTGGCGGTGGCCCTGGCCCTGCTGCCGGCCCTGGCCCAGGCCGACGCCCAGCAGATCGTTTCCACGGTGTGCATGGCCTGTCACGGCATGGATGGCAACAGCGTCGCCCCGGTGTTCCCCCGGCTCGCCGGCCAAAACGCGAAATATCTGGTCCAGCAGCTCAACGACTACAAATCCGGCAAGCGCAAAAATGACATCATGTCGCCGAATGTCGGCCCCCTGACGCCCGAGGACATTCAGGGCCTGGCCACTTATTTCAGCAAGCAGAAACCGCTGCCGGCAGCGGTGGAAGACAAGGCCCTGGCGGAAGCCGGCCAGAAACTTTACGACGACGGCAATCAGGATGCCGGCGTACCGGCCTGCGCCTCCTGTCACAAGGAGAAGGGTGCGGGGGATTCCCGCTACCCGCGGGTGGGAAGCCAGCACCAGGCTTATATCCTCCAGCAACTCATGGACTTCAAGACCGGCGCACGCAGCAACGACAAGGGCAAGCTCATGCAAACCGTCGCCGCCCGTCTCAGCGAGCAGGACATGAAAGCCGTGGCCGAATATCTGGCCGGCCAATGAACAGGAGAATACCCATGAAAAATATCGCTCTCGCAGCCCTGCTGGCCCTGGTGGCTATCGCCAGTTTCGCCGCCACCGACGTCCAGCCCCACGGGGAAGGCATTGGCGACAAGGATTACGTCTGGAACGAAATGCGCGGCGAAAAGCTGCAGGTACTGAGGACCAAGGGCGATCCGACCCGGGGCGAGATCGCCTTCGAGATCTGCGGCGGCTGCCACAAGGATGGCGCCCAGGGCCGCCCGGACGGCAGCGTGCCGCGCCTGGCGGGCCAGCATGCCTCGGTGCTCATCAAGCAGATGGTGGATATCCGGGCCGGCCGCCGGGACAACCCGAAGATGTATCCCTTCGCCAGCCAGCACGTACTCTCCCCCCAGGATATCGCCGACATCGCCATCTACCTGCAGGGCCTGCCGGTACCGGCGAACCATGGCCGGGGTCCGGGCAAGGATCTGGAAAAGGGCAAAGCGCTTTACGTGGCGGATTGCCAGTCCTGTCACGGCGAGAACGGAGAAGGCTACGGCCTGAAGTTCTTCCCCCGGGTCTCAGGCCAGCATTACGCCTACCTGCTGCGGGAAGTCCGTGCCATCCGCGACGGCGAGCGGCGCAACGGCAATCCGAAGATGGTGAATGTGGTGAAGCCCTACAGCGACGCCGACCTGGAAGCCGTCATCGACTTTTCCTCCCGTCTGCCGGTGGCGCCGTAAGCGGCTGTGAAATAGTTGAAAAAGCAATTTGAAACGCAGAGGCGCAGAGGAAAGCAAAGCCTGGTCTCCGCTTGGGGTTTGTGCCTGATGGTGAATACAGTAGGCTCTCAAGCCCTTGAATTCTCTGGGCCTCCGCGCCTCTGCGGTTAAATATCGCTTTTTGGGGTTTGAACTGCAAGCCCCGCCCCGCGCTGCAGGGAGGTGTCCGCAGCCGTGAAGTAATTCACGCGCTCCTGGCGAAGGGGCGGACTAAAATGGCGTCCGGCGCATTCCCGCCCGACCCCGGAAGTCCCCCCCCATGAAGCTCTACCAATTCCCCTACAGCCACTACAGCGCCAAGGTGAAGATCGCCCTGCTGGAAAAGGGCCTCTCCTTCGAAGCACCGGAACTCAGCTGGGAATACCTGAAGTCGCCGGAATTCCTGGCCTTGAACCCCTTGGGCAAGGTGCCTTTCCTGCAGGATGGGGACTTCGGCATCGGCGAATCGGAAGTCATCGTCGAATACCTGGAGGAGCGCTATCCGCAACCGGCCCTGCTGCCGGCCACGCCGGAAGCCCGCGCCCGGAGCCGCTGGCTGTCCCGCTTCCATGATCTCTACCTGGGCCCCCAGCTCACCACCCTCTACTTCGCTCTCTCGGACGGCCGCGCCGCCAAGCCGGAATTCGCCGTGGAGGTGCACCGGCTGCATGAACTGGTCGCCCTCCTGGAGAGCCAGATCGACCCGGCGCCGTATTTCCTGGGCAGCCAGTTCACCCTGGCGGACGCCTCCCTGGCCCTTTCCTACGTCTATATCGGCATGCTCTCCGGCGCCCACGGCAAGCCCGTGCCGGAATCCGCCATGCCCCGCCTGAGCGCCTGGTTCTCCGCCGTGAAGGACCGCCCCGCCGTCGCCCAGGTCCTGGCCGCCGCCGCAGCCTCACTGGCGAAGTGAATCCTGAATCCTGCAGCATGCTTGCCTTCGCCGCCCTCGATGCCTACCTGTGGTCCGACACCCCCATGTGGGTGTTCGACTTCCGGACACGCCGCATGGCCTGGGCCAATCCAGCGGGCCTGGTGTTCTGGAATGCCCCCTCCCTCGATGAGTTCCTGGCCCGGGATTTCTCCAAGCTTTCAGAAGCCACCGTCACGCGAAACCAGGCAGTCATGGCCGAGCACGCCGCCGGGCGCTCGGTGCGGGAGCAATGGACCCTCTATCCCAAGGGCCAGCCGATGACGGTCAACGCCCACAGCACCGGCATCCGCTTGGCGGACGGCACGGTGGCCATACTCTTCGAAGCCCACGCGGTGCCTGCAAACGTGGAAGCCTCGGTGTTGCGGGGCGTGGAAGCCATGCAGCACACTTCCGTGCGGGTAGCGCTTTTCCGCCCGGACGGCAGCGCCGTCATGAAGAACCCCTCGGCGGTACGCGCCTTTGGACCCATCGACCCATCCGCCCGCCAGGATGACTTCGCCGCCATGTTCATGAACGAGGCGAAGGCCGCAGCGGCCCGCCACGTGGTACAGGAGGGCCGCAGCTTCAGCGCCGAATTGCTGCTATCAACGCTGGAAGGCCCCCGCTGGCACGGACTGGATGCCCGCCCGGTGCCGGACCCGGTGACCGGCGAGCCTCTCATCCAGATCAACGCCCGGGACATCAGCGATCTGAAAATGGTCCAGGCGGAACTGCAGGGGGCCAAGGAAGCGGCGGAGGCGGCGAGCCTGGCCAAGGGCCAGTTCCTGGCCAACATGAGCCACGAAATCAGGACGCCCATGAACGGCATCCTGGGCATGCTGGAACTGGTGCTGGACACCCCCATGAACACGGAGCAGCGGGATTACTTGTTCATGGCCCGCTCCTCCGCCGAATCCCTGCTCACCATCATCAACGACATCCTGGATTTCTCGAAAATCGAGGCGGGCCAGCTACGCCTGGAAAGCATTGAATTCGAGCCCCGGGCGCTCCTTTCTGAAACCCTCTCGCCCCTGGAAGTGCGTAGCCGTCAGCAGGGGCTGCCCCTCTCCTGGTCCACCGACGCCCAGGTGCCGGTGCGCCTGAAAGGCGATCCCTTGCGCCTCTCCCAGGTACTCATCAACCTGGTGGGCAACGCCCTGAAATTCACCGAACAAGGTGCCGTTGGCGTCGCCGTCGAACAACTGGGAGAAAACGAGAACGGGGTGGAACTGCGCTTCTCCGTCAGAGATACGGGCATCGGCATTCCAAAAGAGCAGCAAAACCGGATATTCGAGGCCTTCGTGCAGGCTGACGGCTCCACCACCCGCAAGTTCGGCGGCACAGGCCTGGGCCTGGCCATCAGCGAACGCATTACCCGCCTCATGGGCGGCGGCCTTTCTCTGGAGAGCGAAGCGGGCCGGGGCAGTTGCTTTTCCTTCACCGCCCGTTTCCCGGTGGTGGCAAGCAGGCCCGTCGCCCCCCGGGTCGCCCCGGCGGCAGCCCCGACGGCCTTCGGTCGCGGCCGGCGGCTCCTCCTGGCGGAGGACAACCCGGTAAACCAGATGCTGGCGGTGCGCCTGCTGGAAAAGCTGGGCTTCAAGGTCCAGGTGGCCAACGACGGTACCCAGGCCCTGGCTGCAGAAGGGGATTTCGCCGCCATTCTCATGGACGTGCAGATGCCGGTCATGGGCGGCTTCGAGGCCACGGCCCTGCTGCGGGAACGGCAAACGCAGACCCGACAGCCAGTGCCCATCATCGCCATGACGGCCCATGCCATGGAAGGCGACCGGGAACGCTGCCTGGCCGTCGGCATGGACGACTACCTGTCCAAACCCATCCAGTTCAAGCTGTTGGCGGAAGTGCTGGCAAGGTGGGTTGGGACGTGAAAGGTGAAACGTGGAAGCTACCGCGCCTGCGGCGCGCTAAATTTCCATTTCACTTTTCACAATCCCAGGTCCCTTCTCAATACCACCGCGAGAGCTTCCACCTGGGCGGTAAGATCCTTGCCGGCGGCGGCCAGGCCTTCCAGTTTGCCGGCCCTGGCGTGCTGTTCCAGGTGCAGGGCGGCATGCAGGGCGGTTTCTGCGGCGAACACGCCGACGCTGCCCTTGATGGCGTGGGCGGCCCGGTAAACCTTGTCCCCATCCCGCTGCAGCAAGGCCAGGCGCAACTCCTCCAGGCGTTCGCCGTAGCTGTCGAGGAACACCTGGCCCAACTGCTGGAAAAGCTCCTCGTCGTCGCCGATGTTGTCCATCATGACGCGCCGGTCATACAGGGACACGGACGGCTGACGGGGGGCGCCATTGCCGGCAGGCTGGGGCGTCTCCTGACTCACCCCGGTGACCGCTTCCAGGGCCGCCGCCAGGATCTGCAGGTTGATGGGCTTGGGCACGTAGTCATCCATGCCGGCGGCCAGGAAGCTTTCCCGATCCCCCGTCAGGGCATGGGCCGTCATGGCGACGATGGGCGTACGCCGCCCCAGGCTGAGCTCCAGTTGGCGAATGGCCCGGGTGGCTTCCACGCCGCCCATGACGGGCATCTGGATGTCCATGAGCACCACGTCAAAGACGCCGCGATGCACCGCATCCAGGGCCTCGGCACCATTGCCGACCACCTGAACCTTGTGGCCCAGTTTGTCGAGCAACTTCACCGCCAGGGTCTGGTTCACCAGGTTGTCCTCGGCCAGCAGGATGTCCAACTGGCGCCGGGTCTGGCGCAGGGTGTGGCGGGTGATGAGGGATTTCACGCCCTCACCCGGCGGCGGCGCGAACAGGGCGGAGGTCACGGCCTCCATGAGTTCCACTTCGCCCACCGGCTTGGTCAGGTAGGCCGCCACCCCCAGTTCCCGGCAGCGGGCCGCATCCCCGCGCTGGGCCGAGGAGGTCAGCATCATGGCCGTGACCGCCCCGGCGGCCAGGCGTTCGTTGAGTTGCTGCACCAGCTCGAAACCGTCCATGCCGGGCATGCGGCAGTCCACCAGGAACAGGCGGTAAGGACGGTTTTCCCGCTGGGCCGTTTCCAGGGCCAAAAGAGCCGCCCGGGCACTGGAGACCGCTTCGGGGCGCATCTGCCAGCGCGTCAGGTACTCGCACAGCAGGCGTCGATTGGCCTCGTTGTCATCCACCACCAGCACCGGCAAGCCTGCCACCTCGGGCCGCTCCCTGCGCCGTAGCTGTTCCGGCACCCCAACCTTGAAGCGGGCCGTGAAGCGGAAGACGCTGCCCAGGCCCTCTTCGCTCTCCACCCAAATGCGCCCGCCCATTTTCTGCACCAGGCGGCTGCAGATGGCCAGACCCAGGCCCGTACCGCCAAACTTGCGGGTGGTGGAGTTGTCGGCCTGTGAAAAGGCATCGAAAATCAGCTTCTGCTTGTCCCGGGGAATGCCCAGGCCCGTGTCCCGCACCATGAAGCACAAGCCGACTTCCGCCCCTTCCGCCACCACGCCGGCAGTGGCGTCTTCCCGTTCCACCAGCAGCTCGATCTCGCCCTGATCGGTGAACTTGAGGGAATTTGACAGCAGATTCATGACAATCTGACGCAGGCGATGCGGATCCCCAAGGAGGTCGTCCGGCACGCCGTCGCCGAAATGGAACAGCAGTTCCACCCGCTTGTCGTCGGCCCGCACCGCCAGGGTGCGGGTAGCCAGGGCCACCGTATCCCGCAGGCTGAAGTGAATTTCCTCGAAATCCAGGTGGCCCGCCTCGATCTTCGAGAAATCCAGGATGTCGTTGATGATGGTGAGCAGGGAATCCCCCGAGGATTTCACCAGGGACAGGTACTCCTGCTGCTCCGGGTCCAGGGGCGTATCCAGCACCAAGTCCGTCATGCCCAGGATGGCGTTCATGGGGGTGCGGATTTCGTGGCTCATGTTGGCCAGGAAATCACTCTTGGCCCGGCTGGCCGCCTCCGCCGCATCCCGGGCGAAGACCAAGTCCCGTGTGCGCTCCGCCACCTCGCTCTCGAGCCGGTCCCGGTGCCCCGCCAGTTCCTGGTCGCGTTTCTCCACTTCCTCCAGCATGCTGTTGAATTCCCCCACCAGCACGCAGATCTCGTCCCGGCACTCCGCCCCACCCGCACCGCCCTCAACCCGCAGGTCATAGGCGCGGCTGGCGCTAATGTGGCGGGCGGTGTCCACCAGGCGCCCCAGGGGGTCCGTCACCATGCGGGACAGGCGCCGCAGTACCAGCCAGGCAATCAGCATGGCCAGGGCGAAGACACCGACGATGCGCAGGAGTCCCAGCCACAGGGCCAGTCGGGCGCCGCTGGTGTCCCAATACAGGGTCAGGCTGCCGAGGGTTTCACCGTCCTTTTTCACCGGGGCGGACAGGCTGATTTCAGCGTCTCCACTGCCTTGGCGGACCACACCGGCTCGGCTGAAACCGGCGAAAGCCTGTCCGTTCTTGTCCTTGAGGGTGGCCTGGGTCACTTCGGGAATGACGGACAGGGTAGACAGGGCCAGCTGTGCCGCCGCCCCGTCCTGGAACAGCAGGGTCGACTCCACGTTCGCCGCCATCACGCTGGCCAGGAGGCCCAAGCGGCTTTCGGCGTGGCGACGATCCGCCTGGAAATTCTCGACCGTGGAGAAAACGAAGACCAGCAACAGCGGCAGGGCGGAGGCAAGCAGCGCCAGCAGGGTCAGTTTGCCGCGCAGCGGCAAGGCGGCGAAGCGCCGCGACATGGAACTCATGGGCATAACATGGGCATTTCCTTGATACCCAAAAACTCAATTTGAACCGCTGAGGCGCCGAGGCGCCGAGAAATTAAAACCCTGTTGCCTTTCGTCAGACACCCGGAGAGTGTTTGTCATGACCGGACTCGTACTTGAGTTTCCTCGGCGTCTCGGCGCCTCGGCGTTTTATCAACGGCTTTTCCAGGATAAGGCTATCACCTGGCGCATGATCCGCCCCTGCACATCTTCATCTCACCGAAGCATCCACGATGCGGCGAGCCAGCTTCAACATCTGGGAACCCAGGCGCAGGCTGGAACGCCGCGCGGACTCCAGATTGGCCCCGAAGGCCATCTTGCCATCCACCACCGCCAGGGCGATGACACCGCCCTCGTCCAGGAAAGCCCAGCCCTCCCCCACGGTGAGTATGGGCCGCCCCTGGGCACGCCGCAGCAGGGGGCTGCCGGCGTCCCCTTCGCCGAAGACCAGTACATGGCACCCCGCCGGATCGTTTTCCACCTGCCTCAGCCGCAACTCCCGACCCTTCACCTGGCGTCCCTCGATAGCGCCAAGGGCGGCATTGGCGGAGCGGGTCTGGCACACCACCAGGGGTTCGGCCGGCCCTGGCACACCCTCCGGCCAATCGACGTAACGCATGAAATTGAACACGAAGGCGGCCTTCACCTGCGCGTCCGTCCCCTCGGTTCCTGCGGCCAGAGCCCCCCCGGCACACAGGCACAGCACGTAGCATGAGGCACGAAAGAGTCGAATTTTGCCAGTTATCCAGGACATCAGGCGGCTTTTCAGAAACGGCGCAGGAGCTTCAGGCGCCAGTCCAGGCGTTCGCCAGGCAGCTCTGTCCGCGCCGCAACGCCGAGATCGCTGGCGGCCGGGTCGCTCACCTGGCGATCAAAGAGGTTACGCACGGTGGCGGAAACCTCCCAGCCGTCCGCCGCCATGGGGCGCAGCAGGCTCAGGTTTACCAGGCCATAGCCGGGCACCCGGCCGCTGGTGCCGGCAGCAGACGCGGTCAAACGCTCGCCGATGGCCTGCCCCTCCAGGCCGAGGCGCCAACCAAAGACCACGGGCCAGGAGAAATTCAGCTTGGCCAGGCGCCGGGGCGCATTCTGCAGGACTTGGCCGTTCACGTCGGCAGCCTTCTCCCAGCTCAGGCTGCCGCGCAGGCGGCTACCGTTGGCGAACTGCTTTTCCGTCTCCGCCTCGAAGCCCCGGCCGGTGATGTCGCCCTGGTTCTGGTACTGCAGGAGGCCACTGGCAGCGTCCGTCACCTGGGATATCTGGTTGTACATCTTGTACTGGTAGGCCGCCAGGGAAAGGCGTAGATCCGGGTTGAGGTAGTGATCCAGGGTGGTTTCCCAGGTGCTGATGCGCTCCGGCTTGAGGGCCGGATTGGCCAGTTGCTGCCCCGGGTAGGAATAGAACAACTCGTAACTATTGGGCACGCGGAAGGCGCTACCGTAGAGCAGTTTCAAGAGTGTGGCCGGGTTGGCCCGCCAGACCGCCGCCAGGCGGGGGCTGGAGAGGGCATCCGCACCGCTGCTGGTGTCATGGCGCAGACCCGCGCTGAAGCTCAGCGTCTCCGAGTAGCGATAGTCATCCTGGACATACACGCCCCCACGCCGGCTCGAGTGGGCTTCATTGACGTTGAGGAGGGCTGAGCCGGCGTCCTGATTGAGCTGTTCCTGGCGCCAGTTTTGCTGGGCTTCCAGGCCCAGGGTCAGGCGGTGCCGGCCCAGATCCTGGAGCCACTTCAACTCCCCGCCCCACCAGCGCCCATGGGCTGTATCCAGATTGAGCGTCGTGGCACCACCCCCAGCCGGGTACAGGAAATTGCCCAGATAATCGTAGCTGCCGACAAAAACCCGGCTCTCCACCTCGGCCCGTTCATTCAGGCGGGTGCGGTAGCGGGCGTCCAGAAAGGCCATTTCGTCCCGGTAGTAGCTGGCGGGATCATTCAAGACCGTGCCGGTCAGGCCCGCCGCATTACCCTTGTCCCGCCGCGACCAAGCCCCTTCCAAGCTCAAGCCATCGAGGGAAAATTTGCCGAAAACGCTGGCGTTGTGATCGAAATCCGTGCCCCGGGTGCGCCCACCGTTGTTACCCGGCGCAGCGAGGTCGGGGAAAGCCACTTCGCCGCCGGGGGTACGCATTTTAGACGCTGACAACAGCAGGTCGGCGCCATTCTCCAGCTTCTGCCCCCAGGACAGGCGTTCCTTATCCAGGTTGTTGCGCCCCACCGCCAGCGCCCCTTCCGTTCCCCCAAAAGCCTCGCCTTTTTTCGTCACCACATTGATGACTCCCAGCAAGGCGTTACCGCCATACAGGGAGGAGCCGGGGCCACGTATGACCTCGACGCGCTCCACGAGATCCATGTCCACCGGGAAGTCGGTGCCGAGAAAACCCGTATCGAGGATGTTGTCGTTGATGCGATGGCCATCCACCATGACCAGCAGGCGGTCGTTGAAATCCCCGGGGGGCGAGAAGCCCCGCACCCCCGCATATTGGTAGATGCGGTCGCTGGTGAAGTAAAAGCCCCGCACGGCGGAAAGGGCCTCTGCCAGCGTGCGGTAGCCGAAGCTGCGAATGTCCTCCGCCGTCACCACCGTCATGGAGGCCGGCGCATCGCTCACGCTCTGGCTGTACTTGGACGCACTGACCACGGCCACATCGAGCAGTTGCTCCAGGGACATCTGCAGCAGCTCGTCGGATCGAGCCAGTTCCGTGGTGTTGCCGAAGGCCGGCAGCACCGCCAGGCAGCCCGCCAGGAGCAGGGGCTTGACGCCCCACACAGGGCGAAACGGGAGGGTGAACATGAGCATGGTTTCCGCCAACCAGAACTAATACCTTCGGACTATAACGGCAAACGGGCCACAATCTTTCGCCTTGGCGCCAATCCGGGAGAAAATGAGCGCTTGCGGCCGCCAGCGTACCCCGATACGGCGTTGCCGCAGCTCACATCAGGGAAATCACCATGGGTCTGTTCGAGCACTACCACGAAGAGGCGGAAGCCATCGAGAAAGAAATCGAGCGCAAGGGCGTGGCCCTGGGCATCGACTGGTCGGACGAAGTGCAAGTCCGCGCCCTGGCCCGGGAGGCCCTGACGGACGCCGGACACCAAGCCCATCTTGCCGCCCAACAGCGTGATGACAGGGAGGCTCTGACCCGGGCCGAACTGTTTGGCCTGGCGGCCCTCATGCTGAAAACCATGGAGCAAAGCGCCCAGGAGGACATGCACACCCACGGCGGCCCCATCTGGAAAACCTTAGGCCGCGCCCTCTGGCGGGAGGCGCAGGATCTCAAGGCCGGATGAGCCTATGGGCCGCACTCAGAACCAGCAGGCATTTTTTCAGTTCGCTGGCCGAATCGGCGATAATTCGCAAAATTCATACGCTTGGCGGGCGGCGTTTTCGCCCTGGAATGGAAACACTCACCATGTCATCGACAGTCCTTCGTCCCTTTAGCACCCTGCTGGCAGCGTCCCTGTTTAGCATACCCCTTGCCAGTGCGGCACCCGGTGGAACGCCCGCCCCCGAACAAGCGTTTCTCGACGATCTGCCCGTGGTCCTGTCCGTATCCCATCTGGCCCAGCCCATTTCGGAGGCGCCGGGGTCCGTCACAGTCATCGACAGTGAAACCATCCGCCTCTCCGGCGCCCGGGACGTACCGGACCTTTTCCGCCTGGTTCCGGGCTTCCAGGTCGGCGCTACGGGAGGCGCGCCACGGCTCTACTACCATGGAGCCCTCGATGAGTTCGGCCAGCACTTGCAGGTATTGATCGATGGCCGCTCGGTGTATTCGCCCTTTCTCGGCGGCGGCATCAACTGGAACAACGTGCCCCTGGCCCTGGAGGACATCGAACGCATCGAGGCGGTGCGGGGGTCCAATTCCGCCGCCTATGGCGCCAATGCCTTCCTCGGCGCGGTAAACATCGTCACCCGCCCCCCGTCCCAGACGCCCCGGGGCTGGACCGTCTCCCAGGCAGGAGGCGCAGGGATCAGGGACAGCCTGCTGCGCTACAGCGACGGCTTCGACAACGGCGCCTACCGCCTGACTGTCGGCCGCCGCGCGGATCCGGGTAGCGACAACACCAAGTCCGAGCGGGATGTGCACCACTTTAATTTCCGTTCTGACTGGCGTGTCGGCCTGATGGACGAGTTCCAGCTGCAACTTGGCGGCACGGACAGTTCAGCGGGCATCGGCCGCCCAGATATGCCAGGCGACCTGCCACGGCAGCGGGGATCGGCCTCCGATTTCATCCTGGTCAGTTGGCAGCGCAGCCTGGCGCCAGGGGAAGAAATCAAAGTGCAGTTCCATCACACGGACGAGCGCAAGGTGGACAGTTTTCTCTACCCGGACCCCCGCTTCCCCGGTCTTGTCGTGGACCAGGGTGGCACCGCCAGCCGGGACAGCGTGGAAGCCCAGTACACCTTCAGTCCCGCCGAAAACCTGCGCCTGGTCTGGGGCGGCGAATTGCGCCACGACCTTGTCACCTCCCTGCCCCTGTATGGCACGAGTGACAGCCTGAGCATGAATCTGAGCCGCCTTTTCGCCAACCTCGAATGGCGCATGACGCCCGAATGGCTACTGAATCTGGGTGCCAATACGGAAAACAGCAGCCTCTCCGGCCGCAGCACTTCACCTCGGGTCATGCTCAATTGGCACGCCACGCCGCAGCAAACCCTGCGGGCCGGCGTGTCCAGCGCCAGCCGCAGCCCCTCCTTGTTCGAGGAGAAGGCGGACGTCCGCTACGTCTGGCACGGCGTCCTGCTGAATGAAACCTTTCTCGGCCGCGGCAAACTGGGGCCGGAATACATCACCTCCCGCGAACTCGGCTACCTGGGGGATTTCCGCAGCCTCGGGCTGCTCCTGGATGCGCGCCTATTCCACGAAAGCATCCACGGTCTGGCCCGCATCAACACCTACCCAGACCCCCTCCCCGTCTTGGTCAAGACCACCAAGGAATGGCAAAACGGCCCGGACATTTCCATCCGCGGCTTGGAATATCAGCTGAAATACCGTCCCTGGCCCAGCACCCAGATCATGCTCAACCAGGCTTTCATGCAGATCGCCAGCCCCTACCCCTTGTCTGGCTACACTGGCCCGGGGGATAGACAGGCAGCTCCCAGCCACAGCACCTCCATCGCCCTCTTCCAGAAACTGCCCGGCAACGTGGACCTGAGCGTCCTGTGTTATGCGGTAGGCGCCATGTACTGGGCCGGCAGCGATGCCCCACAGATAAGCCCGGCCTACCGCCGGCTGGATGTGCGCCTGGCCTATCCCTTCCGGGTGGGCGCGACCCAGGGGGAAGTGGCGGTCACGGCCCAGAACCTGGGTTCCAGCTACGCCGACACGGATCCCTACTACCTGCTGTCACGACGGATTTTCACCAAGCTGAGCCTGAATTTCTGAAACCTCCATGAGCGCCCGCCTGCGCCTTATCCTGCTGCTCCTGGCCTGCGCCTGGAGCAGGACGGTATTTGCCCAGAGCCCGCCGGCCCTGGCGGTGGTGCTCGGCGAGCGCGCCAATCCCCATCTGGAGATGGTGGACATCCTGCGCAAAGCCCTGGGGCCGGGATCGGCGACCGGGGCCGAGGTGACGGTCCTTGGCTGGCACGAGCTTGCCCAGCTGCCCAAGGGCAGCAAACTCATCGTGGCGGTGGGTGCCCGGGCAGCAGAAACCCTGGCGGCCATCGACCCCCCGGCGCCGGTGCTGGCGACCCTGCTGCCGCGAAAAAGCTTCATGCGGGCCATGGAGAGCCGGCAGGACAGCCGGCGCTTCTCCGCCGTCTATCTGGATCAACCCCCGGGCCGCCAACTGGATCTGCTGCGCCTGGCCCTGCCGGAACGCCGCCGTATCGCGCTCCTCACCGGCCCGGACTCCCGCGCCCTGGGCGCACCCTTCAGCGCGGCGGCAGCGGAACGGGACTTGCGCCTGAACATCGAGTACGTCAGCGGCGAAAGTGCTCTCTATTCGGCGCTGCAACGCAGCCTCGGTGACGCCGACCTGCTCCTCGCCATCCCCGACCCGGCCCTCTATAACGCCAACAGCATTTCCGACATCCTCCTCACGGCCTACCGCTACCGGGTACCCGTCATCGGTTTTTCCCCTGCCTACGTGAAGGCCGGCGCCCTCATGGCCCTGTATTCGAGCACGGCCCAGGTCGGTGCCCAAGTGGTGGACATCGCCCGGGAGGTGCTGGCCGGCCGCAGCCTGCCACCGCCCCAGTACCCACGGGACTACAGCGTCGGTATCAACACCTACGTTGCCCGCTCCCTCAACCTCACGCTCAGGCAGGAAGATGAATCCAGCCTGCTTACCCGCATGCACCAGGAGGAACACCACCCATGAGGAAACCGGACATTCGTGCCCGGGTGCTGTTCGCTGCCCTCTTGCCGGCCACCGTCATCGCCCTGCTGCTGGTGACTTATTTCGTCACCGTCCGCTTCAACGACCTGGAGGATGCCCTGCACCTGCGGGGCCGCACGGTGGCGCGCCACCTGGCGACCGCGGCGGAATACGGCGTATTTTCCGGCAACCGGGACGCCTTGCAGACCCTGGCGGAGGCGGCCCGCAGCCAGTCCGAGCTGGAGGCGGTCGTCATCACCGGCAGGAACGGCGACATCCTGGCCAGGAGCGGCCGTCCTCTGGACCTGGAGGCGGCGGAACTTGGCACCGAAGCCCTCGAATACACCAGCCCGGATGGCATGGTGCTGACCTTCAACGTTCCCGTGGCCAGCGCCCCGGTGCCCCTGGACGACTTGCTGGCCGGCACCACGGCCGTTTCCAAGCGCACCAGTTACAGCCGCGTCATCATCGAAGTCGGCCGCCAAGCCCTCCAGGAGAAGAAACACGAACTTTTCGCCAGCAGCCTGGGCATCGCCCTCTTGGTACTGCTGACCGGAGGCCTGCTGGCGGCCCGCATGAGTCGCAGCGTCACCCGCCCGGTGGACGATATTGCCCAGGCCGTGGAAAACATCAGCAGGGGGAATTTTGCGGTACGGGTCACCACCGAGGTGGGTGGCTCCTTGCAGACCCTGACGGAGCGCATCAACGAAATGGGCGGGCAGCTGGCTGTTTCCCACGAGGACATGCAGCGGCGCATCGAGGCCGCCACGGACGAACTGCGCCTCCGGAAGGACGAGGCGGAACGGGCCAACGTGGCCAAGTCCCGCTTCCTGGCCGCCGCCAGCCATGACCTGCGCCAGCCCATGCACGCCCTGGGCCTTTTCGTGGCCCAACTGCAGCCCCAGGTACATACCCCGGAAACCCGCCACCTGGTGAAACAGATTTCCGAATCCGTGCGGGCACTGGACGGACTCCTGGACGGCCTCTTGGACATCTCCAAGCTGGACGCGGGGGTAATGTCCCCCAGCTTCTCCAGTTTCCCCATCGAGCCGTCGCTGGAACGGCTGGAGACGGATTACACCGGGCCGGCGGAACAGAAAGGCCTGTATCTGCGCGCCCGCCCCTCGCCCCTGTGGGTACGCACCGACCCGGCCCTGCTGGAACGGGTTCTGCTGAATCTCGTCAGCAACGCCGTGCGCTACACGGACCGGGGCGGCATTTTTATCGCCTGCCGCGTGCGGGGCGACCGGCTGCGCATCGAAGTGCGGGACAGCGGCGTGGGCATTGCCCAGGATGCTCAAGCCTCCGTATTCCAGGAATTCGTGCAGTTGCACAACCCGGGCCGCAACCGGGGCATGGGCCTGGGTCTGGGTCTGGCCATTGTCAAGCGCCTGGTCACGCTCTTGGGCCTGAGCCTGGACTTGCGCTCGGCCCCCGGCAAGGGTTCCGTCTTCGCCGTGGAAGTCCCCCTGGCCCCGCCCCAGGCCATTCCGACGGAAGCGCCGCCTCAGTACGCCCTGCCCACCAACCTGCTGGAAGGCAAGACGGTGGTGGTGGTGGACGACGACAGCCTGGTGCTGTCCAGCGTGGTGGGCCTGCTGGAATCCTGGGGCTGCGTGGTCTTGCCGGCGGCATCGGGCGCCCAGGCGGTGGACCGCATCAGCCGCACCGGTTTGCGGCCGGACGCCATCCTCTGCGATTACCGCCTGAAGGAAGCAAGGAGCGGCGTGGAGGTGATCCGGGACATACGGGAGTTGTTCGGCAAGGGCCTGGCCGCCGCCCTCGTCAGCGGTGACACGGATCCGGATGTGCTGCGCCTGGCACGGGAGTCGGGGCTGGCCCTGCTGCACAAGCCGGTATCGCCGGCCAAGCTGCGCACCCTGCTGCAACGCATGCTGGTGAATCGGTGAGCTGTAGGTCGGGCTTCAGTTGTAGGTCGGGTTAAAACCCGACCTACGGCGTCAATCCAGCTTCATCCTTGCCGCCGTCAGCACCGCTTGGGTGCGGCTCTTCACATGGAGGGCACGCAGGATGGCGCTGACGTGGATCTTGACCGTACTCTCCGCCAGGTCCAGCTCCCGACAGATGCTCTTGTTGGTCAGGCCCCGCATCATCAGAAATAACACTGACTTCTGGCGATCCGTCAGTTCCGGCTCGTTCGGGCGGGACGTACCGCTCCAGAAGGGCTCGCCCCCCACCGCGCTGCGGGCTGACTGGGCCGGCGCCAGGGACGTGGGCACGTAGATTTCCCCCTTGAGCACTTCGGCAATGCCCTCCAGCAGGGAAGCATTCAGACAGCCCTTGGGAATGAAGCCCATGGCGCCGTGCCGGAAGGCCTCCTCCATGGAATGGACCTCGGCGGACACCACGATGACCGGCACCTCCGGGTGCACCCGGCCCAGTTCGTCCATGAGACGGGCGCCGCTGCCGTCCGGCAACATCATGTCGAAAATCGCCAGGTCGAAATCCATCCCTTCGTTGATTGCCTGGAGACCGGATTCAACGCTGTAGGCCTCCACCAGTTCCACGCCACCTTCCATCCTGGAGAGCACCACCCGCAGGCCCTCCCGGATCAATTCATGGTCATCAACGACAAGAAATTTCATGCCCGCCCTCATTCCGTGTTGTCCACACACCCACTCCGTGCCGGATGGCACGGGGTGGCATGGACTTCACCGGAAGCGTGGATACTACCGCAAGCGCGCACCACCATGCGGCCAAGTTCCTATGACCTACGTCTAGGCCAATAGTCTTAAGTCAGCGCAATCAGCCTTTGAGGCGGTTCCAGATTTCCGTGGTCTGGGCAGCTGAATTCATGGAATAGAAATGCAGGCCCGGGGCGCCGCCCGCCAGCAGGCGTTCGCACAACTCCGTCACCACATCCAGGCCGAAGGCCCGCACGGACTCCGTGTCGTCACCGAAACTCTCGAACTTCTTGCGCATCCAACGGGGAATGTCGGCGCCGCAGGCATCCGAAAAGCGCGCCAGCTTGAAAAAGCTGCCGATGGGCATGATGCCGGGCACGATGGGAATCTGAATGCCCAAGGCACGGGCCTCATCCACGAAATGGAAATAGGCATCCGCATTATAGAAATACTGAGTGATGGCGGAATCGGCACCGGCCTCCACCTTGCGCTTGAAGTTCAGCAGATCCTCCCGCGGCGACTTGGCCTGGGGATGCCATTCCGGGTAGGCGGCCACTTCGATGTGGAACCAGTCCCCGGTTTCCGCGCGCACGAAGTCCACCAGTTCATTGGCGTAGCGCAACTCCCCGGCATCGCCCGTACCGGAGGGCAGGTCGCCGCGCAGGGCCACCAGGCGACGAATGCCTTCGGACTGGTAGCGTTTGAGGATTTCCAGGATGCCGGCCTTGGTGGAACCGATGCAGGACAAATGGGGCGCAGCCTCATGGCCTTCCCGCTGGATCTCGAACACCGTGTCATAGGTACGTTCCTGGGTGGAACCGCCGGCGCCATAGGTCACGGAAAAGAACGCCGGCTTGAGTTCCGCCAGTTTGGCCCGCTCAAGCGTCAGCTTGGCGGCGCCCTCCGCCGTCTGGGGCGGAAAGAATTCGATGGAAAGTTCGGTTTGCATGTCTGTTCTTGAAAATCAATTTGAAACGCAGAGGCGCTTAAGGCGCAGAGAAAAACCAAAGCGTCGGTCATTCGGCATCAAGGCTCAACAGCGCATCCGCTGCGAACTCCACGGAGGGTTTGCTGACGGGGCCCATCGGACCGATCACCCGGCCCGCCTCGATGAAACGTCGGGCTTCCGCACGGGAGGTGGCCAGGCCCAGTTCCACCAAGCGGGTGTCGGCCCGCACACCAGAGCGCGGCGGCGACTCCTTGCTGGCTTTCACCCACGCCGGCGCCGGCCGGGGCTTGCGGGAGTGGAAGGAATTCATGCTCATGGGAAAGGCTCCAGAAAGTTCGTGGGTCGGGATTTATCCCGACAAGAGACGCTTCCGCCCCCTGTCGGAATAAATTCCGACCTACCACCCGCTCGTGCTTAGTACCGGTAGTGGTCAGCCTTGTACGGACCGGTCTTGGGCACGCTGATGTAGGCGGCTTGCTGGTCGGTCAGTTCGGACAGTTGGGCGTTCAGCGTCTTCAGTTGCAGACGGGCAACCTTCTCGTCCAGGTGCTTGGGCAGGGTGTAGACGCCGACCGGGTACTTGTTGGACCCCTTGACGGACTCCGTCCACAGTTCGATCTGGGCGATGGTCTGGTTGGCGAAGCTGGAGGACATGACGTAGGACGGGTGGCCCGTGCCGCAGCCCAGGTTCACCAGACGGCCCTTGGCCAAGAGAATGATGCGCTTGCCGTCCGGGAAAATGACGTGATCCACCTGGGGCTTGATCTCTTCCCATTGGTACTTCTCGATGCTGGCAACGTCGATCTCGTTGTCGAAGTGACCGATGTTGCAAACGATGGCGTTGTTCTTCATCGCGGCCATGTGGTCATGGGTGATGACGTGGAAATTGCCGGTAGTGGTGACGAAGATGTCAGCCTTGTCGGCAGCATATTCCATGGTGACGACGCGGTAGCCTTCCATGGCGGCCTGCAGGGCGCAGATAGGGTCGATTTCGGTGACCCACACCTGGGCGGAGAGGGCGCGCATGGCCTGGGCCGAGCCCTTGCCCACGTCGCCATAACCAGCGATGACGGCCACCTTGCCGGCGATCATGACGTCGGTGGCACGCTTGATGCCGTCCACCAGGGATTCGCGGCAGCCATAGAGGTTGTCGAACTTGGACTTGGTGACGGAGTCATTGACGTTGATGCCGGGGAACTTGAGTTCGCCGCGCAGGTGCATCTGGTACAGGCGGTGCACGCCGGTGGTGGTTTCCTCGGTCACGCCCTTGATGGCGGCCAGGCGCACGGAGTACCAGGTCGGATCCACGGCAATCTTGGCCTTGATGGCCGCGAAGAGAATGGTCTCTTCTTCGGAGCCGGGCTTGGACACCACGGACAGATCCTGCTCGGCCCTTGCGCCCAGATGCAAGAGCAGGGTGGCGTCGCCGCCGTCGTCCAGGATCATGTTCGAGTAGCCGCCATCGGCCCACTCGAAGATGCGGTGGGTGTAATCCCAGTAATCCACCAGGGTTTCGCCCTTTACGGCGAACACCGGGATGCCCTGCTCGGCGATGGCGGCAGCGGCGTGGTCTTGTGTCGAGAAGATGTTGCAGGAGGCCCAGCGCACTTCCGCACCCAGTGCCGTCAGGGTCTCGATCAGCACGGCGGTCTGGATGGTCATGTGGAGGGAGCCGGTGATGCGGGCGCCCTTCAAGGACTGCTGCGGTGCGAATTCTTCGCGGATGGCCATGAGACCGGGCATTTCGGTCTCGGCAATCTTGATTTCCTTGCGGCCCCAGGCAGCCAGGCCCAAGTCGGCGATTACATAATCTTTGGTGTCAGCCACGGTGTTCATCCTCGAACGAGTGGCCGGGCGGGAAGGGGGGATGTGAGATTCACGGAAGCCCACCCAATCCACAACCCGGCACGGGTTGGTCAGGTGAGCGCCGTTCAAAAATCTCCGAGCCTGGAAGGCGGGCCATCAGCCCCCTCTTGCAGCGCTCCTCGGAAGGGGACGGATTATAAACCGATTCCCTTGCCTGGCAGCCGGTGACGGACGCAAAACGTGATGGAATTCACGCTAGGAGCCTGTCGGGCTTAGGCGATCGTAGCGAGCCGAGGGGGAGAGCGAGGACAGATTTTAGCTTCGCAGAAACTGCGTTTTTACGATTTTGAGGTACATAGTTGTTCCTATGCACCGAAAAAGCGGGGAAATATGGACCGCTATCCCACCGGCGCAGTAGATCAGTCCTAAGTCCGACAGGCTCCTACCCCATCTGCCGTCTGCCACAGCTGCTCAAGATTTTTAAAACCCCACTTGGCGACGTCCTCCCGGGCGGCGATGCGGTCCTTGCAGCCGCCCCAGGACAGATCGAGGATCTCCGGCGGCAGATAGGCGCGGGCGCGACTGGAAAAGAAGACTTTTACCCGGGGGGTCAGCAAGGATTTTTCCGACTGGTCCACCACCACCGCCAGACGCCCGGACTCCAGGCGCACCAGGGTGCCCACCGGATAAATGCCGACGCTCTTCACGAAGGACTGGAAAACTGTCTCGTCGAAATGCCCCTTGGCCCACTCCGCCATCTTGCGCAAGGCCTCGGAGGGACTCCAGCCGGCCTTGTAGGGCCGATCCGAAGTGATGGCGTCATACACGTCGCAGACAGCGCCCATGCGGGCGAACAGGCTGATCTCGCTGCCCTTCAGCCGATGGGGATAGCCCGTGCCATCCATCTTTTCGTGGTGGTGCAGGCAGACATCCAGGGCCACCACATCAACGCCGCGACCTTCCAGCAACATGCGGTGCCCCGCTTCCGGGTGCGACTTGACGGTGGTGAACTCCGCATCCGTCAATTGGCCTGGTTTGTTGAGAATGAAGTCCGGAATTTCCATCTTGCCGATATCGTGCAGGAGGCCCGCCAGACCCGCCTGACGGGTCTGCTCCGCGTCCAGTCCCAGTTGGCGGGACAGGGCCACCATCAGGGCGCACACCGCCACGGAATGCATGTAGGTGTAGTCGTCCTTGGTCTTCAGGCGGGCCAGACTGATCAGCGCCCCGGGATTCCTCATCACGGAGGCGGAAATTTCCTCCACCAGGGGCAGGGCATCCTTGGCGTCCAGCGCCTTGCCCATGCGCGCTTCACGAAACATGGAGCTGACAGCCGTCTTGGCCTTGGCGCAGATACGCACTGCCTTGCTGATTTCATCCTGCAGACTGACCCGCGCAACCGGCGCTGCGGGCCGGGTGGCCACCTCGACAAGGGCATCCTCGACCTGGAGGTCGGATTCATCCTTGGCCTGGCCCGCCGCCACATCCAGACCACGCTCCGTGTCGATCCAGACTTCAGAAATGCCGGCGCCGATGATGCCTTTCAGGTCCTTCACGTTTTCCAACAGGAACGATGTGCGCCAGAAAGGATGTTCCATCCAGGAGCCACACAGTTCGTGGATGTGCATGCCCAGGCGCAGGTGCTCGATGCCTATTCGCTTCAACATGGGGGGAGGGAAAGCCTTCGGGCGAAGCACAAGTGTATGGACGAGCTATAACGGCCGTCTCAGTCAAAACCTGAACCCTCCGGAAAAAAACAAGGGGCGCATCTGCGCCCCTTGTCATTCCAGCCGGAGGATCTTGAATTACAGGCCGGCGTCAGCCTTCAAGGCTGCGGCCTTGTCGGTGGCTTCCCAGGTGAATTCCGGCTCTTCGCGGCCGAAGTGGCCGTAGGCGGCGGTCTTGGAATAGATCGGACGCAAGAGATCCAGGGCCTGGATGATGCCCTTGGGGCGCAAATCGAAGTGCGCACGAATCAGATCCACGATCTTCTCATCGCTGATCTTGCCGGTGCCGAAGGTATTCACCATCAGGGACACGGGCTTGGCCACGCCGATGGCGTAAGCCACCTGGACTTCACAGCGGTCGGCCAGGCCGGCAGCGACGATGTTCTTCGCCACGTAGCGGCAGGCGTAGGCGGCGGAACGGTCCACCTTGGACGGATCCTTGCCGGAGAAGGCACCGCCGCCGTGACGGGCAGCACCGCCGTAAGTGTCCACAATGATCTTGCGGCCGGTCAAGCCGCAGTCGCCGTGAGGGCCTCCGATAACGAAACGACCGGTGGGATTCACCAGATAGCGGGTGTTGGCCGTGAGCAGCTCCTTCGGCAGCACGGGCTTGATGATTTCCTCAATCACCGCTTCGGACAAATCCTTGTGGGACACATCCGGGCCGTGCTGGGTGGACACCACCACGGTGTCGATTTCCACCGGCTTGCCGTCCACGTACTTCACGGTGAGCTGGCTCTTGGCGTCCGGGCGCAGCCAGGGCAGGCGGCCGTCCTTACGCACTTCCGCCTGGCGCTGCATGATACGGTGGGCGTAGTAGATCGGCAGGGGCATGAGGCTGGCGGTCTCATTGCAGGCGTAGCCGAACATCAGGCCTTGGTCGCCGGCACCCTGGTCCAGATCCAGGCCTTCGCCTTCATTCACGCCCTGGGCGATGTCGGAAGACTGGCGGTTGATGGCCGTCAGGATGGCGCAGGACTTGTAGTCGAAGCCGATGTCGGAATTGTCGTAGCCGATGCGGCGCACCACGTCCTGAGCGACTTCCCGGTAGTTGATGTGGGCGTTGGTGGTGATTTCACCGGAGATCACGACGAGGCCGGTGGACACCAAGGTCTCGCAAGCCACGCGCCCCCTTGGGTCGGCCGCCAGGATGGCGTCGAGGATGCCGTCGGAAATCTGGTCTGCCACCTTGTCCGGATGGCCTTCGGAAACGGATTCGGAAGAAAAGAGGTATTCGCTTGCCATTGATGCCTGCTCCTGTAATGAAAATTCCCGAAAGTGGCCGGCGAGGCCAGCTCCGGGAACGCGAGCAGGCGACGCTTTAGCAGATTTTTTCCCGCCAGCGCACTGGGGGAACCGCCCTGCAAGTTGTCCTGATTAACTCGGCGGTCTTATAATCCTACCTTTCCCGAATCCTGCCCGTCAAGGCTTTCCAATCCCCTTGTTCCTTCTCAAGTTTCTCGCCAGCCTGCCCCTCGTCGTCCTGCACTTCCTGGGAAGCATCGCCGGAGGCCTGGTCTGGCTGCTGTCATCCACCTACCGCCGCCATCTGAGGGAGAACATCTGCCTGGCCTTTCCGAACGAGGAAGAGGCCCGCCGGGTGGCCTGGGGCGCCATTGCCGCCACCGGATGCACCATTTTTGAAATCCCGCTGCTCTGGCGCCTGAGTCACCGGGCGCTTTTGTCCCGGGTGCGCCGGATCGAAGGCCTGGACATCGTGGAGCGCCTGCGGAGAAACAGCAAAGGGCTGATATTTCTCACCCCCCACCTGGGCGCATTCGAAGTGGCCGGTCACTTCTGTGCCAGCGTGGCCCCCACCACAGCCCTGTTCCGCCCCCCGCGCCAGGCCTGGCTCGCCCCCCTCATGTGGCAAGGCAGGGCCAAGGACAATCTGGAGCAGGCCCCGGCCGACATCTCCGGCGTACGCCTCTTGCTACGCGCCCTGAAACGGGGCAACGCGGTCTTCATGTTGCCGGATCAGGCCCCCTCCGCCGGGGACGGCCGCTGGCTGGATTTCTTTGGCCGTCCCGCCTACACCATGACCCTGGCGGCGCGCTTAAGCGAAACCAATGCGGCCGTGATCCTCCTGTTTGCCCGGCGCCTGCCCTGGGGCCGAGGCTTTGAAATCATCCTGCGGGAACCACTAAGCCCTATGTCCGGCACCACGGAAGAACGGGCACAGCAGATCAACCACGAGATTGAGGCCCTCATCCGGCAATGTCCGGAACAGTACCTGTGGGGCTACAACCGCTACAAGCGCCCCAAGGGGGCAGAAGCGCCGCCCGAGTCGACAGCCAGGACGGAGAACTGAATGTCAACGTTCTTTACCCGCCTGGCCCTGGGCCTGCTGTGGCTGCTGAGCTGGCTGCCGCTTTCCGCCATCGGCAGCCTGGGCACGGGCTTCGGCAGCTTCCTGTATTTTGCCGTCGTGCCCCGCCGCAAGGTGGTGCTGACAAACCTGCGCTTGTGCTTCCCCGCCCTCGCCGAAGCGGAACGCAAGGCCCTGGCCAAGAAGCATTTTCAGGCCCTGGCCCGCAGCATCCTGGAACGGGGCATTCTGTGGTGGCGGCCGGAAGCGCGTATCCGCCGCCTGGTGCGCATAGAAGGCCGGGAACGGCTCGAAGCCCTGCTGGCCGCCGGCAAGCCGGTCATCATGCTTTGCCCCCACTTCCTGGCCCTGGATTGGGCCGGCGCCCGTATCGCCATGGACTTCGAAGCCGCCAGCATCTATTCCCACCAGAAGAACCCGCTGCTGGACAAAATGCTGCATCACGGCCGCACCCGTTTTATCAAGCCGGTGCTCCTCTCCCGCCAGGAAAGCCTGCGCGGCATCATCAAGGTGCTGAAGAAGGGCCTGCCCCTGTATTACCTGCCGGACATGGATTTCGGCCCTCAGGACGCCATCTTCTCGCCCTTCTTCGGCGTCCCCGCCGCCACCATCTCCGCCCTGCCCCGGCTGGCCCGGCTCACCGGCGCCGTGGTGCTGCCGGTCATTGCCCGGGCGGATGCGGATGGCAAGGGTTTCTCGGTCAACTTCGGCGAACCCTGGGCCGATTACCCGGGAGAAGACCTGCAGGCGGACGTGGACCGCATGAACGCCTACATCGAGTCGGTGGTGGAGACCATGCCGGAACAGTATTACTGGGTACACAAACGCTTCAAGACCCGCCCCCCGGGCGACGCTTCGTTTTACGCTTGAAAAGCATTTGAAACGCCGAGACGCCGAGACGCCGAGGAAAGCCATGAAGCACTCTTTCGAACGCGCCTTGGCATCTGTATGAAGCCTCAGCGTCCATATCTCTCTGACCTCTCGGCGCCTCTGCGCCTCGGCGTTTAGATTTGTGTTTTCTACTTGCAAAAGCATGGAAAAAATTATTGAAATCAGGCCGCTGACCCGCGAGGACGTGAATGCCATTGCCGCCCTGGCCCGGGAAATCTGGCAGGCCGCCTACCTGGAACTTATCGGCCAGGGGCAGATCGACTTCATGCTGGCCCAGCGCTATGGCGCCGAGTGCATGGTGGCCGAACTGGCGCGGCCGGACATCTGGTGGCGCCAGCTGACGCTCGACGGCGAGCGGGCGGGCTTTTCCTCCTGCCACCTTGATGGGGAAAAGGGCGAGATGAAGCTGGACAAGCTCTACGTCCATCCCCGCCACCAGCGCCTGGGCCTGGGCGGCCGCCTGGTTGCCGATGCCGAGAACCTGGCCCGGCAGCAGGGCTGCCATCACCTGGTGCTGTGCGTGCATAAGCGCAATGCCCAGGCCATCGCCGCCTACGAAAAACATGGCTTCGTCGTGCGGGAGCCGGTGTACATCGACATCGGCGACGGTTACGTGATGGACGACTACCTGATGGCAAAATCCTTACCCGCTGAAAAAGCAGAGATTTAAACGCCGAGGCGCCGAGACGCCGAGGAAAGTCAAAAGACGGCTCTTTGATGACAGGCAAGCGTTCTCGTGAGCAGGTTCGCGCTTGTGCTCATTGGTTTTCTCGGCGCCTCTGCGCCTCGGCGTTTCAAATAGCTTCTAAAGAAACTCACAAGGACATTCCGACCCCATGTTCAGCAATCCTTCCCCCGAAGTCATCGCCCGCATCCTGCGGGACGCGAGAACCGTCGCCGTCATCGGCCTGTCGCCCAAACCGGGCCGGGACAGCCACCACGTGGCAGCGGACCTGCAGGGCTTCGGCTACCGCATTGTGCCGGTGCGCCCCATGGCCGAGGAGATTCTCGGGGAGAAGGCCTGGCCGACCCTGTCCGCCCTGCCGCCGGAACTGCTGGCGCAGGTAGACATCGTGGATGTATTCCGGGCAGCGGAGGCCGTGGATGAAATCGTGGACGAATGCCTGAAACTGGGCCTCAAAGGCAAGACCCTCTGGCTGCAACTGGGCGTGGTGAATGAAGCCGCCGCCGCCCGGGCCACGGCTGGCGGCATGACGGTCATCATGGACCGCTGCATCTACGTTGACCATGTACGCCTCATTGGAAACAACTGACATGAAGCTGCGCTTTACCAAGATGCACGGCCTGGGTAACGACTTCGTCGTGCTGGACGCCGTAAACCAGGCCATAGACCTCACGCCGGAACTCGCCCAGTTCCTCGCCAACCGGAACTTCGGCATCGGCTGTGACCAAATTCTAGTGGTGGAAAAGCCTGCCAGCCCGGACAACGACTTCCGCTACCGCATCTACAACGCCGACGGCGGCGAAGTGGAGCAGTGCGGCAACGGTGCCCGCTGCTTCGCCCGCTTCGTGCACGACCAGGGGCTGACCGCCAAGACCGAAATCCGCGTCGAAACCCGGGCCGGACTCATTGCCCCGCACCTGACGGCGGACGGCCAGGTGACGGTGGACATGGGCGCCCCACGCCTTCAACCGGCGGAGATTCCCTTCGTCAGCGACAGCGATGCCCCAGTGCAGAGCATTGACGTAGCCGGCACCCTGGTGGACATCAGCGCCGTCAGCATGGGCAATCCCCACGCAGTGCAGGTGGTAACGGATGTGGACACCGCCCCGGTACGAGAACTTGGCCCCCTGATCGAGCACCACCCGCGCTTCCCGCAGCGAGTGAATGCCGGCTTCATGCAAGTAATGGACCGGCACGGCATACGCCTCAGGGTCTTCGAGCGGGGCACCGGCGAAACCCTGGCCTGCGGCACCGGCGCCTGCGCCGCCGTGGTGGCCGGCATCCGCCGGGGCCTGCTGGATTCCCCGGTGACGGTACACACCGGCGGCGGTGCCCTCTCCATCGCCTGGGAGGGTCCCGGCACCCCGGTGCTCATGACCGGCCCCGCCGTCACCGTCTTTCAGGGTGAAATCGAAATTTGACTTGCGCCCCGCACCACAGCAAGATCGCTGCTCTGCAAAATAACCCAACTGGTTTTCGGAAAGACCTGCCATGACCGCCGACGATGTCGCCCAGTACCTGCAAGCCAATCCCAAGTTCTTTGACGAATACCACGAGTTGCTGGCGCATCTCTACGTGCCCCACCCCCACGGCGGCCGTGCCATCTCCATCGCCGAACGCCAGATCCTCACCCTGCGAGACAAGAGCAAGCAACTGGAAACGAAACTGGTGGAGCTGATCCGTTTCGGCGAAGAGAACGACGCCATCGGCGACAAGGTGCATCGCCTGTCCCTGGCCCTGGCCTCCTCCCTGGAGGCGGACACCGCCCTGGCCGCCCTCAAGACCCACCTCGCCGAAGATTTCGCCGTCCCCCATGTGGCCCTGCGCCTGTGGGGCACCGCCACGCGCATCGAGAGCGCCGAATTCACCCCCGTGGGCGAAGGCACCCGCGCCTACGTCGCCGGACTAAAGCAACCTTACTGCGGCCCCAACGGCGGCTTTGAGGCGGTGGCCTGGTTTGGCGAAGCAGCACCGCAGGTGCGCTCCATCGCCCTCCTTCCCCTCCTGCGCAGCCCGCAGGAAACCATCGGCCTCTTGGCCCTGGGCTCGGAGGAAGTGGAGCGCTTCTACACCGACATGGGCACGGTCTTCCTGGAACGTATCGGCGAACTCGCCAGCACCAGCCTGCTGCGGGTCCTTGGGTAGAAAGCATTTGAACTGCAGAGGCGCAGAGGCGCAGAGGAAAACAAGGCCGCGTAGACTGGGCTTCCACTCGACCGTGGCGCCGAAATGTAATTGTCGTGATAAAACCCGACCTGAAGCGCTTCTCTGCGCCTCTGCGCCTCTGCGTTTCAATCTGTTCTTCCCATGACGACAAGCCTTCCTCTTGCCGGCCCTGCCGCCCGGGCTGCCGCAGACGACTGGCTGAGGGAACTGGCGGAACAGCGGCGCCTGTCCCCCCATACGGTTTCCAACTACGCTCGCGACGTGGCCCACTTGCTGGACTTGGCCGGCGACACTCCTCTCGAGCAATTGCAAGCTCTGGACATCCGCCGCTTCATGGCCAAGCGCCATGGACAGGGCCTCGCGGGCCGCTCCCTGGCACGGGAATTGTCCGCCTGGCGCGGCTTTTTCCGCTGGCTGGCGAAACGTCGCCAGGTCACGACAAATCCGGTCCAGGCGGTGCGTCCGCCGAAGTCCAAGAAGGCCTTGCCCGCTGTGCTCTCGCCGGACCAGGCGAAGCACCTGCTGGAAGCCGAGGCCGAGGACCTGCTGGAAAGCCGGGACAAGGCCATGTTCGAACTCTTCTATTCTTCCGGGCTGCGCCTGGCGGAACTGGCCAGCCTGGACTGCCGGGGGGGCCTGGACCTGCAAGCCGGCGAAGTCACCGTTACCGGCAAGCGGGGCAAGACCCGGCTGGTGCCCGTGGGCGCAGCGGCCCGGGAGGCGCTCTCGGCCTGGCTGGAACAGCGGGTCGCCATCGCCACGCCGGGTGAACCAGCCCTCTTCGTCAGCCGGCGCGGCGGCCGGCTTTCAGTCCGCAGCATCCAGGCCCGCCTGGATCGCTGGGGCATCAAGCAGGGCCTGGAAGTGCCCGTCCATCCCCACATCCTGAGGCACTCCTTTGCCTCCCACGTCCTGCAATCCAGCGGCGATCTGCGGGCCGTGCAGGACATGCTTGGCCATAGCAGCATCGCCACCACCCAGATCTACACCCACCTGGATTTCCAGCGCCTGGCCCAGGTCTATGACGCCGCCCATCCCCGGGCGAAGAAAAAGTAGCAGGCTAAACGCCGAGGCGCAGAGGCGCAGAGAAACCCATAAAGCGATACCGAGCGGTTGGCCTTACACGTGTCCAAGCGCCCCTTTCTGGATCTTGCTTTTCCTCGGCGTCTCTGCGCCTCGGCGTTTCAATCTGTTTTTCCGGGATAATCCCGCCTTTCACCCCATCGGAACCGCCATGGCCACCCTCATCCTCAAACCCGGCAAGGAAAAGTCTCTCCTGCGCCACCATCCCTGGATCTTTGCCGGAGCCATCGAGCAGGTGGATGGGCGCTGCCGCGCCGGCGATACGGTGACGGTGCAGTCTTCCGAAGGCCAGGTACTGGCCAAGGCCGCCTACAGCCCGGAATCCAGCATCCGCGCCCGGGTATGGAGCTTCGAGCAGAATGAGACGGTGGACGACGCCTTCTTCAAGCGCCGGGTCGCCGCCGCCGTGGCACGCCGCACCGCCCTGCCGGAACTGGCGGGCCAGGAAGGCCTGCGCCTGGTGCATGGGGAGGCGGACGGCCTGCCCGGCGTCATTGCCGACCGTTACGGCGACACGGTGGTGGTGCAACTGACCAGCGCCGGTGCCGATAAGTGGCGGAAAGCCATTGGCGCCGCCCTGGCCGCTGCCACCGGCTGCAGCCGGGTGTATGAACGCTCCGACGTGGATGTGCGCGCCCTGGAAGGCATGGAGCCGGTCACCGGTCCCCTGGTGGGCGAGGCTCCGGAGGGCAGGCTGTCCCTCCTGGAAAACGGCGTGCGCTACGCGGTTGACGTGTTGAACGGCCACAAGACCGGCTTCTACCTGGACCAGCGGGACAACCGCCGCTACGTGGGTGAACTGGCCGCCGGCCGGGACGTGCTCAACTGCTTCTGCTACACGGGGGGCTTTTCGCTGCAGGCCCTGAAGGGCGGCGCAAAATCCGTGCTGTCCATCGACAGTTCCGCCGACGCCCTGGCCCTGGGCCAGGAAAACGTCCGCGCCAACGGCTGGATTGATGGCCGCGCCGAATGGCGGGACGCGGACGTGTTCAACGAGTTGCGCGCCCTGCGCAATGAAGGCCGGCAGTTCGACCTCATCGTGCTGGACCCGCCCAAGTTCGCCCCCACGGCCGCCCACGCCGAGAAGGCTTCCCGGGCCTACAAGGACATCAACCTGAACGCGCTGAAACTGCTCAGGCCCGGCGGCTTCCTGTTCACCTATTCCTGCTCCGGCGGCATCCCGGCGGACCTCTTCAAGAAGATCGTGGCGGGCGCAGCCCAGGATGCGGGGGTCGAAGCCCGCATCATCCGCCAGCTTTCCGCCGGCCCCGACCATCCCATCGCCCTGGCTTTCCCCGAAGGCGAATACCTCAAGGGGCTGGTGTGCCAGGTTTCGTAGGGCGGAATAAGCGAAGCGCATTCCGCCGATAACGCCGAACCATTCGGCGGATTACGCCTGCGGCTAATCCGCCCTACAAATCTGTAGAATGCGGACCCCATGAGCCGTCGCCTGCCCTCCGCCCTTCACCTGCTACTGGTGCTGGCCCTTGCCTGGGTCCAGCTGGCGGGGCTCGTGCACGGCGTGGGGCATGGCCTGACGGGCGAACGGGTTGCGGGCTTGTTTCAGGTCCCGCAGGCCGGCAATGCTGGCGAACCTGGCAACGACCAGACAGGCGACAAGGGCGGGCAGGCCTCCCATGCCTGCCCGGACTGCCTGGCCTACTCCGCCCTGGGGGCGGCCCTGTCCACCAGCCACGCCCTGCCACCGGAAACTGCGGCCCGGGAAAGCTTCCTCGTTCTGCCCGGAGCGGACTTCGCCGCCCCCCGTCTCTGGGCCTACCGCTCCCGCGCCCCACCCGATTTCTCCTGAAAATTTGATGCCATCCCGCCCGCCCCCCCTGGAGCCGGCGGATTCCATCTATTCAGGAGAATTCCATGAACCCATGCTTTTCCGGCCTGCGCCTGCTGCCCCTGGCAGCGGCCTTGGCCTGCCCGCCGGCGGCCCATGCCGCCGAACCCAATGATTTAAAAGAATTGCGCGAACAACTGCGCCAGCTTCGTGACACCTACGAATCCCGCATCTCCGCCCTGGAGAAACGCTTGGCAGAGGCGGAACAATCCGCTGGCCGCGCCGAGCAAAATGCCGTCAAGGCCCGGGAAACCGCCCAAGCGGTCGCGGCAGCACCTGCTCCCGTTGCGCCGCCGGCCACAGAGACGGCCTCGGAATCTGCCTTCAATCCCGCCCTTTCCCTGATCCTGGCGGGCAACGCCACCCGCCTGTCCCGGGATCCGGCCAGCTACCGTATCGGCGGCTTCGTGCCCTCCCTGGGCGAAGTGGCGCCAGCACCGAAGAGCTTCAGCCTGGGGGAATCGGAGCTGTCCCTCGCCGCCAATATCGACCACCTCTTCCGTGGGCAACTCACGGCTTCGGTAGCGCCGGAGGGCGGCCAGGTGAATATCGAAGAGGGCTACATCCAGACCCTGGCCCTGGGCCACGGCGCCACCCTCAAGGCCGGCCGCTTCCTCTCTGCCATCGGCTACCTGAACGAGCAGCATTCCCACGTCTGGGATTTCGCCGACGCCCCCCTGGCCTACAAGGCCTTCTTCGGCGGCCAGCTAAAAAATGACGGCGTGCAGCTGAAATGGCTAGCGCCCACGGAAGAAACCCTGCTGGAGATCGGCGCCGAGTCCGCCAAAGGCGGCGCCTTCCCCTCTACCAACAACAGCAAGAACGGCAGCACCCTCAACACGGTCTTCGCCCACGCAGGCGGCGACGTGGGCGCCTCCCACACCTGGCGCGCCGGGCTCTCGTACCTGGAAACCAGTCCGCAGAACCGGGCCGACAGCGCTGATTCGACCCTATCCAGTTTCTCCTTCACCGGCCGAAGCCGTACCGCCATGGCGGATTTCGTCTGGAAATGGGCGCCGGAAGGCAACGCCACCCGCACCAGTTTCAAGCTGCAGGGCGAATGGGTGCAGCGCCGGGAAGATGGCGACCTGAGCATGGTCAATGGCGGCGGCAGCGGTACCTACCGGTCCCGCCAGTCCGGCGGCTACCTGCAGGGCGTGTATCAGTTCATGCCCGCCTGGCGGGTCGGCGTCCGCTATGACCGCCTGGCCTACGGCAGCGTGGACGCCGCAGTACCCCTGCCGGCCATCCTGGCGCCCTGGAATCCGAAACGCACGAGTGTCATGACTGACTGGAGCCCCAGCGAGTTCTCCCGCTTCCGGCTGCAGTTCGCCCGGGACGAAGCCCGCCCGGGGGAGTCGGACAATCAGCTCTGGCTACAGTACATCGTGAGCCTCGGCGCCCACGGTGCCCACAAGTATTAAGGAGCTACAACATGAATTTAAAATATAAATTTGAACCGCAGAGGCGCAGAGGCGCAGAGAAAAGCAAGCCCGGGACATTCATCAAGAACATCCGTCCTGCTCTTGCTTGGTTTTCCTCCGCGCCTCTGCGCCTCTGCGGTTCCATACTGCTTTTCGCGCTCACCCTGCCGGCCCAGGCCGCCCTCAACGTTTTTGCCACGGTGCCGGAATGGGGGGCACTAGTGAAGGAGATCGGCGGCGACAAGGTGAAGGTATTCACGGCGGCCAATGCCCTGCAGGATCCGCACCGCATCGAGGCCAAGCCATCTCTCATGGCCCGGGCACGGAATGCCCAGCTGGTGGTGGCTACCGGGGCGGAACTGGAAATCGGCTGGCTACCCCTGGTGCTCAGGGAGTCGGGCAACGCCGCCATCCAGCCCGGCCGCCCCGGCTATTTCGAGGCGGCCCGCTACGTGTCCCTGCTGGAACGGCCCGAGCGCCTGGACCGGGCGGACGGCGACGTGCACCCGGGGGGTAATCCCCACATCCAGCTGGACCCGCGCAATTTTCTGAAAATCGGCGAGGCCCTGGCGGCCCGCATGGCGGAACTGGACCCGGCGGACGCCCCTGCCTACCAAGCCGGCTGGAAAGCATTTTCGCTCCGCTGGCAGGCCAACCTGAAACGCTGGGACACCCAGGCGGCGCCCCTCAAGGGCATCTCCGTCGTGGTCCAACACAAGGCTTTTCCCTATCTCTCGGCCTGGCTGGGCCTGAAGGAAGTGGCGGCCCTGGAACCCAAGCCCGGCGTGGAGCCGGGCAGCGCCCACCTGGCGGCAGTGCTGGCCCGGCTGAAGACCACGCCTGCGAAAATGGTCATCCGCCCTATCTACCAGGCGGACACCGCTTCCCGCTGGCTCGAACAACAGGCCCATGTGCCGGTCGTGGCCCTGCCCTTCACCGTCGGCGGTACGCCGGAAGCGAAGGATCTGCAAGGTCTCTTCGACGACACCCTGCGCCGCATGCTGGCGGCGCTGAGTTCAGGGAAGAGTTAAAAAGTCGTAGGTTGTGCCGCAAGGCACAACATGGGACGAGGATCGCAAACGCTGCGTTGTGCCTGTCGGCACAACCCATAACTTTCCTCCGCGCCTCTGCGGTTCAAATCAATTTTTGCGAAATGAGTACATGGATACTTTGATCACATTTGATGCCGTCGTTGCCGGCTATGACCGGCCTGTCGTGGGGCCGGTGAGCTTCAGCGTGGGGCGAGGTGAAATCGTCGGTATCGGCGGCCCCAACGGTGCCGGCAAATCCACCCTGCTGAAGGCCCTCACCGGCGGCGCCAGAGTCATGGCGGGGGATGTCAGGAAGCTGCCGGGCCTGGCCATTTCCCACCAACACCAGGGCTTCGACTTGGGGGACGAGTCGCCCCTGACTGGCACAGAACTCCTGGCCCTCACCGGTGCTAGCGCCACCGGTCTGCCGGACTGGCTGGCCGGCCGGCTGGATCAGCGCATCGACCGGCTCTCCGGCGGACAATTGCAATTCCTGCGCCTGTGGGCCTGCCTGACGGCACCGGCGGACCTGGTGGTGCTGGACGAACCCACCAACAATCTGGACCGCTCCGGCGTAGCGCATCTGGAAGAAGCCCTTCATCGCCGGGATCCGGCCCGCGCCCTTATCATCGTCAGCCACGACGCCCGCTTCGAGAAAGCGGTATGCGACAGAGTCATTTCGGTGAGTAGTGAGGAGTAAGGGGTGAGGCGTAAAACCACCGTGCCGCTTGACCTTCGCAGACAAACGCACGGCTCCAGCACATTCCAACAATTCCGCGCCAAAGGCGCGCCAATTTCCACTCCTCACTCCTAACCCCTTACTCCTCACGCATCTCATGTCCCTGCTCCTCGACCCTCTCTTCCGCCTGCCCTTCTTCACCGGGCTGTTGTTCGCCGTGCTGCTGCCGCTCTTGGGCATGTACTTGCGGCTGCGGGGCGAATGGCTGGCAGCCCTGGCTTTCGCCCAGATGGCCTCTGCCGGCACCCTGCTGGCCGCCATGGCGGGACTACCGCCCCAGGCCGGTGGCCTGGCCGCCGCCTTTCTCGGCGCCGGCCTGAAGAACCTGGCTCCCGCCGGCCGCGGCGATGGCAGCTACGCCCTCATGCTGCTCACTGGCTGGGGTGTCGGCGTACTGGTGGTTGCCAATGTGCCGGTGGCGGAACAAATGGGCCACGCCCTCTTCGATGGCCAGCTGTATTTCACCGGCTGGCCCCAACTGGCGGCGGCCCTGGGCTACCTGGCCTTTGCCCTGGCAGGACTGAAGCTCTTGTCCCGGCCCCTGCTGCTGGCGCGCTATTTTCCTGACTTCCAGCGCGCCCGGGGCCGGGCGGAGTGGCGCTATCACCTGGCCTTCGATCTGCTCATCGCCGGCGCCCTGGCCCTGGCCACCGCCAGCATTGGTGTCATGGCAGCCTTCGCCTTCGTCTTCGTGCCACCCTTGGTGGCCTGGCATCATGGACGGGGCTGGAAACGGGGCCTGCTGTGGGCCGGCATCCTCGGCGCCACATGCCACGTGGCGGCCTTCGTCAGCGCCCTGCTGCTGGATCAGCCCTACGGCCCCATGGCGGCCCTCCTGCTGGTGGCAGTCGGCATAATCGGCCGTCTCGGACGCCGCGGCAGGTAATTCGGGCAGATGGCTTGATTGGCCCCATTGCGGCCCATCCGGCCTTGTGCTAAAAGGCTAGGTCCTGTTTCCATGCGCTTAACGGCGTCTCCCCGCCACACCCGGGGCGGCGAACTATTCCTCCCGGCTACCAACTTTCGACACGTGGTCTTTTCGCTCTTCGGCAAGAAATCCCCGCCAGCCCCGGCCAAGCCCGCGGCGGCGCCACGTCGCCCAGCGCCTGCGGTCCAGCCCGCCGCGCCAGTTGCCGCTGCACTCATGGCCCAGGCGCCCCTGTCCAAGCCCGTCGCGCAGGCATCCGCCGCTCCTGGCAACCGGCCAACGCCGGGAAGCATGTCCCCTGTTCAGGCGCCGCAGCCTGACCAGGCCCCCCTGGAATTCACGCCCTCCGCCGCGCCGAAGCCGTCGGCAGCCAAGGCTGAAGAACCTGAACGGGAGAACATCGAAGTTCTGGAAGGCGGCCACAGCCTGCACCCCCTGGCGGAAGAGGCCGCCATGCTGTTTGCCAACGGCCGGGAAGCAGATGCCCGCGCACTGCTGGAGTCCGGCATCAAGCTAAGCTTGGGCAGCGGCGCGGAAAGCGTGTGGGCACTGCTCTTCGACATCTACCTGCTCGGCGACAAGCGGGACGCCTTTGAAGCCCTGGCTCTGGAATACGTGGTGCGCTTCGAGAAATCCCCCCCCAGCTGGACGCCCCTGGCCGCCCCACCCCACGTGGGCGCCCCGGCCGGGCCGGCCGTGGTCGCCTTGAGCGGCAAACTCAGTGCCGCCATCTTGCCTCAACTGGAGCAAGTGCGGCGCATGAGCGTACGCAGCCCGCGGGTCCAGGTCGACCTGGCCCGCCTCATGGACGCGGATGAGGCCGGCTGCAACTTGCTGCTGACCCTCTTGAAGGAACTTGCCCGGGCCGGCAAGGAAATCAAGCTCCCCGGCGCAGCCCATCTTTCCAGCCTGCTGGAAACCAAAATCGATGCCGGCCGGCGCGAGTCCCAGGACACCTGGCTGTTGCTGCTGCAGCTCTACCAGCAACAGGGACGTGGGGCACCCTTCGAGGAACTGGCCCTGCAATACGCCATCACCTTCGAAGAATCCCCCCCCTCCTGGGAAGACGCGCCACCGCCCGCCAAGGCGGAAGTGCGAGATGAGATCGCCAGCCTGGGCTACGTGCTGCATGGTGAAATCACCGGCGGCGGCTCCGAGGCGCTGGCCGGGCTACCCGGCTACGGCGCCGCGCTGGCGGAAGTCGCCATCGACACCTCGGCCCTGCGCCGCATGGACTTCGTCAGTGCCGGCATGCTGCTGAACACACTGTCGAGCCTGGCAGCCAAGGGAAAATCCCTGCGCATTCGCGGCCTGAATGCCCCTGTATATGCGCTGTTCTGCATTCTGGGTATCAACCAACTGGCAACGCTGGAACGTCGCAAGTAGCAGGCCGCCCACTGCGGACCACCTTGGCTGCGGCCCCCGGGGATTTCTGTGCCGGCGGCCTTGAAAAGCCTGCATGCCTGCCCCATCTTTATCGGACTTATTCCCCACGGGATCGCACATGGAACAATTCCACGGCACCACCATCCTTTCCGTCCGTCGTGGCAACATCGTGGCCCTGGGCGGCGACGGCCAGGTCACTCTCGGCAACATCGTCATCAAGGCCACGGCGCGCAAGGTCCGCCGCCTCTACAAGGACAGCATCCTGGCTGGATTTGCCGGTGGCACCGCTGACGCCTTCACCCTTTTCGAACGCTTTGAAGCCAAGCTGGAAAAACATCAGGGCAATCTGGTGAGAAGCGCCGTGGAACTGGCCAAGGACTGGCGCAGCGACCGGGCTTTGCGGCGCCTTGAAGCCATGCTGTCCGTGGCCGACCGGGAATCCTCCCTTGTCATCACCGGCAACGGCGATGTGCTGGAACCGGAATACGGCATCGTGGCCATCGGCAGCGGCGGCCCCTACGCCCAGTCTGCGGCCCGGGCCTTGCTGGAAAACACAGACCTGAGCCCGGCAGAGATCGTCAAGAAATCCCTGAGCATCGCCGGTGACCTGTGCATCTATACCAATCAAAGCCACATTATTGAAACTTTGGAGTGAGCAGTAAGCGGTGAGCGGAAAGCGCACGCCACTTCCGCTCACCGCCAACTGCTTTCCGCTCACGGATTCCAGACATGACCCAAATGACCCCTCCCGAGATCGTCTCGGAACTCGACAAGCACATCGTCGGCCAGGGCAAGGCCAAGCGTGCCGTGGCCATCGCTCTCAGGAATCGCTGGCGCCGCGCCCAAGTGGCGGAGCCGCTGCGCACCGAGATCACCCCCAAGAACATCCTCATGATCGGACCCACCGGCGTGGGCAAGACCGAGATCGCCCGGCGCCTGGCGCGCCTGGCGAATGCCCCCTTCATCAAGGTGGAAGCCACCAAGTTCACCGAAGTGGGCTATGTGGGTCGCGATGTGGACACCATCATCCGGGATCTGGTGGAAACCGCCATCAAGGATGGCCGCGAAGCCGCCATGAAAAGCGTGAAGGCCCGCGCCCAGGATGCGGCCGAAGACCGGGTTCTGGATGTGCTGTTGCCGCCGGCCCGGCCCCTGGGCTTTGCCGATCCCGAACCCATCCGAGAAGACTCCACGGCCCGCCAGCGCTTCAGAAAGAAACTGCGGGAAGGGGAGCTGGACGACAAGGAAATCGAAATTGAGGTGTCCTCCCCCGCCGCGTCCATGGAAATCTTCGCCCCGCCGGGCATGGAAGACCTGACCAACCAGATCCAGGGCATGTTCCAGAACCTGGGCTCGGGCAAGAAGAAGGCCCGCAAGATGCCCATCCGCGACGCCCTCAAGGCCCTGGCGGACGAGGAAGCGGCGCGCCTCATCAACGACGAGGAAGTGAAGACCGCCGCACTGAAGAGCGTGGAGCAGAACGGCATCGTTTTCCTGGACGAGATCGACAAGATCGCCAGTCGCTCCGACATGCAAGGCGCCGACGTTTCGCGCCAAGGCGTGCAGAGGGATCTGCTGCCCCTGGTGGAAGGCACCACCGTGTCCACCAAGCACGGCATGGTCAAGACCGACCACATCCTGTTCATCGCCAGCGGCGCCTTCCACCTCTCCAAGCCATCGGACTTGATCCCGGAAATGCAGGGGCGCTTTCCCATCCGGGTGGAGCTTTCGTCACTTTCCGTGGAGGATTTCGAACGCATTCTCACCAGCACCGACGCCTGCCTGACGACCCAGTACGCAGCCCTGCTGGCCACCGAGGGCGTGGCCCTGAGCTTCCAGCCGGACGGCATACGCCGCATGGCGGAAATCGCCTTCGCGGTGAACGAAAGGACGGAAAACATCGGCGCCCGCCGCCTGTACACCGTCATCGAGAAGTTGCTGGAGGAGGTTTCCTTCGAGGCCGGCAAGAGCGGCCTCTCCGCGGTCGTCATCGACGGCAGCTACGTGGATTCCCGCCTGTCCGATCTGGCGCAAAACGAGGATCTGTCACGCTACGTGCTGTGATGAGGGGCTAGGGGCTAGGGGCTAGGGGCTAGGCGGCGAGCATCACGCCGAATAGCCCCCCCCCCACGTTTCGCGCAATCAAGCTTAAAAAGGCAGTTGACTAAACGCCGAGGCGCAGAGGCGCCGAGAAAACAAAGACATAACAACAATCGGCGTCTCACCAAACGGGTGAAGTGGATTGTTCCATCAACCTCTTGTTTTTCCTCGGCGTCTCGGCGCCTCGGCGTTTCAAATAGATGTTTTTAGGATCAATTCTCCCCCGGCAACGTCAATTCCCTCGTCTTACCCTGGCAAGTTCGCCCCTTCTCGACCGCCCCCTCACGGGCCAGCCGCACAGACGCCTTTTCCTGAACTTTGCAGCAAGCCCCAAGCCTGCCGCAGAAAGAGGCTGTGTCGACTTTTTTTACACCCGCCCTCGCCAAAAATACCCAGCAAAAAAGTCGGGAATTGTTAAAAAACGGCCGAACAAGCAAAAATTCTCCATTTATTTCATGTATTTAATGAATTTTAACAAACTCCGGCGTGTGCAAAACGAAATTAATGTCGGAATTTTTTACACTTCGCACACACCTACCGAGAAGCAAGGAACGACTCCAAAGACGCAACCGACAGGCTTGCAGATCGAAAAAATCGGAGACAGGCCCCGCCTTACCAGCAGGCCAAAAAATCCTTTAATCACAATTCGATGCCGGCAAAGAGGGAGGAAAAATCATTGTCACCCTTAAAGGCATTACTAAAGACATAGACCCAGCCAACTTCCCTGCTCAGACGATGAATCCAGGCTCACCAGAGAAAACCAGGTCGCTTTTTATGTCGGTTTTTTTTACACTCTAAGCAAAAAGTAGTACCCAAAAGATTTCCCGCACACCACACCTGCCCGAGACGCCTCCTGCGACAAATATCGCCACCAGCCGAATGACATGGCGCAATACACTAAGCCGCTATCAAATCGGTCACTTAGTAGCACGTCGTTGCGCAAGCATTGCCCCAAAGCAAAAATCATCATCACATCGTGGCTGACGAGATGGCTTGTTTTTTGCTTGAAATAAAGAACCTGTAAGACTGGTTCTTACACGCGAGCTTAAGAACTCGGCGTCATTTCACACACTGAACATGGTGTGGCCAGGGGTCTGCAAAACCCCGACCACAAGAAAAATTTCCAGCGAGCACTCAAACATGGCCAACAAAATCGTCTACAGCAGCATCAGCCTTACCGAAAATACAGACGCGAATTTCAACCTGTTTCCGGTGCTCGCCCAGGGTGGCTATACGGCGGCTAATCCCCTGAAGGAACTAATTATCCAGGTTATGAACGGGAGCGGGACGTATGTCACGGCCCCCTCGAACGTCTTCAGCGGCCTCAACCTCGATTCATTCTCCGGCAACGAGACTCTTCACGTGGCCATGACGGCTATGCCGACCTTCACCGGCCTTGAGCAGATGAAAATCGCGCTGACGGACGGCAACGGAAACTCCATCACCCTGTACCTGGGCATCAACGTACTACCCCCGCAAGCGCCCCCCATTCCGCAGCCTGACACCAATACGATTCTGGAGAACACCCTGGCCACGGGCAATGTGCTCGGAAATGACGTGGATCCCCAGAACAAGCCCCTTTCCCTGACTCAGTTCGCGGTAGATGGACACACCTATCCAGCCGGCTCCACGGTCAACCTGGCCGGTGTCGGCACACTGCTGCTGAGTGGCGACGGCTCCTACGTCTTTACCCCGGTCCAAAATTTTTACGGCTCGGTCCCGGTGTCGGTATATTCCGTCACCGATGGCAACTTGACGGCTAACTCGACCCTGACCATTACCGTCACGCCTGTCGGCCCCACCGCCGTCGCCGACAGCCAGACCTTGGTGGAGAACACGACCGCCACCGGCAACGTCCTCACCAACGACGTCGAGATCAATGGCAAGCCCAAGACCGTCACCGAATTCTCCATCGGCGACCAGTTGCATGTTCCCGCCGGCACGACCGCCCACCTGGCCGGGGTCGGCGACCTGCTCATCAACGCCGACGGCTCCTACAGCTTCACACCGGCGACCAACTACTACGGCCCGGTCCCCGTCGCCAGCTACACCATGACCGACGGCCTGGGCTCCAGCAGCGCCAGCCTGAGCCTCGGCATCACTCCCGTCGGGCCCGTCGCCGTGGCCGACAGCCAGACGATTTCGCAAAGCAACGCCGGAAACGGCATCCCTGCCGACAACACCGGCCCCGGCGGCTCAGCCTATGCCTCTGGCAATGTTCTCGGCAATGACACGGAAATCAACGGCAAGGCCTTGAACGTCACCGAGTTCACAATCAACGGCCAACATCACCTTGCCGGAGAAACTGCCGTCATCACAGACGTGGGCAGCCTCACTCTCAATGCGGATGGCAGCTACGCTTTCGTTCCTGCGGACGGCTACTTCGGCGCGGTGCCACCCGCCAGCTACACCATTACCGATGGCCTGGGCAGCAGTTCATCGGTCCTTGATATCACGGTCACGCCGCTGCCTCCCCAGGCCACCCCGGACCTGGGTATCAGCATCGGCGATCCCATCATCGGCAATGTCCTGAACAACGATACCGAGATCAATGGCAAGGTCATGACGGTGACTCAGTTCACCATCGACGGCCAAACCCACGCCGCAGGGGACACCGCCGTCCTCGCCGGCATCGGCAGCCTGACCCTCCACGCGGATGGCTCCTACACCTTTACGCCGGTATTGCATTACGTGGGACCGATTCCGGAGACCACCTACACCATGACCGACGGGCTGGGCACGTCCAGTTCCACGCTTACCCTGATCAACATGATTCTGCCAGATCAGGTGCAGATCCTGCCGGACACCAACGTGGTGACGGAAAACGGCACGGTTTCCGGCAATGTCCTGACGAACGACACCACGGGCAGCACCTACAACCTGACCGTTACCAGTTTCGCAATTGACGGCACGACGCATGTCGCCGGAACAAATGCCATCCTGCCTGGTGTGGGCACGCTGAGCATCGCGCCCGATGGCGCCTACACGTTCACCCCCGCCACCAACTACATCGGCCCTGTCCCGACCGTGGTTTACACCGCCACCGACGGCGGCATTTCGGTAAATGGCACCCTGGACATCGGCATCATTCCGCTGCCCCCGGTTGCCGTCGCCGACAGCCAGACCCTCGTCGAGAACACGGTTGCCAGCGGCAATGTCCTGGGCAACGACATCGAAATCAACGGCCAAGCCAAGCACGTCACCGAATTCTCCATCGGCGACCAGTTGCATGTTCCCGCCGGCACCACCGCCCAGTTGGCCGGGGTCGGCGACCTGCTCATCAATGCCGACGGCTCCTATAACTTCACGCCGGCAACCAACTACTACGGCCCGGTCCCCGTCGCCAGCTACACCATGACCGATGGCCTGGGCTCCAGCAGCGCCAGCCTGAGTCTCGTCATCACTCCCGTCGGCCCCAACGCCGCCGCTGACAGCCAGACCGCCGTCGAGAACACCGGCCCCCTGACCGGCAGCGTGCTGGTCAACGACACGGACGTGAATGGCCTGCCCCTGTCCGTCACTCAGTTCGTCGTGGATGGCACCACCTACACGGCAGGACAGACCGCCAGCATCGCCAATGTCGGCACCCTGGTCATCAACGCCAACGGTTCCTACAGCTTTGCCCCGGTGGCCAACTATTACGGCAACCCGCCCGTCGCCACCTACACCATCACCGATGGCAATGGCACCGCCGACTCGACGCTGACCCTGCATGTCACCCCGGTCGGCCCGAATGCCGCCGCTGACAGCCAGACCGCCGTCGAGAACACTGGTCCCCTGACCGGCAGCGTGCTGGTCAACGACACGGACGTGAATGGCCTGCCCCTGTCCGTCACCCAGTTCGTCGTGGATGGCACCACCTACACGGCGGGCCAGACTGCCAGCATCGCCAATGTCGGCACCCTGGTCATCAACGCCAACGGTTCCTACAGCTTTGCCCCGGTCGCCAACTATTACGGCAAACCGCCCGTCGCCACCTACACCATCACCGATGGCAACGGCACCGCCGACTCGACGCTGACCCTGCATGTCACCCCGGTCGGCCCCAACGCCGCCGCCGACAGCCAGACCGCCGTCGAGAACACCGGTCCCCTGACCGGCAGCGTTCTGACCAATGACACCGATGTGAATGGCCTGCCTCTGTCCGTCACCCAGTTCGTTGTTGATGGCACCACCTACACGGCGGGCCAGACCGCCAGCATTGCCAACGTCGGCACCTTGGTCATCAACGCCAACGG
>JAYTVW010000098.1:0-60182 GCA_043743785.1 Rhodocyclales bacterium | reverse complement strand
GACGGTCGAGACGCACGGCCGGCTCGCCCCAGCCCGGCGGCACACCGGTCGCCGCGACGCTGATCTGCGCACCGACCGAATCACCCGACTTGCGCAGCTGATCCATGTACTCCTCAAGCTGCGGAATGATCGCCGCGTTCGGCGCAAAGAACGGGTTTTCGGAGATTTGTACGGCATCGATGAAGGGAATTGCGATCGGTCCGAGCTGACTCATCCAGCCCTGAATCGTTACGCCATAGCGCTCGTTCAGCCACTTGCGCGCGATCGCTCCGGCCGCCACCCGCACCGCCGTTTCGCGCGCCGACGAACGACCGCCGCCGCGATAGTCGCGGAAACCGTATTTCTGCGTGTACGCGTAGTCGGCGTGGCCGGGGCGGAAAGTCTCGGCGATATTGCCGTAATCCTTGCTGCGCTGATCCTCGTTACGGATCAACAGACCGATTGGCGTACCCGTCGTCCTGCCCTCGAAAACGCCGGAAAGGATTTCGACGGTATCCGACTCGCGGCGCTGCGTCACATGCCGTGAAGTACCGGGCTTGCGGCGGTCCAGTTCGGCCTGGATATCCGCTTCACAGATTTCCAGCCCCGGCGGGCAGCCATCGACCACACAGCCGATGGCCGGGCCGTGCGACTCGCCAAACGAGGTAACGGTAAACAAGGTGCCAATCGTGTTGCCGGACATGGAGTTCTCGAGAGCGTTAAAATAAGCCGAAAGTCTAGCATAGGCTGCAAAACACCCATCTCGCCCAAGCCATGAACCACAAGCCAAAGCCTCCTGCCCGCCCCGCGGCGAAACCGCCAGTGCGGCACGCCCCACCTGCAGCGAACCCGCTGCGCCAGGCAGACTCGCGCTGGCAGCGAACGGTGCGCTACGGGTGGGACAAGGGGGGCAGCAAGGGCGGCAGCTAGCGGAAGAACTCCTCGAGCCGCTCGAACACCTCATGCCCGGCGCCATGCCGGCGCACCGCAAGCACGTCTTCGAGCTTCTCCAGTTGCTTGACCATCTGCTCGAGACGCCCGTCTTCATTGACCAGCAGCCAGATGCGGCTGGTCAGCCCATTGCCGACCGGCATGCAGAGAATGCCTTCGACGTTGTAGGCGCGACGCGAGAACATGCTCACGACGTGCGACATGACGCCGGCGTGGTTATTGACGTCCAGCTCGAGCACCGCGCGGGCGAGCGCCCTGTTTTCTGCCTGTGAAATTGCATTCATCTTCAGCCTCCGATCATGTCTTTGTTGGCAGCGCCCGGCGCGACCATGGGTAGAACCTGCTCGCGCATGTCGATGCTGGCGTGGATCAGCGTCGGGCCGCGCGACGACAGCGCTTCGCCAAGTGCGGCAAGCGGATCGCTTTCCTTGTCGAGATCGACGGTGGCAAAACCGAAGCCTTCGGCGACCTTGATGAAATCCGGCTGGCCCTTGAATTTCGAGGCAAAGATACGCTCGCCGTAGAACATCGTCTGCTGCTGAAAAACGAGGCCGAGCGAGGCATTGTTCATCAGCACGACCTTCACATTGACGCCCTCTTCCGCGGCCGTGACGAACTCCTGCACGTTCATCAGGATGCTGCCGTCGCCGGTAAAGCAGACCACCGTGCGCTCGGGCTCGGCGAGTGCCGCGCCAATCGCCGCCGGCAAACCAAAGCCCATCGTCCCGAGGCCGCCCGAGGTCAGCCACTGACGCGGCCGGCGCAGCGGGTAGGCCTGCGCGACCCACATCTGGTGCTGGCCGACGTCGGTGGCAATCGTCGCTTCGTCGTCGAGACAGTCGGCCACGGCACGGATCAGGCCGTAGTGCGTGCGCGGATCCTCGATGCCCGGCATGCGCAGCGGGTGCGTCGCCTTCAGGCTGGCTACATGTGACAGCCAACGCTTGCGCAGTTGCGACTCGACTTCCGGTGACAGCATCTGCAGCACGGCTTTTACATCACCCGTAATGCCGACGTGGGCGGTCTTGATCTTGTCGAGTTCGGAAGGATCGATATCGATATGGATGATTTTGGCCTGCGGACAAAAGGCTGCCACCTTGCCCGTCGCACGGTCGTCGAAGCGCGCGCCGACGGCAATCAGCAGGTCGCATTCGTCGAGCGCGAAGTTGGTGCAGCGGGCACCGTGCATGCCGAGCATGCCCAATGACAAGGCATGATCGACCGGCATGCTGCCCAGCGCCATCAGCGTCATCACGGTCGGCAGGCCGGCTTTTTCAGCCAGCGCCACGGCCAGCCCGGAAGCGCCGGAATGGATCACACCACCACCCAGATAGAGGATGGGACGTTCTGCTGCGTTGATCATCGAGGCTGCTCGCGCAACCAGTTCAGCGGCAGGCTCGGGAAACGGATCGGCAACGCCCGGCGCCGGCCACTCGCTGATTTCGATCACCTGATTCTGTACATCCTTCGGAATATCGACCAGTACCGGGCCGGGCCGGCCAGACACGGCGAGGCGGAAGGCACACGGAAGAACTTCCAGCAGCTCCTCGGCCGAATTGACCAGAAAGTTGTGCTTGGTGATCGGGATCGTCAGACCGTAGGTATCGACTTCCTGAAAAGCGTCGGTGCCGATCATCGATTTCGGCACCTGCCCGGTAATCGCCACCAGCGGGATCGAATCGAGCTTGGCATCGGCAATCGCCGTCAGCAGATTGGTCGCCCCGGGGCCGGAGGACGCCAGACATACGGCCGGCAACCCCGTTGCCCGTGCCATGCCCTGCGCCATGAAACCGGCACCCTGCTCGTGACGGGCGAGCACATGGTGGATCAGCGTTGACTGCGACAGTGCATCGTAGATCGGCAGGATGGCGCCGCCGGGAATGCCGGCCAGCGTACGCACGCCCTGCCTTTCGAGCAGTCGCACGACGATCTGTGCGCCGGTGAGGGTTTCGGTTGTTTGCTGGGGCACGGGGCTCTCCTTGAAGTTTCCGGGCTTGCCGGGCGGGGGAGCAAAAAGAAAAACCCCCGCTCGGTTCGCACCGGCGGGGGTTTCTGGAATCTGTCGTTTGCTACGCTTCGACTTGTTTTCTTCCGACCCTCGACGGTGCGCTGAGTAGTACGCCTACGACGCGTACTACCGATACACCGACCGTAATGACGAGCGCCGCCGCTTTGGCAGCGGCAGATGCGGCAAGCGCGCGGTCGTCAAATCGGGACATGGTCGTCAGTTAAAAGCCGGAAATTCGATCGGTCATTAGAAACGAGCGCGGGAAAAAACGCAACCCCAATTTTACCCGACCGTCGCGATCCGATTGACCGCGCCGCAATGGTTGCCGATACTCTAAAATCGCCGCAACCAACGGGAGAACTGGGCATGTTGCAGAGTCTTGGAAACTTGCAGGCACTACTCGTCGAAGCATCGCCGATGCAGGCGAAGGTGATCGAGCAAGCCTTGCACCGCTGCGGCGTCGCAAACGTCACACTGGCCGCCGATTGTGATACAGCGCTGGCTGCGATGCGTCGTCAGGCGCCTTCGGTGGTGATCAGCTCGATGTACCTGCCCGGCATGACGGGCACCGAATTGCTGTTCGCCATGCGCAAGGACGACGAACTCGAATGGCTGCCGTTCATCCTGGTTTCGTCCGAGACGCGGCCGAAAATGCTCGAACCGGTGCGCCAGGCCGGGGCCTGCGGCATCCTGCCGAAACCTTTTAGCGACGAGCAGTTGCGGCGCGCGCTCTACGCAACGCTCGAACTGCTGCAGGAAGACGAGAGCCTGTCGGCGATGGGCATCGAGGTCCAGCATCTGAAAGTGCTGCTCGTCGACGACAGCAAGGCCTCGCGCAATTTCATCCGGCGCATCCTCGAAAGCGTCGGCATCCCCGAATGCTACGAGGCGAACTGTGGCACCGACGCGCTGATGGTGCTCGAAAACCAGCACGTCGACCTGATCATCACCGACTACCACATGCCGGAGATGAACGGCCGCGACCTCATCGAACATATCCGCACTTCCGGCTGGCAGCAGGACGTACCGATCCTGATGGTCACCAGCGAGCACGACAGCGGCCGTCTGGCGGCAGTCGAGCAGGCCGGCGTTTCAGGAATTTTCGACAAGCCCTTCGATCCCTCGTCGGTCAAGGCGATGCTGGCGCAGATTTTTTCCGAACGCTGAGCGGGAAGCAGTGATCCGTCGCTTGTTGTGATCTACCTGCCGACCGAGGACTTGAGAAACGTCGGCGCTTAACTGGATAAAGCCGCCACATTGGCCCGCGCCATGTGCAGTTTTTTGTAGCTATCGATCAAGCGCTGGTGCCTATCGAGCCCTTCCAGTTTCATGCTCGTTGGCGTTAAGCCAAAGAAGCGCACGCTGCCGTCCACCGACCCCATCACCGCATCCATCCGCGGGTTGCCAAACATCCGGCGAAAATTGACCACGTAATCGTCCAGTTCCAGGTCGTCGTCCAGCAGCACCTCCAGCACCACATTCAAGGCCTGATAAAACAATCCGCGCTCGACCGTGTTTTCGTTGTACTGCAGGAAGCTTGCCACCAGTTCCTGCGCCGCTTCAAAATTTTTCAAGGCGAGACAAATCAGCAACTTCAACTCCAGGATCGTTAGCTGACCCCAGGCCGTATTCTCGTCAAATTCGATGCCGACCAAGGTGATGATGTCGGTGTAATCATCAAGCTCACTGTCTTCCAGACGTTCCAGCAGGGCTTCCAGGCTGGCGTCATCCAGGCGATGCAAGTTCAAAATATCGGCGCGGAACGCTAGCGCCTTGTTGGTGTTATCCCAGATCAAATCCTCTACCGGATAAATTTCCGAATACCCCGGCACCAGAATGCGGCAGGCCGTTGCACCCAGATTGTCATACACCGCCAGGTACACTTCCTTGCCCAAGTCTTCGAGAATGCCGAACAAGGTCGCGGCTTCCTCGCCATTGCTGTTTTCACCTTGGCCAGAAAAATCCCACTCAACAAAATCGTAATCGGCCTTGGCGCTGAAAAAGCGCCACGACACCACTCCGCTGGAATCAATGAAGTGTTCAACGAAGTTATTCGGCTCAGTGACGGCGTTACTCTCGAAGGTGGGCCGAGGCAAATCGTTCAGGCCTTCAAAACTGCGCCCCTGCAGCAACTCGGTAAGGCTGCGCTCCAGCGCCACTTCCAAGCTGGGGTGCGCCCCGAAGGAGGCAAACACACCACCCGTGCGCGGGTTCATCAAGGTGACGCACATCACGGGAAATTTCCCGCCCAGGGACGCATCCTTCACCAGCACCGGAAAACCCTGGCTTTCCAAGGCCTGAATGCCCGCCTGAATGCCCGGGTATTTCGCCAGCACTTCGTCCGGCACATCCGGCAGCGCCAGCTCACCTTCCAGAATTTCCCGTTTCACCGCCCGTTCGAAAATTTCCGACAGGCATTGCACCTGTGCTTCAGCCAGCGTATTGCCGGCACTCATGCCATTGCTGAGGAACAGGTTATCGATCAGGTTGGACGGAAAATACACCACCTCGCCGTCCGACTGGCGCACATAGGGCAGCGAACAGATGCCGCGCTTTACATTGCCGGAGTTGGTGTCCACCAGATGGGAGCCGCGTAACTCGCCATCCGGGTTATAGATTTCCAGACAGTATTCATCGAGGATTCCAGCCGGCAGCGCATCTTTACGGCCCGGCTTGAACCAGCGCTCATTCGGGTAATGCACGAACGCCCCGTTGGCAAGGTCCTCCCCCCAAAACTGATCATTGTAGAAATGATTGCAATTCAGCCGCTCGATAAATTCGCCCAAGGCCGACGCCAAGGCACTTTCCTTGGTCGCCCCCTTGCCATTGGTAAAACACATCGGCGAGTGGGCATCACGGATATGCAGTGACCACACATTGGGAACAAGATTGCGCCAGGAAGCGATTTCAATCTTTATGCCCAAGCCCGCCAAAACCCCCGACATATTGGCGATGGTTTGCTCCAGGGGCAGATCCTTGCCTGCAATATAGGTACTCACCGCCGAAGCCGGATTCAGCATCAGCAATGACTGGGCATCCGCATCCAGATTTTCCACTTCCTCGATCACAAACTCAGGCCCGGTTTGCACCACCTTCTTTACCGTACACCTGTCGATGGAACGCAAAATACCCAGCCGGTCTTTATCGGAGAGTTCTGCCGGCAACTCCACCTGAATCTTGAAAATCTGCTTGTAGCGGTTTTCAGGATCAATAATATTGTTCTGCGACAGGCGGATGTTATCTGTAGGAATATTTCGAGTTTCGCAGTACAACTTCACAAAATAAGCCGCACACAAAGCCGATGAAGCCAGAAAGTAGTCGAACGGACCAGGCGCAGACCCATCGCCCTTATAGCGGATAGGCTGATCGGCCACAACCGTGAAGTCATCGAACTTGGCTTCAAGACGAAGCTTGTCGAGAAAGTTGACCTTAATTTCCATACGGGAATCCCAAGAGCGTTAAAGACAAATTGGCCGCCATTATAGGATTTTCCCGGTGAAAAACCCGTCCTTCTCAGCAGTTCGCGACTGCCGGCGCCGGCAGCAGCGGCTCTTTGCCGCCGTTGGCCTTGCCGGCCGGCCGCATGGCCGCTTAGGCATCAGGTGAATACGTGCTTTCAATCCTGCGACGCCGTCGCCAGAAGCCGGATGCGGCCATTCGCCCCCGAAGCATGAATATCAAAAATAATTTATGCAGTTCCCTGGAGTCTTTTGTAAAAGGCTGATCGATGGGGGATTTCATTTCGCGGAAGGGCCAAATCGGAGGGTGCAGGCGACGCAGCGGAATCGAACGGCTATATTCCCGGCGCCTTGCAGAGGCCCTGTTCCTCGGCCATCTGCAGCAGTTGGTTCATGCCCTCTTCGTCCAAGCCCAGCACGCCCAGGCAGGCTTCGCCCAACTTTCCCCACTCGCAAGTGCGGTTCAAGCCGGTCAGGCGTTGAAACAGATACTCCGCTAGCTGGGCAATCGCCATGAAGTGCCGCGCGAGTTCGGGGACGGCGGGCGAATTTTGCTCACGGATTGCCGTGACGTCGTGATGCAGTTCGATGGCGGCCTGGTATTCGAGGGGAAGTTGCCACTCCTTGGCCAGCATGGCGCCTATGGCACCATGGTCGACGCCGATATCGTCCCGCTCGACCTCCGTGAAAGGCCGCGCCGCTTCGTTATTGGCAAGCTTGAGGACGTCGAAGTAGGTTGAGTAGAACGACATCAAGATCGGAATGCCACAGTCACGAAACAGGCCGAAGGTGTAGGCCTCCTCGGGCCGGAGCTTGCTGAGCTTCGTGTCCACCCTGGTCGCCAGCCAGCCGGACAGTTGCGCAATCTGTGCGGACGAATCCCAGAATCGCTCCAGATTGGGAACGTGGGCAAAGGCCTTGCGCAGGGAAAGGGCCGCAATGGCCGTTCCCACGGTATTCAACCCCAGGATTTGCAAGGCCTTCTTGACGGAACGGACCTGGCCGGCATGACCAAAGAAAGCCGAGTTGGCAATCTTCAGCAAACTGCCCGAAATGCTCACGTCAAGGCTGATGACTTTCTCCAGCGCCCCCAGGTTGGGTGAGCGGGAACGCATCTGCGCTTCGATACTGCTGAGGACTGCCGGGCGCGTCGGTATCTTTATACCGTGCAACTCATTGTTGAGGAGTACGGCCACATCCTTTTCAGGATTCTGGCCACTGGTGGTGTCGTTCATTTTCAAGGCCCCAAGGCGTCGCCGATTGATTTTCGTGCGGATAGAGCGGCGCTCACTGTCAACGGCCGGATTCCGGAATTCTGATGGCGAAATTTCTCCCACCCCGATTCATCCCGGTAAACGAATCCCGCACCCCAGCCCCCCCGGAGCCGGCATGGCAGTGCAAAACTGCCGGTACATGATTCGCCCTCAATGTGAATTTTGAGACATTGTGCCTGCAGTCCCGGGCACAAACCCGGTAAAGTTGCGGCTTACGGGAGGGGCGCATGGGTCGTGTGATGAAGCAACTACGAACATGTCTGCGGGGCATACTGCTGTTGCTGACACTGGTATCCCAGGTGCAGGCGGCGCCTGCCTCGATACGTGTCGTTCTCGATGACAACTATCCGCCCTACGTCTTCAAAAACGCCAATGGCGAAATTCAGGGCATCCTGAAGGATCTCTGGAGCCTGTGGGAGCAACGTACCGGCGTCAAGGTGGACTTCCAACCCATGGACTGGAGCAAAGCCCTGGCGGCCATGGACAGCGGCCAGGCGGATGTCATTGACACTCTTTTTGAGACCGAGGCACGCCGCAAGCTTTATGATTTCTCGCCCCCCTACGCGACCATTGATGTCGCCATCTTCTTCCACAAGACCATCTCCGGCATTGCGGATGCGGCGTCGCTGAAAGGCTTCACGGTCGGCGTCAAGGAAGGGGATGCCTGCATCGAATTCCTCCGCGGCAAGGGCATTACCTCGCTGAAGGCCTACCCGAGCTATGAAAGCCAGGTCAGGGCTGCCATCCGCCAGGAAGTCCGCACGCTCTGCATTGACAATCCGCCCGCCTACTATTTCTTCAACCGGGAGGGCGCAGCGGACGATTTCCGCCATTCCGATCCCTTGTACGCGGGCCAGTTCCATCGTGCCGTCGTCAAGGGGCACCCCGATCTCATGCGCCTGGTCAACGAAGGCTTTGCGCGCATTACGCCGGAGGAGCGGGCCGCGATAGACCAGCGCTGGCTTGGCGCCCAATTGCCGGCAGGAAAAACATCGGCCTGGGTCCGTTATCTGGGCTATTTCCTGCTGACGCTGCTGGTGACCAGTTTCCTGCTGTTCCTCTGGAACCGCATGCTGCGCCGCCGGGTGGATACCCGGACACGGGAACTTTCCAGCACCCTCGAATCCTTGCGGGAGTCGGAGAACAAGCTGCTCACCATTCTCGACAATGTGGATGCCTACATCTACCTCAAGGACCAGGACGGGCGCTATCTGTTCGCCAATGCGCCAGTACGCGCCCTCTGGCACGCCACCATGGGGGAAATCGCGGGGAAAGGTGACGAGCAGTTTTTCGATGCTGCAACAACCGAGAACATCCAGCGTAGCGACCGCCGCGTTCTGGCGGACGGGGAGACGCTGCGCGTGGAAGAAACCACGACGCTGTCCCAGACGGGCAGGACAACGACCTATCAGTCGACCAAACTCCCGCTCCGGCGCGACGACGGCAGCATTTACGCGCTCTGCGGCATTTCCTTCGACGTCACGGAACGCATACGCACGGCCGAGGAACTGAACCAGCACCGGCATCATCTGGAAGAGTTGGTGGCCCAGCGCACCGCCGATCTGCAGGCGGCAAGCAACCGCTTGATGGACACGCAATTCGCCATGGACATGGCGGGTATCGGCATTCGCTGGGTGGATGCGGATACGGGGCGCATCCTCTATACGAACCAGTGCGCGGCAGAAATGCTGGGTTACAGCACCGAGGAAATGCTGGGCCTCAGCGTTCATGACTTTGACCCGAACTTCCCGGACACGCCCTTCCATGAGATGGTGGACGAGCTTCGCAGCCAGGGGCGAGGACAAGTGGAGACCCTGAACCGGGCCAAGGATGGGCACCTCGTCCCCGTGGACATCACCATTCATTACCAGGAGAAACCGGATAGCGCTGACCTGCTGATCGGCTTCGTGACGGATGTGACCCGGCGCAAGGCGGCGGAGACGGCCTTGGTGCAGGCAAAGGAACAGGCGGTGCTGGCGAATACGGCGAAAAGCGCTTTTCTCGCCAACATGAGCCATGAGATTCGCACCCCCATCAACGGCATTCTTGGCATGGCGCACCTGCTGCGCCGCAGCGAGCTTTCTACGAAGCAGGTCGCACAACTGGACAAGATCGCTCAATCTGGAAAACACCTGCTCGGCATCATCAATGACATTCTTGACCTGTCCAAGATTGAAGCGGGCAAGCTGGTGCTGGAACAGCAGGTTTTCCTGACGGCGGACATGGTGCAGAGCGCCGTGGCCTTCGTGAACGAAGGGGCGGCGGCGAAGGGCCTGAAACTCAGCGTGGACATCGCCGCCTTGCCGGAGTCATTGTTCGGCGACCCGACCCGGCTCTCCCAGGTGCTGGTGAATTACCTCGGTAACGCCGTCAAATTCACCCGGCAGGGCGACATTTCACTGCGCGGCCGTGTCGTCAAGGAAACGCATGCAGGCTCCCTGGTGCGCTTCGAGGTCAGGGACACGGGTATCGGCCTGACGGAGGAGCAACAGCGGCGCCTGTTCAACAGCTTCGAGCAGGCCGACAACTCGACGACCCGGAAATTTGGCGGTACGGGCCTGGGCCTGGCCATCAACAAGCGGCTGGCCGAAATGATGGGCGGTGAGGTAGGCGTCAACAGCGCCCTGGGGCAAGGCAGCACCTTCTGGATCACCGCCCGTCTGGGAAAGCGCCCGGCGCTGGCGGCCCCCGTGGCGAAAATCGGCTGCAAGGAACTCGAGGCCATGCTGTCCCGGGAGCATGCCGGCAAGCAGATCCTGCTGGTTGAAGACGACCCCATCAACCAGGACGTCATGCTGGGCCTTCTGGAAGAGCTGGGCTTGCGCGTCCAGGTGGCGGAGAACGGCGTCGAAGCCGTGAAACGGGCCGCAAATGACCGCTTTGATCTGATCCTGATGGATATGCAAATGCCGCACATGGACGGTCTGGAAGCGACCCGCCGGATACGCCAGACCACCGACGGCAGCCAGACGCCCATTCTCGCCATGACGGCCAACGCTTTCATCGAGGACAAGGCCCGTTGTTTCGAGGCCGGCATGAATGATTTCATTTCCAAGCCTGTCGATCCGGCCGTGCTGTTCTCGACGATGCTGAAGTGGCTGCCGAGCAAGCCCCCGGCCCCTGGCCCCGTGGTCCCGCTTGAGAGCCAGGAGCTTGCCCCGCCACCCGTCACGACAGAGAGCGGCGGCTTGCCCATGGTGGCGGGATTCGACGTCCCCGCCTCCTTGGCGAGAACCAATGGCGATGTCCGGAAATACCGCCATTTCCTGCAGATGTTTCTGGATCGCAACGGAGCCTGCGTCAGCCGGATCGGGGAAGCCCTGGGGCGCAGCGACACGGCCGCCGCCCTGGCGCTTTGCCATACCTTGAAAGGCAGTGCCGGGACCATTGGTGCCTTGGGATTGCAAGCGGCGGCGGCCCGGCTGGAAGCAAGCCTCAAGGGCGCCGGGTTTGACGCCAGCTTGCTGGCCGCGCTGGAAATGGAATGGCAGCAGGCGGTCAAGTCCCTGGCGATCCTTCTCGGATCCGCCGGGACAGACAACATTTGAGTGGAGCACGGACGAGTTATGAATGCGTTGAATGAGGAAGGGCCCGACGGGGTCTGCAGCAAGGGGCATCTTCTCATCGTGGATGACGATCCGATTGCAGCCGGGATGCTGGGCGTCACCCTCGAAGGCTCCGGCTACGAGGTCATGGATGTTCCCTCCGGCGAGGACTGCCTGATGGCCATGGGGGAATATTTCCCGGAAGTGGTGCTCTTGGATATCGACATGCCGGGCGGCATGAACGGATACGAGACCTGCCAGCGCATCCGGGACCGTTTCGACCGCAGCAACCTGACGATCATTTTCCTGTCCGCCCATGATTCCCTGGAAGAACGCCTGCACGCCTATGACGCGGGCGGGGATGACTTCGTGGCCAAGCCCTTCAATGCGGAGGAAATCCGCCGCAAGATCGTATTGGCCGTGAGTGCGCGGCTCCGGCGCGCCCAGCTGGTGGCGGAGAAAAGTTCCCTGGAAGAGTCCGCCGATATGGCGCTCCAGGGCTTCAACGAAATGGGCGACATCCTCAAGTTCACCCGGGGTGCCCTAAGCTGCCGGTCCCTGAAGGCCCTGTGTGAGCTGATGATCGCCTCCATGGCCAGCAACCAGTGCATGTGCCACGTGCAGTTGCGGGGTTCGGCGGCAGCGGGCACCCTGACCATGACGCCCTCAGGCGTGGCCTCGCCCCTGGAAGAATCCGTGATCGAGCACATGCGCCAGCACGACCGCATTTTTCAGTTCAAGAGCCGCCTGATCCTCAACTATGGTGACGTTTCTCTGCTGATCACCAACATGCCGATGACCGATGACGGCCTGGCGGGCCGCCTGCGGGACTACGCCGCCATGGTCGCGGAGGCGGCCGGAGATGCAGTGGTCAATATTTCACTGCGTGCCGACGCCCTGGCCTGGGCCCAGGAACTGCGCCAGCTGGGCGACAGCAGCCGCGAGCGCATCGAAAGGCTGGCGGAGAGCTACCGGCAACAGCAAACGAGCACCCGCCTTCAATTGGAAGGCATGGCGGAAAAGGTCGAAGCCATGTACTACCAGTTCGGCCTGTCTGACCGCCAGGAAGCCGCGATCAGCGAAACGGTCAGTTCCGCGACAAACGAAGTCGTCGAGCTTTTCGATCGCTATGGCGAAGATTTCGATCGTCAGTTCACCTGCATACTTGGGGAACTCGATCAGGCCAGCGCTTTTTGCATCGACACCGAGGAGCCGGACGCCGCCCCGGTGGTGGAACTCTGGTAAGGCGGCGGGCCAGGCGCCCGCTCTTGATAATTCTAAAGTCCTATTCCCCCCGTGCCGGAAGTGCCGTTACAATGCGCCGGCTGCGCATCCTTGTATTTCAAGGCATTCCTTGCAGAAACGAAAACCTGGGGGTTTCTATGTCCGCATTCCGCATGGGGCGCGCCTGCGCCCTGCTCTACGTCCTGGCGACCCTGACACCCGGCTTCATTCAGACCGCCCGGGCCGAGATCGTCGTCGGCCAATCCGTGCCGCTCAGCGGCATCCTGGCCAGCACCGGCAAGGACATGATGCTGGGGGCAAAAATCTGTTTCGACCAGGTGAACGCCCGGGGCGGCGTGAATGGCCAGCGCATTCGCCACGTGGTCAAGGACGACGGCTACAAGACTGACGAGACCGTTCGCCTGACGAAGGAACTCATCGACAAGGACCGGGCCGTGGCCCTCATCGGCTACGCCGGCACCGGCAACGTGGCAGAACTCCTCAAGCAGGGCGTGTTGGCCGGACGCAACGTGCCCCTCATCGCCCCCTACACCGGCGGCGAGCCTCTGCGCAAACCCTACAACCCCTACATTTTCCATATCCGGGCCGGCTACGCCGACGAGACGGAAAAGATGGTGGAACAGTTCGTCCATACGGGCATCCACCGCATCGGCCTGTTCTACCAGAACGACCTTTTCGGCATGGCGGGCCTGGCCGGCGTCGAGACAGCCCTGACCCAGCACGGCATGACCATTGTCGGCAAGGGCAGCTACGAGAAGGGCACGGACAATGTAACGGAGGCGGTAAAGACCCTGTCAGCCGCCAATCCCCAGGCGGTCATCATGGTGTCGGTGCTGAAACCCGCCGCCGCCTTCGTCAAGGCCTACCGGTTAGCCGCGCCGGGCACCCAGATCTTCGCCATCTCGGTCGTAAACGGCCAGGACTTGTTCAGGCTGGCGGGGGCGGACGCCAAGGGCGTTGGCATCACCCAGGTGGTGCCCTCCCCTCACTCGGGCATCGAGAAGATCGTGCGGGAATACCGGGAGGCCCTGAAGAAATACGCGCCTGACGCGGTGCCCTCCTACACCAGCCTGGAGGAATACATCGGCGCCCGGGTGCTGGTGGACGGCCTGTCCCGGGTCAAGGGCGAAGTCACTCCGTCCGCGGTCATGAAGGCCCTGGAAGCCGTGGACCTGGACGTGGGCGGCTTCCCGGTGCGCTTCGGCCCGAACAACCGGGTCGGCTCCCGCTTCGTCGAAGTCACCTTCCTGCGCGGCGACGGCATCCCGTCCCGTTGAGAGGTTCAGACCAGACCCACCGCACCCAAGGCCGCTCCGGCGGCGATGAGCCAGAGGGGATGGAGCTTGGAGCGCAGGGTGATGAGGGTAACGGCGGCCGTCAAAATGTAGCCGCGCCAGCCGGCCCCGGCCGTGCTGGAAATGAGCAGGGCGCTGGAGAGCACCAGGCCCACCGCCAGGGGCGCCACGCCCGTCTGGATGGCAGACCGCCAAGGGGCGCCGCGAAAGCGCTCCCAGTGGCCGTAGAGCAGGTAGATAAGGACACTCATGGGCAAACACAGGCCCAAGGTCGCCACCACCGCCCCCGCCAGGCCCGCCAGTTCCCAGCCGATGAGCGTTACCACCAGCACATTGGGGCCGGGGGCGCCCTGGGCGATGGCGAAGAGCTGGTTGAAGGTCGTGGCGTCCAGCCAGTGCCGGTTATCCACCACCAATCGGGCCAGTTCCGGCAGCACCGCCGTGACACCGCCAAAGGCCACAAAAGACAGCAGGGCCATTTGCAGGAAGAGGTCCAGGAGCAGGCTCATGGCAGCTTCTTTCGCCGCAGCCACGCCAGCCAGGACGAGGCGGCCGCCAGCAGCAGCATGACCACCGGCATGGGCCAATGCAGGAGGGCGATGGCAATGAAGACCAGCAAGGCGAAGGGCAGGAAGACGAGCTTATCCTTGACGCTCATGGCCATGCGGATGCCCGTGGCGAAGATCAGCCCGGCCCCAACAGAGGCAATGCCCCGCAGCATGGACTGCACCACCGGCAGGCTGCCGTAGCGGTCGTAGGCCATGGCCAAACCGATGACGATGACCATGGGTCCGGCCAAGAGACCAACGGATGCGGCCAGCGCCCCGGTGACGCCATGAAAGCGTCGCCCCACGATCACCGCCAGGTTGATGACGTTCGGCCCGGGCAGGAACTGGCACAGGCCAAGCAGCACGTTGAACTCCTCGGCGGACAGCCAGTGCTTCTGTTCCACCAGCATGCGCCGCACGAAAGGCAAGACCCCGCCGAAACCCGCCAGGCCAATGCGCGAGAAGGCATCGAAAAGCGCGAAGACCGAGGGCGCCGCCTTGTTGCTATCCACCGTTTGCGCTCCGGACCACAGTAGATTTAAACGCCGAGGCGCCGAGGCGCCGAGACGCCGAGAAAATCCAAACCCCTGCAAACAATTGGCGACAGTGCCAAGGCTGGCATTGCTTTGGTTTCTCGCTCTTCCTCTGCGCCTCGGCGTTTCAACATGGCTTTACTTCAGCCGAAACTCGGCCGAACGGGCGTGGGCCTGCAGGCCTTCGCCGTGGGCCAGGATGGAGGCGACCTTGGCCAGTTTCTGGGCGCCGGCCTGCGACATCTGGATGATGCTGGTGCGTTTCTGGAAGTCATAGACCCCCAGGGGCGAGGAAAAGCGCGCGCTCCGCATGGTGGGCAGCACATGGTTGGGGCCGGCACAGTAGTCCCCCAGGGCCTCCACGGACCAGTGGCCGACGAAAATGGCCCCGGCGTGGCGGATCTTGTCGATCAGGTCAAAGACCTCCAGGGTCTCCTCGGTCACCGACAGCTCCAGGTGTTCCGGGGCGATGCGGTTGGCGATGTCGCAGGCTTCCAGCATGTCCCGCACCAGCACCAGGGCACCCCGGTTCGAGAGCGACGTGGCGATGGTTTCCCGCCGGGGCATTTCCGGCAGCAGTTTTTCGATGCTGGCCGCCACCCGTTCGATAAAACCGGCGTCGTTGCACAGAAGGATGGCCTGGGCCAGTTCGTCGTGCTCCGCTTGGGCGAAAAGATCCATGGCCACCCAGTCCGGGTTGCCGCTGCCGTCGGAGATGATGAGCACTTCGCTGGGGCCCGCCACCATGTCGATACCCACGGTGCCGAAGACCCGGCGCTTGGCCGCCGCCACATAGGCGTTGCCCGGCCCCGTGATCTTGTCCACCTGGGGAATGCTCGCCGTACCGTAGGCCAGGGCCGCCACGGCCTGGGCGCCGCCGATGGTGAACACCCGGTCCACGCCGGTCAGAGCCGCCGCCGCCAGCACCAGGGGATTCTTCTCGCCCCGGGGCGTGGGCACCACCATGATGAGTTCGCCCACGCCTGCCACCTTGGCCGGCACGGCATTCATGATCACCGAAGACGGATAGGAGGCCTTGCCGCCGGGCACGTAAAGGCCGGCCCGGTCCAGGGGCGTAATCTTTTGCCCCAGGCGCGTACCGTCTTCTTCCGGATAGGACCAGGACTCCATCAGTTGCCGCTGGTGGTACTCGGCCACCCTTGTGACCGCCGTCTCCAGGGCTTCCCGCTGCGCCGTGGGCAGGGCGGACAGGGCGGCATCCAGTTCAGACTTCGGCAATTCCAGCTCCGCCATGGATGTAACGGAAAGCTGGTCGAAGCGCCGGGTGTAGTCAATCACCGCCGCGTCGCCGCGCCGACGCACGTCCGCCAGGATGCCGGCCACGGCCGTCTCGATGGAGTCGTCGGTGCTGCTCTCGAACGCCAGCAGGGCATCGAGCCGGGACAGGAAATCCGGCTCGGTGGTGGTCATGCGACGGATGGTGATCATGGGGGCACCTTTTTGAAAATCGTTCTAAACGCCGAGACGCCGAGTCGCCGAGGAAGAACCAAGAGAAAAAACGAGGAGGGCTGGCCCAACGCCTCCCATCGTTCGATCTCTCAGGCTTTCTCGGTGCCTCGGCGCCTCGGCGTTTCAAATATTCAGTCTTTCGCTACCGATCTGGCAAAGGCGTCGATGACGGGCTGGAGCAATTCGCGCTTCATCTTCAGCGAGGCCTGGTTCACGATCAGGCGGGAGCTGATGGGCATGATGTCCTCGACTTCCACCAGGTTGTTGGCCTTGAGGGTGCCGCCGGAAGACACCAGGTCCACGATCACGTCCGACAGGCCCACCAGGGGTGCCAGTTCCATGGAGCCGTAGAGCTTGATGAGGTCCACGTGCACGCCCTTGGTGGCGAAGTGCTCCCGGGCGATGGAAATGTACTTGGTGGCGACCCTGAGACGCGAACCGCTCTTCACGGCCCACAGGTAGTCGAAGCCCTTGGGCACCGCCACGCACATGCGGCACTTGGCGATCTTCAGATCCAGGGGCTGGTAGAGGCCCAGGCCGCCGTGCTCGATCAAGGTGTCCCGGCCGGCAATGCCCAGGTCGGCGGCGCCGTACTGCACGTAGGTCGGGGTGTCGGAGGCCCGCACGATGACCAGGCGCACATCGGGCCGGTTGGTGTCGATGATGAGCTTGCGGGAAGACTCCGGGTTCTCCGCCGGCACAATGCCCGCCGCCGCCAGGAGCGGCAGGGTTTCTTCAAAAATACGCCCCTTGGAAAGGGCCAGAGTGATGCCGTTCACGGACTGTCTCGATTCAGGAAAGGTCGGATTTTAACCTTGAAACTCTATTCAAAACGCCGAGGCGCCAAGGCGCCGAGGAAAACAAGAATTGGGATGGCCCGTTGTTCTCACTCTGCGTGGACGCAAAGCTCTCCTGACGACTTGATACCTCGGCGCCTCGGCGTCTCGGCGTTTACTGTTTTTTCAGCCCCGCTTGATTTCCAGGAAGGGTGCCCGCTGGGCCAGGTCGCCATAGCCCCGTTCCAGCAACTCGATGTTGGTAATGGTGGTTTCCCCTTCCGCCAGGCAGGCGGCCATGACGTAGGCCAGGCCGGCGCGCAGGTCAGGGATGCGGATGGTGCTGCCGTTGGAGACGAGTCGGGTCTTGCCGCTGACAATGGCGCTGTGGGGATGGTTGCGGCCGGCGAAGCGGCATTCGGCGGCCCCCAGACAGTAATCCACCACCTGGATATTGGCGCCCAAGGCGTTCAGCGTCCTGGCGTAGCCGAAACGGTTTTCGTACACCGTCTCGTGCACCACGGAGAGGCCGTTGGCCTGGGTCAGGAGCGCCGTGAGGGGCTGCTGCCAGTCGGTGGCGAAACCCGGGTAGACATCCGTTTCGATGGAAATGGCATGCAGCTCCCGTGCCCGGTAGAAGCGCAGGGTGTCCCGGCCCAGTACCTCTACGCCGCCGCCGATGGCGTTATACACACCGAAGAAATTCACCAGCACTTCGGGGGAAATGCCGCTCACCACCACGTCGCCGTCCGTCGCCGCCGCCATGCAGGCCCAAGAAGCCGCCTCGATGCGGTCCCCCAGGATGGGATAAACCGTGCCATGGAGCTTGTCCACGCCGTGGATGGTCAGCACCCGGTCGGTGCTGAAATTCACCCTGGCGCCCATGGCGTTCAACATGGTGATCATGGCCAGGATTTCCGGCTCCTGGGCGCAGTTCTTGATGACTGAGGTGCCCTGGGCCAGCACGCCCAGCAGCAGGCAGGATTCGGTAGCGCCCACGCTGGGATAGGGCAGGGTGTAGTGGCAAGCGGTGAGGCGGGCGCGGCGGGTGGCCTTGTAGCCCTCATCGGTCACGCTCACTTCGGCACCGAAGAGGCGCATGGCCTCCAGGTGGAAATCCACGGGCCGGCCGCCGATGTTGCAACCCGCCACGAAAGGCGCGCTGACGGTCTCGAAGCGATGCAGCAGGGCGCCCATCAAGAGGATGGGGATGCGGTTGGAGCCGGAGTCCGGCAGGGGAATCACATTGGTGGCGATGGACGCGGGGTCTATCGTCAGGGTGTTCTCCGCATCGTTGGGCTTGCGCTCGACGGCAGCGCCCAGGCCCCGGATGAGTTCCTCGGTGATGGTGATGTCGCCGATGTGGGGCACGTTGAGCAGGGTCGTGGGCTTGTCCGTGAGGACCGCCACCACCATGGCCTTGGTGGCGAAGTTCTTCGCCCCCAGCACATGGATGCTGCCCCGCACCGGTTTTCCGCCGGCAATGCGATAGGTCTCACTGGCCGGCGTGTCGAGCGGCTCCATTACCGGGCCTCCCATTCTTCCGGGGTGAGAGTTTTCATGGAAATGGCATGAATCTCCTCCCGCATGCGGTCCCCCAGGGCAGCATAGACGCGCTGGTGGCGCTGCACGCGAGACTTGCCGGCGAACTCGGCGCTGACAATGACAGCTTCGAAATGCTGACCGTCGCCGGCCACCTGCAGGTGTTCGCAGGACATGCCCTGCTCAATGTATTGATGTAGATCTTCAGGGCGAACCATGGGGTATTCCTTCACGAACGCAACTTGTAGCCGCTTTTCAACATGATCAGGGTGGCGCTGGCCAGCACGACGAGGCAGCTTGCTGCCACCGCCAGGCCGGTCCATGGCGAGACGTCCGAGACGCCAAAGAAGCCGTAGCGGAAGCCATCGATCAGGTAGAAAACGGGATTGAAACGGGACACGCCCTGCCAGAAAGCCGGCAGGGAATGAATGGAGTAGAACACGCCGGAGAGAAAGGTCAGCGGCATGATGATGAAATTCTGGAAAGCGGCGAGCTGGTCGAATTTGTCGGCCCAGATGCCGGCGATGACCCCCAGGCTGCCCAGGATGGCGCCCCCCAGCAGGGCAAAGGCCAGCACCCACAGGGGCGAAACCAGCTGCATGTCGGCGAACCAGACAGTCACGGCCAACACCCCCAGGCCCACCACCAGGCCGCGAATCACCGCCGCCAGCACATAGGCGGCGAAGAATTCCAGGTAGGAGAGGGGCGCCAGCAGCACGAAGACGATGCCGCCCCCCACCTTGCCCTGAATGAGGGAAGAGGAAGAGTTGGCGAAGGCGTTTTGCAGCACGGACATCATGACGAGGCCGGGCACCAGGAAAGCGGTGTAGGAAAGCCCATTCACTTGCCGATCGAGGGCATGGGAAAAAATCAGCAGATAGAGGAGCGCCGTCAGCACCGGCGCCGCCACGGTCTGGAAGCCCACCTTCCAGAAACGCAGCACCTCCTTGTAGAACAGGGTTCCGAAGCTGCCCATGTCAGGCTCCCCTGGGGGCGGCACCCCGTTGCATGACGCTCATGAACACCTCTTCCAGATCCGGCTTACCCAATTCCAGGTCCGCCACCGCCACGCCGGCCTGGCGCAGGGCCGCCAGGATGGCCTCTACCTCGGCCCCATCCGTCAGCTCGAAGCGGGTCAGTCCGTCACTCCCCCGGCGCCCCCGGGTCGCCAGTTCCCCCGGCAGCACGGCGCCCTTGTCCAGACGTACCCCGAAGCGCTGGCCGGACACCCTCGCCAACAAGTTGGCGGTGGAGTCCAGGGCCACGATGCGTCCCGCCTTCAGCATGGCAATGCGCCCGCACAGGCTTTCGGCTTCTTCCAGGTAATGGGTGGTGAGCACGATGGTGTGGCCGTCCCGGTTCAGGCGCCGGACGAAGGCCCACAGGCCCTGGCGCAATTCCACGTCAACCCCCGCCGTTGGCTCGTCCAAGACGATGACCGGCGGCCGATGCACCAGGGCCTGGGCCACCAGCACGCGCCGCTTCATGCCGCCGGAAAGCCGGCGCATGTTGGTGTTTGCCTTGTCCGTCAGATCCAGGTTTTCGAGGATTTCATCGATCCAGGCGTCGTTGCCGCGGATGCCGAAATAGCCGGACTGGATCTTGAGGGTCTCGCGCACCGTAAAAAAGGGGTCGAAGACCAGTTCCTGGGGCACCACGCCCAGTTGCAGCCGGGCCTGGCGGTAATCCGCCACCACGTCATGGCCCATGACGGCGAGCGTGCCGCTGTCCGGACGTACAAGGCCAGCCAGGGCCGAGATCAGGGTGGTCTTGCCGGCACCATTGGGGCCCAGGAGGCCGAAGAACTCCCCCTGGGCAACTTCCAGGTCTACACCGGCCAGGGCCGTGAGGGCGCCATAGCGCTTGACGGCCTGGGAAACGCGGATAGCAGGGATCATGGGCTGCGGGAGAGTAGAAAAGTCAAAGCAGCCCGGTGGGCTGCTTGGAATTGTTTTCGGTCAAATACCGATCAGACTTGCAATGGTAACAGGTCTGTCAGGTCGTAGAGTTCGGCGAGACTGAGAAGGCTGGCCGGCGGGTTGGCGATGCGCACCGAACCGCCCTTCGACCGTGCTGCCCGCTGCCAGGCAAAGAGCAGGGCCAGGGCACTGGAATCCACTTCCTTCACCTCCGCCAAGTCGAACAAACTCACGCCGCCTTCTACCAGCAGCGCCTTCCCGGCCGGCAGGAGGGCGGATGCCGTCTCCTGGGTCAGGGGAAGCTCCACCACCAGGCGGTCAGCGGCTTGCCGGATCATTTTTTCGCCACGGAGGCGGCTGTGCCTTCCTGCAGGTACTTGACGAGGCCGTCCACGCCACCGCTTTGCACCTGTTCATGAAATTTCTGGCGATACACCGTCACCAGGCTGGAGCCGGCCACGATGACGTCGTAGACCTTCCAGCCCGTCGGGGTCTTCTCCAGGCTGTAGTCGATGGACACGGGCTGACCGCTGGCCTGGCTAATGAGGGTGCGCACCGTGGCGTCCGTGTCCGCCGGCTGGACGCGGGACGGCTTCACCGTAACGGTCTGGCTCTTGTAGTTGGTGAAGGCGTTGGAGTAGGTCCGCACCAGCAGATTCTTGAACTCTTCCGTCAGGATTTTCTGCTGTTCCGCATTGGCCAGGCGCCAGTCGCGCCCCATGGCGAAGGACGTCATGTGGGAAAAATTGAAATGGGGCAGTACCTTGGTTTCGATGAGCTGCTGGGTGCGCTTCTGGTTGCCGTTCTGGATGTCCTTGTCCTTCTTCACCACCTCCAGCACGTCATTCGTGACGTCTTTCACCATGGCCTCCGGCGTCGCGATTTCAGCGCGGCACAACAGCGGCTGGGCCAGGGCCAGGACGGTCAACACTACGCTAAGCAATTTCTTCATTTATTCAATCTCTCTGTAGGGTCTGGATTTTCAGCGAACGACGGGCGCGGGGTCCCCGTCATCCTCCGGCAGGCGGGGCGGGCGGCCGTCATAGATCAGGTTGCGGCGGCGCTGCAGGTAGGCCTCGCGGATGTAGCTGTACTTATCGCCCAGGGAAGCTTCTTCGATGGCCTTGTCCACCGGCAGCAGGTCGGCCCGGTCACTGATAAAGCGGGTTCCGGTCAGGCTATTGCGGACATCCACCGGATAGACATGACTCAAGGGATACAAGCTTGTCGTGGCGGCCAGGCCGACCGCGTCACGTACCGTACGCGGGCCAAACAAGGGCAACACCAGGTAGGGGCCGTCGCCGATCCCCCAACGACCAAAGGTCTGTCCGAAGTCTTCCTCGTGTTTTTCCAGCCCCCAGGCCGTGGCCACGTCGAACAGGCCCAGGATGCCGAAGGTGGAATTCAGCGCCACGCGGCCGAAATCTGAGCCGGCATCATTTAGCTTGCCTTGCAGCAGATCATTGATACAGACCAGCACATCATTGATATTTTCAAAGAAGTTACCCACCGCAGCCCGCACCGGCGTCGGCGCGATGGCGTCGTAACTCTGGGCCACCGGCTTCAGCAGCACCTTGTCGAGGCCTTCATTGAACGAGTACACACCGCGATTGAAACCTTCCAGCGGGTCCCGCGGATCACCGCGGGAGGCGCAGCCGCCCAAGCCGGCGGCGAGCGCCAACACCAGGGCCAAGCGCCGAGTGGGAACGGATAGGGACAAGGTCATTCCTTTCATTTGCAATTCTTGAACGTCTTATTTGGCGGGCGCGGCGGCCGGTTCCTGGGCCTTGCTATACAGGAACTGGCCAATCATATCTTCCAGCACCACAGCGGACTGGGTCTTCTTGACGCTCGCGCCATCCTTCAGAACCTCCGTCTCCCCCCCCACTGCCAGACCAATATACTGCTCGCCGAGCAAACCGGACGTGAGAATCTTGGCAATCGTGTCCTTGGAGAACTCGTAGCGCTTGTCCACATTGAGGGTCGCAACGGCCACGTACTCCTTGGGATCGAAGCTGATGGCGGACACCCGGCCGACGACGACACCGGCGCTCTTCACCGGCGCACGCACCTTGAGGCCGCCGATGTTGTCGAAGCGGGCCGTCAGAACATAGGTTTCGCCAATATTGGCGGACACCAGATTACCCGCCTTGAGGGACAGGAACACCAGGGCGGCAAGGCCAATGGCGACGAAAATACCTACCCACAGGTCCAGCGTGGTGCGACTCATGAAGTTCCCCGAAACATGAATGAAGTCAGCACGACGTCCAGCGCCAGGATGACCAGGGCGGACGTGACTACGGTGCGGGTGATGGCGCGGGAAACGCCTTCTGCCGTGGGCGCCGAGTCATAACCTTCGAAAACCGCAATGAAGGAGACGGCTATACCAAAAACGAAACTCTTGATCACTCCGTTGACAATATCTTGACGAAAATCAACAGCAGCCTGCATCTGGGACCAAAACGCGCCCTCGTCCACGCCGATCATGACGACGCCGATGAAGTAGCCGCCGATGATGCCCATGGCGGAAAACAGGGCGGCCAGGAGGGGCATGGAAATCACGCCGGCCCAGAAACGCGGCGCCACGATGCGAGCCAGCGGGTTCACCGCCATCATGTCCATGGCTGTGAGTTGTTCCGTAGCCTTCATGAGACCGATTTCCGCCGTCACCGAGGAACCCGCCCGGCTGGCATACAAGAGAGCCGCCAGCACCGGCCCCAGCTCCCGCACCAGGGACAGGGCCACCAGGGTGCCCAGAGCGTCGCTGGAGCCGAAGCGCTGCAGTGTCTCGTAGCCCTGCAGGCCCAGCACCAGGCCGACGAAGAGGCCCGACACGGAAATGATGAGCAAGGACAATACGCCGCCGAAATAGACTTCCCGGATCGTCAGATGGAAGCGCCGGAAGGACGTGCCGGAATGCAGCAGCAGGGCCAGGAAGAAGCGCGAGGCGAAGCCCAGACGCCACAGCCGGTCGATGACACCGGCGCCAAGACCGCGCAAGACATTGAGGATTCCCGCTCCCATCACGCCGCTCCCAGAAGGGCTTCGCCCAGGGGCGGCGCGGGGTAGTGGAAGGGCACCGGGCCATCCACCTCTGCGTGAATGAACTGATGCACGAAGGGGTCCGTCGAGGCGCGAATTTCTTCAGGAGTCCCCTCGGCGACGATGCAGCCGCCGGAAACAAAATAGATGTAGTCCACGATCTGCAGGGACTCCTGCACATCGTGGGTCACCATGATGGACGTTGCCCCGAGGGCATCATTCAGGCGGCGGATCAACTGGCCGACCACGCCGAGGGAAATCGGATCCAGGCCGGCGAAGGGCTCGTCGTACATGATGAGCATGGGATCCAGGGCCACCGCCCGGGCCAGGGCCACCCGCCGGGCCATGCCGCCGGAGAGTTCGGCCGGCATGAGTTCATGAGCGCCACGCAGGCCCACCGCGTTAAGCTTCAAGAGCACCAGGTCGTGAATCAGCTCTTCCGGCAAATCCGTGTGTTCGCGCAGAGGGAAGGCCACATTGTCGAAGACCGACATGTCGGTAAACAGAGCGCCGAACTGGAAGAGCATGCCCATGCGGCGGCGCAAGGCATACAGACCGGCCTCGTCGAGTCCGCCCACTGCCTTGCCATCCACCAGCACATTTCCCGACCCCGCCCGAATCTGACCGCCAATCAAGCGCAGCAGCGTCGTCTTGCCGCTACCGCTGCCGCCCATGATGGCCACCACTTTCCCGCGGGGAATCGCCATGCTGATTCCCTTGAGTATGGGGCGACTGTCGTAAGCAAAGCCGACATTGTCGATTCGGACCAGGTTGTCGCTACCGACATCCGACACCTGGAATCCTTTATCTGTATTTCAAACCGTTGAATTTTATCACAGGGGGTCTCCATTCCACCCCTGCCTTTCGACCTAGACGCCGGCCAGGGCGCACATTGCACCACCCTGAAAATATATTTCACGCCTGCCCGTGACGAATGACATATATCATGGACATTTTTCCGATGCGGGAGGAATATCCGGAAATCCCGTCCCTGGAAACCGCCATGTCCGGCCTGCCCGCTTCGAAGCTCCCGCCCCTGAAGGGAGTCCACATCGCCTGTACCGTGGCGCTGGCCGGCATGTTGAGTGCCTGCGGCCCCCTGCCCGTGCAGCCGCCGCTGCCGGGCCACGTGCTCTCCGAGAATGTGCCACCCCGGGAGTCCCACATCCCGCCCATCGTCTCCCAAAGCGCCCTGCCGCCCCGGCCAAAAGCCACGCCCAAGGTCGAAACCTATAGCGTCGTGGTGCAGAACGTGCAGGCCAAGGAAATCCTCTTCGCCCTGGCCCGGGACGCGAAACTGAACATGGACATCCATCCGGGCATCGACGGCACCGTGACCCTGAATGCCATCGACCAGACCCTGCCCCAGCTGCTCACCCGCATCGCCAAACAAGTGGATATGCGCTGGGAACTGGAAGGACCGAACTTGGCGGTGATGCCGGACACACCTTTTCTGCGCAACTACAAGGTGGATTACCTCAACATGAGCCGGGACGCCAGCGGCACCGTGTCCGTCACCACCCAGGTAGCCAGCAGCGCGCCCGGCGCCACCAGCGGAGGCGCCCCGTCGAACGCCAACAACTCTATGACCAAGATCGACAACGCGGCCAAGAACCATTTCTGGGATAACCTGGTCCTGAACATCAAGGATCTGCTGCGGGAGACGGACAAGATCCTGCCGGAGGGTTCCAGCGAGGAAACCGAGGAAGTCACCGGCAACGTGGCCACCACCGGCACCGGTGCCACGACCAGCGCACCGAAGGCGTCGACAGGAAAAGGCAAGACCGGCAACGCACCTTCCGCCGCCAGCGTGCTCGCCGCCAGCCCCAACGCGGCGGAACTGCAGAACCGGGGCACCCGCGTCGTGCGCCGCACCACCTTCCGGGAGGCCGCTTCCGTCATCGCCCATTCCGAGAGCGGCCTCATCAGCGTGCGCGCCACGGCGCGCCAGCACGGCAAAATCCAGGAATTCATGGATCAGGTCATGAACGCGGCCCGGCGCCAGGTACTCATCGAGGCTACCGTGGCCGAGGTGCGCCTGGACAATACCTACCAACAGGGCATCGACTGGTCAGCCTTGCCTTTCGGCAGTACTGGCTTCGGTTTTGCCCAGCAATCGGCTGCTGGTGGCACCCTGAACCAGACAGGCAACGCCCGCTTCATGATGAATTACATCAACGCAAATTCCGCCATCGGCAACATCGGCGGCATCGTGAAATTACTGGAAACCTTCGGCACAGTGAAGGTGATCTCCAGCCCGAAGATCAGTGTCCTCAACAACCAGACCGCCGTGCTCAAGGTGGTGGACAACGAAATCTATTTCACTATCAAGGCGGACACCACGCAGGGTGACACGAACAACAAGGCTATTACGACCTATACGACCACCGTAAATTCCGTGCCCGTGGGCTTCGTCATGAATGTCACGCCCCAGATCAGCGACATTGACGCGGTGGTGCTGAACGTGCGCCCAAGTATCTCCCGCAAGATCGGCGTGGCCATGGACCCGAATCCGGCCCTGGCGGTGGCCAACGTGCAAAGCGCGATCCCGGTTATCCGCACCCGGGAAATGGAATCGGTGCTGCGCATCGAAAACGGCAACATCGCCGTCATGGGCGGCCTCATGGAGGACTCCATCCAGAACTCCGACGACACCGTTCCCTTCGTCAACCGCATTCCGATCCTGGGCAACCTGTTCGCCAATCGCAACGACGTCACCAGCCGCACGGAACTGGTGATCTTCCTGCGCCCCTCCATCATCAAGGACGCCAGCCTGAACGGGGATTACAAGTCCCTGCGGGATCGACTGCCGGGCAAGGATTTTTTCAAGAACAACCCGGGGGTTCAGCCCCTGACACCGGCAAAACAGCCATGAACGCCTCCACGGACGACCATAACGTACTGGTCTTTCCCGCCACGGCCGCAGGGCCGACGCCGATACTGGCGCCCGGAGCAAGGCTGACATCCAGCGTGCCGCTGCCGGCCCCCGCCGGCCCCTTCGGCAGTCTGCCCAGCTTCCTGCGGGAGCACCGCCTGCCGGTCGCCCTTGGCTGCATGGCCCTGGCACTGACCGCGGCCTTCGCCGTACTGGAAGGTAAGCGGCCAAGCGCGCCCCCCGCCGCCACACCCGCCGCCCAGCGCCCAGCACCAGCGACTGCACCGACCATGGTCACTCCGAGCACGGTGCTTCCGGCAGCCAGAGGCACCGCAGCACCGCAGCCCACACAAGCCCGCCAGGGCGACCTGAAGAACGAGGTCGCCCCCGCCGGGGTACGCTTCGTGGTGCGCCGAATTCCCCTCGAGGCCGCCGCTCCCGCCGCCGCACTGCGGGGTTGGGAAGCCTTGCGCACAGGAGACATGGAAACCGCCCGGGATGCCTACGCCCAGGCACAGAGAGAGGATGGGCGGAATCTGGACGCCCTGCGGGGCCTGGTGGCCATTGCCCAGCGCCAGGGCCAGTCGGATGAGGCCCTGCACCTGAACCGCCAGATACTCGAGATCGATCCGCAGGACGCAGTAGCTGCTGCGCTGCTGGGTTCCCCCGCCGAAGGAGATGCCGTGTCCGAGGAAAGCCGTCTCAAGACCCTGGCCGCCGCCGATGAAAGCGTGGCGGCCACCCATTTCGCCCTGGGCAATCACTATGCCCGCCAGGAACGCTGGGCCGAAGCGGAACAGGCTTATTTCAACGCCGTGGCCGCCGAACCCCAAAACCCGGACTACCACTACAACCTGGCAGTCTGCCTGGACCGGCTCACCCAACCCCAGCTGGCGAGCCAGTACTACAAGAGCGCCCTGGCCAGGAGCGCCACCCAGGCGCCGGCCTTCGACGTCAGCCTGGCAAAGAACCGGCTGGCGGAACTGGCAGCCCATTGATCAGCGGCACCATGGACACTCGCACCGCCCATCACCAAGCCCTCGGCCAGTTGCTGCTGGACCAGGGGGTCATCAGCAAGGACCAGTTGCATATTGCCTTGCGCGAGCAGGGCGTCGCCGGCCAGCCTTTGGGCCACCTGCTCGTCTCCCTGGGTTTCGTCTCCGAAGCCACCCTGCGGGATGCCCTCGGCACCAGCCTGGGCAAAAAGAGTGTCAGCCTGGCGGGGGCCATCGTGGACACGGCCGCCCTGAAGCGCATCCCCGAAGATCTGGCGCGGCGCCACAGACTCATGCCCCTGGCCTGGGATGCACAAACCCGGCGCCTGACTCTGGCCATGGCCAACGTCAACGACATCGTGGCCCTGGACCACCTGCGGGGCCTGCTATCGGATGACGTGGAACTGGAGGCCCTCATCGCCGGCGAATCGGAAATTGCCCGGGCCATTGACCAGCACTACGGCCACGAGCTTTCCATCGACGGCATCCTGCACGAAATCGAAACCGGCGAAATCGACTATCGCTCCCTGGCGGAAACCGCCAATGAGTACAGCCAGCCGGTGGTGCGCCTGGTGGACGCCCTGCTCACCGACGCCGTGAAGCGCGATGCCTCGGACATCCATTTCGAGCCGGAACAGAACTTCCTGCGCATCCGCTACCGCATCGACGGCATCCTGCGACAAATTCGCGCCCTGCACAAAGCCTACTGGCCGGCCATGGCCGTACGCCTCAAGGTCATCAGCGGCATGAACATCGCCGAGACCCGGGCGCCCCAGGACGGCCGGGTGTCCTACACCATGAATGGCCGGCCGGTGGACTTCCGCGTCTCCGTGCAGCCGACCCTACACGGCGAAAACCTGGTGTTGCGCATTCTCGACCGCCAGAAAGGCCTGGTGCCCCTGGACCAGCTCGGCCTGCGCGAAGACCAGGTGGCGGAACTCAAGCGCATGCTGGAACGCCCGGAGGGCATCGTGCTGGTCACCGGCCCCACCGGCAGCGGCAAGACCACCACCCTGTATTCGGTACTCGGCCAGATGAACGCCGAATCCGTCAACATCATGACCCTGGAAGACCCGGTGGAATATCCGATGGTCCTGGTGCGCCAGACCTCTATCGCCGAAACCACCCGGTTGAACTTCGCCGACGGCATCCGCTCCCTCATGCGCCAGGACCCGGATGTGATTCTGGTGGGGGAAATTCGCGACCGGGACACGGCGGAGATGGCCTTCCGCGCCGCCATGACCGGCCACCAGGTCTTTTCCACCCTGCACACCAACTCGGCCCTGGGGGCCATTCCGCGCCTCCTGGACATCGGCATGCTCCCCGACATCATGGCCGGCAACATCATCGGCATCATCGCCCAGCGCCTGGTACGGCGCCTGTGCCCCCATTGCCGCCAGGCCGCCTCGGCCAACGCCGCCGAAATGAGCCTCCTGGGCCTCGCCGCCGACGCTACCCCGCCCACCCTCTACCGGGCCGTAGGCTGTGCCGCCTGCGACTTCCAGGGCTACCACGGTCGCATGGCCATCATGGAACTGCTGTCCATGGATGGGGATCTGGACGAACTGGTGGCCCGCCGCGCCACGCTGCGGGAGATGCGCAAGCTGGCCTACGCAAAAGGCACCCGCACCCTGGCGGACGACGGCCGGGCCCGGGTGCTGGATGGCGCCACCTCCCTGGCCGAAATCCGCCGGGTGGTGGACCTGAGCGGCTGAGGATACTGTGTCCCTGTTCACCTACAAGGCCATGAACCCTGCGGGCAAGCTCGTGCAGGGCGAACTGGAAGCGGTGAATTTGGTGGACCTGGAGCTGCGCCTGAAACACATGGGCCTGGACCTGGTGAATGGCTGGAAGGCCCGGCACATGCCCTGGCGTCACGGCAAAGGCATCCCGCGCCGGGAACTCATCAATTTCTGCTTTCACATGGAAATGCTCGGCCAAGCCGGCATCCCCATCCTGGACGCCCTGGCGGACCTGCGGGACCACGCCGAGAATGGCCATTTCCGCGAAGTCATGGGCAGCCTGGTCGAAAGCGTCCAGGGCGGCCAACATCTTTCCCAAGCCCTCGGGGAACATCCAGACGTCTTCTCCGGCGTGTTCGTCAGTCTGGTGCGGGCCGGGGAAAGCTCCGGTCGCCTGCCCACGGTGCTCAAGCACCTGGCAGACAACCTGAAGTGGGAGGACGAACTGGTGGCCTACACGAAGAAGCTGGTGATCTATCCGGCCATTGTCAGTTTCCTCATCCTGTCGGCCCTGTCCCTGGCCATGATCTACCTGGTACCCCAGCTCTCCCAGCTCTTCAAAAGCACGGGCCTGGCCCTGCCCCTGCATACCCGCGCCCTCATCGCCACCTCCCATTTCTTCGTCAACTGGTGGCACCTCAGCCTGGGCCTGCTGATCGCCCTGGTGCTGGCCATACAGGCGACCATACGCCTCAATCCGGCTGCGCGCCTGTTTTTTGACGGCCTGAAACTGCGTCTGCCCCTGTTCGGGCCCATCCTGGAAAAAATCATCCTCAGCCGCTTCGCCTCCTTCTTCGCCCTGATGTACGCCTCGGGCATCACCATCATTGACGCCATACGCATCTGCGAAGGGGTGGCCGGCAACGCGGTCATCCGGGCCGGACTGGAACACACGGGGCGGCTCATCACGGAAGGCACGAGCCTCTCCGAGTCCTTCCAGCGCGCCGGCCTCTTCCCGCCCCTGGTGCTGCGCATGCTGCGGGTCGGGGAACATGTGGGCAAGCTGGACCACTCCCTGGAAAACGTCGCCTATTTCTACAATCGAGACGTCAAGGAATCCATCGAGCGCATCCAGGCCACCATCGAACCCCTGCTCACCGGCATTCTCGGCGGTCTTCTCATGTGGGTGATGCTGTCCATCCTCGGCCCGGTGTACGACCTCATAACCCACATGAAGACTTGAGCCATGACGGCAAAAACGCTCCTCCACCTGGATGCCAACCAGCTCCTCGCCTGGCGCTGGCACAAGGGCAGCCTGACCCTGGAAGCCAGCTTCACGGCCGACCCGGCAGGCACAGCGGCCTTCGACGCCTGGCTACCGCAACGGCAACACGGCACCTGCACCCTGCTGGCCGACGTCACCGAAGAAAGCTTCCTGGCGGAAGCCGTCCCCCATGTGGGCGGCAGGGACCGGCGGGCGCTGCTGCAACGCAAGCTGGCCCAGGCCTTCCACGGCTCCCCCCTGGCCCTGTTCCGCGCCCTCGGCCGGGACAAGGCCGGTCGGCGTGACGAACACATGTTGTTCATCGGCCTGCCCCACGCCGCCTTCTTCGAACCCTGGCTTATTCCCCTGCGCACCCACCAGGTACCGCTGGCGGGCCTCTACTCGGGCGCCCTGGTGGCGGATGTGCTGGCCCAACGCATCCCCTTTGCCGCACCACGATTCCTGCTCATGAACCTGGGCCGGGCCGGCATCCGGGTCAGTTTCTTCGAGGCCGGCCGGCTGCGCTTCTCCCATCTCAAGCCCCAGACCGGCGCGGATATCGGCGCCTTGGCGGTAGCCTGCGGCGCCGAGGCCACGCGTATATGCGACTACCTGCACGGCCAGCGCCTGGCGCCACGGGACGAAGCCCTGCCCTGCCTGATTCTCGCCCACCCGGAACACCACGGCGTCTTCGCCACCCATTGCAGCAACACCCCGGAACTGGAATTCCTGCTGCTGGACCTGGCCGCCACCAGTCGCCGCCTCGGCCTCGCCAATCCGCAGGAAGATTCCAGCGCTGACCTGCTCTGGTTACAGGTGCTCGCCAGCCATCCGCCCCGGGAACAGTTCGCCCCCGACAGCGCACGGCATTTCCACCACATCCGGCTAGGCGCCAGTTCCATCACCGGCACCGCCGCCACCCTGTGCGTCGCCGGCATGCTCTACGCGGGCCTCTTAAGCTGGCAGGGCCTGGGGCTGGCGGAAGACACCGCCCGGAACCAAGCGGAGGCAGCCCGGCTTGAATCCCGCTACCGGGCGCGCATGACCACCCTGCCGCCCCTGCCGGTCCAGGCGGACAAGCTCCGCGCCATAGCCACCCGCTACACCCAGCTGGAGCAGCGCACCGCCCAGCCCCGGGAAATGCTCACCCTCATCAGCCGGACCCTCGAACGCTTCCCGGAGGTGGAGCTGGAGCACGTGGCATGGACCCTGGGCAGCCTTGGCGAAACCCGCCCGACGAGCGCTACCGCCCCGGTACTCGTCACCGCCATCCTGAAGTGCAGCCTGCCGGCGGGGCAACCCGCGGACACCCCGGAAGCTTTCGCTCGCGCCCTGCGTGAAAACGACAGCCTCACCGTCACCCTTCTCGGCCAACCGCAGAATAGCGGCCCGATCCTGCGGGGCAGCAGCGACGACAAGTCCGCAGCGGCCCCAGCCGGATTCGAACTGCGCGTGGGCCGCCGGCTATGAACACCATGAATATCCGCCAAGATCTGCGCCTCTTGCGCCCCGCCCTGTTGCTGGCCACCGCCCTGTTGCTGACCGGCGCGCTGGCCGCCGGACTCGCCCACCTCTGGCACGCCGACCGGGAGCAAGACCACCGGCAAGCCCTCGACACCCGGCGAAACCTCCAGAACCGGCTCGCCCGCATCGACGAGGAAGCCGGGGAAATCCGCGCCGGTGGCCTGCTTTTCGACCGCCTGGCCGCAAAAGGCATCGTCGGGGAAGAGCAGCGGCTGGAATGGATCGAACAGATCCGGCGCATCCGCAGCGAACGACGGCTTTTCGACATCCACTGGGAATTGCAGGCACGACGCCTGCTGGAAGCCGAGCTTGCCCCCGGCGACGGCGGCGGCTACGACATGCATGCCAGCCGCCTGAAGCTGGAGTTACCCCTGCTGCATGAAGAGGATCTGCTGCGCTTTCTGGACGACCTGAAGGGCCACCTGCAGGCCTATGTGCTGCCGCGCCAGTGCAGCATCGAGCTGGCCGCCAAAGACACCGGCCCGGAGGCCGGGCCACTCCCACCCCGGCTGCAGGCCCGCTGCGAGTTGGACCTCGTCACCCTGGCCCCAGCGGTGAAACCATGACATCGAAAAGACAATTTGAAACGCCGAGGCGCCGAGACGCCGAGAAGAGCAATGGAGGGCAGAATTTGGGGCCGATGCACAACGGTAATGCCGCCGTCCCCAAAAAGTCTTTTCCTCGGCGCCTCGGCGCCTCGGCGTTTAGTCATTATTGGCAACTTCCCGTCTTGCTGCTGGCCCTGCTGCCCCAGGCGCTAATGGCCACCTCGCCCGCAACGGAGTCCCCGACGGTTGAGGCGGTCCCGGCGGAAAAGCCCCTCGGCCGGCTGTTCTTCACGCCGGAAGAACGAGTCGCCCTGGACCGTCAGCGCCTCTCGGGCATGGCCGAATCCGGCAATATCCTGAAGGTAAACGGTGTCGCCCGGAACCGGGCCACTGGCAGAAGCACGGTGTGGATCGACGGCAAGCCCTGGTATGAGGCCGAGAAGCTCACCGGCGTCAGCCCGAGCGCCCATGACGCAAGCCGCGTCGCCGTGGAAACTGCCAAGGGTCCGCCCCTCTCCCTCAAGGTCGGCGATTCCACCAACCGTGTCACCGGCGAAATACAAGGCCGGCTGGGGGACGGGCGGCTGGTGGTGCATGGGATGTCAAAGGTGAAAGGTGAAAGGTGAAAGGTGAAAGGTGAAAGGTGAAAGGTGAAAGGTGAAAGGTGAAATGTACATCCGCGCGTACAAATCCACCGTAGGCGTCTAAAGTACATCCGCCATACACACACCCAGGAGTTTTGACATGCAAGCGACCCGCGCTTTCAAGAATAGCAATTCCCAGGCCGTGCGCATCCGGCGGAGTTGGCTTTCGAGAGCCCCGAGCTGGAGTTGGAAATCGAACGGGTGAGGGACGAATTGCGCATACGCCCGCGCCTCCGCTCCCTGGCCGGGGTGCTGGACAAGTTCGCCGCCTTCTCCCCGGACTTCATGGCCGGGGGCCGGGGCGATCAGGAGCAGACCGAACGGGAAGGCCTGTAATGCCCCGCTACCAGCTGGACACCAACATGGTCATCTACCTGATGAAGAATCAGCCCGAGGAAGTGGCCTGGCGCTTTGCCCAGTGCCAGGTGGGCGACGTGGGCATGTCCGCCATCACCTACGCCGAGCTGGCATACGGCGTGGCCGTCTCCGTCGCCCCGACCCGGGAAGGCCAGAAGCTCGCCAGTCTGGTGGAAGACATTCCCGTATTTGCCTTCGACCGGGCCGCTGGCAATGCCTACGGCCCTATCCGCCTGTCCACCCGGGACAGCAAGAAGGACCACCTGAACAAACTCATCGCGGCCCAGGCCGTCGCCCTCGGGGCGGTCCTGGTCACCAACAACGAACGGGATTTCACCCGCTATCCGGGGGTGATTACGGAGAACTGGCTGGACGTGAAACGTGAAACGTGAAACATGAAACATGAAACATGAAACATGAAACATGAAACATGAAACATGAAACATTCAGGAGAATGGCTGAAGCGGAAAATATTGCACCATTCATTTTGCTTTTTTGCTTGATAAAACAGCTAATTTTGCCCCCGGAATCCTGATTTCCGCCATGCACAATCAGAAAGGTTATGCCCTGCTCTTCCTGCTGGCCCTCCTGAGCCTGTCGGTGATTTTTGTCGTGGGCGGCGCATTGAAGAACCGGCTTCAGGTACAAGGCAGCGGCGGCCACCCTGAAGTTACGGCAAGAGCCTTGATGCAGGCGAAGGAGGCGCTGATCGGGTTTGCGGCAACGTATCGGGATACTCACCCAGATGACAGCACCCCTAAAAAATACCCGCAGGTCTTCGGCTACTTGCCAGTACCTGACCTTGGTAGCAGTCGCAAGAACAATGTGGGCTGCGATGGAGAAGGATGCACCGCTGGAAGTGCGACGGGAATATTGCAGGACATGACGGTCATCGGACGCCTGCCTTGGAAGACTCTTAACCTATCGCCTCTTAAGGACGAGTACGGCGAATGTCTATGGTACGCCGTCTCTGGTTCGCACCAAAGTGCACACCACACGGACATCATGAACTGGGACACGGTTGGCTATCTCGATCTTTACACACCCAATGGAACAGCAAGCGTGACCGGAGGCGATACCAAACCCCACCAGCGCCCCATTGCAGTGATTTTTTCAGCGGGGCCTGTAATCACCAACCAGAACCGGGCCAAATCAGCCACCGACATCGTAGATGCCTGCGGTGGCAACTACGATGTACGCAACTATCTGGACCCTTACACATCCGGCAGCGCAACGACGAACCTGTTTAACTGGTTTGTCGGAACCGGAGTCATAAACAGTTCCACCGACCCGGGCACACTCCCCCCTTCGTCTCCAAAGAAGCTACTCACTGGGAGTTTAAAGAGCGCCGACAGCATCCCCATACTCAATGATCAGGCGGCGTACATCACGGCAGACGACATTTTCAATGTTATCAGGCGACGTAACGATTTTATCCAGCCGACCCTGACCGCGATGCAGAACTGTATTAACACCTATTACACGGCCAATTCGAGCTACCCCGACCCGACCTACGATCAATACTTGTCCGGAGACAGCCTGCGTCGAGGGCGCCTGCCCAACCAGTGCAAGGACCCTTTAACGCCCGACCAGACGGCAACCCGCTTCGACAAGCACTTTTTCTATATGAAGTGCGCGAATGGCAATAGCTCCTGCCTTCGCGCCTACGCAAACACTCCCTGCAAGGCTGCCCTCGTTTTCGGGGGAGCTAGGACAAGCCAGCAAAGCCGCACCACGGACGCAGAAAGAAACCAGCAAAGTAGTTACCTGGAGGCACCAGCCCTCAACGCTTACAACGGCAACGGCACAGATCTCGGGGGCATTGCAAACTTCAATCCCGCGAGTCCCACAACTGATGTCGTCATCTGCTTTAACTAATCGGTCGAATACCATGCCCAATCTTAAACTCGGCCCACGCCTCATCCCTAAGACGAGTCTCGGTTTCACCCTTGTCGAAATGGCCGTCGTACTCATCATCGTCACGGTGCTCATGGGGGGCCTCGCAGTGGGTCTTGGTTCCCAGTACGATGCTCGCGCCCAGGCCCAGACCCAGCAGACCCTGGTCGACATACGAGAGGCAATGCTCGGATTCGCAGCGGCGAAAGGACGTCTTCCTTGCCCCGCCGCTGCGCCCACAACTGGAGGATCCGAGCTTCCGGACGGAGGAAGCACGCTCGGGACGACCGCATGTACCAACGTATTGAATGGCTACGTTCCAGGCACAACACTGGGCCTTACTCCCGTGGACAAATACGGATATGTCCTCGATGGTTGGAACCAGCCTATCCGTTATGCCGTCACCCGGGCCAACACGGGCAGCAACGCCAACGCTTTCACCAGCGTTAGCGGGATGAAAACTGTCACATTGTCCAACTTGTCACCAGATATTTATGTCTGTGCCTCCAGCAGCGGCATCACAACAACAGGCTGTGGTACCGCCGTTACCGTGGCGAGCAAGGTGGCAGCAGTCATCTACTCCATCGGCAAGAAAGGAGCGGGTAGCGGAGCCGACGAAGTCCAGAACCGTAGTGGCAATGTCGTCTTCGTCAGCCACGACCCCTCGGACCCCAACGGCAGCAACGAATTCGACGACATCGTGACTTGGATTTCGCCCTACACCCTCTATAGCCGCATGATCAGTGCCGGGCAGCTGCCCTGATGTGCATCGGCCTGGCGCTCACGCAGGCGAGTGAGTCTTCAGCCAGTCTTTCAGCGCGCCATGCATGCGGGTTTGCCAGCCGTCGTCGCTGGCCCGGAACTGGGCCACCACATCCCGGGAAAGGCGAATGGTGATGCGCTCCTTGGTGACGACGGATAAAGGCCTGCGGCGCCGTAGCGTCAGCTTCACGGCTTCCCATTCCGCATCGGTCAGCGGCATGGCATCATGGGTCGGACATGGCGGCGGCGGTGATAGCCGCATCCTCTTCAGCGGTCGGTCGAATCAGGTACGCTACATAACGATCAAACTCCCGTTGATTGGCCTTGCGCAGGCTGATAACGTGCCGTCCATCGGCACGATCCACGAAGGCCACAAAAAACACGCGATCCACCAAAACGGTCAGGGCCGAGCAGCGCAATTCGCGATTGTCTTTGCGATGGTCTTCCCATATCAAGGCCCTGCCCCAGTCCAATCGGGCACACTCGACATGCGACACCCCATGCTTGGCCACATTGGCGGCATCTTGGGGGGTCGAAGCTGATTTTCATGGCGATTATTGTATGTACAGAAACATAAAACACCAAGCGACAGTTTAACTTTACGACCGTAGGTCGGGCTTCAGCCCAACACCGGCCGTCGGGCTGAAGCCCGACTACGACTCATGCATCTCCTGTTGCCGCGCTGCGGCATGGCTGCTACTCTCCCCCGCTTACGCTTCACGCCCAGCTGACCACGCCATGCCTCACGATTACCTGGAAAAAATCCTCACCGCCCGCGTCTACGACGTGGCCATCGAGACGCCCCTGGAACTGGCGCCGAACATCTCCGCCCGAGCCCACAACCGCATCTACCTGAAGCGGGAGGACATGCAGCCGGTGTTCTCCTTCAAGCTCAGGGGCGCCTACAACAAGATGGCCCACTTGACGCCAGCCCAGCGGGAGCGGGGCGTGATCTGCGCCTCCGCCGGCAACCACGCCCAGGGCGTGGCCCTGTCGGCAAAGAAGATGGGTTGCCGCGCCGTCATCGTCATGCCCACCACCACCCCTGCCATCAAGGTGGACGCGGTACGGAACCGGGGCGGAGAAGTGGTGCTGGTGGGTTCATCCTACGACGAGGCCTATGCCCATTCCCTGCTGCTGGAGAAGGAACAGGGGCTGACCTTCGTGCACCCCTACGACGACCCCCTTGTGATCGCCGGCCAGGGCACCATCGGCATGGAGATTCTGCGCCAGCACGCAGGGCCGATCCATGCCGTGTTCTGCGCCATCGGCGGTGGCGGCCTGATCGCCGGCGTAGCCGCCTACATCAAGCGCCTGCATCCGGAAACCAAGGTCATCGGCGTGGAAACCTTCGACGCCGACGCCATGAAGCAGTCCCTGGCTGCGGGAAAACGGGTGCGCCTGGACAAGGTGGGGCTCTTCGCCGACGGCACCGCCGTCAAGTTTGTCGGGGAGGAAACCTTCCGCCTGTGCAAGGAATACGTGGACGACATCATCCTGGTGGACACGGACGCCATCTGCGCCGCCATCAAGGATGTGTTCGAGGACACCCGTTCCATCCTGGAACCTTCCGGGGCACTCGCCATTGCCGGCGCCAAGGCCTACGCCATGGAGCACAAGCTGAAGGACAAGGACCTGGTGGCGGTAGCCTCCGGCGCCAACACCAACTTCGACCGCCTGCGTTTCGTTGCCGAGCGGGCCGAGGTGGGCGAAAAGCGCGAAGCCATCCTGGCCGTGACCATTCCCGAGAAGCCGGGCAGCTTCAAGAAGTTCTGTTCCCTCATCGGCGCCCGCGCCATCACCGAGTTCAACTACCGTTACGCGGATGCCCGGGAAGCCCGGGTCTTCGTCGGCGTGCAGGTGCATAACCGGGCGGAATCCCTGCGCCTGGTGGAGTCCCTGCGCCACCACGACCTGGCCACCATCGACCTGACGGACGACGAAATGGGCAAGCTGCACCTGCGCCACATGGTGGGTGGTCACGCCCCCCAGGTGAATTCAGAAACGGTGCAGGAGTTGGTGTATCGCTTCGAGTTCCCGGAGCAGCCCGGCGCCCTCATGAACTTCCTGGAGCACATGAGTAAGGGCTGGAACATCAGCCTGTTCCACTACCGCAACCACGGCGCCGACTATGGCCGGGTCCTGGTGGGCATGCAGGTGCCCAAGGCCGAGATGCAGGAATTCCACGAATTCCTCGACCGCCTGGGTTACGTCCATGTGGATGAGACTGAAAACCCGGCCTACAAGCTGTTCCTGGGATAATGAAGGAAGCGCATCGCCGCGTGTTCGATGCGCCATTCAAGACATGAGCATAGAGAATGCAGCCGCGCCTAGCAAGTCAGACTTATGCTTGGATGCAGCCGAAACACACAGCTCAGCCAGCCTGACAGGGGTGATTTGTAACACAGACACAGACTCTTACATTGCCCACGTCATCGCCTGCATCCCCGGCAGCGTTATTCCCCTCAACCAACGCCTTCGTTGGACTCTGAAAAAGGAATACGAAAATGTCCAAGATACTTTCCGCCCTGATCGTCGGCCTGTTCGCTGCTTCCGCCTTCGCAGCCGACGCCCCCGCGACTGTTGCTGCCCCTGCCGCTCCGCTTGCCGCCCCCCAGGCTGCCCCAGCCAAGGCACCGGTAGCCAAGCAGCACAAGCATCACCGTCAGCACAAGCACCATGGTCACAAGCGCCACGTTGCAGCACCCGCAACACCGGCGGCCCCCGTCGCACCGGCGGCCCCGACCAAGTAATCGCTGCACCACTCCGCAAGAACAACGCCGGCACACCGGCGTTGTTCATTCCCGAGAACGTGAAATCGGGTATGCTGCGCGGGTTAAAAGTTCGATGAAGACAGTGAAGTCACATGAGAACCAAGCATCTTGCAGCACAACCCGCCTCGGGTAAAGAGCTTCTGCACGCCGTGCTGCACGCCGAATTGGCGCCGGGCCTGACGGTGGAAGATGCCTGTCATGCGCGCGTGCGGCATGTACCTGAGCCGGACCGACCGCCAGAATCAAAAATTAGCGCTGACCGGCTCCTGCTGGCGCGGGCGGGACTGGACTTCGTGCGGGGTTACGGTGTGCCTGACGCGATTGCACTCAAGAGTGCTCGCCTCTTCCGACTGGCTTTCCCCGACCTGGCGCACGCCATCCCGGTGCTCATCGCCAGCCAGGGGATTCAGCCCTACACCGACGGATTGCCCAAGGTGACCATCAAGGACGCTTGATCCCGGGCAGATCCGAAACCTACCGCCGGGCAGAAGGCTTCCGGCCGGGCGTAACGGCGGGAAGGGTTCCAGCGACCCGGCAGAGCATCATCTCGACAGGCAAACCCTCCAGGTAGCGGGTCACGCTACACCCCATGATTTCTCCGCGGGCCGTCAGGTCTGCCAGGGATGCGCGCACATCCGGCAACGGGATGCCGATCGCTTTCGAGATATCCCTGTCGGCGAGCTGACCATGCTTTTTCAGGTGTTGCAGGATGGGGGCCGCATGCATGGGAAAACTCCTTATGTCGGAAACGTCCGGGGGGACATACTCACGGCGCTCATCGGGTTGACAAACAGGCCGGGTGAGGACGTAAACGCAACAAGAGCTTGCGCAGTGATACACACAAGCCCTTGCTCTTATTGGGTTGCGGGGGCAGGATTTGAACCTGCGACCTTCGGGTTATGAGCCCGACGAGCCGCCAGACTGCTCCACCCCGCGTCAGAGGGGAGAATTTTACCCCGCCAGCGGTTTGCTATGCGGGTATATTCTGCGGCGCAGCAAATGACCTATTCGCCACATGCTGCCCGACCATCCGACAACTTATTGATTCAGCGCGCTCTATGGAATGCTTGCCCCTCACCACCGATGAACTGGAAGAACTGACCCTGTTCCTGCTATCAGACGCGACGCCCGAGTCCGTCATGATGCTGGACACCCTGCACGGATTCCTCACCGGCCTGGCGGTAAGCCCAGGGCGTCTGCCGCAGGCGGAATGGCTCCCCCTGGTCTGGAGCGAGGATGGCGGCGAACACCCCCAGTTCGAGAGCGCCCGCCAGGAGGCACGCATTGTGTCGCTGATTCAACGCATGCTGGCGAGCGTCGCCGGGGAACTCGACAACCCGATGGAGACCTTTGAGCCACTGGTAGCCCTTGTGCACGTCGGTGAGGAGACCTTCCGGGACGGTCAGCAATGGTCCATAGGCTTCATGCAGGCCATCGCCCTGCAGCAGAACGAATGGACCGCGTTTCTGGCCCTGGACATTGGGCAAGAAATCATGCTGCCCATTCTCTGCCTCCACGAGGCCGGGCAATCGCCCGTGGGTGAGGCCGCAGCGGAAACGGCGAAGCAGTGCGAGGAGTGGACCATCGCCCTTTCCGACGCCGTCGAAGATATTGCCCAGTGGTTTCTTGAACAGCGGCTCGACCGGTTCGCAGGCGCCGCTGACAATGCAGGCCCCTTGATGTCAGCGACGCCCAGCACCCTCGACCCCTGCCCTTGCAACAGCGGCCGCAGCATCAAGGAGTGCTGCGGAGCGCCTCACCGACTGCATTGAGGTGAATTCCCGGAAAGGGCATCCCCGGGCGGGGGCGTGAATCGGAACTTGTTCCGACCCACGACAGGTGATGGGTTCTTGATGTGTGGGGGCTGGGGGACTTTCCCGGAAACCAGCCATTTCCGAAGGCCCAGAGAAGACGCGCTACGGACGCTTACGGTAGGCCTCATCGAAGAGATGCTCCAGCCCTGGATGCACGCCCCGCAAGCCCTCCACCACGCTCTTCGCCCAGTCGAAATACTCCCGTTTGCGCTCCACGAACCAGTCGGCTGGCGGATTCGCGGCGATGTCCCGCAGATTGCAGATTTTGTCGGCGAGCTTCACCAGCTTGGCGCGCCGGCTGACATGGGGCGCATGCTCGACCTGGAGGCGCTTGCGCTCCGCCTTCGGCAAGGACTTGTCGTCGGTCACTTCCAGGACAATATCGGCAACCTCCTTGCCGAACAGCCGGACAAGCTCCTGTTCGGTGGCGTCGGTATCCTCGAGGGTGTCATGTAGCAGGGCCGCCATGAGAACACGGGAGTCCTCAACACCCGCTTCGTCAGCCAAAACGGCGGCCAAGGCTATGGGGTGGTTGATGTAGGGCGACGCATCACGGTCCTTGCGCCGCTGGTGGCGGTGCTTTTCAGCGGCGAAGGCCAAAGCCTTGAAGGTATTTTTCATTTCAGACAGAGGATTATCACGGGTTCCGGCAGCGCTGATTTCGCGTATATCGGCAAATTGTACTGCCACAGCGCCCACGTTCAGCCTGGGTAATACGGAAGTTATAGGCACGGCCAGCCAGGTCCGTTGGGATAGGGCCTTGCCGGCGTAGGCTTCCTTGAGTGCGTCCGCATGTTGCGCTGCAATATTCCGTGGGTTAGTCTTCTTCCTTGTTGCTCAATTTCGCCTACTGCACCGCAGCGGCACCAGTCTGTAAATAAACAGATTTCCATGCCCCCGGCGCAGCAGACCAAACCGAATGTTTTGTGTAAGGATGAGCATTGTCTGATGATGTAATGGCGGCCTTGTTGTTGGTGGGCGTAACGGTATGTCTCGGATACCTTCTTTGGCTGTCCTGGAACAAGTGGCAGGATCGCCGCTCAGTGAAAAAACGTGCGGCTGTTTCCCGCGCAATCAAGGCACGGCTAGGCCGCTAAGGAATGCCCCAGATGGACGACGAATTCAATCAGGATCCGGAATATCCCGAACACCCCCGCCCAAAAACGGCCTCTCGCCCCAGGAAGGACGAGGCTGCCGCCACCAAGCCCAAGATCAGCGCCCGAAACTATACCCTCGGGCTGCTGGGGCAGCGGGATTACAGTGCGGCGGCCCTGAAGGACAAGCTGAAACTGAAGTCCTACGCCGAGGCTGACATCGAGGCCGCACTCCAGTTCGCCCAGGAATACGGTTTCCAGAATGACGAACGCTACGCGGGTGTGAAGGCGCAGAACGACGCCACCCGCATGGGCAACCGTAACGTCCAGGCCAAGCTGCGGGAAAAAGGCATTGCACCTGAACTCATCGCCGAGAAAGTTGCCGAACTGGAACCGGAGCGTGACCGGGTCCTGGCTGCCGCAGCGCGCTTTGAGGGCAAGCCCCTGGACGAAAAGCTGGAGCAGAAGGCCTACCGCTTCCTGTCCACCCGAGGTTTCTCCACTGCCGCGGTAAAGGCGGCCATGGCCCATTTGAAGGCCACACAGCCTCCCGCCCCCGACCCGGAGCCGGCTACTGAAGTGGAAGAAGCGGCAACATGCCCCGAAGAAGCACTCGCCCGGGAAGTCGAACGCGGCGTGAAGGCAACAAACCGCTTCGCGGGCAAGCCCTTCGACCAGAAGCTGCAGCAGCAGGCTTACCGTTTTTACACGTCACGGGGCTACTCGAAGGCCGCCGTGAAAGCGCTCATGGCCCATTGGGCGGCGGTGCAACCACCGCCCCCTGAAGCAGAGGAAGAGGAAGCGGCAGCTGGGTCGGACCCCGACGCTTTTGTCGATGAACTGGAACTGGAAGTGGAACGTGCCCTCAAGGAAGCCCGCAAGTTCGAAGGCAAGACATTCGACGCGGCATTGAGAAACAAAGTCTACCGTTTTCTGGCGACCCGGGGCTACTCTTCGAAAGCCATCAAAATTGCCATGGCCCGGCTGGCGGATGGCCCGGGTGACGAGGACTAAGGGGCATGAATTTCGAGGACGCCCCTGATGATGAAAGTCATGCCCGCCCCCCCTGCGCCGAACTTGCCGGCGATCCGGCTCCAGACTTGAGACAAGCGTTCCTTACAAAGCCATGGATGGCCGCTGTGCCATCAGGGCGCGCCAGCGCAACAGATGGGGGTGGCGCTCGTCGGGCCTGGCCTTGACGACGCGGGCAAAGTCCACAGCCACCACGGCCATGATGTCGGCAATGCTGAACTGCTGGGCAGCGATGAATTCCCGGTCCGTGAGCCGATCGTTCAGATCGACAAAAAATTGTTGCACCCGTGCTCGCCCGCGCTCCGCCAGTTGGGGAATTTGCGCGTAGTCCACCGGCCCCGGCAGGGCCCGGTTGGCCATGGCCGGAGAACTGTTGCGCAAAACCTCGGCAATCGGCCACAGGCCCTCGAACTCGGCCCGCCAGTGCCAGCTGGCGATTTCGGCCTTCTCCAGGGGCGTCACCCCCAGCATGGGCGGCGCCGGGTAACGCGCTTCCAGGTAAGCGGCAATGGCGGCATTGTCGGTCAACACCACGCCCTCCTCGGTGCCCATGGCCGGCACGGTGCATAGTGGGTTGATCCGGCGGTAAGCCTCGCCGAGTTGCTCCCCTGCCCGCAAGTCGATTTGCACCGTCTCGTGGGTGACGCCTTTCTCGGCCAGCAGGATACGTGCGCGGCGCGGGCTGGGGGCAGTAGCACAATCGTAAAGAGTGATCATGACGGGGCCTGCAGCTTGACTTCCGTGCGGGTGTCGAAGTCGCTGGCGTCGTGGCGCTCGTGTAATTGGGTTTCCAGGGGTCCTTTCACCCGGTTGACCATGCGCCCCCGTTGCACCGCAGGACGCCCGGCAATTTCGTCGGCCCAACGCATCACATGGGGGTACTCCTGCACCTGCAGGAACTCCCCCGCCTCGTAGAGCGCGCCCTTGGCCAAGGCGCCATACCAGGGCCAGATGGCCATGTCGGCAATGCTGTATTCAAAGCCACCGACATAAGGACTTTCGGCCAGCCGCCGGTTGAGCACGTCCATCTGGCGCTTCACCTCCATGGCAAAACGATCAATGGCATATTCAATCTTTGTCGGCGCATAGGCATAGAAGTGGCCGAAGCCGCCCCCCAGAAACGGTCCGCTACCCATCTGCCAGAACAACCAGGACAGGCATTCGGCGCGGCGAGTCGGGTCGGTTGGCACGAAGGCGCCAAATTTTTCCGCCAGGTAGAGAAGAATCGCGCCGGATTCAAACACCCTTACCGGCTCGGGGCCGCTGCAGTCCAGCAAGGCCGGGATCTTGGAATTCGGGTTTACCCCGACAAAGCCGCTGCCGAACTGATCCCCCTCGTTGATGCGGATCAGCCAGGCATCGTATTCCGCACCGCCGTGGCCCAGCGCCAGCAATTCCTCCAGCATGACCGTGACCTTGACGCCGTTGGGCGTGGCCAGGGAATACAGCTGCAGCGGGTGCTTGCCCCGGGGCAATGGCTTCTCATGGGTAGCGCCGGCCACCGGCCGGTTGATGTTGGCAAACTGGCCCCCGTTGGGCTTGCTCCAGGTCCAGACCTTGGGCGGGGTGTAGCTGTTCGATTCCGACATGGGATGACCTCGAGGAAGTGACTGCCATAGGCTGACCGTGCAGGCATGCCGCCCGGCCAGCAGAACGTGATGGTTTAGCCGAGGCTCGCCATGTCGATGACGAAGCGATACTTCACGTCGTTTTTCAACATGCGTTCATAGGCCGAGTTGATGTAATCCATGGGGATGGTTTCGATATCCGACACAATGCCGTGTTGTGCACAGAAATCCAGCATCTCCTGGGTTTCCCGGATGCCGCCGATGAGGGACCCGGCCAACTGGCGGCGCTTGAAAATGAGGCCGAAAACTGCCGGGGACGGGTGCGGCTCCGCAGGCGCGCCCACCAGGGTCATGGTGCCGTCGCGCTTGAGGAGATTCAGGTAGACGTCCAGATTGTGGGGCGCGGCGACGGTGTTCAGGATGAAATCGAACTGGCTGGCTCGGGCTGCCATCTGCGCCGGGTCCGTGGACACGCACACCTCGTCGGCACCCAGGCGCTTGCCGTCCTCCACCTTGCCGGGCGAGGTGGTGAACAGCACCACATGGGCCCCCATGGCGTGGGCAATCTTGACGCCCATGTGTCCCAGGCCGCCCAGGCCAACGATGCCCACCGTCTTGCCGGGGCCGGCGCCCCAGTGGCGCAAGGGCGAGTAGGTGGTGATGCCAGCGCATAGCAGGGGCGCCACGCTGGCCAGGTCTTTTTCCGCGTGCTTGATGTGCAGGACGAAGGACTCCTTGACGACGATGGTCTGGGAATAACCACCAAAGGTGTTCTCGCCGCCAAAGACCGGGCCGTTATAGGTTCCGGTGAAGCCGCTATCGCAGTACTGCTCTTCGCCCTCAGCGCAGGAGGGACAGTGGCCGCAGCTATCCACCATGCAGCCGACGCCGGCCAGCTCGCCGACCTTGAAGTTCTTTACCTTGTCTCCCACGGCGACGATGCGGCCAACGATTTCGTGGCCCGGAACGGACGGGAACAGGGTGTTCTTCCATTCGTTGCGGGCGGTGTGCAGGTCCGAGTGGCACACACCGCAGAACAGGATCTCGATCTGGATGTCGTCGGCACCGGGGCTACGGCGCTCGAACTCAAAAGGAGCCAGGGCGCTCGTGGCGCTCTTTGCGGCATAGGCTTTGGTCGTGGTCATGAGTGCATCCTTTGCGGGTTGGTGAGGCTGGAGATTGAGTGGATCGGTCGTCTATCTTGTCGAAAAAATGCTGCGAAAGCTGCGGCCAAACAATCATGCAGCGGCGTCAGGCGCCAGCATCTGCCGGGTAAACGCCATGGCGTTGTCCAATGCCTGGCTATTGCGGTGCAACTTGCCCAGCAGGCTGGCCCCCAGCCACAACTGGTAAAGGGTTTGTGCTGTCGGCAGGGGGTCCAGCGGCGGCAATGAGCCATCGGATGCGCCCTGTTCAATGAACAAGGCAATCCGCCTGACGACTTCATCGGTGCCATCCCGCAGGGTGGTGCGCATGGTGTCGGACAAGTCAGCCACTTCGGCCCCCAGCTTGACCACCAGGCATTTCTGCTCGGTGCAGTCCGCGCCTTGGGTGTGGAGCCATTGCTGCCAGTAGTCCATCAAGCGCGCATGGGCTGACTCACGTACAGACTGGAGCCGTTCATCGATACTGGCCAGGTAGCGGTCAAAGTAGTCCTGGAGCAAGGTCTGGCCGTATTGCTCCTTGGAACCGAAGTAGTGATAGAAAGAGCCTTTGGGCACGCCGGACGCCTGCAGAATCTCATTGAGCCCAACGCTGGAAAACCCCTTGCCGGCAATGATGCGCTGGCCGGTATCGAGAATGTGCTGGCGGGTGTTGTCATGGCGGATGTTCATGGACACGGAGTCTGCCATCTATTAGACCAGTCGTCTAGTTTTTATGGCGGTGGCGGGCATGGGTATTGCGTTCCCTATGACTGGTCGGAATGGGCGGCACGTTCATGGAGCAGGCGATTTACCTAGCCTGGGCAATTCCGATGCACCTGCGCAATTCCTGCGCAGGACCTTGCTGTGGGGAGGACGAAGGCATGGGCTGGCACGGCTGGTGGAATTGGTTTGGCGCATGCTTCCTGGCAATCCTGCTGCTCGCGGCGAGCGCACAAGCCGGCGAGCTTGGCCGGGCGGACATCGCCCGCCGCTTTCCCTCGCCTTTCTTGGTTGGTGAAAAACTCTCCGATGTACCCGCCTGGCCCCTCACCAGCGAGCTGACGCCGGAGGCGGGACCGGTCGGCTACGTCTTCGAGAGCCAGGATCTGGCGCCGATTCCGGGTTTCGAAGGCACACCCTTCAATATCCTGGTGGCCATCGACGCCCGGGGCGACTTCACGGCCGTGGAAATCTTGCGGGAGCACGAACCGGTCTTTCTGTCAGGCCTGGGGGAAGCGCCGCTGCGCGCCTTCGTTGCCCAGTACCTGGGCAAGAACGTCAGACAGGCCATTACCGTGTCCAGCGCCTATGGCGGCCGCAACCGGGACGCAGGCGGCAACGGTCGGGTGGTCCTGGACGGCGTGACCAAGGCCACCGCCTCCATACATGTGGTGAACCAGACGGTTCTGACCTCGGCCCTGGCCGTGGCCCGTGCCCGCCTTGGTTTGGCCGGACAAGGTCGCCAGGCACCGCCAGCTCAGGTGCGCCCGGAAATTTTCGAAGCCAAGGACTTCGCGGCCCTGCTGCGCAACGGTGACATTGCCCACCGGCGCTGGACCAATGGCGAAGTGGAGGCCCTCTTTGCCGGCACGGAAGGCGCCGGACTGGACGAGCCAGCCCGCACGGCGCCCGCCGACGGCTTCCTTGACCTCTATGTGGGCTATCTGAACGCCCCCACCGTGGGGCGGGCGCTGCTGGGGGACGGGGGCTACGCCCAGCTCATGCAACAACTGGAGCCAGGCCAGGCCGCCTGGTGGATCGCCTCCGCAGGCCGCTATGCCCTGCTGGGAACGGATTTCGTGCGAGGCACGGTGCCGTCCCGACTCATGTTGAGCCAGGATGGCGCACCCCTGGAGGCGCGGGATGCGGATATGGACCTGCGTGCACCGGCCGGCGCCCCGGCCCTCGACACCCTGCTGGTGCTGAAGGCCCCTGCCCTGGCGGCCCTGGACCCGGGGCGCAGTGCCACCTTCAGCCTGGACGTAGTGCGGGAGAAGGGGCAGATCTATCCGCTTGTCACCCACAAGACCCTGAGCCTGGAATACACACCACCGGAGCGCTATTTTTCCCGCCCGCCGGCCCCCCTGCCGGAATGGCTGGTGGCCTGGGAAGCCCACTGGCGGGAACTGGCAGTCATCTCTGTGGCCCTTGTGCTCCTGTCCGTGGTGCTGGCCCGGCCTGCCTGGGTTTCCCGGGACAAACGCCGCCTGGCGGCCTTTCGGCTGGGCTATCTTGCCTTCACCCTGGGATACATCGGCTGGTATGCCCAAGGGCAGCTTTCCATTGTCCAACTCACCGGGGCCATCAAAACCCTGCGTCAGGGACAGGGCTTGGGCAGCTTCCTGTTCGACCCCGTTTCCCTGCTGCTCATCGCCTTCACCCTGGTATCCCTCGTTGTGTGGGGCCGCGGCACTTTCTGCGGCTGGCTGTGCCCCTTCGGCGCCCTGCAGGAATTCATCGCACTCCTGGCCCGGCGTCTCGGGATAAAGGCAAGACGACTACCTCCCCAGCTGGAAAACATCCTGGAACGGGGGCGCTACGGGATCCTGGCGGCCTTGTTGCTGGCCGCCGCCTTTGCGCCGCAACTGGCGGAACGGCTGGTGGAAGTGGAGCCTTTCAAGACATCCATTACCGTGGGCTTCGATCGCAGTTGGCCCTTCGTGGCCTGGGTGGCCCTTCTTGTCCTGCTGGGGGCGGTCTATTTCAAGTTCTTCTGCCGTTTCATCTGCCCCCTGGGCACAGCGATCACCCTGGGGGGGCGCCTGCGCCGCTGGAATTGGCTGGCGCGCAGGAAGGAATGCGGGAAGCCCTGCCAGACCTGCCGCCCCCGTTGCGAGTACGACGCCATTGCCCGGAATGGCAGTATCGTCTATGACCGCTGCTTCCAGTGCCTGGACTGCGTGGGCATCTACCAGGATGAAACCCGCTGCGCACCGCTGGTCTTCCAGGCCAGGAAGGGACGGGATTTCCTGAACCCCCATCGCCCCCGGGAGTGAAGCCGGGGCTTGCCAGTCCGCTATCAGGGGCGGCGGGGCCAAGAATTCCCGCGCTCTGTAGCAATGAGGCAATCAATCGCGAGCAAGCTCGCTCCTACAAGCCTTGGCTTCGTCACGCCAGGGGCATCTCCTCAGCACCATTTTCTGGGCAGCTACGGCCATTCCTCCGCCGGAATTCCGCGCTTTTGCAGCGCCGCTAACCGGCGCCCGAGTGGTGCTCATGGTCTACAATGCGGCTCACCAAGTAGCGGCCGCGTTGGCTTGTTTTTTGACTTTTGGCAGCCTGCGGCGAGCCTTATCCCATCGGCCAGGGCGGAAAGTATCCCACTGCAGCGCCAAGGGCATATTCAGACCGCCAAGCTGCATGCGCAGTAACCATTCGTAGACTGAACGCCAATAACGATGTCACTTGTTACCACCTCCGCCCTGACACTGTTATTGACGCCCCAGGGCCATCTTTTACTCGTGCTGGATTCGGATGGGGCAGGCTTGCCCGCCGACCTTCAGCAGCGTCTCGCGGACAGTTTTGCCCGGGGCAGCGGGCACGGCCTCCTCCACCTGGGGGGCGCGGAAATGGGGAGCGTACTGCCGCCGGTCTTCGCCTGGTGGCGGGAGTTTGCCGCGCGCTATGTCACGGCCTTGTGTGCCACACCCGAAGGGTCGGACGTGGCCGCCCCCGACGATCAGATGTTCCATGCCTTGATGGTCAATGCACCGCTGATGCCCGGCGCGGACTATCTGACGACGGAGCTGCTGCAGCGCCTGTGGTCTGAACTGGATACGGCGCTGCGTAGTGAATTAGCAAGAGCAGAGGTGCCGCTCCAGGATTTCCTCAAGGCGCTCCATCCCGCCTGGCATCTGGTGGGCCGGGTGGTTTTCAACCTGGCGGAAAATCGCAAGGATCCGGAAGCCCCCTTCGCGTTTCTTGCCACCTATACCTCGCGCCTGTCGGCCCAGGGCAAGGCCCAGCACCAGCCGCTTTCCCAGGCCTTGAGCGAATTCGGTTCGAACCGGGCACGACTCCTCTCCTTGCTCGAACCGGTGCAGGCCGGCGCGGAAAACTGCTTCTGGCTGCGGGACATGGTGGAGAGCGGAGAAATCTACCACCCGCTGCGCTGGACGCCATTGGAGGCCTACCAGTTTCTCTGCGACGTGCCCAAGCTTGAAGCCGCCGGCATTATCGTACGCGCGCCCCGGACCTGGCAGACGGGCCGCCCGGCCCGTGCCCTGGTCAAGGCCAGCCTGGGGTCGCGGCCCCCGTCGCTCCTGGGCAAGGACGCCTTGCTCGATTTCAACATGGAAGTGACCCTTGATGGGGAACGCCTGAGTGCTGCCGAGATCCGGGACTTGCTGAAGAGCACCGAGGGACTGCAGCTGATTCGGGGGCGCTGGGTCGAGGTGGACAGCAAGAAGCTCGGAAGCATGCTGGCGCGCTTCCAGAACATCGAAAAGATGGCGGCGGAAAGTGGCCTGCCGTTTGCCGAGGCCATGCGCCTCATGGCCGGCGCCTCCCTCGACAAGGATGGGGCCGACTCCGCCGATGCCGAGTGGTCCGAACTGGTGGCCGGCCCCTGGCTGGCGGAAACCCTGCAGGGCCTGCGTCAGCCGGAGGGCCTGGCCCAGGTCGATCCCGCACAGGAACTCCGGGCCAGCTTGCGGCCGTATCAGCAAGTAGGGGTGCGCTGGCTGTATCTGCTGGCCCGGCTGGGGCTGGGGGCCTGCCTTGCCGATGACATGGGACTGGGCAAGACCATGCAGGTACTATCCCTGCTCCTGGTGCTGAAACGGGAACACCCCCACGGCGGCCCCAGCCTGCTGGTGGCCCCCGCCTCCCTCCTCGCCAACTGGGCCGATGAAGCCCAACGTTTTGCCCCCGGCCTGCGCCTCCTGGTGGCCCACCCATCCGCCCTACCCGCCGCCGAACTGCACCTGCTGACGGCGGAGAGTCTGGCGGACGTCGATCTGGTCATCACCAGCTACGGCAGCCTGTTGCGTCTGCCCCTACTGGAAAGCCTGCGCTGGCGCCTCCTCGTGATTGATGAAGCCCAGGCCATCAAGAACCCGGCGGCCAAACAGACCCGGCAGGTCAAGAAGCTCCAGGCCGGCGCCCGCATCGCCCTGACCGGCACCCCCGTGGAAAACCGCCTGTCCGATCTCTGGTCGATCTTCGACTTCACCAATGCCGGCCTCCTGGGCACGGACAAGCAGTTCGCCAATTTTGCGAAGCAACTGGCGAAAGCCGAACATTTCGGCCCTCTCCGGACCCTGGTGCAACCCTACATCCTGCGGCGCCTGAAAACAGACAAGCGGGTCATCAGCGATCTGCCGGACAAAACGGAACTCAAGGCCTGGTGCCACCTGAGTGCCGCCCAGGCCGCACTCTATCAGCGGGCCGTGTCCGACCTGGCCAGCGCCCTGGCGGCAGCCGAAGGCATCGGCCGCAAGGGCGTCGTCTTGTCTTTCCTCATGCGCTTCAAGCAGATTTGCAATCATCCTTCCCAATGGCTGGGGAATGGGGCCTGGGCCGCCGACGACAGTGGTAAATTCACGCGCTTGCGGGAACTGATCGAGGTGATCGCCGCCAAGCAGGAAAAAGTCTTGGTATTCACCCAGTTTCGCGAAACCACGGAGCCGCTCAAAGCCTTTCTCGGCGCCCTTTTCGGTCGCGAGGGTCTGGTGCTGCATGGGGGCACGCCGGTGGCCAAGCGGCGCGCCCTGGTCAAGCGCTTTCAGGAAGACGAATTGACGCCCTTTTTTGTCCTCTCCCTCAAGGCGGGTGGCGCCGGACTCAACCTCACGGCGGCATCCCATGTCATTCACTTCGACCGTTGGTGGAATCCCGCAGTGGAAAACCAGGCCACCGACCGGGCGTTTCGCATTGGCCAGCAGAAGAATGTGCTGGTGCATAAGTTCGTCTGCCGCGGCACCATTGAAGACCGCATCGATCAGTTGATCGAATCAAAGGCACAACTGGTCAAGGATGTGCTGGAGGGCGGCGCAGAACTGCTGCTGACCGAGATGAGCGACCGGGATCTCCTTGATCTGGTCAAACTCGATATTCACAGCGCACTGGAAAAATGAGACGAAACCCATGAGCTACTACGGCTGGAAACCCTACGTGCCGGTGGCGGAGCGACGCAAAAAGGCCGAAAAAGTCGCCGCCAAGGCTAAGAAATCGGGCCTCGATTTCTCCCCCATCGAATCCTTTCGCGGCGCCATCGCCCGGACATTCTGGGGCAAGGCCTGGTGTGACAACCTGGAAGCCTACAGCGACTATGCCAACCGCCTGCCCCGGGGGCGCACCTATGTGCGCAATGGTTCGGTCATCGACTTTCGGATTCGGGCCGGCGAGGTGCATGGCCAGGTCATGGGTTCGAGCCTCTACAAAGTCATCGTCAAGGTGGCCGCGGTGCCGCCGAAACAGTGGCAAGATATCGGCACGGCCTGCGCCGGCTCCATCGATTCGCTGGTGGAACTCTTGCAGGGGAAACTTTCCAGCGCCGTGATGCAGCACATCTGCACGCCCCGCAGCGGGCTCTTCCCGGCCCCCAGGGAAATCAGTTTCAACTGCAGTTGCCCGGACGGCGCCTATATGTGCAAGCACATTGCCGCCGTGTTGTATGGGGTGGGCACGCGCCTGGATCAACAGCCGGATTTGATCTTCAAGCTACGGCAGGTGGATGCCCAGGATCTGGTCAGCCAGGCAGACCAAGGTTTGCCCAAGCGCGCCCCGGCAGCCGGCCGGGTGCTCGACGATGCGCTGCTGGGCGATGTGTTCGGCATTGAAATGGATGAAACCCCACCACCGCCGAAGCGCGCCAGTGCGCGGGAAACGCCGCCCCCCGTCAAGGTCGCCGCGAAACCGGCGAAACCCGCGCGCGACATCGCCGCAAAAACGAGCAAGCAATCCGCAGCACCCACGCCGCAAAAAACGCCTGCCACCAGCAAAGCCGGGGTGAAAATGACGCCCGCCCAGGCGATCGCCAAAATTGAAGCGCGCATGGCGGAACTGGGCCTGACGATTGATGACATCACCGAGTGAAATTCAGCGCTAATCAAGTCGATTAACGGCGCGGCAGCGTGCGATGTCGCAGGCCGTGGGCAGGATGGAACGATATTCGACGCCCGGGGGCATGCCGGCCGGGTTCCGGGTGAAGCATTTTGCGCCGGCTGCGTCATAGTAGGAAAGCACGTCCACGCAGCGGCGTGAATGGGCTATAAGCCCGAAGAAGTGCCCCATTTCGTGGGAAATCACCATCTGCAGGGTTTGCAGGGCATCATGGCCGGGATTGTGGCTGTGCAAGAGGCCAAAGGCGCTCGGCCCCAGGGACAGGGTGCGTTGCCCGAGATTGGCCAGGCCAAAGTTCCCCCGGCTGCCGGCCTCGGTCCACTGCACCACAATCGCGCCCGAGCCGTCAGTTGCCGTAGCCACGGGAACGCCGCAGGGTGCCCAGCCCCGCACCGCCTGCGCCAGCCGCTTCTCCACCTCGGCACGCTCGAACCAGGGCGGCGCGCCATCGTGGCGATAGGCGAAAAGGAGGACCGCTCCGGTGACGGGCCGGTCCCTGCCATCCTGCCAGGTGGCGATTTCACCGCTGCGGCATTCCGCGATTTCCGCATCCCGTATGGACCCGGCGAAGGTGCAGCCGGGAAGGGCTGCGAACAAAAGCAGAAAGCCCAGGGCCAGGCACCGGCTCATCTTGTCGCCGATTCGTGAGCTGGTGGGGCTATTTCTGCGCACTATCTATTGAGCCGGCGGCTTGCCGTAGGTGCGGAATTTTTCCAGCATCAGGGCCATTTCCTCGCCGGGGAGAATGACAGGCTGGCCGATCTGGCAGGCACGCCAGTATTGTTCGCAGAGGGTTTCCAGTTCAACGGCCAGATCAATGGCCTGGCCCAGGTTCCGGCCGAAGGCCAGCATGCCATGGTTGGCCAGCAGGCAAGCGTTGCGGCCTTCCAGGGCGGCCAGGGCCTGGTCCGAGAGTGCCTGGCTGCCGAAAGTGGCGTAGGGGGCGCAACGCAAGGTGGCGCCGCCGAAGCGGGCGATCATGTAGTGAAAGGCCGGGATGTCCCGCCCCAGGCAGGCCAGGGCCGTGGCGAAGGGCGAATGGGCATGTACCACGGCGCCGGCTTCCGGCCGGGCCACGTAGATGTCCCGGTGGAAACGCCACTCGGATGAGGGCAGTTGCGGCCCGCTTGCCACGCCGGCAAGGCTTACAAAGACCATGTCCGCCGGCATTTGTTTCTCGTAGGCCATGCCGGAGGGCGTGACGAGGAATCCGTCGCCCCAGCGAGCGCTGACATTGCCGGCGCTGCCCTTGTTCAGTCCCGCCGCCGCCAGCCCCCTTGCCGTGTCCAGCACCTGCCGGCGCAATTCGAATTCATTCATTCTGGAAGCCCTATTTGAAACGCCGAGGCGCAGAGGCGCCGAGAAAACAAAGGCATGGCCAGCATCGAGGTCTCAGTAGCCGGGAAGCAAATAGCACGGCCAACATTCTGTTTTTCCTCGGCGTCTCGGCGTTGAATAAACTGCCTTTTCCTGGTTTATCCCTGCCGCTCCGGGTACAGCGCCGTAAGGCAGTCCGGGGCGATGCTGCCCCGCTCGGTGATGATGGCGGTGACGAAGCGGGCCGGGGTGACGTCGAAGGCCGGGTTGGCCACGTGGGTGGCATCCGGCACCACGTGCACCGTGGCGCCCCGGTCCCGATCATCCAGGCCGCTGATCTGGCGCACTTCCTCGCCGCTCCGCTCCTCGATGGGAATGGCTGCGCCCGTGGGGCAGTCCCAGTCCAGGGTGGAGCCAGGGGCAGCAACGAAAAATGGCACTTTCCATTCCCGGCAGGCCAGGGCCTTGAGGCAGGTGCCCACCTTGTTGGCTACGTCCCCATTGGCGGCGATGCGGTCGGCGCCAACGATGACCAGGTCCACCTGGCCGCTGGAAATGAGATGGGCCGCCGCGTTGTCCGCTACCAGGGTATGGGGAATGCCGGCTTGGCGCATCTCCCAGGCGGTGAGCAGGCCCTGGTTGCGGGGGCGGGTCTCGGAGACCCAGACATGCACGGCAATGCCCGCTGCGCGGGCAGCATAGACGGGGGCCAGGGCCGTGCCCCAGGCCACGGTGGCCAGGGCACCGGCATTGCAGTGGGTCATGACATTGACCGGGCGGCGCAGGGCCAGTCCGGCGATGAAGGGCAGGCCATGTTCGCCGATGGCCCGGTTGGCGGCCGCGTCCTCCGTACACACGGCCCGGGCCTCCTGTCGCGCAGCCGCCGCCCGGGCGGCGGGTACCAGAGGCCTCAGTACATCCAGGAGGCGTTTGATCGCCCAGTGTAGATTCACCGCCGTGGGTCGGGTGGCTCCCAGCAGGGCCGCCGCATGTTCCAGGCCATGGTCCGAGGCATCGGCAGCCATGGCCAGGGCCATGCCCCAGGCGGCCGTGGCGCCGATGAGGGGCGCACCCCGCACCTGCATTTCCCGGATGGCGTGGGCGGCTTGGGCCAAAGTTTCGAGGCGTGCTTCTACCACCCGGTGGGGCAGTTCGGCCTGGTCGAGAATGATGACGGCGTTGCCGTCTTCACGGATGGGGCGGAAGGCGTGGGGCAGGGACATGAACGCGCTCACTCAGGGGAAACCAGGGGATTGATTGTAGGTCGGGTTTTAACCCGACATTGCCGGGTTTTTGACTACTTCAGTGGGCGCCGGAACTCAGGCGATCCACCATGCTCTTCAGAGCGCGGATCTGGATGCCCTGCTTGTCGGCGTAGTGGCCGTCGGTGTAGCCCCACCAGTCCCAGCAGCCGTTGGGGTTGTTCCAGGTGGACACGGCCTGAGGAAAGAGGATCACCAGCTTGTTTTCGTCGGCCCAGGCGTCATAGCCCGCGTGTTTCACGAAGGTGGTGCCGTAATACAGGTCGCTGCCGCCGCCCACCAGGGTAAGGGGCAGGTAGCTCTGGCCCTGCTTGCAGCCGTGAAATGCGATGTGCAGTCGGCAGGCCTGGCCCTTGGCGCAGGCTTCCGGCACGTAGAGCCAGCCAGTGCTGTCCAGGCCGGTCTTTGCAAACGAAAACCAGCCGGTGCTCGGCTCATAGGGTTTCTGGTCGAACTGGATGAACTTGCCCTTGGGTGTGGCGGCCTGGCGAGCCTTGAGAGGACCGTAGATCCAGGCGAGGATGTCCCGGGCACCGTCCACACCGCACTGGCCGATGTAGGGTTCGCCGGTGATACCGCAGGCCACGCCGTAATCCATGGTGGGCATGGTGTGGCCCGCCTCCGCCTTGACCACGGCAGACAGGCTGCTCAGGGGCAAGCCAAAGGCCCGGTAGTAGTCGCCCAACTGGACCACTACCGGCTTGGGCACCGTGCCATCCTTGCCGCCAGCAAAGGTATATACCTTTTGGCCCGTGAGGTTTACCGGATCGTCGATGAGACCCTTGGCGGCCGCCTGGCGGGTGGCGGATACCAAGCTCGGCACGTTGGTGCTGGTGGCGCTAACCTGGCAGACGCCCGTGGGCAGGGTGCAGGAGCATTTCGTGGTGGCGGTCATCACGTCGCCCTGGGCACAGTTCCAGGGGCCGGCGGCGATGATGCCGGCGCCCTTGATGATGCTGGAGTGGGCTACCTGGAACTGCACGGCCATGAAACCGCCGGAGGAAATGCCGGACACGGAGGTCTGCTTGATGTCGATGTTGAGGGCTGGCAGCGGGGCGGCGTAGACAACGGCCACCAATAGCGAGGCGGCAAGGCCGGCAAGAAGCATGCGCAGGCGGGGCAGGATCGGGGACATAGGGGTTTCCAGACGTTTGGCCAGGGCCCGTGCCCTGAAACCTGAGAGTGGCCGGATTGTACGTCAGGCAGGTCACGGGACCTTCGCTACGGGTGCCTCAAGCCGAAATCTGATTATCGCTAATCTTCATCTGCTGTTCCAAGAGCAGCCACTTTCAGTCGAGTACACTCTTGTGGGGCGGGCTTTAGCCCGCCATGGCCGGATGAATCCGGCCCCACAACAGGCTGGCTGAAGATTCGCGCTAGTCAGGAGCCGAAATGACTTCCGCCCTGGTTTTCCTTAAACTGGCGCTAGATTTTTCCGGGAGGCCACCATGGGCTACGCACTGCGCGACAAAACAAGCTATACGTATGCGGACTACCGCCTGTGGCCGGAGGACGTGCGCTATGAATTGATCGACGGCGCCGCCTTTCTGATGGCGCCAGCGCCGTCCCTCGACCACCAGACCCTGGCGGGGGAGGTGTTCCACCAGCTACGCACGGCACTGGGCGATCAGCCCTGCCGGGTGCTGGTGGCGCCGGTGGATGTGTTTCTCTGCCAGGCGGACTGCCCCGAGGATCAGGTGGATACGGTGGTCCAGCCGGATGTGCTGGTGGTGTGCGATCCGGCGAAGCTGACCCCCAGGGGTGTGCGGGGCGCGCCGGATTGGGTGCTGGAGGTGATTTCGCCTTCTTCCGCCAGCCATGACCAGATACGGAAACTGGCAGTCTATGAACGGGCCGGGGTGAAGGAATACTGGCTGGCCCACCCGACGGATCGCCTGCTGACGGTGTATCGCCTCGAGGGGGACGCCTACGGCCGGCCCGCGCTGCAGGAACTGACGGGGGAAACCACCGTCGGCGTGCTGCCCGGGGTGACGGTGCGTTGGGATTCCATCGTGCTCAGGTTGCTGCCCCGGGACTGATCCCATGAAAAACGCTTAGAGGCTGCGGCGGGCTTTGCTCAGGGCGCCGGGCTTGTGGCGCTTGACCAGGGCCAGGCGCAGCCCGGACCAGGCGAGGAACAGCATGGCGACGCTGAAGATCGTCCATGCTGCCGTCTTGAAGGGGCCAAGGAAGCGGCCGGCGTGCAGGTCGAGGATCAGACGTTCCACGCTGGGCATGTCCTCGGCCGCCGTCACGGCGGACAAGGGCGGCAGGCTGTTCACGGCTTCTCGCCACTCGGCACCGTCCGTGGTGCAGCGCAGGCGGATGTCGCCAACACAAACCCTGCCGGCATCCCCGCCGGCCCGGGAGAGGCGGCTTCCGCCGAAGGTGGCGGCCGGCAGGGATTCCACCAGGGTACCGTCTTCCATGAGCAGGACCAGGCCGTCATCCGCCACGGCGTAATACAGGCCGGCAGGGCCTTGCAGCAGCAGGCGCGGGGCGTGCAGCACCACGTTGATGGGCCGGCCATCGAACGACCAGCGGCCATCGAAGGCCAGGACGTGCTTCCCGGCGGAAAGACGCACGGCCCCTTCCGCGCCGTAGGACCGGGCCAGCCACGCTGGCAGGGGTTTCTTTGCCAGATCAAACACATCCCCGTAGATCAGGATGAGGCCAGTGAAACTCAGCCACACCAGACCGATGGCGGCGGTGAGGCCGAACAGCCGGTGCAAATGGCGCAGGTGCATGCGTTTCTCGGCATTCATGACAATCGGCTAGCGAGATAGAGGGCCGTGCGGGCCAGACGCTGCATGGCATCCACCGACAGGGTGGCGCCGGTGATGCCGTCGATGTGCTTGTTAAGGCCGCCGCTGCCGTCGAGCCGGGCGCCGTCGAATTGCTTGAGGAAGGCCGGCAGGTGGATTTCACCGCCCCGGGCCTCCCGATACACCAAGAGCCGCGCCCGCACGATATGTCCGTCCCGCACCAGGAAGCCGGCGGTGATGGGATATTCCTTGCCGATTTCCTCCAGGATCCAGGCGGTGGTGTCGCCGGCACGCCAGTAACGCACCCGGGCCTGGGGATAGGCGTGGCCCAGCAAGGGCTGGAGCGCGGCCTGCAGCGGCGCCGTCAGCCAAAGGAAAGCCGGTGGCGGCGGCGTGCCGAAGGCCTCGGTAACGAAGGCCTCCGGCGCCTGGTAGACGGTGTCCGCCGCCACCGGGAGGGTCCAGGCGGCGGCCAGGGAAATCAGGCAGGCGACAAGTACGCTACGCACTGGCCGTACCGGAGACTTTTGCATCATCTGAGGCTCAGAAGGCGAAGCCGACACCCAGGTTCACCCGGTCCTTGGTGGGGTCCGCGCGGAACTTCTGGTAATCAGCCTTGAAGACGGCGTTGTGCGTCAGGAACAGGCTGGCACCGGCCGTGATGACGCGCTCGTTATTGAGCGGATCGGCCGAGGCTTCGTAGCCTGCAGGCATTTCAAGCTGTGTATTGTAGCGTTCCCAACGCAGGAAGGGCGTCAGAGCCAAGTCGCCCCGCTCGAAGAGCCGGTAGGAGGCCTGGACGTAGCCGCCGTCGAATTTGGCCGGAACGAAGCCTGCGGTAAGCGCCGGATTGGCCGCCAGCAGCACATCATTGATGGCCCCCGCCTGGCTGATGCTGCCCTGGGCATAGAGGGCGCGCAGATCCAGGTTGCCCAGGCTATAGGTGGCATCCAGGTTCCACAGGGTGATGCGACCGCTGATGCCCGAAAGATCCGGGGTGCCGGCATTCGCCAGGTGCGGACTATTACCCTGACCCGAATTGCCGCTCCACAGGCCGCCGCCGAAACGCAGTCCCGGCACGCCGACATAATGCAGGGCGCCGTAGAAGGCCAGATCCCGGGCTGCGGCCATCTGGCCTTCCTGGTGCATCGTAAGCAGGGGTGAGCCAGGGCCGAGGGTCGTATCCCACTTGTGCATGGAGAAGCCGGTGGTCATTCCCGCGTCGTACTGCAGGCCGGAATCCAGGGTGCCGTAGAGGCCCAGGCCCACTTCACGCCAGGTGGTGGGAATGATGCGGGTCTCCACCTCGTTCCGCTGCACGCCGTAGTAATGGGTCGGCTCGTGGTTTTCGTTGAGGAGGCCCATGGGCATGAGGAACAGGCCGGCCTTCAGGGTCATGCGGTCGGAGAGCTTGTAATCCACATAGAACTGCTCCACCTCGGCCTCGCCCTTGTCCGTGGCGGAGGTGATGGCGTGCTCGAATTCGTACTCGGAAATGAGCTTCAGTTTGTCGTTGAAGCGGTGGCCGATGCCGATGACGGCGCGGCGCACATCCGCCTGGGCCTGGGACTGGGCCGTATCCTGCCGGGGGCGGGTGTAGTTGATCTCGCCGTAGCCGAACAGGGAGGTCTGGCCGGCGGCCAGGTCCGGCTTGCCGCCGGAACTGCCACCCACAACAAAGGCTGGCGCGGATTCCTGATGGGCCGCCAGGGCATCGGTACGGGCGTTGGCGTCGTCCGCCTTGGCATTCACCCGGGCCAGCTCCGCCTTGAGCTGCAGCATCTGTTGTTCCATGATTTCCAGCCGGGCCTTGAGGGCCGCAGTGTCATCGGCGGCATGGGCGGGAAGCGTGGAGAGCGCGCCGAAGGCGGCGAGAATTGTGGCGGTCAGGGTACGTAGCTGCATGGGAAGTGCTCCGGCAAGGACTGAAAAGAAGTGCCATCCTTTGCGCCTGCCCTGCCGCAAACAACAGGTTGATGAGAACGCAAACGAGAAATGTTCTCATCTTAACAAAATATCCTTGCCTGTAAAGCGGTATTGAGAACTTTTCCTGATTAGCGATATTTGCGCGCGGCAACCCCCTGAATCCTTAGGCGATTGCCGGAAATAAATGTACCCGATGGCGCCGGATTTTCGTTTCCCTGCAAGGCGCGGACGGCAGCGCTAAGCGAGCCATGTAAGGGCGGGCGTAACGCCGCAGGGGAACGAAAAGAC
>JAYTVW010000097.1:0-49630 GCA_043743785.1 Rhodocyclales bacterium | reverse complement strand
CCCGCCGCCGCGGCGCCGCGGCGTTTCCATGAATTGCCGTTCCACAACAGATGCTCATTGGCTCGCCGCCCGCTTCCCGGGCAGCGCCTGGCTCGCGGTGGAACTGCTGCGGGGAGTGGACGACCAGGGGCGGCTGGACATGCTGCGGCAGGTGTCGGCGGAATCCGGCCTGCCCCTGGTGGCGGCCGGCGGGGTGCGCATGCATTTGCGCAGCCGCAAGCGCCTGCATGATGTGCTCACCGCCATCCAGGTCGGCCGGCCCGTGGCGGACTGCGGTTTCGAGTTGCTGCCCAACGGCGAACGGCACCTGCGCAGTCTGGGGCGCCTGGCTGGCATTTATCCGCCGGAACTGCTGGCGGAAACCTGTTCGGTGGCGGCTCGCTGCACGTTTTCCCTTGAGGAACTGCGCTACGAGTATCCCCGGGAAATCGTGCCCCCCGGCGAGACCCCGACTTCCCACCTGCGGATGCTGACTCTGGCGGGCCTGGCCCGGCGTTATCCGGCCGGCGTGTCGGCGCCGGTCTCGGAGCTGGTGGAAAAGGAGTTGGCCCTGGTGCGGGAGCTGGCCTACGAACCCTTCTTCCTCACGGTGCACGACGTGGTGGTCTTCGCCCGCAGCCGCGGCATCCTCTGCCAGGGGCGCGGCTCGGCGGCCAATTCGGCGGTGTGCTACGCCCTGGGCATTACGGAGGTGGACCCGGCAAGGGCCTCCTTGCTCTTTGAGCGCTTCCTGTCCAAGGAAAGGAACGAACCGCCGGATATCGACGTGGATTTCGAGCACCAGCGCCGCGAAGAGGTAATGCAGTACCTCTATGCCAAGTACGGCCGGGAGCGGGCGGCCCTGGCCGCCGCCCTCATCACCTGGCGGCCGAAGAGCGCGCTACGGGATGTGGGCAAGGCCCTGGGCCTGTCCCTGGATCAGGTGGACCGGCTGGCCCGCTCCATGTCCTGGTGGGACGGCAAAAAGATCAAGCCGGAGCGCCTTCTGGATGCCGGTTTCGATCCGCAAAATCCGACCATCCGCCTGCTGACGGAACTGGTGCATGAAATCATCGGCTTCCCGCGCCATCTGTCCCAGCACACCGGCGGTTTCGTCATTGCCCGGGACAAGCTCACCCGCCTGGTGCCGGTGGAAAACGCCGCCATGGCGGACCGCACAGTCATCCAGTGGGACAAGGATGACCTGGATGCCCTGGGTCTCCTGAAAGTGGACGTGCTGGCCCTGGGCATGCTCACCGCCATTCGCCGCTGCCTGGATCTGGTGAATGGCTGGCGTGTACGTGTAGGTCAGGTTGCGCAGCAACCTGACACCCTCGCGGCAATGTCAGGTTCCTGGCGGAACCTGACCTACGAACCATTGACTCTCTCCTCCATCCCCCCCGAAGACCCGGCGGTATACGAAATGATCGGCCGGGCCGACACCATCGGCGTGTTCCAGGTGGAATCCCGCGCTCAGATGTCCATGCTGCCGCGCCTGAAGCCGGTGAATTTCTACGATCTGGTGATCGAAGTGGCCATCGTGCGGCCCGGTCCTATCCAGGGTGGCATGGTTCATCCCTACCTGCGGCGGCGCCAGGGTCTGGAGCCGGTGGACTACCCCAGTCTGGCTGTCAAGAAGGTGCTGGAGCGCACCCTGGGGGTGCCCATTTTCCAGGAACAGGTCATGCAGCTGGCCATGGTGGCGGCAGGCTTCACCGCCGGGGAGGCGGATCAGTTGCGCCGCGCCATGGCGGCCTGGAAACGGAAGGGCGGCCTGGATAAATTCCAGGGCAAGCTGCTGGCCGGCATGCTGGCCCGGGGCTATGCGGCGGACTACGCGGAACGCCTGTTTCGCCAGATCCAGGGCTTCGGCGAGTACGGTTTCCCCGAATCCCATGCCGCCAGTTTTGCCCTGCTGGTGTATGTCTCCGCCTGGCTCAAATGCCATGAACCGGCGGCCTTCGCCTGCGCGCTCCTCAACAGCCTGCCCATGGGTTTTTATTCCGCCGCCCAGATCGTTCAGGATGTGCGTCGCCATGGCGTCGCCGTCCTGCCGGCAGATGTGACGGTGAGCGGTTGGGAGTGCGCGCTGGAGGGAGCAGAACCGGGGGATGCCGCTGTAGGGGCGAACTTGTTCGCCCAGACAAACGCTGATGGGCGAACAAGTTCGCCCCTACAAGCTATCGACCTTCCTTCTCTCCGTCTCGGCCTCAACCGCATCAAGGGCCTCTCTCGGGAGGCCGGGCTGCGTATCGAGGCGGCGCGGGAGGCGGCAGGCTTTGCCGATGTGCCGGACCTGGCCCGCCGGGCGATGCTCGCGAAGCGGGAACTGGATGCCCTGGCGGCGGCGGATGCCCTGGTGTCCCTGTCAGGGCACCGCCGCCTGGCTCTGTGGCAGGCACTGGGCGTGACGGACGCCGGGCCGTTGTTTGCCGGCACGGGCTTTCTCGAGCGCCAGCCGGACCTGTTCGCTACCTCGGCGGGGGAGAGCGTGGTGGCGGATTACGGTAGCACCGGCCTGTCCCTCAAGGCCCATCCCCTGGCTCTGCTGCGGGAGAAGCTAACTTCCCTGCGCCTGATGACGGGGGCGGAGGTGCAGGGCGCCCAGCCTGGGCAGATCGTACGGGCCGCCGGCATCGTCACCTGCCGCCAGCGGCCTGGCACGGCCTCCGGCGTCACCTTCATCACCCTGGAGGATGAGACGGGCAACCTCAACGTGGTGGTATGGAAGAGCCTGGCGGAACGCCACCGCCGGGAATTGCTCACGGCCCGGCTGCTGGCGGTGTATGGCAAGGTGGAAAAGTCCGGACCCAAGGGGGAGGTGGTGCATCTCATCGCCGGCCGTCTGGTGGATCGCACCGAGTTGCTGGGGCGCTTGCACACCGAGTCCCGGGATTTCCAATAGTATTTCCCCTTACTTGGTAGGATGTGCTGAGCGTAGCGAACCGCATCAACGTCTACGTACCCGGAATAGTGCCGCGACAAAGGCAAATTTAACGAATTGCCGCCTGTTCCCCAGAGGAGGGCGGGGTAAAATTCGCGGCTACGCATCAATGCCGAGACTCGCCATGAACGCCCTCAAAACACGGCCTCTGTTGAAGAAAATCCTCATCGGTGCCGTGGCCCTGGTGGTGCTGGTGGGCTTGCTGGGTTTCCTGGCACTGCCCCATTTTCTGCGGCCCTTCGCCGAAAATCTCCTGTCTGAAAAATTGCACCGGCCGGTGCGTATCGCCGAACTGGCGATCAATCCCTATGCCCTCTCCGCCCGCATCAAGGGCTTCAGCATCGGCGAGAAGGCCGGGGCGGGGGAGTTGCTCGGCTTTGACGAACTGTATGTGAACGTGCAAGCCGAATCCCTGTTCCGCCTGGCGCCGGTGCTGAGCGAGGTATCCCTGGCTGGCCCCCGGGTGCATCTGGTGCGCAACGGGGACAAGAGCTACAACATCACGGACCTGATCGAGGAATTCGTAAACAAGCCGGATACGGAGCCCAAGGCGCAGTACGCCGTGTACAACATCCGCATCAGCGGCGGGAAGGTCGAATTCGAAGACAAGCCCGTGGGCAGGCTGCACCGCGTGAGCGATCTTAACGTGGGCGTGCCCTTCGTCTCCAACCTGCCTTCCAAGCTGGATGTCTTCGTGCAGCCGGCCCTGGCGCTCAAGGTGGATGGGGCGCCCCTTTCCCTGGGGGGCAAGCTGCGGCCTTTCAGTACGGACAAGGAAGCGGCGCTGCAACTGGATGTAACGGATCTGGATCTGACCCGTTACGCGGATTACGTGCCGGTGGAGCTGGCCTTCAAGCTGCCCTCGGCGCGCCTGGACAGCAAGCTGGCCCTGGTCTTTTCCCAGCCGGAGGGCAAGCCGGCGACTGTCCGCCTATCCGGCAGCGCCGCCCTGAGGAAACTCGACGCCCAGTACAAGGATGGCCGGCCCCTCTTCAAGCTGGCGGCCCTGAAGGTGGCGCTGAAATCCTTTGAACCCCTGGCCGGCAAGCTGGACCTGGATTCCGTGGCCGTCGACGGGCCGGAACTGGCCGTTACCCGCCTCAAGGACGGCAGCCTGTCCCTGGCCCATCTGGTGCTGCCCGCCAAGACGGCCCTTGCCCCGCCGAAAACCGATGCCACCAAGCCAAAATCCGAAGAAAAGGCCGCCCCCCTGGCCCTGAGTCTGGCGGAGTTTCGTCTCGAAGGTGGTCGGCTGGCCTTCACCGACCAGATGCCCGTGAAGCCCGTCAGCGCCAGCCTGGAAGGCCTGGAAGCCAAAGTGGTGAAGCTGGCCCTGCTTGGCGGCGTGCCCAAGGGCAAGTCGGACCTGTCCCTGGGCCTCAAGTCCCTGCGGCTGGCCGTGGCCGGTGAAAAGACCGCCGCCTTTAGCCTGGAGTCCATCTCCCTCGCCGGTGTGGCGGACACCGACAAGCACGAACTCGTGCTGGCGGAAATCAAGGCGGTGGGTGGCAAGCTGATGGCGGCGCGAGAAGCGGACGGCCAGTTCAGCCTGGAAAAACTCCTGCCCCCAGCGCCCTCTTCGGCACATTCCGCTGGCAAGGTGCCCGCCCCAAGGAAAGCCGCTCCCGATGCCCCCGGCTGGACAGTGACGGTGCAGAAACTGGCCCTGGAAGGCTGGGCCGCAAGGCTGGAGGACCGGCAGGACAAGAGTCATCTGCCGGTGCTGGTGGAGGGACTCAATCTCACGGTGGACAAGTTCAGTACGGCCAAGGGCAGCACATCCAGCCTGACTCTGAAGACCGGACTGGGTCGCCGCGGTTCCCTGACCCTCGCCGGCACACTCGGCCTCGCGCCCCTGCAAGGCAAGTTTGAGCTGGACCTGAAGGGCCTGGACCTGGTGCCGCTACAGGCCTACGCCAATCATTTCCCCCACATGCTGGTGACCCGGGGTGCCCTGGATGGCAAGGGCAGCCTGAGTTTCGAGATGCCCGTGAAAGCCCCCCTCAAGGCGGCCTTCCGGGGCAGCCTGGGCCTCATGGACCTGAGCCTCATTGACAAGCTCAACGACGCGGACCTCTTGAAGTGGAAACGCCTGCGCTTGTCCGGTATTGACCTGGCCCTGGGGGGCAAGCTGCCCCTGGACCTTTCCCTTACCGAAGTCGCCTTGTCGGATTTCTACGCCAAGCTGGTGGTGAATGCGGACGGCACTCTGGCCTTGCGAAAGCTGGTGGCGTCCGACGGGCCGGCGACGGCGGCTGTACCAACAACAGCGCCAACGAGCGCACCAACAAAGACGCCGCCCGCCATCCAGCCCGCCCCTTCCTCGACAACGGTCGCCACCCTTCCCGAACAGTCCTCGCCTCTGCCACCGGCCTACCGGGTACGGGTGAACAGAGTCAGCCTGCAGAACGGCCGGGTGAATTACAGCGACTTTTTCATCAAGCCCAACTACTCCGCCAACCTGACCGGCCTTGGGGGCAGCGTCACCGGTTTGTCCTCCGAGCCGGGCACGACGGCCGTGGTGGATCTGGCAGGCGCCGTGGACGGCACGGCGCCGCTGAAGATCGCCGGTAAAGTCAATCCCTTGTCCCAGGAGCTGTATCTGGACTTGACCGCCGCCGCCAGCGGCGTGGAACTGGCGGGCCTCTCCGCTTATTCGGGTCGCTATGCCGGCTACGCCATCGAGAAGGGCAAGCTGTCGGTGGACATCCGCTACTCCATCCAGAACCGCAAGCTGCAGGCGGAAAACCACGTCTTCCTTGACCAGCTGACCTTCGGCGAAAAGGTGGATAGCCCGGATGCCACCAAGCTGCCGGTACTCTTGGCAGTGGCGCTCCTGAGGAACAGCCGGGGCGAAATCGACATCAACCTGCCGGTGAGCGGTTCCCTGGACGATCCCCAGTTCAGCGTGGGCGGCATCGTCATCAAGGTCATCCTGAATCTGCTGGCCAAGGCCGTCACCGCACCCTTCGTCCTCCTGGGCAATCTCTTTGGCGGTGGCGAGGAACTGGGCTGGCTGGAGTTCGATGGCGGCCGCACCGTCATCAAGAAACCCGAGGAAGAAAAGCTGCAGAAACTGGCCAAGGCCCTCATCGACCGGACGTCCCTCAGGCTGGACATCGTGGGCCGGGCCGATGCCCAGGCGGATGGGGACGGCTACAAGCGCGCCCAACTCGAGCGCAAGGTGAAGACCCAGAAGCTCAAGGAAACCGTGGGCAAGGGCGAGGATGCGGGTGCCCTGAACGAGGTGGTGGTGAGCAAGGAAGAGTGGCCCAAGTACCTGGCCCAGGCCTACAAGGCGGAATCCTTTGCCAAGCCGAAGAACCTCATCGGCCTGGCCAAGAGCCTGCCCCCGGCGGAAATGGAAAAGCTCATTCTCGACAACATCCCGGTCACGGACGATAACCTGCGTCGTCTCGCCGAGCTGCGCGCCCGGGCTGCGGAAAACTGGCTCATCAACACCGGCAAGGTACCCGCCACCCGGGTCTTCGTGGTCGCCCCGAAGCTGACGCCGGACAAGCCAACTGCCTCCGACGCCCGCGCCAAGGCTGGTTTGTCCCGGGTTGATTTCGTGCTGAAGTGAGGTAATCGTCCCTAATCCGTAGGGTGGATAAGCGCAGCGCATCCACCCTACGAGTTCTTGATCCTTAAAAGGGCAGTTGACTAAACGCAGAGGCGCAGAGGCGCCGAGAAAACAAAGACACGGCTTTGATTTCTGTCTCACCAAATGGGTGAAGCGCGTTACGCCGCCAACCTCTTGTTTTTCCTCGGCGTCTCGGCGTCTCGGCGTTTCAAACAGAGATTTTTAGGTTGATTATCCTCGGCGCCTCGGTATTTCAAACAGCAGCCATTCAATAAGGGCGCCTTAAGCTTGGTTCTTTAGACTCCTTGACATGCTTTCTTTCAAGGAGAACCCCATGAAACTTGCCTCGACCCTGTGCCTCTTGCTGGCCAGTCTGGCCTGCCACGCCGAAACCCCGCAACAAATACGTCAGGCGTATGCCGCTGAAGCCGCCGCCCTGCAGGCCGGTTTTACGCCGTCCGCCAAACGGGGGGAGGCCTTGTTCCGCCAACGCTTCGGCGTCAGTGAAAAGATGCCGGCCTGCACGAGCTGCCATACGGACAAGCCGATAAACGGTGGCCAGCATGCGGTGACCGGCAAGTCGATCCGCCCCATGGCGGTCGCCGCCAACCCGGAGCGCTTTGCGGATGCGGCGAAGGTGGAAAAGTGGTTCGGCCGCAATTGCAAGGAGGTCGTCGGGCGCCTGTGCACCCCGGCGGAAAAGGCGGATTTTGTGGCCTACATGAGCGAGGTGCGCTGATATGCAAGGACTTGGCCTGATTCTGCTTTGCGGCCTGGCGCTGCCAGCCTTTGCCGACCATCTGCCCCTGCCGTCCAATATGCCCGCAAGCTACAAGACGGAATGCGGCAGCTGCCACTTGGCCTTTCCGCCGGCCCTGTTATCTGCTGCCGACTGGCAGCGCACCATGTCCGGATTGAACAAGCACTTCGGTACTGACGCGACCGTGACCCCCCGGGCAGCGCTGGAAATTGGCGACTTCCTCAAGAAAAATGCGGGTGACGAAGGGCGGCTGGGACGGGCCGGCGATCCGCCTCGCATCACCCGGACAGCCCGTTTCCTGCACAAGCATGACGAGGTACCGGCGAAATTCTGGCGCGATCCCCGGATCAAGTCCGCCGCCAATTGCGAAGCCTGCCATCAGGGTGCGGCAGCGGGTCGCTACAGTGAGCACGACCTGGCCATACCCGGGCTGCACCGCTAGCCATGGGAAAAATCCTGGTCTGGGATTGGCCCGTGCGTATCGGGCACTGGCTGATGGCGGGGGGATTCGGCCTGGCCTGGCTGACGGCGGAGAGCGAAAGCTTGCGCCTAGTGCATGTCATTGCCGGCGCCGTCGTGCTCGGGGTTTGCCTGTTTCGCCTGCCCTGGGGCTTCATCGGCTCCCGTTACGCTCGATTCGCGGATTTTGTACGGGGGCCGGCGGCGCTCCGGGCCTACCTGGGGAGCCTCCTCGCCTTGAAGCCGGCCCACCATGTGGGCCACAACCCGGCGGGGGGCTGGGCCATCCTGCTGCTGCTTGGCCTTGGCTTGCTCAGCGGTTTCACCGGCTGGGCGGTCTACAACGATTTCGGCGGACATCTGCTGGAGGAGATGCATGAAGTCCTGGCCGTCGGCATGTTGAGCGCCGTACTCATCCATCTGGCCGGTGTGGTATCCGGCAGTCTGATGCATCGTGAAAACCTGGTTCTGGCCATGTTCACCGGCTACAAACGGGGAAGCGGGAACGAGACCCTCTCCTCGCCCCGACCGCTGGCAGCGCTACTGCTGCTGCTCTGGCTGGCGGCTGTAGTCTGGTGGGTGGCGGTCTCATGAAGAGGCGAGGCGCACTCCGGGATTTTTCGGGGGTATTTCACTCGTTTGGTGAGACGCCGATGCTTGCCAGGTCTTTGTTTTCTCGGCGCCTCTGCGCCTCTGCGTTTTATCAACTGACTTTTTAAGGTTCATGCTTCAGGCCAGGCCGGCAACGATTTCTTCAAGCTGCCCACGGACTGCGTCCGGCGTGCGGGAGGCGTCGATGAGGCGCACCCGGGCCGGGTCCGCCGCCGCCCGTTCCAGATAGGCACCCCGCACGGCACGGAAGAACTCCGCCGGTTCCCGCTCGAAGCGATCCGGCGCATTGCCCGTGCCCCCCAGGCGTGCCGCAGCGATGGCCGGGTCCAGGTCAAAAACCAGGGTCAGGTCGGGCTGGAAGCCCCCATGCACCCAGGCTTCCAGTTGCAGGAGCTTGTCCCGAGAGAGGCCCCGGCCACCGCCCTGGTAGGCGTAGGTGGCATCCGTAAAACGATCCGAAACCACCCATTTCCCCTCTGCCAGGGCTGGTTCGATGAGCTTGTCCAGATGTTCCCGGCGGGCCGCGAACATGAGCAGGGTCTCGGTTTCCAGGTGCATGGGTTCCGATAACAGGAGGTGCCGCAATTTTTCTCCCAGGGGCGTGCCGCCGGGCTCCCGGGTCGCCACCACCCGATGCCCGGCGGCCTCCAGGCGCCCGATGAGCCAGGCGATATGGGTGCTCTTGCCCGCCCCGTCGATACCTTCAAAGGTGATGAATTTTCCGGCCATGGGCTTCACTTGTGTCGTATGTAGCGGTTGACGGCCCGGTTGTGGCTGTCCAGGTCCGGAGAGAACTGGCTGGAACCATCGCCCCGGGCGACGAAATACAGGTAGGCGGTTTTTTCCGGATGCAGGGCGGCCTTCAGGGACGCCAGGCCCGGCATGGCGATGGGCGTGGGCGGCAGGCCGGCCCGGGTGTAGGTGTTATATACCGTGTCCCGCAGTAGGTCCTTCCGGCGCAGGCTGCCAGCGTAAGCCTCACCCATGCCATAGATCACCGTGGGATCGGTCTGCAGGGGCATGCCCAGCCGCAGGCGGTTGATGAAGACGGAGGCCACCTTGCCCCGGTCCGCCGCCACGCCCGTTTCCTTCTCGACGATGGAAGCCATGATAAGGGCCTCGTAGGCGCTGCGATAAGGTACGTCCGCCGTGCGGCCGGTCCATTCGACTTGCAGGTGGCGCTGCATGGCCCGGTAGGCCCGGCCCAGCAACTCCAGGTCGCTGGAATTCTTCGGGAACAAATAGGTATCCGGGAACAGCAAGCCTTCCAGGCTGCCATCCGGCACCCCCAAGCGCTGCAGGATTTCCTTTTCTGTCAGCATCTTGCTGTCGTGCCTTAAAGCAATATTGGCATCCATGGCGGCCCTCACCTGGCGCAGGCTCCAGCCGTCGATGAGAGCCAGTTCACCCTGGCTGGTGTCGCCATGGGTGAGTTTTTCCAAGAGCAGCCAGGCGTTCAAGCCCGCCTCCACCTCGTAGCTGCCGGCCTTGATGTCGGCGGACTTGCCCAAGGCGCGTGCCAGCAGGGTGAATTGCCAGGGGGACACCCCCATGCCGGAATCCGCCAGCCGCCGGGACACCTGCTTCAAGCCCATGCCGGGATCGATATTGAATTCCAGTTGCTTAAGGGAAAGGGGCTGGCTGACCGACCAGAGGAACCAGCCGGCAAAGCCCAGGCTGCCCAGCAGGACAGCGAAAAAAGACCATTTGAAAAGACGCAACATGCGGACGCGGGAAGGAAATCAGGGCGACGGCCAAAGCCGGTGGATTGAAGGCAAGCGAAGGGCCATATAATAACCGATGTTTTCCACCCCGCCCCCCAGACAGACACCATGAACCCTTCCTGGCAGACCCTGCTGCAAGAGAATGGCGCCCGTATCGCCAGCGACGACGTGAATGACTTCGGCAACCCGGCAGCGGAACTGCTGGCGGCCCGGGATGGCACGGTGGTCGTGCCCCTCAGCCACCTGGGCCTGATCCGCGCCACCGGCGCCGATGGAGCCGAATTCCTGCACAACCTTACCAGCAACGATGTGAAGAAGCTGGCCGCCGACAGTGCCCAGTACAGCAGCCTGAACACCGCCAAGGGCCGCATGATGGCCAGTTTCCTCATCTGGCGGGAGGAAGGCGACTACCTGCTGCAACTCTCCCGGGACATCCTGCCGGCCATCCAGAAGAAGCTTTCCATGTATGTGCTGCGCTCCAAAGTCAAGCTCCTGGAGGCCAGCGAAGAACTGGTGGGCCTGGCCGGCCCCGGGGCCGCCGCCCTGCTGCAAAACCTGGGGGCCTCCGTTCCCGAAACGCTCATGGGCGTGCGGCCCTTCCCCGGCGGCACGCTGGTGCGCCTGGGTGAAGCCCGCTTCCTGCTGGCCCTGGGGGCGGACACCGCCGCCACCACCTGGAAGGCCCTGGCTGCAGGCGCCCGGCCCGCCGGCAGCCCGGTGTGGCGCTGGCTCGACATCCGCGCCGGCCTTCCCCGCATCAGCCAGGCCACGCAAGAAGAGTTCGTGCCCCAGATGACCAACCTGGACCTGGTGGGCGGCATCAGCTTCACCAAGGGCTGTTACCCGGGCCAGGAGATCGTCGCCCGCACCCGTTACCTGGGCAAGATCAAGCGCCGCATGTTCCTGGCCCACACCGATGCGGTTCCGGCCCTCGGCGCCCATGTCTACGCGCCGGAAACGGGTGAGCAGGCCTGCGGCATGGTGGTGGATGCGGTACCGGCGCCTGGCGGCGGCGTGGATGTGCTGGCGGTGATCCAGATCAGTTGCGCCGAAGCGGGCGACATCCGCGTCGAGACTCCCGCCGGCCCCCAACTGACCCTGCAAGCCCTGCCCTACGCCCTTGAGCCTGCAAACTAGGCCCGCCTGCGGGTCGGATTTCCATAGGAAACCCGACCCGCACGTTTCACTTTTCACTTTTCCCCTTTCACGCCACCAATGTGTCTGATCCTGCTGGCCTGGCGTGCCCACCCGGACTACCCGCTGGTGGTGGCGGCGAACCGGGATGAATTCTTCGCCCGGCCCACGGCTGCCGCCGATTTCTGGGCGGATCAGCCAAGGGTACTGGCGGGACGTGACCTGGAAGGCGACGGGACGTGGTTCGGCATCAGCCGCTCAGGCCGTTTCGCCGCCCTCACCAATTATCGGGATCCGGCAAGCCAGCGCACAGGTACGCCCTCCCGGGGCGCCCTGGTGGCGGATTTCCTCACGGGCCACATGTCGCCCGCCGACTACCGGCGGGAACTGGACGCCAAGGGTGAAGCCTGGAACGGCTACAACCTGCTGTTCGGCGACGGCGAGGAGCTGCACTACCAGTCCAACTGCGGCGACGGCCCGGCCCGCCTGGCCCCCGGCATCTACGGCCTGTCCAACCACCTGCTGGATACGCCCTGGCCCAAGGTCGCCGCGGGCAAATCCCGCCTGGCCGCCGCGCTGGCAAAGCTGCCGGATGACCGGAGCCTGCTGGACCTGCTCAAGGATGATCGCCTGGCCGATGACGCAGCCCTGCCCCGCACGGGCGTCAGCCTGGAATGGGAACGACTGCTCTCCGCCGCCTTCGTCCGCTCACCGGCCTACGGCACCCGCTCCAGCACCGTGTTGAGCCGGGACCGGCAGGGCCGGGTGGTATTCGAGGAAGTCCATTTCAATGCCGGCGCTGACGAAACCGGCCGCACTCGCTTCGATTTTCACATCGATTAGCCGGTGTCCGTCACGGACTTGAAAAACTCATTATTTATAAACCCGGTTTGAAACGCCGAGACGCCGAGACGCGGAGGAAAAATATACCCTGGGGCCTAATGGGCCTCACAGTTTGCTGCGGTATCCGTCCTTTCCATCGCTCAGACTTCTCGGCGCCTCGGCGTTTAGTAAACTATTTTTTTCCAGGATTATTGGAGTCCACCTTGGATGAGCTGAACACCCTGAAGTCCCTCGGCTTCGAACTCCCGACCCCGGCCTACCTGTTCGGCCTCTGCCTGTTCGGCATCGTCGGCTTCGCCGCCTGGCGCTACGGCAAGAAAACCGCCCACCCGACGGCGAAATGGATCGGCGTCGCCCTCATGTTCTACCCCTACGCGGTCTCCCAGACCTGGCTGCTCTACGCCGTCGGCGTGGCGCTTTGCGTCGGACTGTACTGGTTTCGGGAATAGCCGACGCCCAATCTTTACGAAATTTTTACGTGCGGGGGGCCAGAATTGCCAGTTTTTATAGCCTGGTCGGCCTACGCTGGGCACCTCAATCCCAGTGGAGCACGTCATGGAAAGCCGCCTATCTCCCCCGGAACGCTTCCGCCCCTGGCAGCGCCTGCTGCTGACCGTTCTCGGCTGCGCCACCACCACCCTGCTGGCCACGCCGCTCCTGGACTACCTGGACCTGGCCAACATCGTCATGCTCTTCCTGCTGACTGTGCTGCTGCTGGCGGTGAGTCTGGGGCGGGGGGCCGCCGTGCTGGCGGCAGTGTTGAGTGTTCTGTTCTTCGACCTTTTTTTCGTGCCGCCGCGCTTTTCCCTTGCGGTGGCCAATGCCCAGTATCTGGTGACTTTTTTCGTCATGCTGGTCACCGGCCTCCTGACCGGCCAGCTTGCGGCGGGCCTGCGGCAAAGCGCGCGGGAAGCCCACATGCGGGAGCAGCGCACCCAGGCCCTCTACGAAGTGGCGCGACAACTGGCCGGCGCCCTCGGTATTGAGCAAGTCACCGACATAACCCGCCAATTCGTTCAGCACCAATTCAATAGCGCAGTGACGATCCTGCTGAAGGAAAGCCCGGGTACCGCAGCCTCCGGCGGCACCATGGACAGCCTGTTTGCCCGCATGGCCCAAAATAGCGGTCGCATGATACGCAGCGAGGAATTTACCGACAGCGGCTGCGCCGCCCTCTATCTGCCCATCCAGGCCTCGAAACGCAACCTGGGCATCCTGGAACTGGCCAGCCCTCCCCTGGAGTTACCCGAGGAAGCCTACGCCCTGCTGGAAGCCCTGGCCTCCCTGGTGGCCATCGCCCTGGAACGCCTGCATTACGTGGAAGTTGCCCAGACCACCCAGCTCAATATGGTGGGGGAACGCCTGCGCAGTTCCATTCTTTCCGCCCTCTCCCACGACTTGCGGACACCCCTCACCGCCCTGGTGGGCCTGGCGGAATCCCTCACCCTGACGAAACCGCCCTTGCCCGAGCCGGCCCTGGAAAGTGCCCAGGCCATCCATGAACAGGCGGCCCGCATGGCCAGCCTGGTGGGAAACCTGCTGGACATGGCCCGCCTCAATGCGGGAGACATCCGTCTGCGGCGGGAATGGCAGCCCCTGGAAGAAGTCATCGGCGCCAGCATCAAGCTCCTCGGCAATGCCCTGGCCCGCCATCCGGTGCGAGTCAGCTTGCCGCCGGATCTGCCCCTGTTGGAATTCGATGCGGTGCTGCTGGAAAGAGTGTTCTGCAACCTGCTGGAAAACGGCGCCAAATACGCAGCGGAGGGCACCCCGCTGGAGGTGGACGCCCGCACCTGGCCGGACCGGGTGGAAGTACGGGTCAGGGACCAGGGACCGGGGCTGCCCAGCCTGAGCCAAGCCGAACTCTTCAACATGTTCGTACAGGGGGAAAGCGATGCCGGAAAAACCGGCACGGGCCTGGGCCTGGCCATTTGCCGCGCCATCCTGGAGGCCCACGGCGGCAGCATTGAAGCATCGAACCGGCCGGAAGGCGGCGCCTGCTTCAGCTTCACCCTGCCCAGGGGGATGCCGCCCGTGTTGGAAGAGGAGGCGGTATGAACAAGCCGGTGGTCTTGCTCATCGAGGACGAAAAGCCAATTCGGCGCTTTGTGCGACTAGCCCTGGAGGAAGAAGGCTGCCAAGTCACAGAAGCCGACACCCTGGCCAGCGGCCTGCTGGAAGCGGGGCTGCGCAAGCCGGATCTCCTGATTCTGGACCTGGGTTTGCCCGATGGCGATGGCGTGGACCTGATCCGGGACGTGCGCGGCTGGTCGGACGTGCCCATCCTCATCCTCTCTGCCCGCAGCCAGGAAAACGACAAGATCGAAGCCCTGGACGCGGGGGCCGACGACTATCTGACCAAGCCCTTCAGTGTCGGTGAACTGCGCGCCCGAGTGCGTGCCCTGTTGCGCCGGATGCTGCGCAGCGGAGAAGGCGTCTCCCCCATCATTGAGTTCGGCCAGGTGCAGGTGGACCTGTCCCGCCGCCTGGTCAGTCGGGGCGGCGAAGCTGTGCATCTTACCCCTCTCGAATATCGCCTGCTGGCCACCCTGCTCGGCCATCCGGGCAAGGTCATGACCCAGCGCAATCTGTTGCGCGACATCTGGGGTCCGTCCTACGTGGAAAGCAGCCATTACCTGCGGGTCTATGTGGGTCACTTGCGCCAGAAACTGGAGGATGACCCCACCCAGCCCCGGCATTTCCTCACGGAAACCGGCGTCGGTTACCGTTTCCAGCCTTGAAAGCCTAATCATGCAAGCCAGCAACAAGCGCTTCGCCGCCCTGACGCTCGCCGCCCTCGGTATTGTCTATGGTGATATCGGCACCAGCCCCCTGTACTCCATACACGAAGTCTTCGGCGGCGCCCATCATCCGGTGCCCATCACGCCGGACAATGTGCTGGGCATCCTGTCCCTGTTCCTGTGGTCCCTGATCATCGTAGTGACCTTGAAGTACGTGGCTTTCATCATGCGCGCCAACAACAAGGGCGAAGGCGGCATCATCGCCCTCATGACCCTGGCCCTGCAAAAAGGCATTGCCGGCTCACGGCAGCAGAAGGCCTTGATTGTCCTGGGACTGATCGGCGCGGCCCTGTTCTACGGCGATGGTGTGATTACCCCGGCCATTTCCGTTCTGTCGGCGGTGGAGGGCCTGGAACTCATCACGCCAACATTCAAGCCGGTGGTTATTCCCCTTACCCTGATGATCCTGGTGGGCCTGTTCCTGTTCCAACGCAAGGGTACCGCCAGTGTCGGCGCCCTCTTCGGCCCGGTCATGGTGGTCTGGTTCATCCTGCTGGCGCTGCTGGGCCTGCTCAACATCGCGCAAAATCCGGCAGTGCTGTACGCCCTCAACCCCTGGTACGGCTTCAAGTTCCTCTCCGGCCACGGCGCTTTGGGTTTCTTCTCCCTGGGCGCCGTGGTGCTATGCATTACCGGCGCGGAGGCCTTGTACGCGGACATGGGCCATTTCGGCGCCAAACCCATCCAGGTGGCCTGGCTGGGTTTCGTACTGCCTTCCCTAGTGCTGAATTACTTCGGCCAGGGGGCGCTGCTGCTGGTGAATCCGGCGGCCATCGAGAATCCCTTCTACCTGATGGCGCCGGCCTGGTCCCTGACACCCCTGGTGATCCTATCCACCATCGCCACCGTCATTGCCTCCCAGGCGGTGATTTCCGGCGCTTTCTCCATTACCCAGCAGGCCATCCAGCTGGGCTACACGCCGCGCCTGGAAGTGCAGCACACCTCCGAACAGGAAATTGGCCAGATCTACGTGCCGGCCCTGAACTGGCTGTTGCTGGTCTCCATCATTGCTCTGGTGCTGGGCTTTCGCACGTCCTCGAACCTGGCGGCGGCTTACGGCATTGCCGTAACCGGCACCATGCTCATTACCAACATCCTGGCCATCGCGGTGTCCGTGCGCCTGTGGGCCTGGAGTCCACTGCGGGCGGTGTGCGGCGCCTTGCCCTTCATCATCATTGACTCGGGATTCTTCCTGGCCAACACGGTAAAAATTGCTGACGGCGGCTGGTTCCCCCTGGCCTTTGGCCTGGGAGTGTTCCTGCTCCTCACTACCTGGAAACGGGGCAAGGAATTGCTGCATGAACGCATGGCGGAGGATGCCCTGAAACTGAAGCCTTTTATCGCCGACATGGTGGGCAGCGGCATCAACCGGGTGCCCGGCACGGCCATTTTCATGACCCCGGACCCGGAGTCCGTACCCCACGCCATGCTCCACAGCATGAAACATTACAAGGCCCTGCATGCCCAGATCGTCATTCTGAGCGTCAGCGTCTTCGACGTGCCCCATGTGCCGGACATCGACCGGATCGAAGTGCATCACCTGGCGGGAAATTTCTCCCAGGTAGTGGTGCAGTACGGTTTCAAGGACGAGCCGGACATTCCGGCGGCCCTGGCCCTGTGCGCCGATGCGGGACTTGCCATGGACATGATGGACACCTCCTTTTTCCTCGGCCGGGAAACCCTCATCCCCAAACTCGGCTCCGGCATGGCCTACTGGCGGGCCGTGCTTTTTGTCGCCATGTTCAGAAATGCCAGCAGCGCCACGGCCTTCTTCAAGATTCCGTCGAATCGGGTCGTGGAACTGGGCTCTCAAATCGTTTTGTGAAAACCACGGTCTGGCGGGCTGCTACACTGCCCGCTTTCCAACAGAATTCGGGAGTGCAGGATGATCGGCTATGTCATCTTGGGTACGAACGACCTGCCACGGGCAGCGGCTTTCTATGACGAACTGCTGGGGCTGATCGGCGCTACCCGGGTCATGGACCTGGGACGGGGCATCGCCTGGGGGGTCGGACGGGACAAGCCCATGCTCTTGATAATGACGCCTTTCGACGGCCAGCCGGCGACGGTGGGCAATGGCGTCATGGTGGCTCTAGCGGTGGAATCCCGGGATCTGGTGGACCGGCTGCACGCCAAGGCCCTGGCGCTGGGTGGCAAGGAGGAAGGTCCGGTGGGTCTGCGCGGTGAAACCTTCTACGCCGGCTATTTCCGCGATCTCGACGGCAACAAACTTGACGTTTTTCACATCGGCTGAAGCGTCTCACCGGCGCCCCCTGTTCCCGCAGAAACACCACGCCCGGATGAGCCGGGCAGCGGGTGCCGCAGTGTCCCAATCCAGGATTGCGGACGTAGATCATTCCAGGATATCTACCCTTGTGCCCACGGGCACCAGATCGAAGAGTTCCGCTATGTCGGCGTTACGCATGCGCACGCAGCCGTGGGAGCGGGCTTCCCCCATGGCTTCCGTGTCCGGCGTGCCATGGATATAGATGTAGCGACGCATGGAATCCACCGCCCCCAGCCGATTGAAACCGGGCTGACAACCGGACAGCCAGAGGATGCGCGTGAGAATGTAATCCCGCCCCGGTTGACGGGCCGCCAGCGCCGACGACCAGGTTTCCCCGGTGGGACGGCGCCCTTTGAAAATGGTATTCAGGGGCGCTCCGGCGCCGATGCGGGCACGCACCACGTGGCGCCCCCGGGGCGTGCAATTGCTGCCGCTCTGCTCGCCAGGACCGTTCTTGGCGGTGGACACCGGGTAGCTGCGGAGCATCCGGCCCGCCTCGTCCAGCAGGTCCAGACGCTGCAAAGGGATGGAAATCCGGATCGCGGGCACGTCAGGCTTGCTGGATCTGCCGCCGCCGGGCAGCAAAAAAACTTGAAAGCAGGCCGCCGCATTCCTCCGCCAGGACGCCGCCCTCGATATCGGCGTGATGATTCAGCCGCTCCTCGGCGAACAAATCCAGCACGCTGCCATGCACCCCGGTCTTGGCGTCTTTCGCGCCATACACGACCCGGGCGATGCGCGCATGCATGATGGCGCCGGCACACATGGCGCAAGGCTCCAGGGTGACGTACAGGGTGCAGCCGGGCAGGCGATAGTTGCCCAGGTTCCGGGCGGCGTCCCGCAGGGCCATGACTTCGGCGTGGGCGGTGGGGTCGTGGCGGGAAATAGGGGCATTGAAGCCCCGGCCGACAATCTCGCCGTCCTTGACCACCAGGGCGCCCACCGGCACTTCGCCGCAGGTGGCGGCCTCCCGGGCCAGATCCATGGCCTGGCGCATGAAATTCTCGTCGATCATGGGATATGTCCTGGCGGAGCCGGCCTCAGACAAAGGAAACACTGACCCGCAAAAATGGGGGCGCATCCTTCGCGGATGAACTAGTGCATGCCTTTTTTGGGCCGGATCATGAGGGGCAGGACCGGAATGCCTTCCTCCAGCAGCTCGCCGGCTTCTTCCAGGGTGGTGACGCCGCGGATGCTGCGCAGGGGCGTTTCCTCAAAGTGCATGCGCCGGGCCTCATCGGCGAACGCCTCGCCCACGTCGTCGCTGGCCTCCAGGAGTTCGCGCATTTCCGCCAGTAACTGCGTAAGCGAACTGTCCGTCAGCGCTTCGCTCTTCGCCGCCAGCGCGCGGCGCAGGTGGGGCACGGCGGGCAAGCGGGAAACCTCGTGGTCGCCGCAGACCGGGCAAGTCACCAGGCCCTCCCGGCATTGGCGCTCAAACTCTTCGCCGGACGCGAACCAGCCCTCGAACGCATGTTCGCGGGCGCAATTAAGGTTGAAGACGATCATGTGTGGCAATCGAGAGGATGGGCGGAGCGGGGTTCCATCAAACTGCCCCACCAGCTGAATTCAAGCCGGCATTGTACCCGCGCCAAGCAATAAGGCGATTTCTGTCAGCAAAGGGAGGGGCCATCAAGCGCCATCGGGATCACCGTTGATTTCTATCAAGCCCCCCGTAAGGCAAAACCATTCAAATGGATGAAACTTTACCCGACGTGGCCCCGTCATGATCCGCCCCCCCTTGCGCAAGCTTCTTTTCAGTGCCGTCCTCGTCCTCGCCGCAGTAGCCGCCTACGTGACGCTGCGCCCCGCTGCCGGGCCGGCGGGTTTCACCTCCGGCAACGGCCGCCTGGAAGCCACGGAAGTGGATGTCGCCACCAAAATGGCCGGGCGTGTGGCAGAAATCCTGCCGAAGGAAGGAGACCTGGTGGCCCGGGGCCAGATTCTGGCGCGCCTGGATCTGGATGAATTGCAGGCCCAGTCCCGGGAGAGCGTGGCCCAGGTGGCCCAGGCAGAAGCCAGCGGCGGCGAGGCCCGGGCCGCTATCGCCCGCTATGCAGCGGACCTGGCCCTTGCCAAGGCCAACCTGGAGCGCACACGGCAACTGGTGGCGAAGAACTTCATCAGCGCGGAGCGCCTCGACCGGGATGCCAGCGCCGTGCAGGTGGCGGAATCGGCACTGGCCGGCGCCAGAAGCCGCATCGGCCAGGCGGACGCCGCAGCCCGGGGCGCCCAAGCCAGGGTGGAGCGCATGGATGCCGTGCTGGCGGACGGCAAGCTCAAGGCGCCGGTGGCGGGCCGCGTACTCTATCGCCTGGCGGAACCGGGCGAAGTATTGGGTGCCGGCGCCAAGCTGCTCACCCTGCTGGATCTGTCGGATGTCTATATGACCGTCTACCTGTCCACCGACCTGGTGGGCAGGCTCATCATCGGCGACGAAGCGCGCATCTTCCTGGATGCCCAGCCGGATGCCGCCATCCCGGCCAGAGTGGCCTTTGTCGCCGACCGGGCCCAGTTCACGCCCCGGGAAGTGGAAACCCGTAGCGAGCGGGAAAAGCTCATGTTCCGCGTCAAGCTCAGGGTAGACAGCACCTGGCTGGCCGCCAACGCCGCCCGGGTCAAGCCCGGCATGCCCGGGCTGGCCTGGGTCCGCCTGGACCAGAACCAGCCCTGGCCGCTCAAACTGGGGCAGAAATGAAAATTCGGTTTGAAACGCCGAGGCGCCGAGGCGCCGAGAAATACAAAGCCCCATATCCGCTTGTGCAGCAAGCAGCCCATCGTGGTGCAGAGATGCTGGCGTGGCCGAAGGAATTGAAGCTCCAGGTTTCCTCCGCGCTTCCGCGCCTCCGCGTTTAATCCGGACTTTTGTAGCTGATACCGTGCCTAACGATTCCATTGCCACTCTCACCCAGGTTTCCCTGCGCTACGGCGCGGTGACGGCCCTGGATGGGGTGGATCTGGCCATTCCGGCCGGCTGCATGGTGGGGTTCATTGGACCCGACGGGGTCGGCAAGTCCAGCCTGCTGGGAGTCATATCCGGGGTACGGGCTCTGCAAGCCGGACAAGTGGAAGTGTTCGGCGGCCAGATGGCCGAGTCGCGGCACCGGCAGCAGAGCCTGCCGCGCATCGCCTACATGCCCCAGGGACTGGGCAGGAACCTCTACCCCACCCTGTCCGTCGCAGAAAACGTGGATTTCTTCGGCCGGCTATTTGATCTGAACCGACGGGAGCGGGCCCAGCGCATCGCGGAACTGCTGGAAGCCACGGGCCTCTCCGCCTTTGCCGACCGGCCCGCCGCCAAACTCTCCGGCGGCATGAAACAGAAACTGGGCCTGTGCTGCGCCTTGGTACATGAACCGGACCTGCTCATCCTGGACGAACCCACCACCGGCGTGGATCCCCTCTCCCGGCGCCAGTTCTGGGAACTGGTGGAGCGCATCCGCGCCCGCCATCCGGGCATGAGCGTGCTGGTAGCCACCGCCTACATGGAAGAGGCGGAACGCTTCGACTGGCTGGTGGCCATGGACGGGGGTCGCATTCTCGGCACGGGCAGCGCGGCGGAATTGAAGGCCGCAGCGGCAGCCAACAGCCTGGAAGAAGCCTTTATCCGCCTGTTGCCGGAAGAGAAGCGCCGGGGCCACCGGCAGCTGGTCATTCCCCCCCGTGGGCCGGACAAGGGCGACTGGGCCATCGAGGCGGAAAACCTCAGCCAGCGCTTCGGCGACTTCACAGCGGTGGATGGGGTCAGCTTCACCATCGGCCGGGGCGAGATCTTCGGCTTTCTCGGCTCCAACGGTTGCGGCAAGACCACCACCATGAAGATGCTCACCGGCCTCCTGCCCCCCAGCAGCGGCCAGGCCCGGCTCTTCGGCACCCTGGTGAATCCGCAGGATATCGAGACCCGGCGGCAGGTCGGCTACATGTCCCAGGCCTTCTCCCTCTACGGCGAACTGACGGTGCGGCAGAACCTGGATCTGCATGCCCGCCTCTTCCACCTGCCGGAAGCCCTGCGCACCAGCCGGGTGCCCGCTCTCATGGAACGCTTCGGCCTCACGCCCTACCGGGATGCTGCCGCCGCCGACCTGCCCCTGGGCATACGCCAGCGACTGTCCCTGGCGGTGGCGGTGGTGCATGAACCCCGCTTGCTCATCCTGGACGAGCCCACTTCCGGGGTGGATCCAGTGGCGCGGGATGAATTCTGGTCCCTGCTGGTGGAACTCTCCCGGAACCAGGGGGTGACCATTTTCATTTCCACCCACTTCATGAACGAGGCCCAGCGCTGCGACCGCATTTCCCTCATGCACGCCGGCCGGGTGCTGGCCAGCGACACGCCGGAGGCCCTGCGCCGCGCCGAGGGCTGCACCACCCTGGAAGAAGCCTTCATCGCCTGCCTGGAGCGGGCGGAAGAGACCCAGGCGAAGGCGCAAGCACTCTCCCCCCTTCAAGGGGGGAGCGGGAGGCGGGATGGGGTAACAGAAGATCCCCAGCACCCTGCAGAAGTCAGGCTCTCCCCCATCCCCTCCCCATCCCTCCCCTTGAAGGGGAGGGAGAGCGTCCATTTCAGCCTGCGTCGCCTCATCGGGGTAGCCTTCCGGGAGACCCTGGAGCTGCGGCGGGATCCGGTGCGGCTGAGCTTTGCCCTGCTGGGCGCCCTGCTGCTCATGGTCGTGCTGGGCTACGGTATTTCCATGGATGTGGAAGGCCTGCGCTTCGCCGTGCTGGACCGGGACCGGACGCCGGAATCCCGGGATTACATCGCCAACATGGCCGGCTCACGCTATTTCCTGCAGCAAGCGCCCCTGGCGTCCCCGGCGGACATGGACGCCCGCATGAAGAGCGGCGAGATTTCCGTCGCCCTGGAGATACCGGCGGGCTACGGTGCCGACCTGCGCCGGGGCCGTTCGCCGGAAATCGGCGCCTGGATAGACGGCGCCCTGCCCTACCGGGGCGAGATTAGCCGGGGCTATGTGACGGGCATTCATCAGCACTACATGACGGCCCTGATCCGCCAGGCCACGGGCCGGGAACCGCGCCTGATGCCCGTGGATCTGGCCTTGCGCTACCGCTACAACCAGGACGTGCGCAGCGTGTACGCCATGGCCCCGGCGGTCATCGCCCTGCTGCTGGTGCTCATTCCCTCCATCCTCATGGCCCTGGGGGTGGTGCGGGAGAAGGAACTGGGCTCCATCACCAATCTCTACGTCACTCCCCTGTCCCGCCTGGAGTTCCTCATGGGCAAGCAGCTTCCCTATATCGCCCTGTCCATGGCGGCGTTTTTTCTCATGACAGCGGAAGCGGTGTGGCTGTTCGGCGTACCCCTGAAGGGCAGCCTGACGGCCTTCAGCCTGGCGGCGCTGCTCTACGTCACTGCCACCACGGGCCTGGGATTGTTCATTTCCTCCTTCACCCGCACCCAGATCGCCGCCCTCTTCGGCACCGCCATCCTCACCATGCTGCCCACGGTGCAATTCTCGGGACTCACCACCCCGGTGGAATCCCTCGAAGGCGCGGCCTGGTGGATAGGCCAGTGCTTCCCCGCCTCCTGGTTCCTGGTAGTGAGCCGAGGGGTGTTCACGAAGTCCCTGGGCTTCGCCGACCTGCTACCCCAGTTGCTGGCCCTGGCCACCTTCGTCCCGGTGCTGACCCTGCTGTCCCTGGTCTTGCTGCCGAAACAGGAATCCTAGTGTGGGCAAAGGCGTAGGGTGGGCAAAGCGCAGCGTGCCCACGTTCTTGCCAATCCATTTCCGCGTGGGCAGATGAAGCCTGCCCACCCTACGAACGACGAACAGGAGAAATAGATGCTTGCCTCTCTCTCCAACATCACCCGCCTGGGTATCAAGGAGCTGAAAAGCCTGTGGGCCGACAAGGTTCTGCTGCTGCTCATCGTCTGGGCCTTTACCGGCGGCATCTACAGCGCCGCCAAGGGCGTCTCCCAGGAAATGAAAAACGCCCCCATCGCCATCGTGGACGAAGACCGCTCCCCCCTGTCCCGGCGCATTGCCGGCGCTTTCACGCCGCCCTACTTCAAGCCCGCCGCGAACATCGCCTTCCCCGCCATGGACCGGGCACTGGACCAGGGGACCTATTCCTTCGTGCTGGTGATCCCGGCCAATTTTCAGCGGGACCTGGCGGCGGGCCGGCATCCGACCATCCAGGTGAACATCGACGCCACGGTCATGAGCGAGGCCTTCATCGGCGCCGGCTACATCCAGAACATCGTGGCAGGCGAAACCGCCGAATACCTGACGGGGCGAAGGGAAAGCGCCCCGCCGCCGGTACGCTTGACCACAAGAGTGCGTTTCAATCCCAACCTGACCGGGTTCTGGTTCGGCGGCGTCATGGAGACGGTGAATAACGTGAACATGCTCACCATTATCCTGGTAGGCGCCGCCTTCATCCGGGAGCGGGAACACGGCACCCTGGAGCACCTCCTGGTGATGCCCATCCGCCCCTTCGAGATCATGCTGGCCAAGGTCTGGGCCAACGGCTTGGCGGTGCTCATCGGCGCCACCTTCGCCCTGGCGGTGATGATCGAGAGAGTGATGCAGGTGCCCATTGCCGGCTCCCTGCCCCTATTCCTCTGCGGCGCCGCCCTCTACCTGTTCTCGGCGGCCTCCATCGGCATCTTCCTCGGCACCCTGGCCCGTTCCATGCCCCAGTTCGGCCTCCTGGTGTTGCTCACCATCATTCCCCTGCAACTGCTCTCCGGCGGCGTGACGCCCCGGGAAAGCATGCCGGACCTGGTGCAGAACATCATGGCCTTCACGCCCATCACCTATTTCGTCAGCCTGGCCCAGGGCATCCTCTACCGGGGCGCCGGCCTCTCGGTGGTGTGGCCCGACTTCCTCGCCATCAGCGCCATCGGCGCCGTCTTCTTCCTCGCCGCCCTGCTGCGCTTCCGCCGCGCCGTCACCCAGACCCAGCTGTGAGCGGGCAGAGTCCCTGCCCCAGGATCAGGATCAGGGTATCCCAACATATGCACCAACGAACTTGTTGGCTCGTCCAGGTTCTTTATTGAACACACCCAGGCACGATAGAAAAGAAAAAATCCCGTAAACTCTATGGCTTACAGGATTTCTCAGGTACTGCCCGGAACGTCTTTTGGTGCCGGAACTTGTTCCGACAACGGCTTATGTCGGAACAAGTTCCGCCCCACGACACCGCTTCATACGCTAAAGGCGTGCGGCCAGACCGGGTAGAACAGCGCGGGCATTGGCCGAGGTGGTGGCAGCGACTTCTTCCAGAGACAGGCCCCGCAGTTCCGCCAAAGTATGCGCAATGCGCGGCAGGAATGCCGGGCTGTTGCGGCCCTTGCCGACGAATTCCGGCGGAATGTCCGGGGCGTCGGTTTCCAGCACGATCGCTTCCAGCGGCAGGCTTGCCGCCAGTTCCCGTAGTTTCAAGGCCCGCCCCCAGGTCATGGCGCCGCCAAAGCCCAGCTTGAACCCCAGCTTGATGAACTCCTCCGCCTGCTGACGGGAGCCGTTGAAGGCATGAGCGATGCCGCCCCGCACCGGCATGCGCCGCAGTTGCTTGAGCACGGCATCCACCGCCTTGCGCACATGCAGCAGCACCGGTAGATCGAACTCCCGGGCGAGCTTGAGTTGCTCGGCGAGAAACCATTCCTGCCGTTCCTCATCCCGCTCCGGGACGAAGTAGTCCAGGCCGATCTCCCCCACCGCCACCGCGCAGCCCTTCTCCAGGGTCTTCCTGAGGAAATCCAGGTCCGCTTCCTCAGCCCGGTTCACGAACAAGGGGTGTATGCCGTAGGCCGGGAAGCAGCCCGTCCGCAGCCGGCAGAGGGCAGTCACCGTGGAAAAATTGGCGGCTTCGATGGACGGCAGCACCAGGGTGTCCACCCCGGCGGCCAGACTCGCCTGCCACACCGCCTCCCGGTCCGCGTCGAATTCGCTAGCATCGAGATGGCAATGGGTGTCAATCCATGTATTTTGCACTGCAACATTCCTTTAACAGTCAGCGGCTACCCTGTCGCCTGAAAGTAGATGGAAGCCGAGCACATGCCTCACACCAGCAACGCAATTTTCGCAAAAACGCACAAGGGACAGGCAGAAATCCAGGCCCGCACCCTGCGTCTTGCTCCCCGGCTACGGGCCTTGCTCATCATGGTGGATGGAGCCAGCGACCTGCAGCAGCTTCGTCGGAAAACCGGGGATATGCCGGACCTGCCCGGCTCCCTGGGCTGGCTGATGACGGCGGGCCTGATCGAGCCAAAGCGCCTGTCGGCACCGGAGCCATCCCCGTTACCATCCCCGTTACCAAGCACGGCCCCGATTGCCGCCGTCAGCAGCAACATCCGCCGCAAATCCTGCGCCTTGGCCCGACTTTACCTGCTGGACATCATGGAACGCACCCTGGGCCTGGAGAGCGCCCCGGTCCGGCACCGTCTGAGGGCGGCCACCAGTCGGGCGGAAATCCTCTCGGCTTGGGAGGACGTGCGCCCCATACTCGTGGAAATCAGCGGAATAGACCGGGCAGATCGTATCGAGGAAAGCTTCCGCAGCCAACTGCCAGACTGAGAGGGTGTGAAGAATTCAAACCTTACCGCAAAGGCGCAAAGACCGAAAGGAACGCAAAGAAAACCAGCCTGGGCGCAGACCGGGAACGCTCCACGACAAAGGGTAGAGCGGGTTACAAAACGCATCGCCGAAGCGATTGCGGCCCCCGGCGCCGCCGGCGCACAGGGCTTTCTCAGCAGCGCTACCGTAGCGCCGCCCTCAAGTTCCCCGGAAATCTGACGTTACCCGTCCTGACTTCAAGAAAACGCAGGGCCACCTGGAGTTTTCTTGCCCCCCTCCGGGGGTGGAAACGGTTTCTCCGTTTCCTGGAGGCACCAAAATATTGTTGCATGCCGGACCCGGAGCTTTCCGGGTTCAAGGTATGTGGGTAAACGGCATGGGACTCCTGGAAAAAAATCTGAAGGGCGAAGATCCGGGTGTGGCGGCCCAGGCGATTGCTTGTCCGCCGTCCCACAACGGCGGCGCCACGGTGCCGCTCCCGCCGGAGAATTCCCACAGCCACTTCCTGCAGCTGGCGGAAAATATCCCGGCCTCCTTCTGGCTGGTGGATATCGCCGAACGCCGGGTAGTGTTTGCCAACGCTGCCTATGAAAGCGTGTGGGGCCGCCAGGTTTCCGAGCTTTTCCGCGACCGCATGGACTGGATGCACGCCATTCATCCAGAGGATGCCGCCCAGGTGTCCAGCCTGGTGAACCTGGCCCGGCGCGGCGGCATGGACACGGAATTCCGCGTCCTGCACCCGAACGGCCAGTTGCGCTGGCTGCACATGCGCACCTTCCCCATCGCCGACGCCGCCGGCACGGTGCATAGCGTCGGCGGCGTAGCCTACGACGTCAGTGATTTCGTATTGCAAAAGGAAGCACTGCAGGCCGGGGAAGCCCGCCAGCGGCGCGCTGCGGACGTGCAACGGGCAGTGCTGGATGCCCTGCCCGCCCAGGTATCCATCCTGGATGATGACGGTCGCATCATTGCCGCCAACGCCCAATGGCAAAGCTTTGCCGATAGCCGGGGACTGTCCGAGCAGCAGGCCGGGGTTGGCCTGGACTACCTGGAAGTCTTCCGCACCACTACCGGCAACGACACGGCACTCATGCAACAGGGTATCCGGGATGTCATCGCCGGCCAGACAGCCGACTATTGCCAGATTTATCCCTGCGAGGCCACCGAAGGCAAGCGCTGGTTCCGGGTGAATCTCACGCCCCTGCATGAAACTCCGCCCCACGGCGTGCTGGTGACCCATTTCGACATCACCGAACGCATGCAGGCGGAAGAACAGCTGACCCAGCTGGCCCACTACGACAGCCTGACCCGGCTGCCCAACCGCTTCCTCTTCCGGGACCGCCTGCACAGCGCCCTCTCCATGGCCCGGCGCAACGACTGGCAACTGGCGGTATTGTTCGTGGACCTGGATCGTTTCAAGGCCATCAACGACACCCTGGGCCACCTGGCCGGTGACGGCCTGCTGCAGCAGGCCGCCCGGCGCATCCAGGCCTGCATCCGGGAAAGCGACACCGTGGGCCGTCTGGGAGGGGATGAGTTCGCCCTGGTACTGGCGGAACTGGCCCAGCCCCAGGGCGCGACACTGGTGGCGCGCAAGGTGGTGAACGCCCTGGCCCGACCATTCGTGCTGGATGGCACGGAAGTCTTCGTCACCGCCAGCATCGGCATCACTCTCTTCCCGACGGATGCGGATGACGTGGATGCCCTCATCCGCAATGCGGACACCGCCATGTACCGAGCCAAGGAAAGCGGGCGCAACAACTTCCAGTTTTTCACCCCGGAGATGAATCGCCAGGCGACGACCAAGATGCAGCTGGAAAACGATCTGCGCCGGGCGGTGGCGAAGCAGGAATTCTCCCTGGTCTATCAACCCAAGGTCAGCTGCGTCAGCGGCCACATCGTCGGCTTCGAGGCCCTGATCCGCTGGCAGCACCCGCGCCGCGGCATGGTTTCGCCGGTGGAATTCATCGGCGTCCTGGAAGACACCGGGCTTATCGCCGAGGTAGGTGAATGGGTTCTGCGCACGGCCTGCCGGGATACCCTGGGGCTGCATCAGGCCGGTCTGGGCACCCCAACGGTGGCGGTCAATCTGTCCGGGCGCCAGCTACAGTCCGAACAGCTTTTCGACGTGGTCAAGAACGCCCTGGAGGAGACGGGCCTTGCGCCCCGTTACCTGGAACTGGAGCTCACCGAGAGCTTCCTGATGAAAAAGCCGGAAACAGCCATCACCACCTTGTCGCGCCTGAAGGAACTGGGCGTGCATATTTCCATCGACGACTTCGGCACTGGCTACTCCAGCCTGTCTTACCTGAAACGCTTCCCCATCGATGCCCTCAAGGTGGACCGCTCCTTCGTCCAGGACATCACGGCGGACCCGGACGACGCTTCCATCACCCGGGCCATCATCAAGCTAGCCCACAGCCTGAAGCTGCAGGTGGTGGCGGAAGGCGTGGAAACCGAAGGCCAGCTGGCCCTGCTCATCGCCCACCACTGCGACATCATCCAGGGCTATTACTTCAGCCGGCCGGTGCCCCTGGCGGACATCCAGGACATGCTGGCCCGGGGCAAGTGTTTGCCCGGTGGCTTGCTGGCCCGCTCCCGCGCCGCCCGCAGCCTACTGCTGATCGGCGACGCACCGGAGTTTGCAAACATGCTGGAACAAGTCTTCGCCCACCAGGGCTACACCCTGCATGCCGCCGGCAACCGGGAAGAGGCCCTCGCCATCCTGGCGCGGGAACAGGTGGACGTACTCCTGTGCCAGGAAACCCTGGCGGGCCAAGCGACGGCGGAATTCCTGCAGGAGTTGCGACTGGTGCATCCGGACTGCCTCTCTATCCTGCTCTGTGACGATGGCGACCTGGGCCGACTGAACAGCAGCATGGATGACGGCACCCTCTTTCGCGTCCTGGTGCGGCCCTGGTCCGATGAAAGCCTGCGGCACACCGCCCGGGAAGCCTTCCACAGCCGGGAGCAGGTCCAGGAGAACCAACGACTGGACCAGCAATTGCACCAGTCCAATGCGGACTTGAATCGAGCCACCGAACATCTTGCCCGGGTGCAGGCAGAACTGGATCTGCAACGGGAACGCCAGGCTGCCATCCATGATCTGGCCCAGGATATTCTGGAGAGCATTCCCTTGCCGGTAATGGGTGTGGATCCGGACGGCATGGTGGCCATGGCCAACGGCGAAGCAGAAGGCCTGCTCGGCAACGGCATGCCGCTTCTGGGCAGTGAGGCCGCCGAATGCCTGCCGACCGAAGTTTTGCAGTGGCTCGCCGATGCCGCCGGCCCGGCGAACTTCCGCTTCAAGCTGTACGGCCAGGGTTTTCGCATCGGACGCCGCCCCATGGCAGGACGCTCGGCGGGCCTGATGCTGACTTTCCATGCGGAGACAGCATGAAGCCCAAGGCCCAAGACATCGAACTGGATCAGGCCCAGCCCGGCATGATCCTGGCTGAGGACGTGAAGGATGGCCGTACCGTCCTGCTGCCCAAGGGCAGCGTCCTCAGCGCCCCCCAGTTGTCCTCCCTGGCGCGCCGCGGCGTCGCCCAGTTGCGCGTGGAGTGTCCTGCGGTCCCGCCGACGTCCGAGGAAATCGAAGCGGCGCGCCAGCGCCTGGCGCATATTTTCCGCCGCGTCGGCGATGATGACCTGAGCCGGGCGCTGCAGGGTGCGCTCCTGAATTTCCGCAGTGGAGCGCCCAAATGAATGCCATGGCTGCCGCCATCACCCAGGAACAATTGCTGGCCGCCGTGCGCCGCTTGCCCAGCCTGCCGGCCGTCGCCACGGAACTCATCCTGAGTTTCGAGAAGGAAACTGTGGACACGGATGCCCTGGCGCGCAAGATCGCCCTGGACCCTTCCCTGTCCGCCGCCACCCTGCGCCTGGCCAACTCGTCCTTCTACGGTCTGGCCGGCAAGGTCGCCACCCTGGCGGACGCCATCATGGTGCTGGGCCTGCGCCAGTTACGCTCCCTGGTGGTCACCGCCGCCGTGGTTGGCCGCCTGCCGGTGCCGGCCGGGACCGGCTTCGACGTGGATGCCTTCTGGCGCCATTCCATCTGCACCGCCTTGGCGGCCCGGCAGATCGCCGAACACCTGAAGATACCGGCCGAACAGGCCTACATTGCCGGCCTCCTGCATGACATCGGCCGCCTGGCCCTGGCCACCTGTTTCCCGGAGCTGTTCAAGGAAGTGTCCGCCTACCGGACACAGCACGACTGCTACCTCTACCAGGCGGAACGGGATGTGCTGGGCCTGGACCACAGCGTGGCCGGCCGCATCATGACCAGCCACTGGCACTTCCCCGCCGCCATTGCGGAAGCCGTAGCCTGCCACCACGCCCCGGAGTCGGAGGAAGCCTCCTCCCTGGCGGGCGTCATCCATGTGGCCGACATACTGGCCCACGGGCTGGACATGGGACATGGCAGCGACGACCTGGTGCCGCGGCTGTCCGCCAACGCCTGGTATCGGCTGTCCATGGACTGGAATGAATTGCGCAATCATCTGGCACGCATCGAGGAATTGCAGCAGGAGGTAGCCTCGCTGTTGGGGACGCCATGAGCCTCCATCAAGCGCCCACCCACAGCCACGCCCCGAATCGGGCCTGGGCGCTCTATGAGGAGCTGCCGGTGGCCGTCCTGTTGCGACGCCAGGGCTGTCTGGTGTATGCCAATAGCGCGGCGGAACAACTGACCGGCTACACCCGGTACCAGTTGTTCTCCCTGAGCCTCGACATCCTGTTCGGCGGGGGCTGCCCCCCTCTGCCCGGCAGCGCGCCCACGCTACGGGGAAAACTGCGCCTATCCACCGCCACTGGTGAGCAACGCTGGGTGGACCTGACGCTCCACGCCACCGAGTTGGACGACCAGCCCACGGAAGTGCTGACCCTCACCGACATCTCCGTGCATGTCCGCACCCAGCTCCGGCTTCAGCACAGCGAGGAGAACCTGCGGAGCATCACCGACCACATTTCCGCCGCCGTGGTCATTCTGGAACATGAGCAGATCGTCTACGTGAATCACGCCATGGAGAGCCTCTGCGGCTATGGCTGGGCAGATCTCATGACCATGGATCGGGGCTGCCTGCTATCGACCGCAGACCAGTCGCGGCTTGACACGCAATCGGCCTTGCTGGCCCGGGGCAAATCCCCTGCCCCCCTGGAAGTTCGCCTCATTACGCGGAGCGGGGAGGAACGCCATATCGAAGTCGCCTCTAGCAACATCGAGTTCGACGGGCGCCCCGCCCTGTTTCGCACCCTGTTCGACATAACGGAAAGAAAGCGCGCGGAACAGGGGCGTGACGACGCCCGCAAGGTGCTGCGCCAGATCCTGGATGGCGGGCCGGTGCCCACCTTCGTCATCAATGCGGATCATGTAGTCACCCACTGGAACCGGGCCTGCGAAGTCGTCACCGGCCATGCGGCGGAAGAAATGATCGGCACCCGCCAGCAATGGCGGGGCTTCTATCCGGACGAGCGTCCGGTGATGGCGGACCTCATCGTCTCCGGCGACCTGACGGACGGTATGGAAGCCTATTACGGTGGCCGCTACCGCAAATCCACGGTTATCCAGGGCGCCTACGAGGCGGAAGGCTTCTTTCCACTCTGCGGCAAAACCGGGCGCTGGCTGTACTTCACCGCCGTGGCCCTGCGGGATTCCGGCGGCACCATCATCGGCGCCATCGAAACCTTGCAGGACGTGACTGAACGCAAGCAGGCGGAAAGCACCCTGCACGAAGTAATGGACGACCTGGAGGTCAAGATCCTGGAGCGCACCGGCCAGTTGGTAAAAGCCAAGGCGGAACTGGAGGCCGACGTGGCCACCCGGCAAGGCGTGGAACAGGAACTGCGCAGCCGCAACGCCGAGCTGACCGCTCTCAATACGCGCCTCTCCGAAGCCCAGGAACAACTCCTGCAGTCGGAAAAGCTGGCCTCCATCGGCCAGCTCGCCGCCGGCGTCGCCCACGAGATCAACAACCCGATAGGCTACGTCCAATCCAACCTGGGCAGCCTGGCGGGCTATGTGGGAGAAATGTTCGCCCTGCTGGAAGCCTTCGCCGCAGCAGAGCCAAGCCTCCAGCCCGCCACACCGGCAAACCAGGCCCTGCAGGGCATGAAGCTCAGTGTGGACCTGCCCTTCCTCAAGGAAGACACCCTGGCGCTCCTGAAAGAAACCCGGGAAGGGGTGAACCGGGTACGCAGGATCGTGCAGGACCTGCGGGATTTCTCACGGCTGGACCGGGGCCGGGAATGGCAACTGGCGGACCTGCACCAGGGGCTGGACACCACCCTCAATGTGGTGGCCAACGAAATCAAGTATTGCGCCGAAGTGGTCAAGCGCTACGGCACCCTGCCGGAAGTGGAATGCCTGCCTTCCCAGCTCAACCAGGTGTTCATGAACCTGCTGGTGAACGCTGCCCACGCCATGGAGGGCAAGCGCGGCACCATTACCATCAGCAGCGGCCGCAACGGTGACGAAGTCTGGGTGGAAATCGGCGACAACGGCAAGGGCATCGCCCGGGAAAATCTGGGGCGCATCTTCGATCCCTTCTTCACCACCAAGCCCATCGGCAAGGGCACAGGCCTGGGGCTGTCCATCTCCTACGGCATCGTGCAGAAACACCATGGCCGCATCACCGTCTCCAGCGAACCCGGCGTCGGCACCAGCTTCCGCATCACTTTGCCGGTGCGGCATGTGGAGTAGGCGGGAGAAAACCAATGAACTGCGAGGCTTGATCGATATCTTTGAGTACGCCCGGATCATCGACCGGGCAGAGGCGCAGATCGTCCCGATGTGCATCCAGAATGGCCTTGCCGCCTTGATCGCCGGTCAAGGCGAGTAGTTCAGGAAGATAGTTGGCGCTGAAGCCCACCGGATGGCCAAGTTTTCCCTCGAAGGCTGGCCTGGCCAGACGGGCGCCATCTTGCAGCGCGCCCAAAACGGCATGGTAGCTCGCGGGGGCGATGTAGGGCATGTCGGCCAGGGCCACCAGCCAGCCGGCTGCATTGGCGCTGGCCTGGATGCCCCGGCTCAAGCTGTGGCCCATGCCCTTGTCCGCATCGACGCAAACGACCGTCTCCATCCCTTCCGCCGCCAGCAGGCTGGCCAGTGCCATATCGCCTGGGCGAATGACGACAATGCTGCGGCAGCCTGTTTCAGCCAGGCGCCGGGCTGCGGCCAGCGCCATGGGCGTACCGTCGGCCAGGGGATGCAGGCGCTTGTCGGCACCGAACCGCCGGCTACAGCCGGCGGCGAGAAGAATGCCGACAATGTGCTTCATTCCACGCGGCGGGCGTAGGGGGCGACTGTTTCCACGTTTGCCCGGGAGATTTTCCCATTTTTCACAGCCGTCATTTCGGCCAGGATGGAGATGGCGATTTCCGGCGGTGTGCGGCTGCCGATGGGCAGGCCGACCGGGCCATGCAGGCGGTGGACTTCCGCTTGCGACAGGTCGAAATACTGTAGCAAGCGCTCACGGCGCTTGTTGTTGTTGGCCCGGGAGCCGAGGGCTCCGACGTAAAAGGCCGGGGATTTAAGCGCTTCCAGCAAGGCCAGATCGTCGAGCTTGGGGTCATGGGTCAAGGCCACCACCGCGCTGCGCGGGTCGAGCCTCAGTTCAGTGACGGCGTCGTCCGGCATCATGGCGATGCGCTCGGTCCCCGGCACATCCCAGCCATCGCTGTACTCACTGCGCGGGTCGCAGATATAGACGCCATAGCCGAGGGCCTGGGCCATGGTGGCCAGATAGCGGGAAATCTGACCAGCGCCGATAATCAGCAAGCGCCAGGCAGGTCCATGCAAGCTCACCAGTATTTCGCCATCCCACTGCAGGCTGTCTCCCGCACTGCCGTCTTCGATGCTGACCACGCCACTGGCCAGCCCGACTCGACGCCGAACCAGTTCTCCACGACCAATGCGCGCGGCGAGAAGATTGAGCAAGGCGACATCCGGTGCCGCTTCGAGCAGCAGCTCCAGGGTGCCGCCGCAGGGCAGGCCGAAGCGATGAGCCTCGTCCGCCGTCACGCCATAGCGCAGCACCCGGTGCCCAATCCCCACGAATTCGCCAGAAGCCGCCCGGCGTATCAGGTCATCCTCGATACAGCCGCCGGAAACCGAGCCTTGCACCTGCCCGTCGTCCCGCAGCACCATCCAGGCCCCCGGCGGCCGGGGGGCGGAACCCCAGGTGCGCGCCACGGTAATCAGCGAGAAACGATGCCCGTTTGCCGCCCAGCTTCGGGCGGCATCCAGCACCTGGCTATCCAGGTTGTCCATGTCAGGCCACCAGTTCCGCCGTGTTGAAGGGCATCTTGTAGAGAAATTTGCCGGTGGCGGCAGCAATGGCATTGGCCACGGCCGGAGCCACTGGTGGCACACCCGGTTCGCCGATGCCGCTGGGCGCCCCCGTGGAAGGCAGGATATGCACCTCGACTTTGGGCATGTCGGCTATGCGCAGCACTGGATAGCCATCGAAATTGCCTTGCTCAACCCGTCCGCCCTTGAGCGTGATTTCACCGCTCATGGCAGCAGACAGGGCAAAACCGACCGAGCCTTCCACCTGGGAGCGGATGTTGTCCGGGTTGATGGCCGTACCGCAATCCACCGCCGAAACCACCCGGTCCACCTTGATGGAGCCATCCTTCTTGATGGTCACTTCGGCGATGTGGGCCACATAGGAATTGAAGGACTCATGCACCGCCACGCCACGGCCGCGCCGCTCGCCGGGCAGCGCCTTGAGCGGCGTTCCCCAATGGGCCATTTCGGCCGCCAGTTTGAGGACTGCTGCATGGCGCGGATGCTCGCCGAGCAGTTCCAGACGCAGGGCCAGCGGATCCTTGCCCGAGGCCTGCGCCACCTGATCGAGGAAGACCTCGGTCGAATAGGCCGTGTGGGAGGAACCGACCGAGCGCCACCAGAGCACCGGTACGCCGATGTCGGTGGGCGTGTGCAGGTCCACCGTCAGGTTGGGAATGGCGTAAGGCAGATTGGCGGCGCCTTCAACCGAAACATGGTCGATACCGTTCTTGACCAGCATGGCTTCAAAGGGCGAGCCGGTAATGATGGACTGCCCCACCAGCCGGTGACGCCAGCCCACCAGCTTGCCGCCGCCATCCAGGGCCGCTTCCAGCGCATGGTGGAAGAGCGGGCGATAGTAGCCGCCGCGCATGTCGTCCTCCCGCAGCCACACCAGCTTCACCGGCGCCTTGCCCTGGATAGCCTTGACGATGTGCGCCGCTTCCAGAATGTAATCGGATTGGGTGCTGGCGCGGCGACCGAAGCTGCCACCAGCATAGAGCATATTGAGCTTGACCTGTTCGGGCTTGAGGCCAAAGAGTGCGGCCAAGCGGCCCTGGTCCACCGTATGAAACTGTTCGCCGTTCCACACTTCGCAACAGTCGGCGTTAAGCTGAATGACGCAGTTCATCGGCTCCATGGCGGCATGGGCCAGATAGGGAAAATCGAAGGATGCCCTGACGACCTTGGCCGCAGCGCCAAAGGCCTTGTCAGCGTCGCCGGTCTGTTTGGCAATGAGGCCGGGCTTTTTCGCCATTTCCTTGTATTTGGTCAGGATTTCATCGCTGCCCAGCTTGAAGGCCGGGCTTTCATCCCAAGTGACCGACAGGGCATCGCGCCCCTTCTTGGCGCTCCAGGTATCGGTCGCCAGCACGGCCACGCCCTGAGGAATCTGCACCACATGGAGCACGCCCTTGATTGCCCGGGCCTTGGTGGCGTCGAAAGACTTGACCGTGGCGCCGAACAGGGGCGGATGGGCAACCACAGCCACCAGCATGCCGGGCAGGAAAACGTCCTGGGTGAATTTCGCCGTGCCATTGGTCTTGGCCACGCTGTCCTTGCGCTTGGCCACTTTGCCGATCAGGCGGAAATCCTTCGGGTCTTTCAGTTTGACGTCGGTGGGCACGGTTTCCTGGGCCGCATCCAGGGCCAGTTCGCCAAAGCTGGCCTTGCGACCGCTGGCGGCATGGCTGACGATGCCGTCCCGCACAAGAATGTCGACTGCAGCCACATGCCAGCGCTTGGCGGCGGCGGAAACCAGCATGGCCCGTCCGGTAGCGCCGGCCTTGCGCATCTGATCCCAGGAATTGGCCATGGCCGTGCTGCCGCCGGTACCCTGGGTCGGGCCCCAGAAAGTATTGTTGTAGCGTTTGGCGTCCGCCGCAGCGCCTTCGACGCGAACCTTCTTCCAGTCCGCATCCAGCTCGTCCGCCAGAATGGTGGCCAGACCCGTGTAGGTGCCCTGCCCCATTTCGAGATGCTTGGACATCACCGTGACGCTGTTGTCGGCACCGATACGCAAAAAGGCGTTCGGCTCGAAGCTGGCGGTCGGCGTCGCGCTTGCCACGACAAGCCCGGGTTTTCCGGCGGCCGCTGCGGCCATGGCCGGCAGGCAGAAACCCAGGGTCAGGCCGGCGCTGCCTTGCAGGAAGCGGCGGCGACTGAGGTTCTCGATGCTGATTTCGCTCATGTTTATTCTCCTCAGGCCAGCGCTTTGGCAGCTTCGTGTATGGCAGCGCGGATGCGCACATAAGTCGCGCAGCGGCAGAGGTTGCCCGACATGGCGTTGTCGATATCGGCATCGGTCGGTTTATGATTCTGGCTGAGCAGCGCAACGGCACTCATGATCTGGCCAGACTGGCAATAGCCGCACTGCACGACATCGAGCTTCTGCCAGGCTTCCTGCACGGCCTTGCCGACGCGCTGGGAATTGATGGCTTCGATGGTGGTGATCTTCTGCCCCACCACGGCCGACACCGGTGTCATGCAGGCGCGCACCGGACTGCCTTCGACATGCACGGTACAGGCGCCGCATAGCGCCTGGCCGCAGCCATATTTGGTACCGGTCATCTGCAGCGTGTCACGCAAGACCCAGAGCAGCGGCGTATCGGGCGCCACGTCAAGTTGATGCGCCTTGCCGTTAATAGTCAGTTTGATCATGTACAAGCTCCATGTTGAACGGGGTCAGCGGCAAACCAGCGCCCTGTCTTCGCCAGTAGTGTGCGTGAGAGGCGCGCTTGAGCGATAACCCAATCGTGCGGACTTATTGCCTGATTCTCCAAAAGCCCTCTGCCAGCTCTCGTCGGCCAGGCGCAAAACGGCTACTCTCCCGGCCATGCCTACCGCCGCTCCGACCCCGTCCCGCCCGGATGAATTTTTCCCCATGGAACTGATACGCCAGAGAGAGGAACTCGCCGACATCATTCGCCGCCATTGTCCGGAAGATGGGGCTTTTGAAACGGCCATTAGCGGCCTGCGACTGTTTCGTGGCTCGACTACCGAGGCACCGACTTGCGCCATCATGGCCTCGGTTTTCGCCATGATGGTTCAGGGTGCCAAGCGCATCACGGTGGGCGAAGAGACCTATGACTACGATGCACGTCATTGTCTGATTTCCTCGGTGGATCTGCCGATGTTCTCGCGCATCACCCAGGCCTCGCCCAGCGCGCCCTACCTGGGACTGGCGCTGAGCATCGACCCGCTGAAGATCAACGAGCTGTCGGCCGCCATTCCCAGGAGCCGGGCAGGGGATGCGGTGGACCGGGGCATTGCCGTCGGCACCATCAGCGCCGAGATTCAGGGGGCTGCGCTGCGCCTAGCCCGCCTGCTCAATACGCCCGCCGATATCCCGGTGCTGGCGCCCATCATCGAACGGGAACTGCTCTACCGACTACTCACCAGTTCTCTCGGCTCGCGCCTGCGCCAAGCGACGGCCAGCGGTAGCCACAGCCACCAGATTGTTCGCGCCATCGACTGGCTGAAGCGCAATCTGGATCAACCCATCAGCATCGACCGCCTGGCCAGCCTGTCGAACATGAGCAAATCCTCGCTGCATCACCATTTCAAGGCGCTGACCGCCATGACACCCTTGCAATATCAAAAGCAGATGCGCCTGCATGAAGCCCGCCGCCTGATGCTGGTGGCCAACAGCGACGCCGCCTCCGCCGCCCATCACGTTGGCTACGAAAGCCCGTCCCAATTCAATCGCGAGTATCGCCGCATGTTCGGCACGCCGCCGGGCCGTGACATTGCCCAGCTACGCCACAGCCAGCCGGCCCGCTGAGAGGCTGTAAAATATTTGAAAAAGCACTGAACCGCAGAGGCGCAGAGGCGCCGAGAAAACAAAGCCATGGCAACAATCGCTTCCTCACTCGCTAGGTGAAGCGGATTTCCCTGACAACGCCTTGTTTTTCCTCTGCGTCTCGGCGTCTCGGCGTTTCAAACAGAGATTTTCAGCATGATTTACCCCTGGCAGCAGGACACCTGGCAGCAACTCCTGGGAAGCCTTGCCCGCTTGCCTCACGCCCTGCTGCTGCATGGCGCGGAAGGCGGCGGCAAGGTGGATTTCGCGGAAGCCCTGGCCGCGCGCTTGTTGTGCGAAACCGCCAAGGGCGCGGATGCCGCCTGCGGCGAATGCCTGGCGTGCAAGTGGTTTGCCGATGGCAATCATCCGGACTACCGCCAGGTGGTGCCGGAGAGTGTACTGGGCGAGGCGGTGGGGGACGAAGAGGGGGCGGAGGCCCCGTCGAAGGAAAAGAAGCTCAGCGACCAGATCCTCATTGCCCAGATACGCGGGCTGGCGGGCTTTCTTACCGTGGGTACCCATCGCCAGGGGCGCCGTGTGGTACTCATCCGGCCGGCGGAGGCCATGAATGCGGCGACGGCCAATTCACTTCTGAAGTTGCTGGAAGAACCCATTGCGGAAACCTGTTTCATATTGGTTTCAGATAATCTGACCCGTCTTCTGCCGACCATCCGCAGCCGCTGCCGGCTGGTGTCCTTTCCCAAGCCAAGCCCGGGTCTGGCCCGGGACTGGCTGCTGCAGCAGCACAAGCCGGAAGCGGCCGAGTTGCTGGCCCTGGCCGGCGGCATGCCCCTCACGGCAGTGGAACTGGGCCAGGGAGAAACCCTCGTCTGGCGGCGCCGCTTCCTTGCCGCCGTGTCCAACCCGGCCCAGGAAAACCCCCTGCGGCTGGCGGTGGAGTGGGAAGGCTGGCTCAAACCCCCCAAGGACAGCGGCGGCGAGCGCCTGGAAATGCCGACCCTGGTGGGCTGGCTGCAGAAGTGGCTCTTCGACCTGGTCCTGGTGCGCCTTGGGGCGCCGGCCATGTTCCACCCGGAATCCGCCGCCAAACTGGCGGCCCTGGCGCAGAAGCCCGGGGTGCCGGCGCTTTTCGCCTGCTACAATGACCTGCTCCGGGCCAGGGCGGTGGCACGCCATCCGCTGAATACCCGGCTTTACCTGGAAGACATGCTGCTGCGCTACGCGCGGCTGTTTTCCTGATTTTGTTACTGTGAAAGTCGGCGTAGCCGACTCACGATGCTTCCCTCTCCCGCCGGGAGAGGGATTGAGGGTGAGGGAAACCGACATGGTTTTCATGCTCTGGGGTGGATTCCAAAACCATGTCGGTTGGGGAGTATGGCGGTGAACGAAGCAACAAAGCTGCAGAACATTCCGCGACCCAGCGTGCTGTCGCTGAACATCAGTTCCAAGTCGGCCCTGTACGCGGCCTACATGCCCTTCCTCAAGCAGGGCGGGATTTTCATTCCCACCAACAAGTATTACGCCCTCGGCGACGAGATTTTCATGCTGCTGTCCCTCATGGACGAGCCTGGCAAACTGCCCATCGCCGGCAAGGTGGTGTGGGTCACCCCGGCGGACGCCCAGGCCAACAAGACCCAGGGCATCGGCGTGCAGCTCGGCAGCGATGAAAGCGGTCTGGCCGCCAAGCGCAAGATCGAAGGTATCCTGGCCGGGCACCTGGGTTCGAGTCGGCCCACCCATACCATCTAGGTCGTTTTGCCCTGTAAGCTCGTGTTCGCTTCGGGCCGCCCTGCCGGGCCTGAAGCCCGATCTTTGTCTCCGCCCCTATTTTCCGGCTTCTGACATGCTCGTAGACTCCCACTGCCACCTGGATTTCCCCGATTTCGCCCCCCATCTGCCGGAGCACTTGGCACGCATGGCCGAGAATGGCGTCGGCCACGCCCTGTGCGTCGCCGTGAACCTGGAGGAATACCCCCGGGTACTGGCCCTGGCGGAGACGGATCCGCGACTTTTTGCCTCCGTTGGCCTGCATCCGGACTACCCGGACAGCCGGGAGCCTACGGTCGAAGAGTTGCTGGACTTGGCCCGGCACCCCAAGGTGGTGGCTATCGGTGAGACGGGCCTGGATTACTACCGCCTGACCGGCGACCTGGAGTGGCAACGGGAACGCTTTCGGGTGCACATCCGGGCCGCCAGGGCCTCTGGCAAGCCCCTCATCGTGCATACCCGCAATGCCGCCGACGACACGTTGCGGGTACTGGAAGAGGAGGGAGCCGGTGAGGCGGGCGGCGTCATGCATTGCTTCACTGAGTCCGTCGAGGTGGCCCGGCGCGCCCTGGACCTGGGTTTGTATATTTCCCTCTCCGGCATCGTCACCTTCAAGAACGCCAAGCTGGTGAAGGAAGTGGCCGCCGCCGTGCCCCTATCCCGCCTACTGGTGGAAACCGACGCGCCTTACCTGGCCCCCGTGCCCCACCGGGGCAAACAGAATGAACCGGCCTTTGTTCGCCACGTGGCGGAAGAAATCGCCCGCCTGCGGGATATTTCCTTCGCAGAAGTCGCCGCCGCCACCACGGAGAATTTTTTCCGCCTGTTCTCCTCAGCCCGTCGGGAGTGCCACTCATGAAGACACGTTTCCTGCGTCCCCTCCTGCTGGGCCTCTTCCTGTCCGCCAAGTTCATCCCAACCCCCGCCATGGCGGGTGTGTACGAGGATGTGCTGCTGGCGGTCAATACGGGTAACGGGCAGACCCTGGAGGAACTTATCGGTCGGGGCGTGGACGTGGATACGGTGGACGCGGAGGGCAGTTCGCTGCTGCTCATTGCCGTGCGGGATGGGCAACCAGAAATCGTCAAGCTGCTGCTGGCCCATCGTGCGCGGCCGAACGTGCGTAATCGCTACGGCGATTCCGCCCTGTTGCTGGCCGCATTCAAGGGCAATTTGCCGATCGTGCGGAGCCTGGTGGAGGCGGGCGCCAATCTGGAACCCGAGGGCTGGACGCCCCTGACCTATGCCGCCTTCGAGGGGCGGACGGAGGTGGTGGCCTACCTGCTGGACAAGGGCAGCGAAGTGGATGCCCTGGCGCCCAATGGTGCCACGGCCCTCATGCTGGCGATCCGTAACGGCCACGCAGAAACGGTAAAGGCCCTGCTGGAGGCGGGTGCTGACGTGGAGTTTGAAAGTACCCAGGGCGGCACGGCCCTCAAACTAGCCCAGGCCAGCGGCAAGCCGGAGCTGTTGGACATGGTCAAGGCGGCGCTTGCGGAGGCTGAGGCCGAGGCCCGGGCGGAAGCGCTGGCGGCGGAACAGGCAGCGGCACTCGCTGCGGCTACCGAAGCGGCAGCCAAGGCGGCCGCAATGCAGGCTGCGGTATCCGTGCCCCAGGCAGCTCCGCAGGAAAAGCCCCTGGAACTTGCTGCTGCGGCTCCTGCGGACAAGCTGCCTGGTGGAGCGGATATATTCCCCGCAGCCCTTGTCCCCAAGGAAAAACCGGCCGCAGCCGCAGCCGCAGCCGCAGCCGCAACACCCGCAACACCCGCCGTTTCGGTGGCTTCGCCCGCATCCGTGATGCCCCTACCGGCGGCGAAGGCGCCGGGCGAATCAGCCCCCCTGGCGAAGTCCCTGGTGGTCCAGCCATCCCCGGATAAACCCGTCGCTGTTGCGGCCATGCCGGAATCCCAGCTTGTCACCGCAACAGAGCGGGCCCCGGTGATCGTGGCAAAGCCCGCGACAGCATCAATTGCCATTCCGGCTCCGGAAACGCTTGCGTTGGGCAAGCAGCTGCTGGAAGCCCACACATCCCCCTCGGCAAAGGTGGACCCGGTTGTCGAAATGCTGCTGCCGGCCAAGGCCGTCGCGGCAAGCCCAGCCAAGGTGCCCGCTCCGGCCGATGCCACTATCGCTGCAGCCCCAACCCCAGCCCCAACCCCAGCCCCGGTGCCGGTGGTTGTGCAGGGAGGTGTGCTGATGAACGCGGCTCCGGCGGCAAATTCTTCCGCAGCGGCTCCGTTGGCCTTGATGGTGCCAGTGCCAGTGCCAGTGCCAGTGCCAGTGCCCGTGAAGGCGGAAGTGCCTGCGGCTGCTCCGGTTGCCGTACCCACCATCAGGCCCGCCGCAGCAACTGCCGCATTGTCACTAGAGGAGGCGCGTGAACTGGCTGAGCGCCAGGCTCGCATTCCCTTGAAACAGGAAGCCGTAAGCATCGTCGAGAAGCCCTTGGTGAGTATTGTGAAGTTGGCCCCCCCCCTCGTCACTGCACCGCCGGTCGTCCGGGAGGTCGTGGTGGTTGAGCTTGCATCGGCCAAGGAGGCTGCATCGGTCAAGGGAGCGGTGCCGGTCAAGGAAGCGGCACCGGCCAGGGAGGCGGGCACAATTAACGCCATTACACCGGCTGTTCCCGTAGTCGCGGCCGGGCTCGCAGACATCGCCCCGGTCGCAAGTTCGGCGAAACTTTTGGTACCGGCGCCGGCACCCCAAACAGAGCCGATCCCTGTTGTCAGGGTGGAACCGCCTCCGGAGGCGACAGTGACGCCAGTCGCACCCGCTCCGGTCGCGGCTATCCAGCTGGAGGAAGCACGGCGGCTGGAAGAACTCAGGGCGAGGATTCCGGTCAAGCAGGATGCGGTCGTTGTTGTCGAAAAGCCCGTTTCCTTCCTTGCCGTCAAGGTGTCGGAGCGGCAACCGGTTGTGGCCGCGAAAAGTCCGGCCACCCAGGTCGGGAAATCTCTCCAGGATTCGCAGCCGGTTTCACGGGAGGAGTCGGAGGTCGGCCTGCCCGTGACGCCGGGGGTGACGAGTTTTGACCTGGTGGTCGGCCCGGCGCCAGCGGCGGCTGTGGAAGCCCGCCCCGGGGTGGAGCCCGCACCAAAAGTGGAAAAGCCTGCGGTGCTGCCTGCGAAGGAGTTGACCTTGCCGCCGGTCATTGGACCGAGCCTGGCCCCTGTGCCCGCGATAGTTAAGCCTCCGGTGCAGGAAGTCCCGCCAACTATGCCGGCAAAGCAGAATCTGGCGAAGCTTGTTGAAACGGCGCAGCCCAGCCCTGCTGTTGCCTTGACGCAAAGTGCGGAGCCCGCCGCGAAAGCGGACAAGCCCGCCGTGGCTGCGGCGATCCCGCCGGCCATTACGCCAGTCCTGTCTGTGCCCCCAATGCCATCTGAACGGGAACTGGAGGAAGCCAGAGCCCGCATTCCGGTCAGGCAGCAGGCGGTGAGTGTCGTCGATAGATCGCCGTTGAAGCTCGATTCCCGGGTGCCGGAATCCCCGGCCGCCTCGTCGGCGAGTATTCCGCTGAAGGCTCCGGCTGGTCTTCCCGTGAAGGACCTTGCCGTACCGGCTGCCGCAGTGCCCGCGAGCCTGCCCGCATCCGTCCCGGTGGTGCCCAATCCGACAGCAGTCTCGGCCGTGCCGACGACTGCCCCAGTTGCAGCCCTGGCCGCCCCGATCGTGCCGATTGCTCCGGCGCAAACACAAACTACAAATGCTGAGAAGGCGGTTGCTGAGAGGGTAGAGGCTGAAAAGGCAGCGGCTGAGAAGGCGGCCCTTGCCGAGGACGCTCCGCCGGGACCGGACGAGCCCGTGGCCATGACCCGGCCGGTGATCTTGTCCAACCCGCTGCTGCAGACCGCCCCGGACGCGGTGCCCGAGAAGGCTGCTGCTGCGGAAAAGCCGGCGGCCGTTGACGCGCTCGGGGTCGGAAAGTTACCAGACCCGTCTGTGAGCGGGGCCGTGCCGGCTGTGGATGTGCCGGCCACCAAGGCTGCTCCCGGGGCGCCTGCGCCAAAGGTCGAGCCACCCGCCTTAGTTCCAACGCCTGCCTTGAAATAAGGCGACTTCTGTCAATAAATATCCCCGTAAACTTGTCTTTTCGCGCCCCTGCGGCGTTGCACCCGCCCTTACATGGCTGGCCATGCGCGGTTGGTCGCGCCTTGCAGGGAAGCGAAAATCCGGCGTCTTCGGGGACATTTATTTCCGCTAATCGCCTAAGACTGGGCGCGACCAACTCTCCTCGTGCCTCTTCTTGGTGCGGGCTGGCGAGAACATGGTGCGTTGCACAATTTTGGGGCGGCAATGCGCTCAAGTGAGTCTTTGGTTTATCTCCGGGTATTCCCCCGAAGCCCTCTGAAATGAACGTGTTTTCAGTTACCCAAGGTGTGGGTGGCACGCTGCTTGCGTTGGGGAAACCAGACAAACTTTTCCGGGAGATTCATCATGGAACTCGAAATGGCCGAAACCGTGTTGGCAACCGCCATGGGTGCCGTCCTGCCCTATGCCTGTGTGGCCACCTTCGAATGGCTGCGCCTGCGCATGGAACGGCGTTGAAACAGCGGCCTGGCATCCCTGCCAGGCCGCAAATATTCCCCCGATATTCCCCCTCTCGATTCTTTTTCCGGCAAGTGCTTATCGTGTCGTGCGCTGCAGCAGCAGACACTGAAGCAGTGCCCCGTCGTCCCCATTCGCTTCCGCAGCGCTTTCCACCTGGCGGTAATGCCGCCGAAACGCCGCCAGGGCCGCGCCTGGTTGGCTGATGTCGTATCCCAGGGTTTGCAGGGCCTGATTTACATCGAAGCCGGCCGGTGCTCCGGGCAGGCTGCCGTCGCACCATAGGCCGAAACCCCGTTCCGCGAGCTTTTTCCAGGGAAACAGGACACCCGGGTCGGATTTTCGCCCCGGCGCAATGTCGCCGTGGCCGAGGAAGTTCGCCCGGGGAATGGACTGGCGCGAGCGGATGTCGTCGAGGAGGGCGAGGAGGGCGTCAATCTGGATATCCCCGTAGGCTTCGCTGCCGTTGTTGTCCAGTTCGACGCCGATGGACAGGGAGTTCAGGTCCGTGGCGGTGCCCCAGCGGGCCGCCCCGGCATGCCAGGCCCGGGCGTGTTCCGCCACCAGTTGCCAGACCTTGCCGTCCCGGCCCACCAGGTAATGGGCGCTGACGCGGCGTTCCGGCGAGGTCAGGGTCGCCAGTGCCGTGGCCGCGTCCTGGCTACCGGTGTGATGCAGGATCAGGAAGTTGGCCCGCCGCTGGTCGAAATTCGGCGATGCCCGCCATTCCGGGCTTGGCCGCAAGGGGGGCGCGCTGCAGGCGACCAGGGTCAGGAGCAGGCAGAGAAGGCTGACAAAGTTCATGGCGTTCTTTGGTTTGCAGAGCGCTCATGGTAACGCCGAGGGTGGATTTCCGCTTGCGCCATTGCGTTGAATCCATTAGGGCTTTATACTAGTCGGCTTTTCACCCTTACCCTACCGGAAACGCATGCCGGGGGGTTCAACCCATAAGGAGCATACATGCGACATTATGAAATCGTTTTTATCGTCCATCCTGATCAGTCCGAGCAGGTTCCGGCGATGATCGAGCGTTACAAGACGCTCGTGACCGGCAAGACCGGTCAAATCCACCGTCTGGAAGACTGGGGCCGCCGGCAACTGGCTTACCCGATCCAGAAGGTGCACAAGGCCCACTACGTGCTCATGAACATCGAAGTCGACGGCGAAACCCTGGCCGAACTGGAACACGCGTTCAAGTTCAACGACGCCGTGCTGCGCCACCTCACCATCAAGACGAAGAAGGCTGTCACCACGCCCTCTCCCATGATGAAGGAAGAGAAGTCCAAGTCCCTGACGACGGCCCCGGCCGCTGCAGAAGGACAGGCTGCTGCCTGAGCAGGTTGACACCGTCCTGGTGCCAGACGATTTAGTGAATCGTCTCGAACTGGTCGGACAAGTGGTCGAACTGGACGCCTTGCGTCACACCCCCGCCGGCGTGCCGGTCCTGGGGTTCCGGATCGGACACCGTTCGAAACAGCTCGAAGCCGGTCTTCCCCGCGATATCGAGGTGGAGGTCCAGGCCAAGGCGATGGGACAGGTAGCAAGCCTCCTGGCAGGTGCGAAGCTGGGTAGTTACGTCAGGGTCACCGGTTTTCTCGCGCAGAAGAGCGCGAAAAGCAGACAGCCGGTGGTCCATGTGAATACGATCGAATTTGTGGAAGGAATGAATAATGGCTTTTAAGCCCAAGTCCAAGCTCAAGGACAAGAAGGACCGCGGTTCCCGCAGTGCGTTCAAGCGTCGGAAGTTCTGCCGTTTCAGCGCCGAGAAGATCCTCGAGATCGACTACAAGGATGTTGAAATCCTCAAGGACTTCATCACCGAAAACGCCAAGATCATGCCGGCGCGCATCACCGGCACGAAGACCGGCTATCAGCGCCAGCTGTCCACCGCCATCAAGCGCGCCCGCTTCCTGGCCCTGATGCCCTACACCGACCTGCACTAAGGAGAACAGAACATGCAAATCATCCTGCTGCAGAAGGTTGTGAACCTGGGTGCCCTCGGTGAAGTCGTCAAGGTCAAGGACGGTTACGCCCGTAACTACCTGATCCCCCAAGGCAAGGCCAAGCGTGCCACCACCGCCGCCCTGGCTGATTTCGATGCCAAGCGCGCCGATCTGGAAAAGGCCGCCGCCGCCGAGCTGGTTGCCGCTCAGGAACTGGCCGCCAAGCTGGAAGGCCTGTCCGTCAAGGTCAGCCGCAAGGCTGGCGTGGATGGCCGTCTGTTCGGCTCCGTCGGCAACGCCGACATCGCCGAAGCTCTGGCTGTCCTGGGTTTCGCCGTGCCGAAGTCCGACGTGCGCATGCCCAACGGTCCGCTGAAGATGATTGGTGATACCAACCTCACCGTCTCTCTGCATACCGACGTGACTGCCGACATCGTTGTTACCGTCGTGGGCGAGTAATCTCCCCTGCTGGTGATGTCAAAAAAGGGGCTTCGGCCCCTTTTTCAATTGGCGCACCCGGCAAAATCAGGCGCCCAGGTAGGCCTCGATGATCTTCGGATTGCCCAGGAGATTGGCGCCAGAGTCGGCCAGGACGATGTGGCCGGTCTCGATGACGTAGCCGTGGCGGGCGATCTTGAGGGCTTGCCGCACGTTCTGTTCCACCAGCAGGATGGTCAGGCCCGTCTTGTTGATTTCCACCAGGGTGCGCAGGATTTCCTGCACCAGGAGCGGCGCCAAGCCCATGGAGGGTTCGTCCAGCAACAGCAGGCGGGGCTTGGCCATGAGGGCGCGGCCAATGGCCAGCATCTGTTGTTCGCCGCCGGAGAGGTTGCCTGCGTATTGCCCGGCCCGGTCCTTCAGACGCGGAAAGAGGTGGAAGACCTGCTCCAGGGTGTCGGCAATGCCGGCCTTGTCCCGGCGGGTGTAGGCCCCCAGGGACAGGTTTTCCATCACCGTCAGTGTGGTGAGGATGGCCCGGCCTTCCGCCACCTGCACTATGCCGCGTCGCACGATCTCATGGGGCTTGAGGCGGGTGATGTCCTCGCCATCGAAGATGACCTTGCCCGCCCTTGGCCGCAGCAAGCCCGAGATGGCCAGCAGACTGGTGCTTTTCCCCGCGCCGTTGGCCCCCACCAAGGCGGTGATTTCCCCGTCCTCCAGGTGGAAGTCAATGCCCTTCACCGCCTCGATGTGGCCATAGGCCACGCACAGTTCCTGAACTTTCAACAGGGCACTCATGCTTGGGCACCGAAAAAGAACTGTTTTAACCGCAGCGGCGCAGAGGCGCAGAGAAAGCGGTGGGTACAATCTGTTCGCGCACGCATTTGACCGTGCTTGGTTAAGCGTCGCAAGACACGGCTTTTCCTCTGCGCCTCTGCGCCTCTGCGGTTCAATTGCTCTTTCCTTGCATTGAGTCATCGTCTTCCCGGCCGAGATAGGCTTCGATCACTTCCGGGTTGTTGCGGATGGCGGCAGGCTCGCCTTCGGCGATGATGTGGCCGAAGTTCAGTACGGCGATGCGATCACACAGGCCCATGACGAAGCGCATGTCGTGTTCGATGAGGAAGACGCCGTAGCCCCGATCCCGGATGTTCTTGATTTCTTCCATGAGCACGGTCTTTTCCGCCGGGTTCATGCCGGCCACCGGCTCGTCCAGTAACAGCAGGCGCGGTTCCGTGGCCAGGGCCCGGGCGAATTCCAGCTTGCGCTGGTCACCATAGGAGAGGCTGTCCGCCAGCAGTTCCGCCTTGTGTTCCAGGGAAACCCAGGAGAGCAGCTCGAAGGCCCGTTCCTTGGCGCGTTTTTCCGCATCCCGACAGGCCCGGGTGTTGAAAAACAAGGCGATGCCGCCATAGTCCAGGTGGTCATGCATACCCACCATGACGTTTTCCAGCAGACTCATGTGCTTGAAGATACGGATATTCTGGAAAGTGCGGGCGACGCCTTTGCGGGTAATGCGGTGGGGCGGCACGCCCACCAGGCTTTCCCCCTCCAGGCTGATGCTGCCGGCGGATGGACTGAGGAGTCCGGTGATGAGGTTGAATACCGTGGTCTTGCCGGCGCCATTGGGGCCGATGAGGCCGAAAATGGCACCGGCGGGCACCTCGAAGCTCACGTCCTGCAGAACCTGCAGCCCGCCGAAGTGCTTGCCGACGTTTTTCAGGGATAAGAGGCTCACGGGGTGCTCTCCCGGCGGCGGCGCAGCCAGGCGCGGATGCGCCGCGGATCCCACAGGCCGGTGGGCAGGAACAGTACCACCAGGATCAGGATGGCGCCATTCACGGCGCCGCGCCAGGCATGCAGGAAGCGCAGCACTTCCGGCAACAAGGTGAGGATGCTGCCCCCCAGGATGGGCCCCACCAGGCTGCCGGTGCCCCCCAACACGGCCATGGTGAGGATGTCCACCGCGTTTTCGAAGCCGTATTCCCGCGGGCTGATGAAGAAGGTGAAATGGGCATTCAGGACGCCGGCTACGCCTGCGATGATGGCGCCGAGGACGAAGGCAAAGAGCTTGTGGCGTTCCACGGCTATGCCCATGAGGCGTGCCGCCACTTCATCTTCCTTGATGGCCTCGAAGGCCCGGCCGACGCGGGAATGGGACAGGCGATGCAGGCCGTAGATGGTGAAGGCCAGGATCAGGATGATGTGCCATCCCTCCGTGCTGGCCGGGATGCCGTTGAGGCCTTCCGGGCCGCCGGTGATGTCCAGGTTGAGCACGATGACCCGCAGCACTTCGCCGAAGGCCAGGGTGGCCATGGCCAGGTACACGCCGGAGAGGCGCAGGGTGGGGGCGCCAATGATCAGCGCCACCAGGGCCGGCGCCAGGCCGCCAGCCGCCAGCACCAGGGGAAAGCTCCATGCCAGGTTCACCGAGAGCAGGGCGGAGACATAAGCGCCGATGCCCATGAAGGCGGCGTTGGCCAGAGACAAGAGACCGCAGGACAGGGTCAGCCAGATGGACAGGGCCAAGAGGGCATGCACGCCGACGCTATACACCAGGGTGCTGTAGGTAGACCAGAAGTCGTTGAACCATTCCATCAGGCTTTACGCTCCAATACGCGGCCGAACAGGCCGGAGGGGCGCACCAGCAGAATGAGGAAGAGCAGGCCGAAAGCCACAGCATCCCCCATCTGGCTGGACAGGTAGGCCTTGCTCATGACCTCGGCGAAGCCCAGGAAGAGGCCACCGATGAGGGCGCCGCGGATGTCGCCCATGCCGCCCAGGATGATGACGGCGATGCCCTTGTGAAGCATCGGCTGGCCCATCAACGGAAACACGGCATTCGAGTAGAGGGCGATCAGCACGCCGCTCACGCCGCCGAGCGCTGCCGCCGTGAACGACGTGAGAAAGAACAGGCCCTCGACGTTGACGCCGAGCAAAGCCGCAGCCTTCGGGGATTCGGCGATTGCACGAAGTGCGCGGCCGAGCTGCGTCTTGCGCATCACGATCAGCAGCGCCGCCATCAGCGCGAACGACAGCACGATGATCGCGACCTCGAGCACGCTGATCTGGACGCCGAGGAAGTGCAGCTGCGCCTCTGGCACGAGCTCGCTCGGGAAGCGCAGATTCTCGGCACCGAACACGCCTTGCGCCGCGCTGTTGAAGAAGATCGCGATACCGATCGTTGCGATCATCGGGATCAGGTGCGG
>JAYTVW010000096.1:0-20811 GCA_043743785.1 Rhodocyclales bacterium | reverse complement strand
CCAGCGAGTTCGAGGAAGTGGATGCCCGCGTGACCAAGTTTGGCACGATCAACGTCAAGCGCATTCTCTACAGCACCCACTCCCGGCTGATCGGGCACCATAACCGGCCAGCCGCACGAAGCGGGCCAGCAGCTTGATCTGGTCATAGATGGCGGCGTCCCCAATGATTTCCCGTACCCCGAGAGCGGCCCTGGCATCGGTCTTGGTCTGGTATTCGCCTCGCAGCCAACGGATGGCATTGGCTTTCAGCGTGTCGTCCCCGGTTTCGTAGGCACGCCAATAGGCGGCGATGACCGTGGCGAAGTCGTAGCCCATGACCAGCTCGGAGAGCAGGGCCAGGCGGTCGTGAATAATGTCCTCCGGTTTGCGACCAACTTTTCGTGCCTCCTGCAATGCGGACGTAATGAACTTCTCCACCACCGTGGCAAGCGCGCCCCCATCCGGCTTGGTGCGGGTAGAGAGGTTCTTGGTGAGTTCCGCATACAGGCTGCGCGCCTCGCCACCGGAAGCCTGCAGGCGTCGGCCAGGGTTCAGGTCGGCGTGGGCCACCACCAACTGGCGCTCCATGGCCTCCCCCCGGATGAGGTGCAGGAAGAAGGTCTTGCCCGAACCGTATTCGCCAATGACCAGTCGAAAGGCTGCACCACCGTCAGCAATGCGGTCCAGGTCACGGTCAAGTGCAGTGATTTCCGCATCGCGCCCCACCTGGATGTGTCGGGCACCCACCCGCGGCGTAACGCCAGCACGGAGAGACTGAATGAGGGCATCCCGTTCGCGGGGACGGAGGGCAGTGGGTGTCATGGCAGGCGTTAGTCAGATCGAATGGCGGAGTCTAGTGCTAAACCCCGTTGCTGGATACAGGACTAACAGCCTAGCGCGCCGCAGGCTCATGGGGTGAGCCTGAATTCAGATACTGAAGAGGTTTTGCCGCGAACGTTCATCCCAAAAACTCAGTTGAAACGCCGAGGCGCCGAGGAAAAACAGCAAGCTGGATGACATGAGCAGATCACCCACGGGGTGAACTCATCAACCTGACTATCTCTCTGATTTCTCGGCGCCTCTGCGCCTCGGCGTTTAGTAAACTGCCTTTTTCTGGGTTCACGCGGCCGACACACGACGCTTCCCTCGACTACCCTCACCCCTGGCCCCCGCTTCGCGCCCACGGCAGGCACTGCATTGCCTGCCGGCTGCGTGGGCGGAGAGCAACGCTCTCCGAATTCCCCACGCTGCCCCGTAGGGAGAGGGGAAGCAGGGCGATTGGGCTGAAAACGAAGCGCGGGGTTTGTCGGGCTGAAGCCCGACCTACGCCTTGGGCACGACCTTGAGCACGCGCTTCTTGGGTTCGGCCTTGACTGGCGCGGCCTCCTCCACCGGAGCTACCTTGCTTGGAGCGGCCTTTTTGCTTGCCGGTGCCTTGGCGGGGGCCTTGGCCTTGGCGGGAGGCTTTGCGGTCGTGGCTTTCGTGGTCGCCGCTGCCTTGGCTGGTGCTGCTTTGGCTGGTGCTGCTTTGGCTGGCACCGCATCGCCCTTGGCCGCAGCCCCCGCCTTGGGTACCTTGGCTTCGAATTCGAAACCCACCTTGCCGTCCGGCTGCCGCACCAGGAAGGCGGAGAACTTGCGCTTGGTGCGGGCGGAAACAAAGCCCTTCAGCAGGTCGGTACGGCCCGCCGTGAGCAGCTTTTCCATCTGTTCCCGTTCCACCGGCTGTTGCAGGATGATCTTGCCGGAGCGGAAGTCGCAGCTCTTGCCCGGGCCTACGGACTTCTCGCAGACAAAGGCCAGGCCGTGCTCGAAGACACTGCCGCCGCATTTCGGGCAGGGTCCGATGGGGGTCTGTTCCGAGAAATCCACCGGTTCGGCGCTGCCGTCATCCCGAGGTTGGCCGAAATCGAATTCCGGCAGCTTGTCCTCGTTCAACTTGATGAGGGCGTCGAAGGAGCGCCCCATCTTGTTACGGAAACCCAGCAGCGGCCCCACCTGGCCGGTCTGCAACAGGGTCTCGATTTCCGGGATCTCGAACTGACGGCCCGCCACGATCTTCCACAGGGAATACTCGCAGCCCTGGCACTGGAATTTCTTGTAGTTTTCCTTGATGAGTCCGCCGCACTTCGGACAGGGCACCGCCAGGGTGGCGAAATCCCCCGGCACGGTGTCGCTCTCGAAACCCTTGGCGGCTGCCACGATGCGCTGGGTCATGGCAGCGATTTCGTGCATGAAGTCCGAACGGGACAATTCGCCCCGTTCCATTTGCGCCAGCTTGTGTTCCCACTCGCCGGTCAGTTCCGGCTTGGTCAGTTCTTCGACCGTCAGTCCCTTCAGGAGGGTGATGAGGGAGAAGGCCTTGGCCGTCGGAATGAGTTCCTTGCCTTCCCGCAGCAGGTATTTTTCGTTCAACAGGCCTTCCATGATGGCGGCGCGGGTGGCTGGCGTGCCCAGGCCGCGGGTGCCCATGGCTTCCCGCAACTCGTCGTCATCCACCAGCTTGCCGGCACCTTCCATGGCGGATAGCAATGTGCCTTCGTTGTAGCGGGCCGGCGGCTTGGTGAAGTTGGCGTTCACCGATATGTCGCGGGTGGCCACGATCTCGCCCTTGGCCACCGGCACCAGGGCCGGCGCATCGTCGGCCCCCTGGGCTTCCTTGCCATACACGGCCAGCCAGCCCGGATTCACCAGCACCTTGCCCTCGGTCTTGAAGGCTTCGCCCTCGACCCTTGTGATGCGGGTGGTCACCAGGTATTCGGAGGCCGGATGGAACACGGCCAGGAAACGCTTGACGACGAAGTCGTAGAGTTTTTGCTCGATCTCGGAGAGGTTCTTCGGCACCGTGCCCGTGGGGATGATGGCGAAGTGATCCGAAATCTTGGCGTTATTGAAAATGCGCTTGTTCGGCTTGACCCAGCCCCCCGCCAGAATGCGCTTGGCGTGGGGGCCATAGCCGCCCTCCGCCAGGTTCTGCAAGGTCGTCTTGACCGTGTCCACGTAGTCTTCCGGCAGCGCCCTGGCGTCGGTCCGCGGATAGGTCAGGGCCTTGTGCTTTTCGTAGAGGGCCTGGGCCAGGCCCAGGGTGGTCTTGGCGGAGAAGCCGAAGCGGCCATTGGCCTCCCGTTGCAGGGAAGTCAGGTCGAACAAGAGGGGCGAGAGCTGGCTGGTGGGCTTGCTTTCCTCCTCCACCTTGCCTGCCTTACCCAGGCACTTGGCGCGGATGGATTCGGCCCGGGCTTTGTCCCACAGGCGGTCGGCGCGGGCGTGTTCGTCATCCTCGGGCTTCTTGAAGCCTTCATTGATCCAGCGACCGGCGTAATCACCGGCCTGGGCGCCGAAGCGGGCTTCCACTTCCCAGTAATCCCGGGACTGGAACTTCTTGATGCGCTCTTCACGCTCCACCACGATGGCCAGGGTGGGGGTCTGCACGCGGCCCACGGTGGTGAGGTGAAAGCCGCCGGTCTTGGAATTGAAGGCCGTCATGGCCCGGGTGCCGTTGATGCCGATGAGCCAGTCGGACTCGGAGCGGCACACGGCGGCATCCGCCAGGCCCTTCATGTCATGGCCGCTTCTGAGGCGCGAGAAGCCGTCGCGAATGGCGGCCGGCGTCATGGACTGCAGCCACAGGCGGTGCACCGGTTTTTCGCTCTTGGCGTGCTGGGCAATGTAATTGAAGATCAGCTCCCCTTCGCGCCCCGCGTCACAGGCGTTCACCAGGCCCGTCACATCCTTGCGCTTGATGAGCCGGGTCAACAGCTTCAGCCGATCCGCCGTCTTGTCGATGGGGTTGAGGGCGAAGTGGGGCGGGATCACCGGCAGGTGGGCGAAGGACCACTTGCCGCGCTTGACCTCGTATTCCTCCGGGCAAGCCAGTTCCAGCAGATGGCCGACAGCGGAAGAGAGCAGGAAATGCTCGCTCTCAAAGAAATCGCCGTCGCGCGTGAAACCCCCGAGGGCGCGGGCGATGTCCTGCGCCACGGAGGGTTTTTCAGCGATGATCAGTTGTTTGCTCATGGATGCGCGTCTTCGAGGAATCCGGCCGGCCCGCGGGAATGGGGCCTGGACGCGGCGGATGATAAGTGCCAAGCATTGCCGCTGGCAAGCGGCATAGAAGCGGGGAGCGGAAAGCGGACAGCAGTGAGCACTATTTGTGCGTACCGGGTGGATGACGCGATCACCCCTTACCGCTCACCGCTTACCCGCAGTTCTCGGCTCAATGCCAGCGCACGTCCTCGGACTCCTCGCTGTAGAGGAGTTCCTCCAGGATGAGGCTGTCAAAGTCCGCGTCCCGACTCCACAACACCATGAGGACAATGACCTTGAAGCGCGCCAGGGTCAGGCTCAGGTCCGGCAGGGCCATGGCCCGCTCGATAATCACTTCCCGCGTGGACGCGTCCAGGACGCTGGCGTTCTCCAGGAACAACAGGAAGCCACGGCACTCGGCGGACAGGCGCAGCACCTCGTCTTCGTCATAGAAACGCAGGGCGCCGGCGCTGGACGCGATTGTTGGCGGTTCGTCCGTAATGCTCAGCTGGAGGCCGGAGAGCCATTCCAGCGCGTCGGAGATTTCCTCTTCCTCGAAGCCGACGGCGGAGAGCTTGCGCGCCAGCTTGTCCGGCTCGGGACAGGCTTCGACGTAGAAGTAGTTCTCAAACAGATAGACGAAGATTTCAAACATGGCATTTACCGTATTCGGGAATTGTTATGGGGTAGTCCCGATAAAAAAACTCTGGTCGGCACCCCCTCACCCCCAGCCCCCGCTTCGCGCCCACGGAAGGCGCTGCATCGCCTTCCGGCTGTCTGGGCGGAGAGCAGTGCTCTCCGAATTCCCCAGTCAGCCCCGCGCGGGCGGGGAAAATGGTGTGAGTCGCTACGCGACTTTCAATCTATGCTAGCCACTGGCAACGGCCGCCGGGCAGCATCGCCACGTGGCCGTCCAGTTCAAGTTCCAGCAGGATGGCGGACAAGGCCTGGGGCGTCAAGCAAGAGCGCTGCGCCAGGGTATCCAGGTCGCAGGGGTCGAAGCCCAGGGCCTTGATCACCCGGGCGGCATCCGGCAGCGCCTCATTGCCGCCCTGGGGGACAACCGCGGGTGGCATGGGCAGGGCCAGTTCCTCCAGCACGTCCCGGGCCTCATCCACCAGTTTCGCCCCCTGCTTGATGAGGCGGTGGCAGCCCTTGGAGAGGGGCGAATGGATGGAGCCGGGAATGGCGAACACGTCCCGGCCCTGATCAAGGGCCAGACGCGCCGTGATGAGGGAACCGCTCCGCTCTGCGGCTTCCACCACCAGCACGCCGACGGACAGGCCGGCGATGATGCGGTTGCGCCGGGGAAAATTGGCGGCGATGGCCGGCACGCCCAGTGGGAATTCGCTGAGCACACAGCCTTCCTCGGCAATGCGCCGGGCCAGTTCCCGGTTGCCCGCCGGATAGGTGCGATCGGCGCCGGTGCCGATCACCGCTACCGTTGAGGAAGCGCCCTCCAGCGCTCCCCGATGGGCTGCCGCGTCGATACCCAGGGCCAGGCCGCTGACGATGGTCAGGCCTCCGGCAGAAAGACAGGCGGCAAAGGATTCGGCGTTGACCAGGCCCTGGGCTGTGGCATTGCGGCTGCCCACCATGGCCAGGGCCGGGCGGTTGAGAAGCTCCAGGCGCCCCTTGGCGTAGAGCAGGGTGGGCGGATCCATGGTGTCCAGCAGGCGCCGGGGATACTCCGGGTCCGCCAGCGTCAGCAGGTGATTGCCCGGGCAGTCCGCCCAAGCCAGGGCCGCCGCCACCGCCTCCCGGCGTTCGTCCTCCAGAAGTGCCCGGGCCTGCTTCTCCGACACCACCTGGCGCAGCGCCCCATGGCTGGCTTTGAAAATATGCCGGGGCAGGCCGAAATTCGCCAGCAAGGCCCGCTGGCCTTCGCCCCCGACGCCGGGTGTCAGCGTCAGGCGCAGCCAGTCCACCAGCCCGTTGTCCGGATCAGCCACGGACAGAAACGCCTTAAGGTTTACGCACGAGATCGCCCACCGCCACCGGGCGTTTGGCGCTCATCACCAAGGCATAGGCAATGCGTTCATAGACGCTGAACACCAGCACCAGGCCCACCCGCTCGTCCGGCAAGCGGTAGACCGTGCCCGCGTCCTCGCCATCCTTCGCCTTGATGTTCTTGCCCCGGTGATAAATGGCCAGCACATGGCCCATCTCTACGCCCTGGGCCTTGCCCCGGTTAAGGGTGACGATGCTCTGAGGTCCGGCCTCGCCGACACCGTCGTAAAGAGAGGCAATGCGGCCCTCCAGCGCCTGGGTCGGCGCATGGGGCGCATAGCTCACCACGTCGGGCCGGGCCGTCGGCATGAGCCGGTCGCCCACACCCATTTCTCGCTTGGAAGACACCACCTCCAGGGTCGTGACGGTTTTCTGGAGAGGGGGCGCGGCCGTGCCCACCAGTTCGTTGATGACACTGAGGCCGGTCTCCGCCTTGACGGCTGGCCCCGGCTCCACCGGGTCCGCATCCCGGCTTACCCGCAGGGAACCCAGGTAGAAGGCTTCAAAGCCCAGTATTTCTCCGGTTTCCGGGTCCTTCAGGGGCTTGGCCGGGCGATAGGCCTGCCACAGCTTGTCCTTGCTCTCGATGCCCACGGCGTAGGCTACATTGCCCACTCCCAGCATGACCCGGCTCTCCTCGGTGGCAAAGATGCGCGGCGCCCTGTCCAGGGTGTCCGCCTCAACGATGCGCGGTTCGCTCAGGAAAGGCTGGATAGTCTGGGGTGGAATGATGGGAATGGGCTCGGTCTTCCGGTCCTCGTAGATCTTCGGCTCCAGCTTCAGCGCCGCCGCCCCCGCTTCCGCAGATGTACCCTGAGAAACCATCTGGCCCAGCTTCAGCACCGGCGTCGGGCCGCTCCGGTCAAGGATGACGACCTGGCCCGGATAAATGCGGTGGGGATTCTCGATCTCGCTACGGTTCTGCTTCCAGAGTTCCCACCAGCGCCAAGGCTCCTTGAGGAACTTGCCCGAGATGCCCCATAAGGTATCGCCGGGTACCACCACGTGGCGCTCCGGGGCATTTTCAGAAATTTCGGGCGGGTTCGACTCCGCCAGGGCCAGGGCGGTGGCGAAACACAGAAGCAGGGCAGTTATAATGCGGGTCGGCATGGAGGCCTCGCGGTGGATCGTCAGGCGGACAGCCCCGGCATGGATGGATAGTTCCGGCCGTCGGCGGCTCTGGCTTGGAAGGACTCAGGGAACAGCTGCTGTCCGATCATGACGATCCGACTCGCGCAACGCCCCCGAAAACCGTGCAAATCGCGTTAAATTCTGCATGTAAATCCTTATTTCTGCAAGCTATGGCTCTCCTGAACATTCTTCGTTACCCCGACCTGCGCCTGACGAAGGTCGCCGCACCCGTACTCACCGTGGATGACCGGGTGCGCAAGCTGGCCCGCGACATGGCCGACACCATGTACGCCGCCCCCGGCATTGGCCTGGCGGCCACCCAGGTGGACCAGCACATCCAGCTTGTGGTTATCGACACCAGCGAGGACAAATCCGAGCTGCTGGTACTCATCAACCCGGAAATCCTCGCCCTGGACGGTGAGCAACTGGGTGAGGAAGGCTGCCTGTCCGTACCCGGCATTTACGATGACGTGAAGCGCGCCGAACACGTCACCGTGCGCGCCTTGAACCTGCAGGGCGAAAGTTTCACCCTGGACGCCCACGGCCTGCTGGCGGTGTGCATACAGCACGAGATTGACCACCTCCTGGGCAAGGTCTTCGTCCAGTACCTGTCGCGCATGAAGCAGGAACGCATCAAGGCCAAGCTCCTCAAGCAGTCCCGCGTTACGGCGTAAAAAGCGGGGAAGCGGTAAGCAGTTGGCGGTGAGCAGCAAAACCGCCCCGCCTTACCGCTCACCCCTTACCGCTCACCCCTTACCGCCTTCTCCCCATGCGCCTCGCCTTTGCCGGAACCCCCGAATTTGCCGCCACCGCCCTGGAAGCCCTCCTGGCGGCCGGGCACACAGTGTCCCTGGTGCTGACCCAGCCGGACCGGCCCGCCGGCCGCGGCATGGCGCTCACCGCTAGCCCGGTGAAGCTTCTGGCCCTGAAACATGGCATCCCGGTGCATCAGCCGGAGAAGCTGAGGACAGAAGAAGCCCGCCAGCCCCTGATGGAGGCTGCGGTGGATGTGCTGGTGGTGGCCGCCTACGGCATCATCCTGCCCCAGGTGGTGCTGGACACGCCGCGCCTGGGCTGTCTCAACATCCACGCCTCCTTGCTGCCCCGCTGGCGCGGCGCCGCCCCCATCCACCGGGCCATCCAGGCCGGCGACAAGGAAACCGGCATCACCATCATGCAGATGGACGCGGGCCTGGACACCGGCCCCATGCTGCTGGAAGCCCGCACCTCCATCACCCTGGACGACACCACCGCTACCCTGCACGACAAGCTGGCGCTGCAGGGCGGAGAGTTGATCGTCCAGGCCCTGGCGAAGCTGGAAAAGGGGGAACTGACGCCGGTCCCCCAGCCGGAGGCCGGCGTGACCTACGCCAGCAAGATCAGCAAGGCGGAAGGGGAAATCGACTGGGACCGGGACGTGGCGGAAATCCACCAAGCCGTGCGGGCCTTCAATCCCTTCCCCGGCGCCGCCAGCCCCCTGGAAGGCACGCTCATCAAGATATGGGGTGCCCACCCGGCCACGGGGGAGGGCCGGGCCGAACCCGGCACGGTGCTGGCGGCAGACGCCAGTGGCATCCTTGTCTCCTGCGGCCGTGGCGCCCTCGTCCTCACCAGCCTGCAGAAACCCGGCGGCAAGCGCCTCGCCGCCGCCGACTTTTTGCGCGGCCACCCGGTCCAGCCGGGGCAGAGGTTCGGCAAGGCCTGACCTGCCGCCCCTCCCTCCAAGGGGAGGTCGGGAGGGGGATGGGGTTCATGTCGAGGCAACTCGTTTGTTGCGCACATATCCAATCCCATCCCCAACCTATCCCTCCCCTTGAGGGGAGGGAATCCACCATCAATCCCCCCTTTTATTCCCCGAACGCTGCCGTGAGTGCCCGGACCATGTAGCCGTGGTCCAGCGCACCGGCGCTCTCCCGCAGGCTGTGCATGGCCCATAGGGGGGAACCCACGTCCACGCTGGCGACACCGAGGCGCGAGGCCACGATGGGACCGATGGTGCTGCCGCAGCCCAGGTCGGTGCGGTGGGAATACTGTTGGCAGGGCACGCCGGCCTTCTCGCACAGGCCCATGAAGCGGGCCGCCGTGTCGGCCCCTGTGCTGTAGCGCTGGTTGGCGTTGCTCTTGATGACCGGGCCGGCATTCACCAGCACCCGGTGGCAAGGGTCATAGGCCGACGGGAAATTGGGGTGCCAGGCGTGGGCCATGTCGGCGCTGATGAAGAAACTCCGGGCCAAAGCCCGGCGCCGGTCTTCCCCGTCCAGACCGGCGTTTTCCGCGATGCGCTGGATGACTTCCGCAACAAAATTCCCGCCGGCCCCGGCGGCGCTTTCGCTGCCCACTTCCTCGTGATCGAAGAGGGCGCATAGCGTAGTGGCTGCAGGGGTTTCCACCGCCATGAGCGCCGTCAGGGCGGCGTGGCAGGAGGCCAGGTTGTCCAGTTGGCTGTCGGCGATGAATTCCTTGTCTGCACCCCAGAGCGCGCCCTTCTGTGTGTCGTAGACGTTGAGTTCCCAGGTCAGAATGTCTTTTGCTTCCACCCCGAGCTTTTCCGCTAGGGGCCGCCGGAACTGGCTGTCGGCGTCCACGCCATCCCGGCCGATGCCCAGCAAGAGGGGCAATTCCGTCTGCTTGTTGAGCTTCAGACCTTGTTCATTGACTTCCCGGTTCATGTGGATGGCCAGATTGGGCAGGCGCACCAGGGGTTCGTCAAAGCGGGTGAGCCGTGCCTCTACGCCCTGGGTGCCCCGCACATGTACCCGGCCCGCCAGGCTCAGGTCCCGGTCCGTGAAGGTGGCGAGAATGGGGCCGCCATATATCTCGACACCCAGGCGCACCAGGCCGTCGGCGGCGTGGGCCGCCTTCGGCTTCAAGCGCAGGCCCGGCGAATCCGTGTGGGCACCTACCATGGTGAGGCCCGTTTCCGAAAGCAGGCCCTGGCCCAGCGTGAAGGCGATCAGGGAAGCGCCACCCCGCACCACGAAATAGCGCCCGCCGGGCTTCAAACGCCAGCGCTCCGTCTCCAGTAGGGGACGAAATCCCGCCGCCGTCAGGCGGGCGGTGGCCGTGGCCACCGCGTGCCAGGGGCTGGGACTGGCGTCGATGAAGTCTAGAAGATCTTGGACAAGCTGCGTCATGGCAATTCCCTACAAGGTGTGGCTGCGGTCGCCGCTGTAGAAGCCGATGAGGGGATCAGCAATGCCCCGGCCCAGGGCCATGACCTTGAAGAGTTCGCCCATCTCGGAAGGACTGATGAGTTTCTGCACGCCGGAGGCCTGGCGCAGGTAGTCCACGCCGCCGGTGCCGCCAGGCGGCGTGTGCTCCGCCAGGATGCGGGTGAGGCCGCAGTTCAAAAGGAACTGGCCCTGGCTGGTGTAGCCCACCAGGTCCAGGCCGGCCTCCGTGCCGCTGGCCACGATGGCGGTAAAGTCCACATGGGCCGTGATGTCGGTGAGGCCCGGCAGGTGGAAAGGCTCCGGGTGGGCATGGTGGCGGTAATGGCACATGAGGGTGCCTTCCGAGCGCTGGGCATGGTAGTACTCCCGCTCCGGAAAGCCGTAGTCCATGAGCAGCAGGGCACCCGCCGTGAGAATGCGCGCCCATTCGGCAATCCAGGCGCTGCCCGCCAGGTTGATTTCCGACAGGTAGGGCGCCGTTACCGGCAGTTTTTGGGCCGCATCCAGCAAGGCGCCAGTCGCAGGTCTTGGTTCCCAGGCAAAGCTGCCGTCCGCCAGGACCACACCGCGCTCGAAAATACCGTCGTCACGCCACTCCACCAGATGCACCGGCATGGCGTCCAGCACCTCGTTGGCCACCACGGCGCCGCTGAAGGTTTCCGGCAGGCGGTCCAGCCAGCGCACCCGGGCAAGCAGATGGGGCACGCGCCTCTCCAGGGTGGCCCGCTGGCGTGCCCGCAGCTCGCCGGAGAGCTCCAGAATGTCGTAGGTTTCGGGCAATGCCCCCATTTCCTCCAGTTGCAGCAACAGGTCTGCGGCCAGCGCACCGCTGCCTGCGCCGGGTTCCAGCACACGGGGCGAGCTTAAAGCCATGATCTGGGCCAACTGGCCCGCCACGGTGCGCCCGAACATCTGGGACAGCTCGGGGGCGGTAACGAAATCCCCGCCTGCCCCGAACTTCTGCGCTCCGCCGCTGTAATAGCCCAGGCCCGGGGTGTACAAGGCCAGTTCCATGTAGCGGGCGAAGGAAATCCAGCCGCCAGCGCGGCGGATATCCTCATGAATGAAGGAACACAGGGCCTCGGTGTGGGCCAGGGCGTCGGAATCGGGAACGGGCAGGGACATGGGCGTAATCAGATCAATCGAAAAATTTCACCGCAAAGGCGCAAAGAACGCAAAATGCCGCGAAGGAAAGCAAAGCTACATGATTTACCCTGTTAGCCAAAGGCAAGAATCCCGGCGTTGTGGCGCAGACCCGGGTTCTTCTCTATTGTTCTTTGCGTTTCTTCGCGCCTTTGCGTCTTTGCGTCTTTGCGGTGAGGTTTTGACTTTCAGGCGATTGCCTGAGGCAGGCCGGATAATCTCCGAATCCGCTAGAATCCGCAATTCTCGTCAACGGCTTGGCTCATGAAACTGGATCTGTCCGGCAAGGTGGTACTGCTCACGGGGGCGGCGCGGCGCGTCGGCGCCGAGACGGCCCGCACCTTGCACCGGGCCGGCGCCAGCGTCGTGCTCCATTACCGTAGCGCCGTCTTTGAGGCCCATGCCCTGGTGGATGAACTGGAAACCGGCCGCCCCGGCTCGGCCCTGGCCCTGCAGGCGGACCTGTTGGACGTGGCCGCCCTGCCCGCTCTGGTGGAACAGAGCGTAGCCCGCTTCGGCCGGCTCGACGCCTTGATTAACAACGCCTCCAGCTTCTACCCCACACCCGTGGGCAGCATCACTGAAACCCACTGGATTGACTTGATGGGCAGCAATCTGAAGGCGCCCCTGTTCCTTACCCAGGCGGCAGCCCCCTTTCTCAAGGCCAGCCAAGGCGCCGTGGTGAACATCATCGACATCCACGCCGAGCGGCCCCTGAAAAACTACCCGCTGTACTGTGCCGCCAAGGCCGGGCTGCTCGGCCTCACCAAGGCCCTGGCCCTGGAACTGGCGCCGGAGGTACGGGTGAACGGCATCTCCCCCGGTCCCATCCTGTGGCCGGAAGACGACTCCTTTTCACCGGAAGCCCGAGCCGCCGTGCTGTCCCGCACGCCCCTGGGCCGGGAAGGGGAACCCGCCGATATCGCCCGCACGGTACTCTTCCTGCTGGCCGGCGCGCCCTACATCACCGGTCAGATACTGGCGGTAGACGGCGGCCGTTCGGGCTGCGTGTAGCCGGCCACTGCGGCAAGCGAGAACGCTGCGTTTTCCTACCCGCGGGTTTTTCGTACGCGCCGACGGGCACGGCGGCGGGGGTTTTGGCGGTCGGACGGATGGAGTTCACGCAAGGCGCGGCGGCGCCAGGCCAGGAAGCCAAGGGACTCCCCCAGAGCGACCGCCGACGGGCCGACGAAAAGCCACTCCAGCCGCCCGACATCGTCCATGGAGGCCCAGAAGACCACGACGAAGAACCACAGCATGAACATCCCGAGGGCCCCGCCGAGGGCGTAATGGGGGAAGAGGGTCTGCATGCGGGACGGGATGGAGGAATACGTCGCCAGCGTGCTCCAATATAGGCGCCGCAGGCCCAAATGGGCGCCCCAGGCGACAGCCAGCGCAACCAGGGTCAGGAGTACGAGCTTTATCACGGAGCCTCAGGCCTCAGCAGCACCGCCGGCACTTGGCATGGCGGGATGCCCAGATCGGCCTTGCCGCGATCCCTGCCCCCGCGCTTCTCCATAATCCTGATGGGCTGCATTGTCTTTCTTCTGTCCGGGTTGCCCTGCGTCGCGACCGCCGCACGCCGCCCAAAGGTTCAAGCAGCCGCAGGATACAGTACCCAAAGCCCGCCAATTGCAAAATCATTGCACCGCACGTTCCTCTGTCATGTTGCTGTATTCATTCATTAAAACCTGATGTCACCCATGGCTCTCAAACAGGTTTCGATAGCCTTTCGTGCGTTCTCCGGGCTAGCCATGGGCCTGAGGCAATTTCTGTCAATAAATACCCCCGCTGACTTGTCTTTTCGCTCCTTACATGGCTCGCCATGCGCGGTTGATTGCGCCTTGCAGGGAAACGAAAATCCGGCGTCTTCGGGGATATTTATTTCCGGCAATCGCCTGAGGCGGCCGATGCGGTAAGCTTCGCGCTTTTTTCCGCCCGGCGTTTCGGGCCGGAAGCACTATCGCCAGGTTGATGCCCATGACTGACTCTCACACCGCTGCCCCCGCCACCGCTCAGGAAAAGAAGGCCGCCTTCGAGGCCAACAAGCTGGTCAAGAAGCTGCGGCGCCTGACGGGCCAGGCCATTGTCGATTTCAACATGATCGAGGAGGGCGACAAGGTCATGGTCTGCCTGTCCGGCGGCAAGGACAGCCATGCCTTGCTGGATATCCTCATGCACCTGCAGAAGATCGCTCCCATCAAGTTTGAGCTGGTGGCGGTGAACCTGGACCAGAAGCAGCCCGGCTTCCCGGAACACATCCTGCCCGAGTACCTGAAGGGCCTGGGCATCCCCTTCCACATTGAGGAACAGGACACCTACGCCATCGTCAAGCGTGTGGTGCCCGAGGGCAAGACTACTTGCGCACTCTGTTCGCGGCTGCGCCGCGGCATCCTTTACCGGGTGGCCAAGGAACTGGGGGCCACCAAGATCGCCCTGGGCCATCACAAGGACGATATCGTCCAGACCCTGTTCCTCAACATGTTCTACGGTGGCCGCCTGAAGGGCATGGCGCCCAAGCTGGTGAGCGATGACGGCCAGAATGTGGTCATCCGGCCCCTGGCCTACTGCCGGGAGAAGGACGTGGGCGCCTACGCCGAGATGCGGCAGTTCCCCATCATTCCCTGCAATCTGTGCGGCTCCCAGGAAAACCTGAAGCGCCAGGAAATGAAGGAGATGCTCCTCTCTTGGGACAAGCGCTTCCCGGGCCGGGTGGAGAACATCTTCAACAGCATGGGCCGGGTGGTGCCTTCCCACCTGACGGACCTTGCGCTGTTCGATTTCACCACCATCGCGGCCACCGGCGTGGCGGAACCGGAAGGCGACACGGCCTTCGACCAGGAAGAACTGCCGGACCCGCCCCAGACCGTCCCGTTGTTTGCCCTGCAACCCATGTCAAATGATTGATTTTTGCTAAAAATAGTCCGTTCGTACTAAGCATTTTGGCGTAACTCCATGAAAATTTACACTTTCATGGCAATGCTGCATTGCATTATGGAAGCTTGCTTGGCATAGTGCTGCCTGTTGCCCTATAAACAAACATTGCCCGACATCGCCACTATCATGACTACCGTCCCGAACCCAAAGGCCTGCATTCTTCATGCCGAAATCGGCATGCAAGGCACGCCCGGCGCGGACACTTATCTTGGTGAGGTGCGCCATCAGTTGGAACGGGCGCTCAAGCGCATCACTTTCACCACCGAGGGTTTCCAGGGGAAGATCAAGAAACGCGGCGACGGCTTCGCGCCGCCCCAGCCCCATGAACCCGGCAGTCCCGCTGCCCCCACGCTCAGCCGCCGCCGAGGCGACTACTTTGTCCAGATCCTGTTTCCGGACGCGGAGAGGGGCGTTCTCGCCGCCTGCGAGATGCGCTTTCGCCTGTCCACCCTGACGCCGGCCTCCGGTTCCCGCCTTGAGTTGCGCATCGGCTGCGACTACGGCCGCTTGCACGAATCCGCCGAGGAAGCCTGGGGGGAAGCGGCGGACATGGCCAAGCAACTGGCCAGGGCAGCTAGCGCGAGCCAGATTCTCACCACCCGCCGCACGGCGTCCGAGTTGCCTTCAAACATTCGACAGGCGTTGAACCCGGTCACGCTGGCTTCCATTCCGGATGAAGCCCTGATGGAAGTGCGTTGCGAAACCATCAGCGCCGGCCGCAGCGCCGAGACCCCGGCCCCCTACTGCGTACGCCTGGAACACGGATCCAAGCACTTCCTGGTGGACGCGGACTCCGGCGGAGTGCGCTTCGGCCGGGATCCGGCCTGCGAACTGGTGGTACAGAATGCCAAGGCCTCCCGGCGCCATGCCTGGATCGGCCACCGGGACGGCAAGTTCCTGCTGGTGGACAACAGCAGCAACGGTACCTTCGTGAGCTTTGGCGACGGCAAGGAAAGCATGCTGAAGCATGGCGAACTGGCCTTGTCCGGCAAGGGCCGTATCGCCTTCGGCCACGCCGCCGCCGACGCGCCGGACGATGTATTCACCTTCGAAGTCCGCGCCTGACCCTTCCTTTCATCGGGCGAACTAATTCGCCCCTACAAACCCGCCGGTTCGTCGTCACGCTCCACCGCCCTCGGGTATTCACGGCAGATGCGGCGTAACGCTCCCATCTGCTGCCGGAAGCGGCTGCAGCCGGCACAAATGAACAAGTGAAATTTCAGGCTGGCCCGTTCCCCTCCACCAAGGCGGCGATCCTGTTCTTCCGACATCAGTCGGGTGGCGTCCTTGCAGTTCATTCCTTGTCTCCGCCGAACCAGCGCATTTCCAGGCACAAGCGCAATGACATACGCGCCCGGTGCAGAATCACGTGGCAGTTGCCGGGCTTCAGGCCCTGGGTGCTGCAGATTTCTTCCGTCTCCAGCTCCAGGAACTCCCGCATCATGAAGATGCGGGCCGTGTTCTCCGGCAAGCCCGTCATGCAGGCTTCGAATACCCGCCAGAACTGCTGCTGTTCCAGAGAGGCTTGCGGATCTTCCCAGGTGCGGGGCTTGCTCTCACCGGTCCAGTGGCCGTTGGTCTTGAACAGCACTTCGAAGGCTTCATCCAGGCTGTCCTCTTCCGACAAGGCCGAGACATTCACCGTGCGCTGGCGCTGACGCAGGGCATCCGCCAGCTTGTGCTTGAGGATGCCGAAAACCCAGGTCTTCAGCGCCGCACGGCCCTCGAAACCCTGCCGCCCGCTGAGGGCGCCCAGCAGGGCCTCTTGCACCGCGTCTTCCGCCGCCGCCTCGTCCCGCAACTGCAGGACCGCGAAACGCAGCATGTCCCGGCGCACGGCTTCAATGTCGGCGGGCGAGGGCTGTGGACTTTGCAATTCCGGCTCCCAAAAAGAAATTTGAACTTCGTGTAAGAAACGCCGGGGTGGGCAGACTAATCACTCAGAAGCAGCTGCTTCTAAGCCCTTTCCCCACCCAACAGGAGTTTCACCATGAAAAACCAACGCGCCCTCATCCAAACCGCCCTCGCTGGCCTCCTGGCCGCCGGCATTGTCGCCCATTCCGCCGCCGCCGTGGCCGCGGATGAAGCCAAGGAGAAATGCTACGGCGTTTCCAAGGCCGGCCAGAACGACTGCGGCGGCAGCAAGAGCAAGCACGCCTGTGCCGGCCAATCCACGGTGGACAAGGATCCGAACGACTTCAAGCTGGTGGCCAAGGGCACGTGTGAAAAGCTGGGTGGCAGCATGAAAGCCGGCGAAGCCATGATGAAGAAGATGTAAGCATGAAATCCGCCTTCAGCACCTTGCCCCCCTGTGCCGGTATCGGCCTCCGGGACCCGCATCACCGGGAATTCCTGGACACCCGCCCCGCCATCGGCTGGGTGGAAGTCCATAGCGAGAACTTCTTCGGCGCGGGCGGGGAAACCCTCCGGGTGCTGGAGGCGGTCCGGCAACACATCCCCGTCAGCCTGCACGGCGTCGGCCTGTCCCTCGGCTCCGGCGACCGGGCCAGCCGGGAGAAAAGCCGCAGCCACCTCAAGAAGCTCAAATCCCTGGTGGAGCGCATCGCGCCCGCCGCCGTCTCCGATCATTTGTGCTGGAGCGCCGTCGGGGGCGCCTACCTCAACGACCTGCTGCCTCTGCCCTACACACGGGAGGCCCTGGCCGTGGTCTGCAGCCGAGTGCACGAAGCCCAGGAATATCTGGGCCGGCCCTTGCTGGTGGAAAACGTCTCCAGCTACCTGGAGTTCAGGGGTGCCGAGTTGCCGGAATGGGATTTTCTGGCGGAAGTGGCCCGGCGCACCGGCTGCGGCATTCTGCTGGACGTGAACAACATCCATGTCAGCGCCCAAAATCACGGCTTCAAGGCCCGGAATTACCTGGCTGCAATTCCCGTTGGCTGCGTGGCGGAAATCCACCTGGCCGGCCACGAGGAAACGGACGGCCTCCTGGTGGACACCCACTCCCGGCCTGTATGTGCCGAAGTCTGGGCACTATTCGAGGAAGCCCTGGCCCGTTTCGGCCCTTGCCCCTGCCTCATTGAATGGGACAACGATATCCCGCCCCTTGCAGAATTATTGCGGGAAGCGGGCAAGGCCCAAGCTCTGCTCGACAACCGGGAGAAGCGCCATGCCCGGGTTGCCTGATCTGCCTGAACTGCAGACGATTTTCCGCAATGGCCTGTTCCAGAGCGGTCTGGCGGAAGCGAGTCTGCTGACCCACATCGCTGGAGAGAGCGACAAAGCCCGGCGTGGCCTGGCAGCCTATCGTCGCAGCGTCATGGGCAATCTCACCGCTGCCCTGGAAAGCGCCTACCCGGTGGTGGCCCAACTCGTCGGCGGACCCTTCTTCCGGGAAGCGGCCCGCCAATACCTGCTGGAGCACCCGAGCGAAAGCGGCGACCTGAACGAGTTGGGAGAAACTTTCCCGGCCTTTCTCGGAGACTACGGCCCGGCCCGGGATCTGCCCTACCTGCCAGACGTGGCTCGCCTGGAATGGCAGGTACAAACAGTTTATTTTGCCCCGGACGGAGAGCCTCCCGATCTGTCCGCCCTGGCGCGCGCCGGCCCGGACGACTCGCTGTATTTCATGCCGTCACCGGCCTGTGCCCGGCTGGATTCCCCCTGGCCCGTGGAGCACATCTGGAGCTTGCACCAGGCTGGCACGGAGGAATTCGCGGTGGACTTCTCCTTGGGCTGCCGCGCCTTGGTAGGGCGCCGTGACGGCCGGGTTTTCGTCCAGTCGCTGAGCGCGGCAGAAGCGGCTTTCTTCGACGCCCTCGCCGCCGGCGCAAGCCTGGACAGAGCCGTCGCGGCGGCCTTTGCTGCGGATGAAAGCTTCAGTCTGGGCGGCACCCTCGGCCGTTTCCTCACCCAGGAGTTTTTGCCCAAAGCCTGGCTGACAGCGGTTTTGTAGGTTGTGCCGTAGGGCACAACCTGGAATCGTCCCTGATGTTGTTGTGCCTGGCGGCACAACCTACACATAAATGTTGGCTCGAATCCCGACAAGGAGTCTCTGATGCACCCCGTTTACTCCCGTGTCTTGCGCATTGCGCGCGCCGCCGAGAACCCCATCCGCCTGCTGGAAACCTGGCTTACGCCCCTCTTCGACCTGGCCATCCGGCTTTACGTGGCCCAGGTCTTTCTGCGCGCGGGCCTGGTGAAGATTTCTGACTGGGGGGCCACCCTGGCCCTGTTCCAGTACGAATACCATGTACCTCTCCTGCTGCCGGCCCTGGCGGCGGTGATGGGGGCCGGCGGGGAATTGCTGCTGGCACCGCTCCTGGTCCTGGGTCTCGCCGGGCGCTTCAGTGCCGCCGGACTTACCGTGGTGAACATCATGGCGGTGATTTCCTACGGCGACCTCTCCGACCTGGGCCGGCAGGACCATCTGCTGTGGGGCTTGCTGCTGCTCATGCTGCTGCTCCATGGTCCGGGCCGGCTCTCGCTTGACCACTGGCTGCAGCGGCAAGGGCGAACGTAAATTTTTCACGGGATCGGGTGACTGAGGTAGACAAATCGGGCGCGCCATATTTAAATGCCCTCACCATGAAGACCGGATGCAGCGCATCATGCGCCCGCTGTCTGGTCCCAGGGGTAAAAACACCGCGTTTCCCGATAAATCACATCACCAAAGGATTCCATTCATGAACAAGCTGCTCGTCGCCCTCATCAGCACAGTTTTCTTCGCCAATGTTGCTTTCGCCGCCGCTTCCGATTGCGAAGCCAAGGCTGTGGACAAGAATGGCAAGGCCCTGGCCGGCGCCGCCAAGGCCGCTTCCATCAAGAAGTGCGAAGGTGCCGCCGCGCCCGCCGCTGCGGCTGACAGCGGCTGCGAAGCCAAGGCTGTGAGCAAGAACGGCAAGCCCCTGGCGGGTGCTGCCAAAAAGGCTTCCATCAAGAAATGTGAAGCCGACGCCAAGAAGTAAGCCGACTTCGATGGATGTAAAAATGCCCCGGCAACGGGGCATTTTTACATCTGCTGAAGGGCTTTTCTATTCTTCGCTGTCGGCGATGAGGCGGCGCTGGCGCTCGACGAATTCCATGGTGGTGTCGATGCCCCGCAAAAGCAGGATGGTGGAGCGCACGGCCGCTTCCAGCAGCACCGCCAGGTTGCGCCCTGCGGCCACTGGGATGACGACGCGGCGCACCCGCACCCCCAGGATGTCCTGGGTTTCCGCGTCCAGGGGCAGGCGCGTGGCTTCCGGTATCCCTCTTACCGGCTTCTGCAGGTGCACGACGAGTTTCAGCTTCATTTTGCGCCGGCAGGCGGTTTCGCCGAAGACGGTGCGGATATTCAGCACCCCCAGGCCGCGCACTTCCAGGAAGTCCTTGAGCATCTCCGGGCAGAAGCCCTCGATGGCGTTCGGCGCAATGCGGGAGAACTCCACGATGTCATCCGCCACCAGGCCGTGGCCCCGGCTGATGAGTTCCAGGGCCAGCTCGGACTTGCCGACGCCGGACTCCCCGGTGACCAGCACGCCCATGCCCAGCACATCCATGAAGACGCCATGCAGGGAGGCCTTCTCCGCCAGTTGCCGCGCCAGGTAGTTGCGCACCCGGTCGATGACGCCAGCGGAGGCAATGGGCGTGGTGAACAGGGGTACGTCGCCCTTCTCGCAACTCTGCTGCAGGATGAGTGGCACCGGCTGACCATCGGCGACGATGACGGCGGGCGGGCGGGGGCCCAGGATGTCGCAGATGTAATGGCGCAGCTTTTCCTCGGACAGGCGGGTGACCCAGGCAATTTCCGCGCTGCCGAGGACCTGGATGCGGTCCGGGTGGATGAGGTTCAGGTGGCCCACCAGGTCGGCCGGCGAGACATCGTCCCGCGGCACCCGGATGAACGTGGGATTGTGGCCACTGAGCCAGGTCAGCTTGAGCTTTTCCCGGCCGAACTCAAAGAGCTGGGCGACGCTTGTTTGACGCATGGGGCTGCCAATCCATGAAGAGGGCGTGAACGCCGGTGGCGTCAGGCGCCGCGGCCAGTTCCTCGCGGAAGGCCTTGTCGCTGAACATCTGGGCCAGCTCGGAGAGCAGCTGCAGATGGTGTTCCGTGGCCTGCTCCGGCACCAGCAGGACGAAGATCAGGTTCACCGGCTTGCCGTCGGGAGAATCGAACTGCACCGGCGCGGAGAGGCGCATGAAGCCGCCCACCGCCCCCTTCAGGCCCTTGATGCGACCGTGGGGAATGGCGATGCCCTGCCCCAGGCCGGTGGAACCGAGTTTTTCACGTGCGAACAAGCTGTCGAAAACCAGGCTGCGGGCGACGCCCTGGTGGTTTTCAAACATCAGCCCGGCTTGCTCGAAGACGCGCTTCTTGCTGCTCGCTTCCAGGTCCACCAAGACGTTGGCCAGCGGCAGAAGTTTGGCGATGAGGTTCATGAAATGTCGTGGGGCGCCCGAAAGGCGCCCC
>JAYTVW010000095.1:0-21076 GCA_043743785.1 Rhodocyclales bacterium | reverse complement strand
CTGCATCCCGCTGATTCTTCACGCTTACTTCGCGTCGTCTTCAGCAGAGGGGCGCATTATACAGAGCGTTTTATCCTCGTCAAGCACTTTCGAAAACTTGTTTTGCAACACCGTTTCCAAACCACCCAACCGCCCTGCCTCACCACCTTTCCAGCCTCACCCGGTTTCCCCGGTGTCTTGCTGCCTCAGCAGCGAGAGGGGCGCATTCTACAGCCCAAAAACTTCCGGTCAAGCACTTTCGGAAAAATTTGTTTCGCCGGATGTCCCGCAACCCTCAGGCCAGGCTCTTCGGCAGGGGGAAATTCACGTCCTCGGGAATGCCCTCAAGCTCCTTCACCTCGGCTGCCCCCAGTTCAGTCAGGCGTTTGATCACCTGACGCACCAAGAGTTCCGGCGCCGAGGCACCGGCAGTCACGCCGACGACCTTCCTCCCCACCAGCCAAGCCGGATCGATCTGGTTGCCGTCATCCACCAGATAGGCCGGCACATTACGTAGCGCCGCCACTTCCCGCAGACGGTTGGAATTGGAACTGTTCGGCGAGCCTACCACCAGCACCAGGTCGCAATGCCGAGTCAGATCCCGGACAGCGTCCTGGCGGTTCTGGGTGGCGTAACAAATGTCGTCCTTCTTCGGCCCGACAATGGCAGGGAAGCGCAGCCTGAGGGCATCCACGATGGCGGCGGCGTCATCCACCGACAGGGTCGTCTGGGTGACGTAGCCCAATTTGACCGGGTCGCGGACGATGAGCCCGGGTATGTCTTCCACCCGTTCCACCAGATGCATGCCGCCATCCACCTGTCCCATGGTGCCTTCCACTTCCGGGTGGCCCTTGTGGCCGATCATGACCACCTCCAGCCCTATGCTCCGCATGCGACTGACCTGCAGGTGCACCTTGGTCACCAGCGGGCAGGTGGCATCAAACACCTTCAGCCCCCGTCCCTCGGCCTCCTGGCGTACCGACTGGGGTACGCCGTGGGCGCTGAAAATAACCGTGGCGCCGCCAGGCACTTCCTCCAGTTCATCCACGAAGATGGCCCCCTTGGCCCGCAGGTTGTCCACCACGAAGCGGTTATGCACCACCTCGTGCCGTACGTAGATGGGGGCGCCGTAGAGCTCCAGGGCTCGCTCGACGATACCGATGGCCCGCTCCACCCCGGCGCAGAAGCCCCTGGGATTCGCCAGTAATACCTGAATGCTCATAGCCCGCCCCAAATAACTCGGGTTCCCCCGATCAAAGAATACCGATGACTTCGACTTCGAAACGGATGGCGCGACCGGCCAGGGGATGGTTGAAATCCACCTGGGCCATGCCGTCCTTGATCTCGCGCACGAGACCGGCGTACTTGGCGCCGTCCGGCGCGGTGAATTCCACCAGGGTCATGTCTTCCACGTCGTCCGGCAGATTGGACACCGGCATGCTTTCCAGCAGCTTCGGGTTGTGCTCCCCGAAAGCGGCTGCGGGTTCCAGCGGGAAGATGTGCCGCTGCCCCACCTGCACGCCGATGAGGCAACGCTCCAGATTGGCCGAGAGGTCGTTGTTGCCCAGCTGCAGCGTGGCCGGCGTGGACTCAAAGGTGCTGATGAGGGAAGTACCGTCCTCCAGGGAGATGCGGTAATTCAGGGTGAGATGACTGTTGGGCTGGACAATGGTATGCATGGGGGGCGTGAAAAGTGAAGGGTAAAAAGTGAAACGAGGCCGACCACCTACTGTTTACGGCTACTCATGAATTGTTCCAACAGCATCAGGCCAACACCGGCCGAAATGGCGGAATCGGCAATATTGAAAGCGGGGAAACCATGTTCGCCGATGTGGAAATACAGAAAATCCACCACGGCGCCGTAGAGCACCCGGTCGATGACATTGCCGAGGGCGCCGCCGATGATGAGGGCAAAGGCCAGGGGCGCCAGCTTTTCAGCGGCCTGGCGTTTCAGCATGAGCGTCAGCCAGGAACAGATGCCCAGGGCCAGCACCAGGAAGAACCAGCGCTGCCACCCCCCCGCTCCCGCCAGGAAGCTGAAGGAGGCGCCCGGGTTCATCACATAGAGCAGCTCGAAAAAAGACGTGACCTCGATACCCTGGCCCAGCCGCATGCCCTGAATCACCAGGATCTTGGTGATCTGATCGAGGCCGATGACGACGACCGCTAGGCCGAGCCAGCTGACAAACCTACGCATGCCGCCGACTCTCGCCTTCACCAAACAGGTTGGAACCGCAGCGCCCACACAGTTGCGGATGTTCGGCATTGACGCCCACATCCTCCCGGTAGTGCCAGCAGCGCTCGCACTTCTGGTGAGCGCTGGCGGTGGCGACGATGCGCTCCTCCTCGCTCTCACCGATACGATGCACCTTGGCGCGGGAAGAGATCAGCACGAAACGCAGGTCATCCCCCAGGGCAAACAGGGCGTCGTATTTTTCACCATCGACGTATACATCCACTTCCGCCGCCAGGCTGGAACCGATGTTGCCGGCGGTGCGCAGATCTTCCAGCACCTTCTGGGCTTCCATGCGCACGGCGCGGATGACGTTCCAGCGCTGCACCAGCACCTCCTCCAGCGGGTCCGCCGGCAGGGCGTGCCAGGAAGAAAGCATCACGCTGCTTTCCGGATCCTTGACCTGCACCTGCCAGATTTCCTCGGCGGTGAAGGACATGACCGGGGCCATCAAGCGGGTGAGGGACTGCAGGATGTGCCACAAGGCGTTCTGGGCCGAGCGACGGGCCTTCGAATCCGCTGCGGTCGTGTAGAGGCGGTCCTTCAGGATGTCCAGGAAGAAAGCGCCCAGTTCCTCGGAGCAGAAATTCTGCAGGGCCTGCACCACCCGGTGAAATTCGTAGCCCGCGTAGCATTCCGTCACCGTATCCTGCAGGCGACGGGTCAGGGCCAGGGCATAGCGGTCGATCTCCAGCCAGTCGGTCGCCGGCAGGGCATGGGCCGCCGGGTCGAAATCTGCCGTGTTGGCCAGCAGGAAGCGCAGCGTGTTGCGGATGCGGCGATAGGACTCCACCACGCGCTTCAGGATTTCGTCGGAAATATTCAGTTCGCCGGAGTAGTCGGTAGCCGCCACCCACAGGCGCAGGATTTCGGCGCCCATGGTGTCGGAAATCTTCTGCGGCGCGATCACATTGCCCTTGGACTTGGACATCTTGTGGCCCTTGCCATCCACCACGAAACCGTGGGTCAGGAGGGCGTTGTAGGGCGCCCGGCCGTCCATGGCGCAACCGGTCAGGAGCGACGAGTGGAACCAGCCGCGATGCTGGTCAGAGCCTTCCAGGTAAAGGTCCGCCGGGTACTTGGACTGGGCCGCGTGGCTACCCCGCAGCACCGACCAGTGGGTGGTGCCGGAGTCGAACCAAACGTCCAGGGTGTCCTTCATCTTGACGTACTTGTCCGCCTCGTCCCCTAGCAACTCCTTCGGGTCCAGGCTGAACCAGGCCTCGATGCCCCGTTCTTCCACCTTCAATGCCACCTGCTCCAGCAGTTCCGACGTGCGGGGATGGGGCTCGCCGGATTCCTTGTCGAGGAAGAAGGGGATGGGCACACCCCAGTTGCGCTGACGGGAAATGCACCAGTCGGGTCGGTTGGCGATCATGGCGTGCAGCCGGGCCTGGCCCCAGGCCGGGAAGAACTGGGTATCGGCCACCGCCTGCAAGGCATCCTGGCGCAGGGTGTGTTCGCCCTCCCCGTCCATGCGCACAAACCACTGGGTGGTGGCGCGGAAAATGATGGGAGTCTTGTGGCGCCAGCAATGGGGATAGCTGTGGCGCAGCTTATCGTAACGCAGCAGGGCGCCCTTTTCCTTCAGCAACTCCACCACCAGGGGATTGGCTTCCCAGACGGTCTTGCCGGCGAAGAATTCCGTGTCCGCCAGGAAACGGCCATCGTTGCCCACCGGATTCACGATGGGGATGCCGTAGCGGTTGCCCACCACATAGTCGTCCACCCCGTGGGCCGGCGCGGTATGCACCAGGCCCGTACCGGCTTCCAGGGTGACGTGGGTGCCATTAATGATTGGCACCTGGCGGGCCAGGAAGGGGTGATTCAGCTTGAGGTGCTCCAGGGCCGCGCCTGCACAGGAGCCCAATACCGACAGGGCCGTCAACTCATAGCGTTTGAGGCAGGATTCCACCAGGTCATGCACCAGGATCAGCAAGCCCTTTTCGGTTTCCACCAGGTCGTAGCTGAATTCCGGATGGGCGCTCACCGCCTCATTGGCTGGCAGTGTCCACGGTGTAGTGGTCCAGATCACGGCGTAGGCCGCGGCTTCCGGCAGGGCCGCCACACCGAAAGCCTTGGCCAGGCCTTCCCGATCCGCCACCACGAAACCCACGTCGATGGCGTCCGAGGTCTTGTCCTCGTGTTCCACTTCCGCTTCCGCCAAGGCGGAGCCGCAGTCCAGGCACCAATTCACCGGCTTCAGGCCCCGATACACGTAGCCCTTTTCCCGCATCTTGCCTAGGGCACGAATTTCTTCCGCCTCGGTCTTGAAGGCCATGGTCAGGTAGGGGTTGTCCCACTCCCCCAGCACCCCCAGGCGGATGAAGTCCTTCTTCTGGCGCTCCACCTGTTCGGCGGCGTAGGCGCGGGACAATTCACGCACCTTGTCCCCCGGCAGGTGCTTGCCATGGAGTTTCTCGATCTGGTGTTCGATGGGCAGGCCGTGGCAATCCCAGCCCGGCACATAAGGGGCATCGAAGCCGGACAGGGTCTTGGAACGGACGATGATGTCCTTGAGGATCTTGTTGACCGCATGGCCGATGTGGATGTCGCCGTTGGCATAGGGTGGGCCGTCGTGCAGCAGAAAGCGCGGCCGGCCGATGGAGGCCTGCCTGATCTTCTCGTAAAGCTTCCGTTGCTGCCAATCCTGCACCCAGGTCGGCTCCCGCTTGGCCAGGTCGCCGCGCATGGGGAAGGGTGTGTCGGGAAGATTCAGGGTTTTACGATAATCAGCCATATAAGATCCTCAGCGCAGCAGCACTTGGAAAACTTTGAAGCCCCGGGGCCTTGCCCGGCACCTCGGGGTTTCATCGATTCAAAAAATAATTCTTGGCGTCCTGGACGTCCCGGGCGATCTGCACCTGCAGGGCTTCCAGGCTCTCGTATTTCACCTGGTCCCGCAGCTTGTGCAGAAAATTCACCGTCAGATGGGCGCCGTAAAGGTCCGCGTTACAGTCCAGCAAATGCACTTCCAGGGCCACCCGTCCCCGGCCGTCCACCGTCGGGCGGGTACCAACGCTGGCAACACCCATGGCGTCCCGCAGTCCATTGCCGCTGACGGTAACGGTAAACACACCAGCCAGGGGCACCACGCGACGCTTCAGGGCGATGTTGGCCGTGGGGCAACCGAGCTTCCTGCCAATCTTGTCGCCATGAATAACCCGTCCGGCGATGCAATAGGGTCGCCCCAGCAGATCCGCCGCATGCTCCAGATCGCCGGCCATGAGAGCGTCGCGGACAGCAGAACTGGACGCTCGTTCGTCCCGCACAGCCACCGTGTGCATGGCCTCCACGCCAAAGCCGCCGGCGGCCCCCGCCTCTTGCAGCAGGGCGAAGTCGCCGGCGCGTCCGGCGCCGAATCGAAAGTCATCGCCGATGAGCAGATGGCGTACCGCCAGGCCCTGCACCAGCACCGTATCGATAAACTCCTGGGCCGAAAGGGCGGCCCAGCGCCGGTTGAAGCGGCACACATGCACCCGGTCCACGCCGCAGGCTTCCAGCAGGGCAAGCTTTTCGCGCAGGGCGGAAAGGCGGGCCGGCGACGAATCGGGGGCAAAGAATTCCCGCGGGAGAGGCTCGAAGGTGAGCACCGTAGCCGGCAGATCCAGCCGCCGCGCCCGGGTGATCAGGCGGTCGAGCAATGCCTGATGCCCCCGGTGCACGCCATCGAAATTACCGATGGTCAATACCGAGGCTTGATCAGCTTGCTTGGGAACGCCACGGAATACCAGCATGTTTTCGCCAGGAAAAGCGCCGGATTATACCGGCAGCGCCGGCAAATTGGCGAACCGCGCCCGTTTAGCGAGATTGCAACCTAGGAACCTCAGTTGGACGCGCCCGAGTGTGCGGCTGGCGGGCTGTCTGGAAAGCGCGAGGAGGAAGCAGGAGCGGCCCCTGCTACGACGAGCAACGCCGTCAGTGTAAGCGCGCGCGGTATTTGGCACAGTTTTGCACGGGATTTGGCACAGGTCCAGGCGTGGAAAGCAGGTTGTAACGCCAACAACAGGCGGTGGTGTCAGGGCAGCAACTCAGCACGCAGAATCATGGTCCGTGGAGTCCTGGACGACCGTGCCGGAACGGGGGTCTAAATAGGCCCGTAAAACGGTGCCAGACGCCGGGTGAGAGATGGGCAAAATGGCGCCAGTGGCGGCGGCCACAAACCGGTCTAAGGGTGACTGGTGCGATTCGTCGCAACCATGAACTGAAGAAACGGGCGCGATCAGCCACTGCAAACGGTAGCTGGCAAAAAAAGGCGGCTGGCGCCGCCATGGGATTACTTACCCACTTTACACGGGCCGGCTAGTGGGTGACACCTCCGCCCGTGCCCCCTCCGCCCGTGCGAGTGATTGGGTGAGGGCGACTAGTCGCCCTCACCCAATCCTTGATCTAAACGATTCTGGATTCCACATGTATCACCGGGTCGTGGGGCATCCGGGCGGTAGCCAGTTTCATACCGCCAACTCGAGGGCGCTCCCGCTGCGCCGTGCTGAGTAATAATATTTGGACGTAGTGATGATGCCGCCCCTCGACAAGACATGCGCCGGAACGTGACCTTGCGCTCCTTCAAATGGGGAGACTAGGTGTCGGGCGGTCGATGTAATGGTCCCTGTCATGAAGTTCAATCTTCCCGCTGAGTCGGACCTCGGGAAATAACCGGGGTAGCCCCCGATTTCTATCTTCGTTCTCGGTAGAACTTACCGGGGATATCACGCGGCGGCTTCCGGTATCCCGCAGGATGCGTGAAGGCGAGTGGGGGATAGTTCCAGGCCATTGGGCCAGCAGAGGGCGCCGGCATCCACGAACAAGCAGCGGAAATAGGACTCGGTACGCAAGGGTTCCAGCAGGGGGCCGCTGCGCTGCAAAAGGGCGTGTCCGTCAAAAACACCCCCCTGTCCATCGGAAAAAATCAGCCCCACCTGGAAATTGTCCAGGCATGTGGCTTTGCGCAGCTTAATCATCTTGATCGGCTCCTGGAATCCGTTCCATGGGTTCGAAGCGCTGGCCGTGCTCCCAATTGGCCTGCAATTCGTCTTGGTGGCGCAAGCACCAGTCTTTTACGATACCCGCAGCTTTGTTGGGCAAGCGCCCTTCACTGATTTCCCCTGTCCTGATGTTCACCAGTGCTTCGAATCCCTGGTACTCAACGTGAATGTGAGGCGGCGGATGGTCCGTCGTGCCACATGCGGACGATGATGCCAAAGAATACCGGCAGGATAGGCACGATGGACGGCTCCAGAAAACGGCGCCCGCGAATTATGTGCTGGGGCCATGATGTCGGCAAGAGATGGCGACATGCCTCGGTGTAGGGGGACGTGGCTCAAGTAAAAAGGGACGTCTCGCGTCCCTTTTTTCTACCTGAAAGCCTCAGCCCTTCAAATCAAACCGGCTCCCGCCGTTTGTCCCGCTCAATCAGTGCGTAAGCCGAGTGGTTGTGGATGGATTCGAAGTTCTCGGATTCCACCACGTAGGCTTCGATGTGGGGGTGCAGGTTGAGCTGGCCGGCCACGTCGCGCACCAGATCCTCGACGAATTTGGGGTTGTCGTAGGCGCGCTCGGTGACGTACTTCTCGTCGGGGCGCTTGAGCAAGCCGTAAAGCTCGCAGGAGGCCTGGGCTTCCACCAGGGTGATGATGTCTTCGATCCACACCATGCTGTTGGTGCGGGCAGTGACGGTGACGTGGGAGCGCTGGTTGTGGGCGCCGCGCTCGGAAATCTTCTTGGAGCAGGGGCACAGGCTGGTGCAGGGCACCACCACTTTCATGGAGAAGGTCTGCTCGTTGCCGCAGATTTCGCCGGTGAAGCTGACTTCGTAATCCATCAGGCTCTGCACGCCGGACACCGGGGCGGCCTTGTTGATGAAGTAGGGGAAGGTCATCTCGATGTGGCCGGTGACGGCCTCCAGCTTCACCACCATCTCGGAGAGCATGGTGCCGAAGGATTCCACCGACAATTCCTTTTCGTGGCTGTTCAGGATCTCCACGAAGCGGGACATGTGGGTGCCCTTGAAGTTGTGCGGCAGGCCCACGTACATGTTGAAGGTGGCGATGGTGTGCTGTACACCGCCGGCCTTTTCCGCCACTTTCACGGGATGGCGGATGGCCTTGATGCCTACCTTGTTGATGGCGAGCTGGCGGGTGTCTGCGGAGCCCTGGACATCCGGGATGGCGGCGATTTCACTGCTGGTCATGAGGCTGTCCTCTGAAGTTGACGCGCCCTGCAGGGCGTCTATAAGTGTTCTCTGTTGGATGCTGCGCCGGGGATATTAACATTCCCGACAAACGCACTCAAGTAATGGAGGTGGATTGAAACTCCGAGGCGCCGAGGCGCAGAGAAAACCGTGGGCACGGTGAGCGCCGACGTTGCCGCCTGGCCAGAGTGCCGTTTTGGTTTTGAATTTCTCGGCGCCTCTGCGCCTCGGCGTTTCCATTTTTATTTAAGACACGAGAGCCGCCCGCACGCTGGCCACGATGCCGCTGGCGTCCAGGCCGAGTTCGGCCAGCAGGGCGCTGCATTCGCCGTGGTCGATGAAACGATCCGGCAGGCCCAGGCGCAGCAGGCGCTTGGTCAGACCCATTTCTTCAAATGCCCGGGCCACTTCGGAGCCGGCGCCGCCGATGATGCTGTTTTCTTCCAGGCTGATGAGCAGGTCGTGGCTCTCGGCCAGCTGTTTCACCAGTTCCCGGTCCAGGGGCTTGATGAAGCGCATGTTGGCCACCGTGGCATCCAGCTCCTCCGCGGCGGCCAGGGCCGGCTGCAAGAGGCTGCCGAAGGCCAGCAGGGCCACGCCGCTGCCTTGGCGTAGCACCTCGCCCTTGCCGATGGGCAAGGCTTGCAGATCCGTGTCCAGGGGCGTGCCGGGACCGCTGCCGCGGGGGTAGCGCACGGCGCTGGGCCCCTCGTAGTGGAAGCCTGTGGTGAGCATGCGCCGGCACTCGTTCTCGTCCGCCGGGCACATCAGCACCAGATTGGGCAGGCAAACCATGAAAGAAATGTCAAACGCGCCGTGGTGAGTGGCGCCATCAGCCCCCACCAGGCCCGCCCGGTCCAGGGCGAACAGCACCGGCAGGTTCTGCAGGCAGATGTCGTGCACCAGTTGGTCGTAGCCGCGCTGCAGGAACGTGGAATAGATGGCCACTACCGGCCTCATGCCCTCGCAGGCCAGGCCGCCGGCAAAGGTCACGGCGTGCTGTTCGGCGATGCCGGCGTCGAAATAGCGGCGCGGATATTCCCGGGCGAAGCGCACCATGCCGGAGCCTTCGCGCATGGCCGGGGTGATGGCCATGAGGCGCGAATCCGCAGCGGCCATGTCGCACAGCCAGTCACCAAAGACTTGCGTGTAGGTGAGCTTGCCGCCGCCTTTTCCCGCCTGGATGCCGGCCTCCGGATGAAATTTGCTGACGCCGTGGTAAAGCACCGGGTCCGCTTCCGCCAGCTTGTAGCCCTGGCCCTTCTTGGTGATGACGTGGAGGAACTGGGGGCCCTTCAGCTTCCGGATGTTCTTCAGGGTGGGAATCAGGGCGTCCAGGTCGTGGCCGTCGATGGGGCCGATGTAGTTGAAGCCGAATTCCTCGAACAGGGTGCCCGGCGAGATCATGCCCTTGACGTGTTCCTCGGCCCGCTTGGCGATTTCAAGTAGCGTCGGGGAGACCGACAGCACTTTCTCGCCGGTCTTCCTCACGGCGTTGAAGGTGTGGCCGGACAACAAGCGCGCCAGATACTTGTTCAGCGCCCCCACCGGGGGCGAGATGGACATGTCGTTGTCGTTGAGGATAACCAGCAGGTTGGTGTCGGCCACCCCGGCGTTGTTCAAGGCCTCGAAGGCCATGCCGGCCGTCATGGCGCCGTCGCCGATGATGGCGGCCACGTGGCGGTCCTCGCCCCGGCTCTTTGCCGCCACCGCCATGCCCAGGGCGGCACTGATGGAGGTGCTGGAGTGGCCTACGGCGAAGGTGTCGTATTCGCTCTCGGAACGCTTGGGGAAGCCGGAAATGCCGCCCTGCATGCGCAGGCGCGCCATGCCGTCCCGGCGGCCGGTGAGCACCTTGTGGGCGTAGGTCTGGTGGCCCACGTCCCAGATCAGGCGATCAAAGGGCGTGTTGTAGACGTAATGCAGGGCCACGGTCAGCTCCACCGTGCCCAGGTTGGAGGACAAATGGCCGCCGGTGCGGGAGACGGATTCCAGCAGGAAGGCCCGCAGTTCCTGGGCAACCTGATGCAGGCGTTCCTTTTCCAGGCGGCGCAGGTCGCTTGGGCTGTTGATGGTTTCCAGCAGCGGGAAATGCGATAGAGGTACGGAAGACGTCATGAAGCTTGGGGATCTCGGGTAATGCGGCCGCTTAGAACTGGCGGCTGACGATGAATTCGGTCAACTGGCTGAGCCGGTCGGCACGTGGGCCGAAGGACGCAAGGGTGGCGAGGCACTCGGACTGCAAATCCTGGGCCATCTGGCGGGCTGCGGAGAGGCCCAGCAGGCTCACATAGGTGGGTTTGTTGTTGGCGGCGTCCTTGCCGGCGGTCTTGCCCAGGGTGGCGGTGCTGGCTTCCACATCCAGGATGTCGTCCACCACCTGGAAGAGCAGGCCGGCGCGCTTGGCGTAGTGGTTCAGGGCTGTCATCTCGGCGGGCGGCAGGGGGCTGCCGCAACGGACCCCCAGCAGCACGGCGGCGCGGATCAGTGCCCCGGTCTTGTGGATGTGCATGAACTCCAGTTCTGCCAGCATGAGGGGCTGGCCGACGCTGGCCAAGTCGATGGCCTGGCCGCCGGCCATACCGCGGGAGCCGGAAGCCTGGGCCAGAAGCTGCAGCATTTCTAGTTGAACGGCCGGCGAGTCGGCCAGGGGCTTTTCGGCCAGCACCTGGAAGGCTTGGGATTGCAGGGCGTCGCCCACCAGCAAGGCGGTGGCCTCGTCATACTCGATGTGGCAGGTGGGCTTGCCCCGGCGCAGCACGTCGTCGTCCATAGAGGGCAGGTCGTCATGCACCAGGGAATAGGCGTGGATGAGTTCCACGGCGCAGGCGGCAGCGTCGAGGCGCTCCGCCGCCGCGCCGCAGAGGGCGCCGGCGGCATGGGCCAACAGGGGACGTACCCGCTTGCCGCCCCCCAGCACGGCATAGCGCATGGCTTGGTGCAGGCGTTGCGGCGCCAGTTCAGGGGCGGGAAGCGCCTGGGCGAGGGCGGTTTCGGTACGATCCTGGATGTGCCGCATCCAGGCGGCGAAGGTCTGGGTCATGCCGGGTTTCCTCCGTCGGCGGGAAAATCGTGCAATTGGCCGTTTTCCAGCACGGCAATCTTCTGTTCCGCCGCCGCCAGGGTGCCCTGGCAGGCCTTCATGAGTTCCATGCCGCGCTGGTAGGAGGCAAGGGACTGTTCCAGGCTCAGGGCGCCGCCTTCCATGTTCTGCACGATGGTTTCCAGTTCGGACAGGGAGGCTTCAAAGGTGGGGGCGTGGGCCGTTTTGGACATGGGCGGGTCGGGGAAGAATGGCGAGGGAAGTATTGGGTGCGTCGCTGTGGGCAGGGTATCCGAAAAGTGCAAGATTCCGAGAATGCGCGCGCCACGGGCAGCAAAGCGTAAAAATAACTGATACCAAGCCTTCAGGTCAAACCTTCATTCCGATATAATTTTTTGTTTTTCCGGTTTCCGGGTCGTCTTGGAGGTTGGGAATGTCCGACATCGCATCAACTGCCGCATTGGCCCCCGCTGCAACGCAGCTCCCCGTTTCCTGGTATTTCGACGAGAAACTCCATGCCTTGGAGCAAACCCTTCTCTTCGATGCCGGGCCGGGGTACGTCGGTCACGCGCTGATGGTGCCCAATCGTGGCGATTTCCACTCCATCGAATGGCTGGATCACGCCAAGGTGTTGGTGAACAACGATGCCGGCGTGGAACTGCTGTCCAACGTCTGCCGCCATCGCCAAGCCATCATGCTGCAGGGGCGGGGCAGCGACGCCCAGAATATCGTCTGCCCGATTCATCGCTGGACCTACGATCTTGAAGGCAAGCTGATGGGGGCGCCCCATTTTCCCCACAACCCCTGTCTGCACCTGGGCAAGTCCCCCATGCAGAACTGGAATGGCCTGCTCTTCAACGGCAAGCGGGATGTGGCGAAGGACCTGGCGGGCATGGGCGTCACCGGCGACCTGGATTTCTCCGGCTACGTGCTGGACCGGGTCATGGTGCACGAGTGCAACTACAACTGGAAGACCTTCATCGAGGTTTACCTGGAGGACTACCACGTGGTGCCCTTCCACCCGGGCCTGGGCAATTTCGTCACCTGCGATGATCTCAAGTGGCAGTTCGGGCACTGGTACTCGGTGCAGACCGTGGGTGTCACCGACCTGAAGAAGTCCGGCTCCCCGGCCTATGAGCGCTGGCAGAAGGCGGTACGTAACTACTACGGCGACGCCCATCCCAAGCAGGGTGCCATCTGGCTCGTGTACTACCCGAACATTATGATCGAGTGGTATCCCCACGTGCTGGTGGTGAGTCATCTCATTCCGCACGGGCCTCACAAGACCACCAATGTGGTGGAGTTTTACTACCCGGAAGACATTGCCCTGTTCGAACGGGAGTTCGTGGAAGCCGAGCAGGCCGCCTACCTGGAGACGGCCATCGAGGACGACGACATCGGCGAGCGCATGGACCGGGGCCGCAAGGCGCTCTTGGCCCAGGGTATCAACGAGGTCGGTCCCTACCAGTCCCCAACGGAAGACGGCATGCAACACTTCCACGAGTTCCTGCGCCGCGAACTCGGCCCGGCCTACCAGGAAATCGGCGGGGAAGTCTGATGCCGGCTTGATGCCTCTGATAGCGGCGCCTCAAGGCGCCGTTGTTTTTTCTCCTCACCCCTCACCCCTCACGCTTCATACATGCAATCCCTCTGGATGATCGCCGCCAGCCTGCTGTTCGCCTCCATGGGGGTGTGCGTCAAGCTGGGTTCGGCGCAATTTTCACCGGCGGAACTGGTGTTCTACCGGGGCGCCATCGCCCTGGTGCTGATCTTCAGTTTCGTGTGGGTGCGGGGCGGTTCACTGTATACGCCCCACTGGCGCTATCACCTGCAGCGTAGCCTCTCCGGCTTCGTTTCCCTGGTGCTGTATTTCTACGCCATCTCCGTGCTGCCCCTGGCCACCGCCGTGACCCTCAACTATACGGCGCCCCTGTTCCTGGCCCTGCTGCTGGTGCTGTGGGAAAAGGAAAAGGTGCGGCCAGCCCTGGCGGGGGCACTCATGGTGGGCTTTGCCGGCGTGACCCTGCTCTTGAAACCCACCTTCAGTTCCGAACAATGGCTGGGTGGCCTGATGGGCTTGCTGTCCGGCATGGGGGCCAGCGTGGCCTACTTCAATGTGCGCCAGCTTGGCGCCCTGGGGGAGCCAGAGTGGCGCACGGTATTCTATTTTTCCCTGGTGTCCACCCTGGGTGGTCTGCCCTGGGTGCTGCAGGGTAGCGGCCTGCATGCAGTGGATGGCCACGGTGCCTTGCTGCTCCTGGGCGTGGGGGGGCTGGGCGCCCTGGCCCAGATGGCCATGACCCGGGCCTACACCAGGGGCAAGACCCTGACCACCGCCAGCCTGGCCTACAGCACGGTGATTTTCTCCAGCCTCTACGGCATGCTGCTGTGGCATGACGTGCTGCCCTGGACCTCCTGGCTCGCCATTGCTTTCATTGTGGCGAGTGGCGCGCTAGCCTCCATGCTACCCTCCCGTCGTTGCCCGGCCATGGCCGTGGTGGATACGGATTGATTTACTCGAATTGCCCCGGACGCATGCCGCAGCTATAGTGCTCGGGGTCAAAAACAAGGAGACATCATGATCGTTACCGATCACAAGGAAGGACTGGCCAGTCTGGCCGTTTTCGGCGAATTCACCCTGGCGGATATTCGCGAATTCGAGGAAGTGGTCAATTTCAAGGTCAAGTTCGAAGGGCCGGTGAATCTCTTCGTGGATCTGCGCCAGATGGCTGGCTTTACGCTGGACGTGGCGCTGGAGGAAATCAAGTTCTCCCGGGCCCATGCCGGTGATTTCGGCCGCGTGGCCGTGCTCGCCAACAGCCAGTGGGTTAACCTCTCTGCCTGGCTCTCCGGCATCTTCGCTGCAGCCCAGGTCAGCACCTTCGCCGACGAGGCCGACGCACGGGCCTGGCTGGCTGAAGCCTGAGGAAACGCCGTGGCGAACGCCAATTTGGTATCTGCTGCGGAACTCGCGGCCCATGTTGCCGATCCGGCATGGTGCGTCTTCGACTGCCGCCACGATCTGCGCAATATTGCCTATGGCAGCGAAGCCTACGGCCGGGAACACATCCCCGGCGCCCGCTTCCTGCATCTGGACAGGGACCTTTCCGGTCCAATGACGGGCACGAACGGCCGTCATCCCCTGCCAGAACCGGGGGTGCTGGCGGCCCGCCTCGGGGCCTGTGGCGTGGGACCGGACACCCGGGTGGTGGCCTACGACAACGAGGGCGGTGTGTTTGCCGCCCGCCTGTGGTGGCTGCTGCGCTGGCTCGGCCACGACAACGTGGCGATCCTGGATGGCGGCTTGGCGGCCTGGAAGCGGGCAAAACAGCCCTTGGAAGCGGCCGTGCCCGATGTTGTTCCGGCCGGGTTTCCCCTGTGCCCGCGGCCCGCAGCCGTGGTTGCCCTGGGCGAAGTGCAGGCCTGCCTGTCTGACCCGGCCATGCTGTTGCTGGACGCTCGTGCCGAAGACCGCTTTGCCGGCCAGAACGAAACCCTGGACCCGGTGGGTGGCCACATTCCCGGTGCCCTCAATCGTTTTTTCATGGACAACCTGGACGACAACGGCCTGAACTTCAAGCCGGTGGCGGAACTGCGGGCCGAGTTTGAAGCCTTGCTGGCTGGCCGCGACCCGGCCACGGTGGTGCATAGCTGCGGTTCCGGCGTCACCGCCTGCCACAACCTGCTGGCCATGGAAGAAGCCGGCCTTTCCGGTTCCCGCCTCTACGCCGGTTCCTGGAGCGAGTGGTGCTCTGACCCGGCAAGGCCGGTGGAACGCTGAAGCCTCCGCTTATATCAAGCTGCCCCTGCAGGATGGGGCGGTGGTGATTCAGTTCAAGGAGAAGTAGCGTGTCCGCCAGAAAGCCCAAGTATTGCCTCCAGTGCGACGATGGTACGGAACTGGAGTTGAAGATCAAGGATGTGACGGTGTCCGCCAATGGCCTGACGCGGGTGGTGCCGGAGGTGGCCAGTTGGCACTGTCCAGTTTGCGGCGAGGTGGAGTTTGTGGACAAGGATGGTTCCGCGCGTCACATGGCCGCGTTGCAATCGCTATGGGAAAAAGCCCGGGCAGCCCAGTGCATTCGGTGCAATGCGCTGCGCTTATTGGCGCCCTACGCCTGATGTCGTTTCAAGGCCCACCCCACATGTTCCCGCACAACTGCCGAGGGATGCTCGGCCCGGTCTATTAACGCGGCAATGATTTCCGGGCTGGCGGGGGCGTTGCCCAGGGCCACGGCGATGTTCCTGAGCCAACGCTCATGGCCGATGCGCAGGATGGGGCTGCCGGCCAGGCGGCTCCTGAATTCCTCTTCCGTCCAGGCGAACAACTCCACGAGGCTGGCCGTGTCCAGGCCCTGGCGCGGCGCGAAATCCGCGCCCCGTGTGGGCTGGGCAAAGCGGTTCCAGGGACAGAATAGTTGGCAGTCGTCGCAACCGTAGATGCGGTTGCCCATGAGGGGCCGCAAGTCCTCCGGGATGCTGCCGTGCAGCTCGATGGTCAGGTAGGAAATACAGCGGCGCGCATCTACCCGGTAGGGGGCGACGATGGCGCCGGTGGGACAGACGTCCAGGCATTTGCGGCAGCTGCCGCAATGGGCCTCCACCGGCGGGTCCGGCGGCAGGGGCAGGCCGACGCAGATTTCCCCGAGGAAGAAGTGGGAGCCGGCATCCCGTTCCAGCAACAGGGTGTGCTTGCCGCGCCAGCCTAGCCCTGAGCGGCTGGCCAGTTCCACTTCCATGAGGGGCGCCGAATCGGTGAACACCCGGCAGGGGAATTCGCCTACCTCCGCTTTGATGCGGTCAGCCAGTTTCTGCAGGCGATTGCGTAGCAGCTTGTGGTAATCGCGGCCCAGGGCGTAGCGGGATACATAGGCCCGCTGGCCATCCGCCAGGTTGGTCTTGGCATCGGCGGCCTGGGGCAGGTAGTCCATGCGGGCCGTGATGACCGCGATGCTGCCCTGCACCAATTCCGCCGGGCGGGCGCGGAGCATGCCGTGTTTGGCCATATAATCCATGTCGCCGTGGAACCCGGCCTCCAGCCAGGCTTCTAGCCCGGCTTCGGCGTCCGACAGGTCCGTAGCGCTGAAGCCGATAGCCTGGAAGCCCAGTTCCCGACCCCATGTCCTGATTTTTTCCGCCAGTGCCGGCCAGTCCGGGGGCGAGGAGAGTGTGTCTTGTTGCATGCCCCGAATAATACCGCGCTGACTTTTGAACGCGGCGAGAATGCGTCGCTGACTGCGCCGTTGGCGGACGAATCCACCACCCTGGCCCTGGGGGCGGCCCTGTCAGCGGTATTGCCGGCCGGGCTGACGGTCTATCTCTACGGTGACCTGGGAGCCGGCAAGACCACTCTGGTGCGGGGCCTGTTGCGTCACCTCGGCCATCCCGGCAAGGTAAAAAGTCCGACCTATACCCTGGTTGAGCACTATACGATTTCTGGATTAAACTTGTATCACTTTGATTTTTATCGTTTCAACCAGCCGGAAGAATACCTTGATGCGGGGTTTGATGAATATTTCCAGGGCGGCTGCGTATGCCTCGTGGAATGGCCGGACAAGGCCAGCCCCTATGTGGCGGCAGCGGATTTGCGCATTGATCTTACGGTGGATGGTGCCGGCCGGCGCGTGGAGCTTCACCCCGCCAGCGACAAGGGGGCTGCGTGTCTGAACACCCTGCAGCCGAAGCCTTGAACACGCGGGGCGGCCTGCGTCGCCGGGATTTCCTCAAGTACGCCGCTGCGTCCTTGTCCCTGCTGGTCAGCCAGGTGGGTTCCGCCGCTGTCGGTATCCTGGCGGTGCGCGTCTGGCCCGCCAAGGATTACACCCGGGTCACCCTGGAGTACGAGCAGCCCATCACCTTCAACCAGTTTCTGGTCAGCGACCCGCCGCGCCTGGTGGTGGACCTGGAAGGGGTGGAGTTCAATTCCGTCCTGCAGAACCTGCCCAACAAGCTGACGTCCTCCGATCCCTATATCAAGCTCATCCGCGCTGGCCGCTTCAAACCGGGCACGGTGCGGGTGGTGATCGACCTGAAGACGGAAGTCCAGCCCCAGGTGTTTACCCTGAAGCCCGTGGCGGAATATGGTCATCGTCTGGTGATGGACCTTTACCCGGCGAAGGCCGAGGATCCGCTGCTGGTCCTGCTTGAAAGTATGCCCGACGACAAGGCTGTGCCCATGGATTCCACCAGGCAAGTCGCGGAACCGGGTAAGCCTGACAAGGGCGCCACGCTGGAAAGCAAGGCGGCAGAGAAATCCCCGCCAAAGACAGCCGAGAAGCCGCAAGAAAAATCCCGGCCCGCCGACAAGGCTGCGGACAAGCCCGCTGATAAGGCCCCTGAAAAAATGGCCGAGAAGGCGCCGGAAAAAGCGCCTGAAAAAACCGCCGAAAAGCCGCTCGAGAAATCCACCGGCAAGCCGGTGGTGTCTCGCATGGTCACCATCGTGCTTGACCCCGGCCATGGCGGCGAGGATCCGGGGGCCGTGGGGCAGGGTGGTAGCCATGAAAAGAACGTGACCCTGCAGGTGGCGAAGCGCCTGAAGGCGCGTATTGATGCCGAGCCCAACATGCGCACGGTGCTCACCCGGGACTCGGATTTCTTCGTGCCCCTGCAGCAGCGGGTGCAGAAGGCCCGGCGGGTGCAGGCGGATCTGTTCGTATCCATTCATGCGGATGCCTTCGTGAATTCTTCGGCCCGGGGTTCCAGCGTCTTCGTCCTGTCGGAGCACGGCGCCACCAGCACGGCGGCCCGCTGGCTAGCGAAGAAGGAAAACGAGGCGGACTTGATCGGTGGCGTAAATATCAATTCCAAGGATGCCAACCTGGCCCGCACCCTGCTGGACCTGTCCCAGACCGCGACCCTGGCGGACAGCCTGAAGCTGGGCAAGGCGGTGCTGAATGAACTGGGCGGCATCAACACCCTGCACAAGGGGCAGGTGGAACAGGCTGGTTTCGCCGTGCTCAAGGCGCCGGATATTCCTTCCATCTTGGTGGAGACCGCCTTTATCAGCAATCCCGAAGAAGAAAAACGCCTCAACGACGATGCTTATCAGGACAGGATGGCCAGCGCCATTTTGAAGGGCATACGCAAGTATTTCGTGAAAAACCCACCCACGCCCAAGTCCAGGCTGACCTGATGTCAGCGCCCCCCGGTGCCCGCGGGCATTTCTATCCGAAAGTTCTACATGTTTTTCATTGACACCTTCTTCCAGGACAAGCCGGCCCAGCCGGAGCCGGTAGCCAAGCCTGTGCCTGCTGCCGAACCAGTCGCGGACTACGATCCGCAGCTGGTGGCGCAGCTCAAGGCCGATCACCGGCAACTGAAGGAAGTCTTCTGCGACATCGGCGTCGCCGGCAAGGCGGGCGACCTGGCCCAGGTCCAGCAACTCATGGGCACTTTCCGGTCCTGCCTGGCGAGTCATTTGCGCAAGGAGATCGGTCTGTTTGGCTATCTGGAAGAGCGCCTGGCCGATGACGAGGCCAATCTGGAGGTGATGCACGGTTTTCGTCGGGAGATGGACCAGATGGGGCCGGTGGCCGTGGGCATGCTGGCCAAGTACGAGGGTATCTCTCTGCGTCCCCGTCTTGCCTTGTCATTGCCCTCCGATCTGGCACTTGTGGCTGGCGCCCTGGCGGGACGTATTCAGCGGGAAGAAGAGATTCTCTATCGCCTGTATGAGCCGCCGATGGCCTGAAGGCGTTCCGCCGCTCGTTGTTTATCGCGCCGACTGCCCGCAGGAATTGATCAAGACCAAGTTATTGCAAACAGCATTTTGGTAGTGTCCAGCCTTTTCCTACGCCAATAGGCGGGAAGGGCGGATCATGTTCTTGTTTGACATGCTGTTTGGCAGGAAGGCCCGGCCGGCCTCCGTGGTGGCGAAGCCGGTTGCCCCGGTGATTGAGCCGGCGGCCCGTGCGCCGGGAACCGCCATCAATCACGACCCCCATCTCATTGAGCACTTGCAAGACGATCATCGTCGGATGCTGGACCTCTTTGGCAGCATTATCGAAGCCAGCCGTTCCGGCAAGCTGGCGGATGCCCAGGAACTGCTGGAGCGCTTCCGTTCCGCCATCATGGATCACCTGCTGAAAGAGAATGTCCGGCTCTACATCTATCTGGAGCATGTGCTGGTGGATGACCCGGTGGCCCATGAGCTGATGCACGGTTTCCGGCGCGAGATGGATGCCATTGGCAGGGTGGTCGTGGATTTTCTCGGCAAGTACAAGTCCATCGCTTCCCGGCCCGATCTGGCGGCGGCATTTGCGGCTGACCTGGCCGGCATCGGTGGCGCTCTGGCCGCCCGCATCCATCGCGAAGAGGAAACCCTCTACCCCATGTACGAGCCGCCAAGCAGTTGAACCTGGAAACCTCAGTTGACCGCTTTTTTTCGTAACTAACTCGTTGCGGCCATTGGGTATTGAGGTTTCGGCGGCCTTCACCCATCGGGTGGGAGCAGCACTACTTTATTGGTTTTTGGTGCGATGGCGTGTCAGGAGAGGAGTTTCTTGGTGCCGCCGGGGAGGAGATTGAGGTCGAGGGCTTGGTAGATGGCCTGGAGTTTGGCTTCGGGCTGGGTGGCCTTGCGGATGGAGAGGGTACGACCGTCTTGTTGTTTGAATTGGGCGGTGGCGCGGCGTTGGCCGGAGAGGGCACGGCGGAGGAACTGCACACACTGCTAGGCCAGGACAGTAATGAAGAGATGCCCATGTTCGTAGGCAACGGCAGCGCCGGCACAAAGCATGGCGAACCCAGCAAGCACTCCAATAGCGAATTTCTTCATACATTCCTTCCAAATAATCTAATTGTCGTGATTTCTGGACCTTGGGCCGAATCGGCCACCATCCAGCGAATCCGTCCTTGTCCAGCCTCATCCAGGTGGGCAACCAAGACCTCTTCTGCAGTATCCGCCAGCGAGAAAACGAATGTCACACTATCCCAATGGCGGACACTATCTATGCTGCCGCCCGCAGCCTCAATTTCAATGCGCAAGAAACCCTCCAGAGCATATGACAAATGGCAACTCAGAGTCCGGAGCGTGACGATGAGAACCTTCGTCACACTCTTCAGTGCCTCCGCGACACAGTCCGTGTAGGCTCCGACCAGACCGTCGGCCCCAGCTTAAACCCACAATATTACCGAACCGGCGTTGATGAGAAGCTCGCTCTCGGCGGCGGCGGCAATGGTCTGAAACGTCGGCCCGCATGGGTAGGTTTGGAGATGGGATTGTAAGTCAGTGTCCATGCCGAGGCACTGCGGGGGCATGTGGCCCGTTTAGTTCCCGCGCCCGGGCGAAACGGCCTGGACAATTAGCCAGAAGGCTAACGAGTTCACGCGAAACTGCGCGTCCGATGAGGTGGAGGGATCCCTTCGGACGTGGGATAGGCCAGGCACAGCAGAGAATTGGACGATGCCGACCAGACAGGCAGAACATGCTTGAATAGCCCCGTCTTGATGCTGCTAGCCCCTGCCCATCGGTGGGCTGACAAATAGCACCAACTCCTTACGCCAGCCATGGTTGAGAAATATAGTACTTGCTTATCTGATATATCAAAAGTACAGTATAGATATATCAGCATGCTGTGCGACCGCTCTCGTGGTCAATGCCGTGAGCGCTCGTGCGTATCAGAAATTT
>JAYTVW010000094.1:0-2493 GCA_043743785.1 Rhodocyclales bacterium | reverse complement strand
TCCCGGCGTGAAGCGCATCACCATCGGCTCGGGCCTGCGCTACGACTTGGCGGTGACTTCGCCAGAATATGTGAAGGAACTGGTGACTCACCACGTCGGCGGCTACCTGAAGATCGCCCCGGAGCATACGGAGGAGGGCACCCTCTCCAAGATGATGAAGCCGGGCATCGGCGCCTACGACAAGTTCAAGGCCATGTTCGAAAAAGCCAGCAAGGCGGCGGGGAAGGAACAGTACCTGATTCCCTACTTCATCGCTGCCCACCCGGGCTCCACGGACGAGGACATGCTGAACCTTGCCCTGTGGCTGAAGAAGAACGGCTTCAAGCTGGATCAGGTGCAGACCTTCCTGCCCACGCCCATGGCCCTGGCCACCACCATGTACCACTCCCGGCGCAATCCGCTGAAGAAGGTGGGGCGCAAATCCGAAGTCGTCGAGACGGCCCGGGCCGGCCGCACCCGGAAGCTCCACAAGGCCTTCCTGCGCTACCACGATCCGGAGAATTGGGTATTGCTGCGGGAAGCCCTGCAGCGCATGGGCCGGGCGGACCTCATTGGCAATGGCACTCGTCACCTGGTGCCGGGCCGTCAGGCCGGCGAAAGGCTGGCGCCGGAGCGTCCCCTGGGCATCTCCCTGGTCAAGGCCCGGGAAGCGGGCCTCATCGTGCCGGACGGCCGTCGCACCACCGCCACGAAGGTCAAGGCGGAAAAGGAGAAGGCCCGCAAGGTAGCGGTGGGCGCCGCCCGGGCGGCGGACATGGCCGCCAACCTGCAGTTCATGTCCCGCAACGGCGGCGCCGCCCGGCCCGCCGGGAAGCCGGCGCCAGGTGCCGGCAAGCCTGCCTCAGGCAGGCCCGCTACTGGTAATCGGGGGGCGAAGAAGGGGCGTTAATCGCTGTTTGACACGCCGAGGCGTCGAGACGCCGAGGAAAGGCGAGTGCGCGGCAGCTCCGTTTTTGCGGGTCGGGATTTATCCCGGAAGCATCGCTTGGGCAAGCCAAGCTCGACGTGTCGCGACTACCCCATTGATTTCGATGTGCCATTTTGTGTGATTGGGGTACTATTTTCCAGGCTCAACTGAGCATGGATCTCGGATGCGCGAACGGGAAGCCGCTGTGCCCCCAAGCGAATTGCTTAGTTTGTAGCGTTTTTCTTGAGTCCCCCCGTGCGCCTACGTGCGGAATACGGAGTTCTTATGTCTTTCGCTCATATGCAGGCAGTACCCCGCACCCAGCATGGTGAAGATTCGACAATGACGCGCAGCCCGGTGGAACATCAATTGCAGCTCAGCGAACTGGATGACCATCGTACCCTGCAAGACAAGGCGCTGTATGTCCATGAAATGGTCCGCCATCGCTTTCCCTGCATTGATCGCATCGCCATTGCCAAATATGACCAGATCAGCGACACCCTGCGCACCTATATCGGGAGCATGGAGGCGGACAACCCGCTCAGGCTCCACGCCGCCAAACTCAGCGAAGTCCCGTCCCTGCTCACCTTGGTCAAACACCACGAGACACGTGTCGTCAATGACCTAGGGGTCTTCGCCAACAACCCTGCAGTGCACTCGCAGCAAATCCTCGGTAAAGGCTTTCTTTCCAGCTATACGGTCCCGCTGTTTAGCGAGGGGCTGTTCATTGGCATGCTGTTTTTCAACTCCTACCAGCGCGCTGCCTTCGATGATTCGAACCTGACCTACCTGGACATGATCGCGCATCTGTTGACGGGGCTGTTGGCGGCGGAGTTAACCCAAATTTCCACCCTGCGCGGCGCACTGAAGACCGCCACCCAGTTCACCCATCATCGGGATCCGGAAACCGGCATGCATCTTGAGCGCATGGCCCGCTATTCCCAATTGATTGCCCGGAAACTGGGGGCTGCCCATGGCATTAATGACGAGTTTGCTGACCGCGTCTTCCAGCATGCGCCCCTGCACGATGTGGGCAAGATCGCCATCCCCGATAGAATTCTCCTCAAACCAGGGCCTTTGAGCATCGAGGAGTTCGCCGAAATGAAAACCCACACCACGCGGGGCCGGGAGATCGTGGACGCCATGATGCTTAACTTCAATATCCGGAATCTCCAGGATATCGAGATGATTCGCAACATCGTTGCCCATCACCACGAAAGCATGGATGGCACGGGTTATCCGGATGGCCTGGCGGGCAAGAACATACCGCTTGAGGCACGCATCGTTACCGTTGCCGACGTATTCGATGCGCTCACCTCCGAACGGCCCTATAAGCAGGCCTGGAGCAACGTACAGGCGTTCGTTGAGCTGGAGCGCTTAAGCCATTACAAACTCGATCCGGATTGTGTCACCGTCCTCTTGAATTCGCGGACGGAAATACAGGAAATCCAGTCCAGCTTCACGGACTGAGCGGCTGTCAAAAGGGCTAAGTCGCCGAGAAAGAATAACTTGAACATTGTCCATCTTGCATACGAGCGCCATGCTGCGTTGCAAAACGCTTGTGTGGCCAGCCACATGGCGCGTTT
>JAYTVW010000093.1:0-17343 GCA_043743785.1 Rhodocyclales bacterium | reverse complement strand
CCTCGGCGCCTCGGCGTTTAGTTACACACTTTTCAAAATGACCGTCCCCGAAACCCGCCCCCTTATTTTTCTCGTCGAGGACGACGAGGGTATCGCCCGGCTGCTGGCCCTGACCCTGCAGGAATACGGCTTCGACGCCCACTGGGAAAAAACCGGCGGCGAGTTGCTGAAACGTCTGGAAACGACGGAGCCGCGCCTGTGCATCGTGGACCTGGGTCTGCCGGACATGGACGGCCTGGAAGTGGTGCGGGCCATCCGCGCCAAAAGCCGCTGCGGCGTACTCATCCTCACCGGCCGCGGCCACGCGGTGGACCGGGTCATGGGCCTGGAACTGGGGGCCGACGACTACGTGGTAAAACCCTTCGAACCCCGGGAACTCATCGCCCGGGTGCGCAGCATCCTGCGCCGCTGCGCGCCTGAGCCTATGGCCGCCCCGCCCACAGGCAGCAACCGGGTCGCCGAATTCGCCGGCTGGCGTTTCGAGGCTGCCACCAACCGCTTGACCAGCCCGGCGGGAGAGGAGCACGACTTATCCACCGCCGAGGCCCTGTTGCTGCTGGGCTTCCTCGAACGCCCGAACCGCATCCAGACCCGGGAACAGCTCATGGGCGAACGGGACGTTTCCCCTTTCGACCGCAGCATCGACGTGCGCATCTCGCGGCTACGCAGAAAGCTCGAACCCGACCCCCAGAACCCCAAGCTCATCCGCACTGTCTACGGTGCCGGCTACCTGCTGGCGGCCGCAGTGAACTGGCGCTAACGCCCACCTCTCGCGCAAAACTGCAAAGGGGCGCCTGCCCCGTATTGTTTTGCATAGAATTTGACATTCTTCAATCTCCGCTTAATATTGGTGCCTCCGTGACGTTAATACTTTAGTGCTATAAGGGTGCCGCTGGCTGCCCTTCGGCGGACCGAGTGCCCTGGGCTTCCGCCAGGGAGTCGACAGCGTTTCAGGGGAAAACCCATGGGTGCAAGTAGTCGTCACCTACCGCTTTACCCCCCCACACTTCAGCTAGCGGAGGTCGCCCCGTGGCAGTGCGGGGCCAGGCCATGACCCCTTCCCGCAATCTGCGCTGGCTGTTGATTGCAGGCCTGGTGGGCGCCAATGCCCTGGTGTTCCTGTTCTCCGGCTACTGGTTGTACCAGAGTCACCAGCCGTATGCAGAGGCTTGGAAGGCACTCGGCCCAGCCCTGGGTTTCCTGCTGTTGTCCCTGCTGTCGGCCCGCTTCGTGTTCCACTTCCTCGAGAGCACCCTGCACGAAAGCACCCTGAATCGGCTGTACCTGCTGCGCGCCAGCGACGGCATCCATATCCTGGATCGCCAGGGCGACTTGATCGAGGCCAACGACCGCTTCTGCGCCATGCTGGGTTACACACGCGATGAACTGCTGGGCGCCAATGTGTCCACCTGGGAGGCGAAATGGTCCACGGACACGCTAAAACAGGAGATTTTGCCGGACTTGTTCGGGCAGCAAGACATCAGCACTGTCATCGAAACCCGTCACCGCAGGAAAGATGGCGAAGTCATCGATGTGGAGCTCAACCTCAGCCGCTTCGATGCCGGCAAGATCGCTTACCTGTACGCCTCGGCCCGGGACATCACGGAAAGAAAGCAGACCCAGGCGCAAATTCTGGCCCTGAACCAGGGCCTTGAAGACCGGGTACGGGAACGCACCCAGGCCTTGCATACCAAGGAAGAACAACTTCATGAGGCCCTGGCGCTCAACGACAACATTTTGATGGTGTCTGCCGTCGGCATTGCCGCCTACCGACTGGATGGCCAGTGCGTCATGGCCAACCCGGCGTTCGCCGAATTGATCGGCGGCTCCCGGGAAGCTTTGCTGGCGCAGAACTTCCGCCGGCTGCCTTCCTGGCAAGGCTCAGGACTCCTGGATATGGCCGAACGGGTGCTCGCCAGTGGCATCCGGGAGGAACGGGAAGTGCATTTCACCACCACCTTTGGCCACAAGCTGTGCGTTCATTGCCAGTTTTCCTGCTTCAGCAGCCGCAACGAAGCCCATTTGCTGCTGATGCTGAACGACATCACGGAAAAAAGGCTGGCGGAACAAACCCTGGTAGAACGGGAGCGAAGCTTCCGCACCTTGGCGGACAACGTACCGGACAACATCGTCCGCTATGACCGGGAGGGCCGCATTCTCTACCTGAACCGCAGCCTGGAAAATCTGCTCGGCCACACGACAGCGGAACTGGTGGGCAAGACACCCCGGGAAACCGCTCCCGATGGCCGTTTTGACGCCTTGGCCCAGGCAGTGTTGCAAGTGGCCCGCAGTGGCGAAAGCCACGAGATCGAGCAGATCGTCCCCGGGCCGGACGGCGCGCCACGCTATCACGCGATCCACCTGGTGGCCGAAAAGGCGCCGGATGGCGAAACCGTGAGCGTGCTGGCGGTGGGCCGGGACCTGACGGCACAGAAGATGGCGGAGGAGGAGTTGCGTCTCGCCGCCAGCGTCTTTCATTATTCGGCGGACGGCGTGCTGGTCACGGATGGGGACGGCCGCATCCTGTCGGTCAATCCCGCCTTCACGGACATCACCGGCTATACGGAAGTCGAGGCTCTCGGAAAGACACCCAGCCTCTTGCGTTCCGACCGCCACGGGCCGGATTTTTACCATCAGATGTGGCTGGACCTGCATGGCAAAGGCCTCTGGCAGGGCGAGATATGGAACCGGCGCAAGAGCGGGGAAGCCTACCTGGAATGGCTCACCATCAACCGCATCGCGGACAGCAACGGAGTGCCCGTACGTTTCGTGGCGGTCTTCCATGACATCACCGAACTCTGGAAGAAAGACGAGCACATCCGCCACATGGCCTTCCATGACGCCCTGACCGGCTTGCCCAACCGGGCTCTGATGCGGGATCGCCTGGAGCACGCGCTGAACCGGGCGCAGCGGGAAAACGGTCGCCTGTCGGTAATCTTCCTGGATCTTGACCGCTTCAAGGCCGTGAACGACGAGTTGGGCCACGATATCGGTGATCTGCTGCTGCAGGAAGTGGCCCACCGCATCAAGGAGCGGCTACGGGCTGCCGACACGGTCGCCCGCATGGGCGGTGACGAATTCGTGATTCTCCTGGAGGACTTGAAAGATGCCGGGGATTGGCTGGGACTGGTGCAGAAATTGATCCTCGAGATCGCCCGTCCAGCGCAACTGAACGGCCATACGGTCCAGGTAGGCGCCTCCGTGGGCGTGGCGTTTTATCCCGAAGATGGCTCCGACGCCATGGACTTGATGAAACGGGCCGACATGGCCATGTACGCTGCCAAGGCGGTGGGCCGCAACACCTCCCGGACCTACCAGCAGACCCTGCAGAGCGCCGATACGCGCTGATCGTTGCAGCAGAGGCTTTGTGACATTATTGACATTTCGCTAAAGATTTCGGCTTGCCTTGCCGACATAGGGAAGTGGGGGAAAAATACGGGGAAACGAGGGAAAACAGCAAAAATGAAAATCAACACACCCATCACAAACATCGAACAGCCCTTCCCGAAGGGTAAGTACATCGTCTCGCGCACAGACCTGAAGGGTGCGCTCACCTATGTCAACGATACTTTCGTCGAGATCAGCGGCTTCACCCGTGAGGAGCTGATTGGCAAGAACCACAACATGGTTCGGCATCCGGAGATGCCCCCAGCAGCCTTCGAAAACCTTTGGCAAACCATCAAGAGCGGGCGCCCCTGGCGCGGCATGGTCAAGAACCGTTGCAAGAATGGTGATTACTACTGGGTCGAGGCCTTGGTGGTACCCGTGCGCAAGGACACCGACACCATCGGCTACATGTCCGTGCGTACCGAGCCGACACGGCAACAGGTGGCGGAGGTGGAAGCCCTTTACCGGCAGTTGAAGGAAGGCAAGGCGTCCCTGCCCCTGCCTTCCGCCTGGATGCAAGTACCGCTTGCCACCAAGCTGGCCTTTCTCGTCAGCTTCCTGCTGGTGGCCCAGTTGCTGGCGGTCGTCGCCTACGAGTTCGGCCCCGGCCTCGGATGGGGCCGAAGCACCATCGAGTGGATCATGCGCTTGGTCGGCCTGTCGGCTACCGGCGTGGGCGTCAGCCTGTTTCTGATGCAGCGCCAGGTCATGATCATCGTCAATCGCATCGTCGGCCGCATAGACCGCATCGCCCAGGGCAATCTCACGGACCCCATTCCCCTGCACCGGGTGGATGAACTGGGGCGCCTGAACGACGGCGTAGTCACCATGCAAACCCACCTCAAGGCCATGATGGCCGAGATCGCGGAAGCCTCCAACGAAGTGAGCCGCGCCGCCACCGACGTGGGCACACGCATGGCCCAAACTCAGCGGCTAGCCCAAGCCCAGTCCGATGCCGCCAGCCAGATTTCCACTGCCGTCGGCCAATTGTCCACATCCGTGGAAGAAGTGACCTCCAGCGCCCAGTTGGCTGCCGAGGCGGTCGGAAAATCGGAAACTTTCCTGGCCAACGCCACTGGCCGCATGGGCGAAAGCCGTCAGGCGTCCCGCAACGTGGTTGGCACGGTCAAGCAGGCCGAGGCCACCATGAGTGAGTTGTTCCAGTCGATTTTCGCCATCGGTCGCATCACGGCGGCCATCAAGGAAATTTCCGACCAGACCAACCTCCTGGCCCTGAATGCCGCCATCGAGGCGGCCCGGGCCGGTGAACAGGGCCGGGGCTTTGCCGTGGTGGCGGACGAAGTGCGCAAGTTGGCGGAAAAGGCCAGCCGGCAAACCGAGGAAATTTCCAACTCCGTCAGGGATATTCAGGCCATCACCCAGGCGGCAGTGTCCGGCATGGAGCAGGCCGGCTCCCATGTTGTCCTGACGGAAGACGCCATGGCGCGTGCCCAGGAGGGCCTGAACGAAGTCAGGGAGCAGGGAGAAAGCGTCGTGGGCTATTCACGCCACATCGCCGCACGTACCCGGGAACAATCCCAGGCCAGCGGGGAAATTTCCAGTCGTGTCGCCAATATCGCCGACGGCCTGCAGGAAAGTTTGCATACCATCGAGGAGGTCAACCGCCAGGCGGAAGACCTGAACAGCACGGCCCAACAACTACGCAATCTGATCGCCCACTTCCGCTTCATCCGCTAAAGACGCACCGCCCTTTGCGCCTATCGGGATGCGCAGTAGATTTCTTCACACGCTCTCACCTGCTGTGAGTCGGGGAAAAGGTCTTTCTCCATGCAGCGCAAAACGCGCCCCCGGGTGTCCTCAACCCAGGATGGCGAAAACTTCTCATGCCACTCCCGGGCCACGGCCTCGAAGGAAGAGGCAGTAGCCATCAGCTTTGCCGCTTTGGCCGCCTGCCGGGCATCTCCGGGGTCGATAGTTTGGGCCAGCAGCTTACGGGCCTCCTCCCGGCGGCCACGGGCCTGTGCAAGGCTCACGTCTGGATAAGGCCAGAAGCTTTTGCTTGCCCTGGTAGCGGTAGGCCAGGCGCCAGTAACGGGCACCGTTCGGTCGCACCTCCAAGTGCATGCCATTTTCGTTGGACAGACAGTAAGGCTTATCCTTGGGCTTGGCGTTCCTGATTTCAACAGCGCTCAACGGCATGGCTCGCTCCATCGTCCTTTGTTCGTATCAACTTTGCCGGGTTCGGCAGATACCGACACATGTACCCGCAAAACTGTTGGTATGTGTCGGGATCATCATGGAACGCCCAGGAACGATAGAAAATAAAAAAGCCTGTAGGCTCTAGGGCTTACAGGCTTTCTCAGGTACTGCTCGGAACGTCTTTTGGTGCCGGGGACGGGAATCGAACCCGTACGCCCAAGGGCGAGAGATTTTAAGTCTCTTGTGTCTACCAATTTCACCACCCCGGCCCAGAACAAGACGCCATGGTACGACGGTCGGCGCGAATGTTACCACGGGGCGGCCGGGGCGGAAATTTCGGGGACGGGGACATGCGTTTCCTGGATGTGCCGCACTAACCACGGGATGACTTGACAGAATCGCCTTAGACCACCGCAGCGAGTTCTTCCCGGGTGACGGTGGCGGTACCCAGCTTGCCCACCACGATGCCGCCCGCCAGGTTGGCGACAGCCATCGCAAGCGCGAGGTCCAAGCCACTGCCCAGCATGACCGCCAGGGTGGCGATTACCGTGTCGCCGGCACCGCTGACATCGAAGACTTCCCGTGCCACCGCCGGCACGTGGGTGCGTCCGACCGCCGTGAACAGGGTCATGCCTTCTTCGCTGCGGGTCACCAGCAACGCCTCCAGACCCAATTTCTGGCGCAAGGCTTCTGCCCGGGCCTGCAGGTCTTCCTCGGAGGACCAGCCTCCCACCACTTGGCGCAGTTCCGAGCGGTTGGGGGTCAGCAGGCTGGCCCCGGCATAACGGGCATAATCGTCGCCCTTCGGGTCCACCAGCACCGTCTTGCCGGCCGCCCGGGCCAGACGGATCATTTCCGTGATGTGGGCCAGGCCCCCCTTGCCGTAGTCGGACAGGATCACCACGTCCGCACCAGCCAGTTGCCGCTCGAAATCGAGCATCTTGGCCCGCAACACTTCAAAGGCGGGCACGTTCTCAAAGTCGATGCGCAGCAGCTGCTGCTGGCGGCCGATCACCCGCAATTTAACCGTGGTGGACAGGCCCCTGTCGCGCTGCAGGCTGGCCTTGATACCCGCATCCGCCAGCAAGCTTTCCAGAGTCCGTCCGGCCTCGTCATCCCCTACCACGGAGAGCAATGCAACCGAGGCCCCCAGGGCTGCCGCATTGCGCGCCACATTGGCGGCCCCGCCCAGGCGCTCCTCCTGCCGTTCCACCTTGACCACCGGCACCGGCGCCTCCGGCGAAATACGGTTCACATCGCCGAACCAGTAACGGTCCAGCATCACGTCGCCAGCAACGAGGATGCGGGCGGAGGAAGTATCGGGTAGTTGCATGGTCAAGGCAGGGATTGTGGCTGGAAATCGAGAGCTGGGTGTGAAATGAGGGTCTCACCCCCCACTCCTAACGCCTCACCCCTCACGCTTTTCAATTACTGGCGCCCGATACACAGGTATTCCAGGCCGGCGGCACGAACCATGGCGGGGTCGAAAATATTCCGTCCATCGAAGATGACCGCTTCCTTCAGGCGCGCCCTGATAGTGGCAAAGTTCGGCGCGAGGAATTCCTTCCACTCCGTGACAATGATGAGACCGTCAGCACCGTCAAGCGCCGCCATAAAGGTTTCAGCGTAGCTCAGGCGCGGTTCGTCGCCGAAAATTCGCCGGGCTTCGTGCATGGCGACCGGGTCGTAGGCTGTCACCGTGGCGCCGGCCGCGAACAAGTCCTCCAGCACGTAGCGGCTGGGGGCTTCGCGCATGTCGTCGGTTTTGGGCTTGAAGGCCAGGCCCCAGACCGCGAAACGCCGGCCCGTCAGGTCGTCGCCGAATTTCGCCTTGATCTTCTCCGTTAACACATGTTTCTGGTCATCATTGGCCTCCTCGACGGCGTTCAGCACCTTGAGCTCGATGCCACCATCCTGTCGCGCCGTGCGTATCAAGGCCTGCACATCCTTCGGGAAGCAGGAGCCGCCGTAGCCGCAGCCCGGGTACAGGAAGTGATAGCCAATGCGGGGGTCGGAACCAATGCCCTGGCGCACATGTTCTATGTCGGCCCCCAACACCTCGGCCAGATTGGCCAGCTCGTTCATGAAGGAAATGCGCGTCGCCAGCATGGCGTTGGCCGCGTACTTGGTAAGCTCTGCGCTTTTCACATCCATCATGATGAGGCGTTCATGGTTGCGCTGGAAGGGTGCATACAGCCCACGCATCAAGTCCACCGCCTTGGGATCGTCCGCCCCGACCACGATACGGTCAGGGCGCATGAAATCCTCCACCGCAGCCCCTTCCTTGAGGAATTCCGGGTTGGACACCACGGCGAAGTCCATGCTGACGCCCCGAGCGGCCAGCTCCTCATTGATAGCGGCGCGCACTTTTTCGCCCGTGCCCACCGGCACAGTGGACTTGTCCACCACCACCGTATATTCGGTCATGTTGCGGCCGATGTTGCGGGCCGCCGACACCACGTACTGGAGGTCCGCGGAACCGTCCTCGTCGGGGGGCGTACCCACGGCGATGAACTGGATGGTGCCAAAAGCCGCCGCCTCTTTTACATCGGTGGTAAAACGCAGGCGACCGGCGGCCACGTTGTGGGCCACCATTTCCTTGAGGCCCGGCTCAAAAATGGGGATGCCCCCCTCGTTCAGCAACTGAATCTTGGCTTCATCCAGATCCAGACACAGCACCTCATTGCCCACTTCCGCAAGACAGGCGCCGCTGACGAGGCCCACATAGCCGGTACCGATGACGGTAACTTTCATTGTCGAGTTCCAATGTGAAACGTGAAACGTGAAAAGTGAAAAGTGAAACGTAAAACCAACCAATGGTTTGTTTCACCTTTCACTTTTCACGGCTTACGGTACTAAATCAAATTCTTCTGTGCGCCTGGGCGGATAGGTTTCCCAGCCACCACAGGCGGGACAGCGCCAATAAAACTGACGCGCCTTGAAGCCGCAGTGATCACAACGGTAGCGCGCCACCCGCCGGGTATGGTTATGCACCAGGCTGCGCACCAGTTCCAGGTCCGCCCGGTTTTCCGCCGTCACAAAGGGCAGCCGCGCCTCCAGCATCTTGTCCAGCCCCAGGAGGGTCGGATTGCGCTTCACTTCGTCGCGCACGCACTGATAGGCTGCTTCCGGCCCGTTGATCTCCTGCTGGCATTGGTACACCGTGTCCAGCAGATCCAGGGAAGGATGGGCTTCCAGCCAGCCTTGCAGCAATTGCAAGCCCTGGCTCACTTTGTCCAGCTTGCGATGCGCCTCCAGCAAGCGCACAGCCACCAAGGCCAGGTACACCGGGTTCTGCTGCTCGACCCGCTTCCAGATATCCATGGCAAGTTCGGTATTGCCGCAGGCGGATTCCAAGTCTCCCAAGATGACCGTGGCCCGCACGCTGCGCCGGTTCGATGCCAAAGCCGCCTCCAGCAGCAGCCGGGCGGCTTCCGGACGGGAATTGGCGATTTCCTGGGCCGCGAGCTCGCAATGAAAATTGGCGATTTCCCGGTACATGAGGTGACCGGTGCGCTCTTGCTGCAGGCGCGCCACATCGATGGCTTTCTGCCAGTCCTTTTCCTGCTGGTAAATTTCCAGCAGGCAGCCCAGGGCCGACTCATCCAGGGTGCTGCCCTTCAGCAGCAGGAAGCTGGCTTCCGCCCGGTCCAGGAGGCCAGCCTTGAGGAAATCCTGCCCCAGCTCGAGCAGGGCCTGCAGGCGCTGGTCCTCGCTCACATCCTCCCGCTCCGCCAGGCTCTGATGCATGCGGATGGCCCGATCCGTCTCGCCACGACGGCGAAACAGGCTGCCTAGGGCGAAGTGCAATTCTATGGTCTGGGGATCCACCTTGACGGCTTCCAGGAAGGCCTCTATGGCCTTGTCCGGCTGCTCATTCACGAGGAAGTTCAGCCCCTTGAAATAGGAGCGGGGCAAGCTGCGGGAATCCCGCACCACATGCCCGATATCAACACGGGCTGCGACCCAACCCAAGGCGAAGAAGAGGGGAAAGGCCAGCAGCCACCATAACTGGAAATCCATTTTTATTCAGTACGGATCAGGGGCGAGGCGATTGAGCATCACGCAGGCGTGACAACTCACGCCGCTGGGCCAGGAGAGCGGACAGGATGGCCGTCAGGCCAACTACCGCGCCCAGCACGAAGAACAGCAAGAGGGCAAAAACCAGCGGCACCTGCCAGGACAGACCGAAAAAGAAGTCCAACCGGATGATGCTACTGTTCTTGATGGCAAAACCCAGCAGCAGTACGAATACCGCCGCACGGAAAATCCAGATCAGGCCGCGCATGAGGCCGCTCACTCCGACGATTGGTTGAAAACGAACAGCGGGACGGACTTCAGTCCGCTTTTGGCCGGCTGAAGCCGGCCCCACAAATCAAGGTTTGCAATTCTACCGGACAAAAAGAAGGCGGCATGAAAAATGCCGCCTTCCTTTCGCCGCGCTCAGACCTCCTCGTTACTCAAGCGCATCCACGCGTTCGCGTAGTTCCTTGCCCGCCTTGAAGTGAGGCACATACTTCTCGGGCACCTGCACCTTGTCGCCGGACTTCGGATTACGGCCCGTACGGGGCGGCCGGTAGTTCAGGGCAAAGCTGCCAAAGCCGCGAATCTCGATGCGGTCCCCCTGCGCAAGGCAGGAGGTCATCGCATCCAGAATCATCTTCACGGCAAAGTCGGCATCCTTGGCCACCAGCTGCGGGAAACGCAGAGCCAGCTTGTTGATGAGTTCCGATTTGGTCATGAGGCGACACCGTTCCCTTACTGGTTGCCCAGCTTCGCCTTCAACAGCGCGCCCAGATTGGTCGTGCCGCTGGAGGCGGAGCCGCCATCAGACGCCAGCTTCTGCATGGCTTCGTTCTGCTCCGCCATGTCCTTGGCCTTGATGGACAGGTTGATGGAACGGGACTTGCGATCCACGTTGATGATCATGACTTCCACATCCTGGCCAGCCTTCAGGAACATGGTCAGGTCGTCGATACGATCGCGGGAGAACTCGGAAGCGCGCAGGTAGCCTTCCACTTCGCCGTCCAGCTGGACCACGGCGCCACGGGCGTCGACAGTCTTGACCAGGCCCTTGACGACGCTGTTCTTGTCGTGGGTGGCGATGTAGTTGGTGTAGGGGTCGCCTTCCATCTGCTTGACGCCCAGGGAGATGCGCTCGCGCTCGACGTCGATGGCCAGCACCAGGGCTTCCACTTCGTCGCCCTTCTTGTAGTTGCGCACTGCATCTTCGCCGGTGGCGGACCAGGACAGGTCGGACAGGTGCACCAGACCGTCGATGCCGCCGGGCAAGCCGATGAACACGCCGAAGTCGGTGATGGACTTGATCTGACCGCGGACCTTGTCGCCCTTCTTGTGGTTCATGGCGAAATCGTCCCAGGGATTGGCCATGCACTGCTTCATGCCCAGGGAGATACGGCGGCGGTCTTCGTCGATCTCGAGGATCATGACTTCGACTTCGTCACCCAGCTGAACAACCTTGGACGGGTGCACGTTCTTGTTGGTCCAGTCCATTTCGGAGACGTGCACCAGGCCTTCGATGCCCTGTTCCACTTCCACGAAGGAACCGTAGTCGGTCAGGTTGGTGACCTTGCCGAACAGGCGGGTGCCGGCCGGGTAACGGCGGGAGATACCTACCCACGGATCTTCGCCCAGCTGCTTCAGGCCCAGGGAAACGCGATTCTTTTCCTGGTCGAACTTCAGCACCTTGGCTTGCACTTCGTCGCCCACCGTCAGAACTTCGGACGGGTGACGGACACGGCGCCAGGCCAGGTCGGTGATGTGCAGCAGACCGTCGATACCACCCAGATCCACGAACGCGCCGTAGTCGGTGATGTTCTTGACGATGCCCTTGACCACGGTGCCTTCCTTGAGGTTGGCGAGCAGGGTTTCGCGCTCTTCACCTTGCGTAGCTTCCAGCACGGCGCGGCGGGACAGCACCACGTTGTTGCGCTTGCGGTCCAGCTTGATAACCTTGAATTCGAATTCCTTGCCTTCGAACGGGGTCGTGTCCTTGACGGGACGGGTGTCAACCAGGGAACCCGGCAGGAACGCGCGGATGCCGTTGGCCATAACCGTCAGGCCGCCCTTCACCTTGCCGGTGATCATGCCCTTGACCAGGATGCCTTCGGTGAGGGCCTTGTCCAGATCGTTCCAGGCAGCGATACGCTTGGCCTTTTCGCGGGACAGGCGGGTTTCGCCGAAACCATCTTCGAGGGACTCAATGGCGACCATGACATAGTCGCCAACCTGCACTTCGACTTCGCCGCGATCATTGCGGAATTCATCGACGCTGATGAAGGACTCGGACTTGAGACCGGCGTTGACCACCACGTGGTTCTGGTCGACGCGGACAACTTCAGCGGTAATGACTTCACCTGCGCGCATTTCCTGGCGCGTCAGGCTCTCCTCGAATAGGGCGGCGAAGCTATCTTCGAAGTTTTCAGCAGGGGTGGAAGTGGACATAAATAACCTGTTAGCCGCTTTAGGCGGCGTTGATGGCAATCAGCCGCATCAAGACACCGTCCCGGCCAAGGCCCGGCTTGCCCCTTCTGGGGAACCGGTCCGGCAACTCCCTCAGGGAGCGGGACGCATGTCGCGAGGCGACACCTAAAATCCGACGGCACATGCCGCCGGCACCGCCGACGTTTTCACGCCGGCATGTTCTGGTCGAAGGAACTAGTTTCCGCTTGGAGCACCCGTTTCCCGAGGGGAATTCACCCAGGAAAGGATGGCTGTGACAGCCTCGTCAGCCGTCAAGTCAGTGGTATCCAGAAGTTCCGCATCCGTACTCTTCTGCAGGGGGGCCACGCTGCGGGCCGTATCTCGCGCATCACGCTCACGCAAGTCCTGCAAAAGGTCGCCGAGTTTAGCAGGCAAGCCTTTTTCGATCAACTGCTTATAGCGTCTTTCCGCACGGGCCTGCGCACTCGCCGTCAGGAAGACCTTGAGAAAGGCGTCTGGAAACACCACGGACGCCATGTCCCGCCCCTCCGCCACCAGGCCCGGCGCTTGCCGGAAATCCCGCTGGCGCTGCAGAAGCGCGGCACGTACCGCCGGCAAGGCCGCCACCTTCGAGGCCCCGGCAGAGATTTCCTCGGTACGGATGGCGTCGCCCACCGCAAGGCCTGCCAGCAGGATTTCGCTGCCCTCAAAGACCACCGGCAGGGTCAGGGCGATGGCGGCCACGCCGGCCTCATCCGCCCAATCCACCCCGGCCCGGTGGGCCGCCAGGGCCGTCAGGCGATACAGGGAACCACTGTCCAGGTAATGAAAACCCAGGGTGGCTGCCACCCGCGCCGCCACCGTACCCTTGCCGGAAGCGGAAGGGCCGTCAATGGCTATCACCGGTGAGGGGTGAGCGGTGAGCGGTAAGCGATGGGAATGCACGACCTCGGCAAATTTGGCGAAATACTCGGGGAAGGTTTTGTTGACACACTTCGGGTCGTTGATGCGGATCGGCGTGTTGCCCAGGCTCACCAGCGAAAAGCACATGGCCATGCGGTGGTCGTCGTAGGTGTCTATTGAAGCGTGAGCGGTAAGCGGAGAGGGGTGAGGCGGGAAAACCCTCAACCAATCTGCGCCCTCCTCCACTTCCGCACCGACCTTCCTCAACTCCGTCGCCATGGCGCTGATGCGATCCGTCTCCTTGACGCGCCAGGACGCAATGTTGCGTAGAGTGCACGGGCCGTCGGCGAACAGAGCCGCCACCGCCAGGGTCATGGCCGCATCCGGGATGTGGTTGAAATCCGCATCAAAGGCCTTGAGTTTGCCGGTAGCCGGACCACGGGCCTCGATCCAGTTCGGCCCCATGCTGATGCGGGCGCCCATGGCCTCCAGCGCCTCGGCGAAACGCACGTCGCCCTGGATGCTGTCCCGCCCCACGCCCTCCACCCTGACCGGTCCGCCGGCAATGGCGCCCGCCGCCAGGAAATAGGACGCGGAAGAGGCATCGCCTTCGACGAAGACCTCGCCGGGCGACGTGTAAGCACCGGCAGGCACCGTGAAGGAGGCCCAGCCATCCCGTTCCACGATCACGCCGAAGCGCGCCATCAAGTTGAGCGTAATGCCGATGTAGGGCTTGGAGATGAGTTCCCCCACCACCTCGACGGTGGTCCTGCGCCCGGTGAGGGGCAGGGCCATGAGCAGCGCCGTGAGGAACTGGCTGGAAGCATTGCCGCGCACAGAAACCCTGGCCTCCGGACGCAACGCTCCCGCCCCCAGATTCAGCGGCGGAAATCCCTCATTGGCTTCGTAGGCGATATCCGCCCCCAAGCCGCGCAAGGCATCCACCAGGTCGCCGATGGGCCGCTCGTGCATACGCGGCACACCGTGGAGACGGTAGTTACCGCCGGACAAGGCCAGGGCGGCCGTCAGGGGCCGGAAAGCCGTGCCGGCGTTGCCGAGAAACAGGTCCGCCTGCTTGACCGGGAAGGGGCCGCCGACACCCACGATCCGGTAGTCGTTAGAAGCCCCCTCCCGTCCGCACAGGACACCGAGTTTCCCCAGGGCCTCCAGCATGCGTTCCACGTCGTCCGACAGCAGCAGATCGCGGATCAGCGTCTCGCCCTTCGCCAGCGCCGCCAGCAATAGGAACCGGTTGGAAATGCTTTTGGAGCCGGGCAGACGTACCGTGCCTGTGGCGAGGGTAACGGGGGGTAAATCCAGGAATTCCATGAAAACCTTAATGAAAATAGTTAATTTGAAACGCCGAGGCGCGGAGTTTCGTAGGGCGCAATAACCGAAGGGCATTGAGCCGCCTTCCGGATTATCACCTACCGGCGGTGCAATGCGCTGCGCTTATTGCACCCTACGCCTTGCCCATCGCCGAACCAGCTCAGGCGTTTTGCAGATCGAAAACAATGGTATCCGAACTGAAATCCTGTTCATTGGGCCAGATGATGCCATGATGAGCCGGCTTCACCCTGCAAAAGTAGGCCTCGTCAAAAAGTTCCTTGAACGCACTGCCGCCCATATAGGGCTTGATATCGAAAACACCTTCGATCCCGCTGCTAGTGAGTATTTCGATACGGTAATCGTCCAAAGGAATGGCTTTGACAATCTTGTCCATTTTACAAAGGACTGCCCCGCAGGTAGAGGGTATCTGGAGAAAGGTCAATCTCGTCATTCCAGACCACGGTACCGTAGGCGACATGCGCCCGCATAAACAAGCCCTCGTCGGTCAAGGAAGCAAAAGCCGGGTAGCCCAGATAGGGTTTCATATCAAACCAGCGGCGCTCGCCTGTAGAAAACTCAGCCTGCAAACAATAATCCTGCAATGATTTTACCAACACGACATCAGGGGTCATTTCAAAATCCTTATCGTAATGGATCAATCTTGAAGGGGGTTTGTCCGCTGGATGCCAGTATCCAGTCAGCCATAAGATCGTCCCGATGCAACTCAATCCACGCCTGTACCAACTTCATCTGACGCGGCGGAAGGGATCCATCCAGCACATCACCCTCTGGAATGCCAAGCACAATCGTGAATTCGTTGTAGCGGACATGGATGTGCGGCGAATGATGCCTCTCGGTATCCAGCACATACATCGCAACCAAAATACCGTAAAACATGGAGATAGTCGGCATGGCAAGGCTCCGTATCAACAAGAAGAATCCTTCAACTTTTGTCTATGCATCCTCAGAATGCATGATTGCAAGACCTGACCCCGTGGCTTCGTGGCTTCGTGAATACCGGCTCACCCGCAACGGCAAGTTTCCAATCCACCAACAGATCTTCCCTGTGTATCTCAATCCAGGCTTGCACCAGCGCTTAGGGTGGGCAAAGCATAGCATGCCCACGTATCGAAGTGCCCACCGCCAAACCATGCCGCGTGGGCAGATGAAACCTGCCCACGCTACGCTAGACATCCTTATCAGTCAGTCGACGCCAACACACCCCTCAGCATATCCCGATATCGGCCAATTAACCTGTAGTTATTCTTAACTTCTCCAGTTGCACCACCACTTTCAAACTCAATAACTTGACGCAAATGCGGATTTGATTTCTTTGTCAAGAATTGAGATATGTTACTCAGCAACCTTCCAGAATGCCCAATATCATTACCAATCCCTCTCTCCAGCAACTTTTCTTTAATCTCTTCCCGATTAAAACTTCTATCATCAGAAAGAAGTATTTCAAAAAAGGCTCTAACCCTTGGCGTTAGGTCACTGGAACGATTAAATGAAGCCGCAACTCTATTCATCAACTCACCAAGATCGAGGTCCGATTTTTCAAGTGAAAATGTGGTCATCTTTGGAAGCGATTTTTCTTTAATTTTTATTTCCTTTTTTTGGATATAGTCCGCCGCTTCTGGCAAGGGGATGATCACCGTCTTATTTATAAACAAATTACCATCAGCATCGACATACGGCTCAAGTTTTACACACTTGATATCTATTCCAAAATCTCTGAGCCACAAAACCGCAGACACGACATCGGAGTGATATTCCTTTGAGGCAAGAATAATACGCTGCCCCTCATTTATTTTCTCTGTCTCTTCTTCAATAAACTCCTCTATTCTTAACTCAGCCTCGCTTTCATCTGCACCCAAATAAGTAGCATATATATTATAAATTTGTTCGGGTGTAAAATTCGAGCAATAGGAAGCATATTTTATTGCCTGCCAGTCTGCACTAACACCAGTATCATCTCTCTTGAGCTCTACAACAACAAGATTAGCCTGTTTATCAATCGCCAACAGATCCAACCGAGTACGCGACGGAAGTTCGTATTCTTTGGCAATTACAAGCAAATCCTCGCCCAATATGGATGGAGTTTTCTCCACCCACTCTTGAATATCAAACCGCTCTTTTACACCCAAGTCTGAAAACCTTGCTTTTCTAAGTTCAACCAGCGTCTTGCTTTCAATATTTACTTTATACACAAAAACCCTAACATAAAATAAAATCAATGTTAAAAGAAAGAGACCAAGAAAAAATTCAGCAACAATTAGCAGCAACAATTAGGGTCAGACTCGATCTTACGCAACGCTATACCTGCCGATCCCTGAGTACCTGCAATTGGGTCGACAGGGCGGGAATATCGCTTTGAATAACACTCCAAAGCGTGTCATTGTCAATCCCCAGATAGCCATGAATCAGCCGATTGCGCATGGCGATGATCATCCGCCAGGGAATCTGTGGGTTTGCCTGACGGATGGAGTCGGGAATATGGGTCGCCGCTTCACCGATCAGTTCCAGATTGCGCACCGTCGCATCGAAGTTGAGGCCACTGGCGACGAAGCTGTCCAGGTCCAATCCATCGGTGTAGGCCACAACCCTGCCAGCAAACCCGATCATGTCATCCAGATAAAATCGCCATTCCCGTGCCGTCGGTTCAGACATGGCGGGCATCTCTCGCCACGAAAGGACGCAACTCCGGGCGAAGGGCTTTTTCAGTTACCAGATCAACCGGGCGTCCCAGCAAGTCCTCCAGGTAAAACTGAACGCCGAAATAGCGCTCGGAGGTAGCTAGACCATCAAAGGCAACAAGAATGTCGATGTCACTTTCCGGCGTCGCGGCATCGCGTGCGGTGGAGCCGAACAAGGCCAGGTCCACGACACCATATTGGCGGGCAAGCAGCGGCTTGTGCTCAGCCAGCAAGCGCAAGGTTTGATCACAGTTCATCGTTGCCTCCAGGCAAACCCGCCTCAACTCAAGAAACGGAACGTCGATGATACGTCAGATGGCCGCTCTCCCGTCACCGCTCACCGCTCACCGCTCACCGCTCACCGCTCACCGCTCACCGCTCACCGCTCACCGCTCACCGCTCACCGCTCACCGCTCACCGCTCA
>JAYTVW010000092.1:0-2969 GCA_043743785.1 Rhodocyclales bacterium | reverse complement strand
GCAAACCATGGAGCATTTCCTGGCCTGCCACGAGCATGCCTTCGCCGCCTTCCAGGGCCTGCCGGCGCGCCTCATGATCGACAATCTGAAGTCGGCCGTACTCCGCCGGGTGGTCGGCGAGGCGCCGGTGTTCAATCCGCGCTACCTCGACTTTGCCCGCCATTGGGGCTTCGACATCTCGCCCTGCAACGTCGCCAAGGGAAACGAAAAAGGGCGTGTTGAAAATGCCGTGGGCTATGTCAAAAAGAACCTCCTCAACGGCGCGGACTTCCTCGACTTCAGCGCGGTGAACCCGGCCGCCCAGGTGTGGTTGGCGAGTATCGCCAATGTGCGCATTCATGGCGCGACGCATCAGCGCCCGGTGGATGTGTTCAAGGAAGAGCAAGCGCACCTGCGGCCACTCAACCCCCACCCTATGACGTCGGTCGCGTCGAAAGCCTGCGTGCCTCCAAGCAGTTCCGCATCGCCGTGGACAGCAACCACTATTCGGTGCCGGCCGAGTATGCGTGTCAGCTCGTGACGGTCAAAGCCTATCCCGATCGCGTGTGCATTTACCATCAGGACAAGCTCATTGCCCGCCACGTTCGCAGTTATGACCGGCACCAGGATATCGAGGACCCCGACCATCCGAAGGCACTCCTGGAACAGCGCCACAACGCCCGCGAGCAGCGCCTCCTGGCGCGCTTCCTGAGTCTGTCGCGCCACGCCCAGGCTTATTACGAGGGAATTGAGCAGCGCCGGGTGAATCCGCGCCACCACCTGCGCAAGATCGTCGCCTTGAGCGAGACCTATGGCGTGGACGCGGTGGACCGGGCGATCCAGGACGGCATCGCCTTCGCCGCCTATAGCTGTGAGTACATCGCCAACATCCTGGAGATGCGTACCCGGGAAACCGTCGAGCCCGGAGCGCTCTCTCTTACCCGGCGCCAGGATTTGCTGGACATCGAGATAGACCCGCCGAATCTGTCACTTTACGAGGGGCATGGACATGCGCACTGACCGACTGACCACTTCCGGCAACGCCGCCGCCACCGAACCGCTGCTCAGCCAGTTGGCGAGCCTCAAACTGTCGTATGTCGGCGAACACTTTAGCCCCCTGGCCCAGCAAGCCGGCGCCGAACAGTGGCCTCATGTGGACTATCTGGCGCGCCTGATCGAAGGCGAAGCCCACCGGCGCGAGGACCGCAGCATTCAGCGACGGGTGGGCCTCGCCCGCTTTCCGGTCGTCAAAACCCTCGACCAGTTCGATTGGGGCTGGCCGAAGAAGATCAACCGACCCCAGATCCAGAACCTCTTCCGCCTGCGCTTCATCGAGGACAAGGGCAACGTGATCTTCATTGCCAACGTTGGCCTGGGCAAAACCCATTTGAGCATCGCCCTCGGCCATGCCGCCTGCCTCTCCGGCTACACGGTACTCTTTACCACCGCCGTCGATATCATCAACTCCCTCTCCGCCGCCTACGCTCACGGCGGCCTGAAGCGCGAGCTGCGCAAGTATCTCCAGCCTCGCCTCCTGGTGATCGACGAGCTGGGCTATCTCCCCATCGACAAACATGGCGCCGACCTGCTCTTCCAGGTCATCAGCGAACGCTATGAGCGCGGCGCCATCCTCCTCACCACCAACCGCGCCTACAAGCACTGGTCTGAAATCTTCAACAACGACAGCACCCTCACTTCGGCTCTCCTGGACCGTCTGCTCCACCACGCCGAAACCGCCCTCATCGAGGGCAAGAGCTACCGCATGAAAGACCAGATCGAAGCCTGATTCCCTCTGGTCAGCTGCATCAGGGGCTCTCTGCGCTCACGAATTCCAGGCCGCCCAGTTCCACCGAAATTCACGCCGCCGCGCACAGTACTTGAGGGTACGGAAGAAGGCTTCCGCCTGGGCGTTGTCGTCGGACACGCCGGGACGGCTGAAGGACGGCGCAATGCCGAGTTTCTGCAAGGTCGTCAGCATGGTGGCCCCCTTCATCGGACTGCCGTTGTCCGAATGCAGCACCAGCGGCGTCAAGCCACGGCCCTCGGCCAGACTGGCTTTGCGGATGACCCGGGAAGCGTGCTCGGCGGTCTCTTCTTCATACACTTCCCAGCCCACCACCTTGCGCGAGAACAGGTCGAGCATCAGGTACAGGTAGTAGTAGGTGCCCGCCAGCGGCCCCGGTAACCAGGTGATATCCCACACCCACACCTGGTTCGGCCCGCTCGCCTGGTGGCGCTTGGGCGCGCTACGGCTGGGGGCTGCCGCGCGTCCCCGGTGATGCTGTAGATCATTGGCCTTGAGTACCCGATAGAAGCTTGATTCGCTGGCGTAATACTCGCCGCGATCGGCCAGGATCGGCACGATTTGCGAGGGCGGCAGGCTGGTAAATTCGGCCTGGCAGGAAAGGTCCACCAGCTTCTGGCGCTCGACCTCGCTCAAGGCATTGGCGGGAACGGGCCGTTGTGCATCCGGACGCCCGTCGGCCTTCACCTCACCCGCCAGGGCGGTCCAGCGCCGGTAAGTGCGCTTGCAGAAACCCAATTCGGCACAGGACTGGAACAGCCGGGCACCACTCTCTACGGCTTCCTCGATGAGCGTTACAGCGTTACGGCGATCTTGGGTGCTGATCATTCGTCCTTTTCCCCCCAGATCGCCGCAGCTTTTTTTCTCAGGATCAGCAGCGCTGCCGCTTCCGCCAAGGCCCGGTCCTTGCGTCCCAGGTCCCGTTCCAGCTCACGGATACGCTGCCGGTCCGCCTTCGCCGCGTCTGCCTTTGGCCTGCCCTCGGGCAGGCCAAAGGCAGATTCGCACACCTTCCGCCACGACCGCACCTGCTCCGGAAAGAGTCCCCGACCTCGGCAGTATTCCCCGAACTCCGCTTCCGCCAAGGCTGTCCGTGCCGGTTGAATTTTGAGCAGGTGTACCGGTTGAATTTTGACCAGGGACAATAGCTTTACGTCATTGATGCGGTTGTGGATAAGTTTGCGGG
>JAYTVW010000091.1:0-19293 GCA_043743785.1 Rhodocyclales bacterium | reverse complement strand
TTTTTAACCCCACTTGTTGTTTTGGGGGTTAAAAACCCGACCTACGCATGACAGGGAGAACCACATGGTGGACCGGGTTATCGCGATGGAGGGCGCCCTCGCCCTCATCGAGCGCTTGCAGGCAAAGCACGGCGCCCTGATCTTCTTCCAGTCCGGCGGCTGCTGTGATGGCAGTTCCCCGAACTGTTACCCCCAGGCCGAGTTCCAGGCATCCTCTTCGGACGTGCTGCTCGGCGAAATCGGCGGCTGCCCGTACTACGTCAGCCAGACACACTTTGAATATTCCAAGAATGCCCAGGTAATCATCGACGTCATCAAGGGACGCGGCGGCGACTTTTCGCTTGAAGCGCCGGAAGGCATCGCCTTCCATGCCCGCTCACGACTTTTCACTGACGAGGAATGGCATGTCCTGGCCGCGCTGGGCTGATGCCCCTCCGGTGCGCCTGCCGGAGCCGCCAACGTTCGCCCCCAGAATTGCCCGGGAGAAGACCTCCATGATCCGCGTTTCCGTGCTTTACCCCATGGTGCAGGGACAGCATTTCGACTTGGAGTACTACTGCAGCCGGCACCTGCCCATGGTGCGACGGCGGCTCGGCAAAGCCTGCCGCAACCTGGCGCTGGAAAGGGGGCTGGCGGGACTCTCTGTGCTGCTGGACGAGGAGGAAGAACTGACGGAACTCTACGGCACGCCCGTCACCATCACCCACCTGTATTTCGATTCGGAGGAGGCGTTCCGGGCCGCCATGGCGCCCCACGCCAACGAGATACTCACGGACCAGGCCAACTATACGGACATCGTGCCGACGATCCGCATCGAGGAAGTGGAAGAGTAGGCCACCCTGGCGGGCGCCCGGCATCAGGACGCCGGGATTTCCCGCTGGCGCTTCCTGGCCATGCGATACACCAGCCACACGGACACCGGCAGGGTCAGGACCGCCAGGCATTTGACAAGGAAACGGCCGGCATAGCGGAAATACCAGCCCAGGCCGTAGAGAAGATGGTCCGTGGGCGTACCCGCAAAAGACGTGTAACGTTCATCCGCTGGCCGGGAAAAGCACTCGCCCCACCCCGTCAAAATCACGCCCGCCACCACCGCGAGGCCATTCCAGTCGACGCCGCTGGCGCCGCTCTGGCCGGGACTAAACCGATTACGGTGGCGGCGATGGTGGTGTTGGTGGTGTTGGTGGTGTTGGTGGTGTTGCATGATGAGCACTCCTTTCAGCAGGATGCCTAGCACTTTCAGGCATGGAAGCAGTGCGCGCGATTATGCCACTCCCGGGCTGTCGATTGTCCGTCCTGGCCGAAAACATTCCCGTTTTGCATTGGGCCTGGGACGTCTTGGTTCACCCTCATGAGGCCGGCACCAGCACTGTGCGGTTGCCGTTGCTTTCCATCGCACTCACCACGCCGGATACTTCCATCTGCTCAACCAGCCGTGCCGCTCGGTTATAGCCAATCCGCAATTGACGCTGGACCAGGGATATGGAGGCCCGACGGGTCTTGATGACGATGGAGACGGCTTCGTCATAGAGGGGATCGGCCTCCTCCGCGCTGCCGTCGGCCTCCGCCGCCTCGCCGTCCCCCTCGGCTGCGCTGCCGAGAACGGCTTCGACGTAATCCGGTTCGCCGTACAACTTGAGGTGTTCCGCCAAGGCATGCACTTCCTCGTCCGCCACGAAGGCGCCATGCACCCGCTGCGGATAGCCGGTGCCCGGCGGCAAGTAGAGCATGTCGCCCTGCCCGAGCAAGGCCTCCGCGCCCATTTGATCGAGGATCGTCCGGCTGTCGATCTTGGACGACACCTGGAAGGCGATGCGCGTCGGAATATTGGCCTTGATCAAGCCGGTGATGACATCCACGGAAGGCCGCTGGGTCGCCAGGATCAGGTGGATACCGGCAGCCCGGGCTTTCTGGGCCAGGCGCGCGATGAGTTCCTCGATCTTCTTGCCGGCGACCATCATCAGGTCGGCAAATTCATCCACCACCACCACGATGAAGGGCAGGTGCACCAGCGGCGCCGGGCTGTCCGGGGTGATGGAGAAGGGATCGGACATTGGCCGGCCAGTCAGCCGGGCGTGGGCGATTTTCTGGTTGTAGCCCGCCAGATTGCGTACCCCCAGGGCGCTCATCAGGCGATAGCGCCGCTCAATCTCGCCGACGCACCAGTTCAGCGCGTTGGCGGCCAGCTTCATGTCCGTGACCACCGGGGCCAGCAAGTGCGGAATGCCGTCGTACACGGACAGCTCCAGCATCTTGGGGTCGATCATGATGAAACGCACTTCCTCCGGCGTCGCCCGATACAGCAGCGAAACGATCATGGCGTTCACGCCGACGGATTTTCCCGAGCCGGTGGTGCCCGCCACCAGCAGGTGGGGCGCCTTGGCCAGGTCCACCACCACCGGATTGCCCGTGATGTCCTTGCCCAGGGCCATGGCCAGCTTCGAGCCATGGGATTTGAACACCTCGGACGACAAGACCTCCGACAGGCAAATCATCTGACGGCGGGGGTTGGGCAACTCCAGTCCCATGCAGGTCTTGCCGGGAATGGTTTCGACAACCCGGATCGACGAGACACCCAGAGCCCGGGCCAGGTCCTTCATCAGGTTTACCACCTGGGCGCCGCGCACCCCGACCGCCGGTGACACCTCGTAGCGCGTAATGACGGGGCCGGCACAGGCGTCCTCAACGGTGACATTCACCTTGAATTCCGCCAGCCGCTCCTGAATCAGACGCCCCTGCCGGTCCAGCTCTTCCTGATTGATTGATTCCTGGGCGACATTGGCCGGCTGCAACAACTCAAGAGAGGGGGCATAGGCTCCGCCAAAATGCTGTGGCGGCTGATGCTGGGGGAAAAGCGGCCCATGGCTGGCTGGTGCTGGCAGTGCTGCCGGTATTGCCGGCCCAGCGGGCGCGGGAAGCATGGGCCGGAGCGGCTCAGGCAAAACCATGACAGCCGCTCCGGTGCCGCAGGACTCCGGGGCGGGAGCTGGAAACGCTCCCGTTGCTGCCGGCATGCTTGCCGGCTCCTCCCGGACCTGCGTAGCAAGGGGCAGCAAAGGTGCCGGATCCGCCGGCGCAGGGGTGTTCTCGCTGATCAATACCTGGGGAACAACGACTTCCTGCGGCCCGAGGTCCCCCGTCACCGGCAACACCGGCAACACCGGCAACACCGGCGCTGCCGGCTGACTGGCCGGCGCCTCGGGATTTCGTTCCCGGGAGGAAACCAAGCCATACAGGCTGCTCTTCAAGACTCCCCGTGGCGGGACGGGTAGTTCCGCAGGTATATGCGCACTCTGCTGAGGCTGCGGCGGCAAGGACGGACTTTGCCATATGGCCGGGCCGGGCAGGGGGCTCGCCAGCGCCGGCTCCCGCACATGTGGCCCGGCCTGCGGCGCACTGCGGCGGGATTCGCCCGGCAGTTGACCACCGTGAATCGCCAATACCCGTCGGCGCACCACCTCCACATCCATCATTACCGGCGCCCCATCCGTGCCCTTGGCCGCTGGGACAACAGCGTCCGTCGTTTTCCTGCGGTAACGCTTTTCCAGATTGGCCATCATCCAGGGAAGGTCGATCACCTCCAGCTCTGACCCTGCCGCCATGGCGACGGAGGGCTTGGGGGACGGCGTATGCGCGACTTCCGGTTTTTCGGGCACCGGGGTTGTCGCACCAAGGGGCGCGGCAGCCTCGGCCAGCGAACCCCGATCAAGCGCCGCCGGCCGGCGGCGCAGCAAGCGCACGCTCGAAAGGCAGGCGGTTTCTATACGTTCTCCCCAGAATTCGAGCAAGTCCGGCCAGTTGCGTCCGCCCCACAAGGGCAGTCCAAGCCCGATCCCGAAGGCGACCAGCGCCAATTCCGACCCGAGACCCCCTGGCGCAAGGCCCAAGGCCCCTGTCAGCTGTTGTCCCAACCATGGCCCGGACCCATTGCCGTTCAGGGCTTCCGCGCAAACCAGGCTGAAATAGAAAACTAGGCAACCCATGAGCCGGGAAAGGCGCGGCGGTGATGCAGGGCGCCGGGCAAGGCCCAGTCCTGCCTCGACCAGACCGATGACCAACAGCCAGCCGCTACGCCCGACCAGGGCGTTTGCCGAACCGCCCATGAGCAGCAAACCCGCCAGCACGACGCCTGCAAGCAGGCAAAACCAGGCCACCGGAGAAACTTGCTTGATCCAGTGGGTAAAATATTTCATGTAAGACATCAATTGAACTTCCTCACCCACCTGTCAGCACCAAGGCCAAGAGGGACTGGGGGGAAGCAATGGTCCTGGGCGGCTTGGTACTGGCGGGTTTCATGGGGCTTTCGACAGGCAGGACAGGGGTAAGAACAGGCACAGGGGATTATCCAGGGTCGCCTGGAAGCCGAGGCCCCGGTAAAACGCCGCCGCCTTTTCATTCTTGGCATCCACCACCAAGGCATAGAGGCCGATTCGTTCGGAAAACTCCCGTGCCAGATGCAGGGCAAACGCCAGCAAATCCTGGCCTATGCCTTGGCCTTGGCCTTGGTAGCGAACATCCACCGCCAGGCGACCGATACGCAACATGGGGGCGGGATAGCGAGGCAATTTCAGCTGAGACGGCAGGGGGGTCGTGGCGACTTGCCCGGCACTGAGCGTGATGAAACCCAGAACCGAACTGCCGTCCTCGGCCACGGCCACATAGGTCTTGCCGAACCCTTTACGCTGCTGCTGGCCGGCCTGGCAGCGCAAAAAATCGTTGAGGATCCCATCGCCGCAGTCAAATTCCGCCCGGCCATGGCGCCCGGCCAGCGCTTCAATGGGGCTACCCATTCAGCGCCGGCCCATCAGCTTCTGCAAGGCCTCGTTGGGCTTGGCCGGATTTTCACAGGCCGCCACAAAAGCCTCGAACGCATCCTGGGAGAGCATCAGGGTGTCGTTATCGGAAACCACCCGGCGCGCCGCTTCGTAGGCGTTTTGCAACATGAAGCCTGAGACCGTGGTGCCCATGAGCGCCGCAGCCCGCTCGATCAGGGCTTTCGCCTCCGGGCTGGTGCGCAGGTTGATGCGGGCGGATTCGGTAGGGCCGGACATGACGACACTCCTGGAGACTTTCAGGAATTGTACGTCAAATTGACTCACATAAGACGCAGGAGTTCGGAAGCACGCATTTCGCTGGCGTCACAAAGTGCACGACGGCGTTTACCGCATGAGCCTGCCGAGGCTCATCAGGCCGCCTCCGGGCCGTTCTGCAGGGCCAGGAGGACAGCGGAATCTTGCCTTTGGCGCCATGCCGCCAAGGCGGTGACGGCAGCCTCCAGGTCGGGGATGAGTTCCACGCCGGGAGGCGCCGTGAAGCGGGCCGTGGCGCCGCCGCCGACCCATAGCGCCAGCGGCATGGGCAGCATGCTGCGTAATTGCAGCAGGATGGACGGAATCTGGCGGCTCGGGTAGGCCATCGAGAACGACAAGGCCACCACGTCGGCTCTATGGGCGGCGGCGGCCCGCTGGATGTCGGGAAGCGGCATCTGGGTGCCGAGTGAAATGCAGGTGGCACCCTCCAGGGCGAAGAGCGCTTCGGCCATCAAGAGGCCAAGCAGGTGCTGCTCCTCCGGCACGCTGGTGAGCATGATGCGCGGACCACCACGACCTGGAGGCAGGTTGCCGATGGCCTGGCGCAGCAGGCGCTTGGTCTGCTCGGTAAATAAGTGTTCCTCGAAAATCTCGAAGCGTCCCTCCTCCCAGGCCTGACCTACGAGCACTGACAAAGGCGCCACCGTGTCCAGGACAAATCGTGACAAGCCCTGACGCGCCAGCTGTTGCTGCATGGCCTGCTGGAAAGCTGGAACATCATGCTGCCGGAGAATGTCGAGCAAGCTATCCAGGCATTCCGCACCGGCCGGGGCGGGGGCCGCTGGCGGCCGGCGCGGCGCTAGCCGGGCCAGTTCTTCCGCCGTGGCTCCGACCAGCTTGCCGGGCCGATGTCCCTGATCCATCAGACGCTTGATAAGGCGCAGGCGCTCAACTTGGGCGGTGGAATAGACCCGCTCACCATGCGCATCCCGCTCCGGGAGGGGAAAGCCGTAACGGCGCTCCCACATGCGCAGAACGTCCTTGGAAAGACCCGTATCCCGTTCCACGGCGGTGATGTTGAATCCACTCGCACTCATATTTGTCCAGTACAAAGATTAGACAAAGCCATTGACAGGCCCGTTATTGATGGTTATCTTACGAACAAACCAGTGTTTTGTCCAGGACAAATAAAACGGAGTCTGACATGCCCACACTCATCGCCCCCTACCGCAGCTTACTTCTCGCGACGGCCCTGCTGCTCGGAACACCCGCCTTCGCCGCTTCCAGCTGTCCGGCCCTGCTGGACCAAAGCTTCCCGGTATTGCAGGACGGCAAGCCCCGCTCCCTCTGCGAATACCAGGGCAAGGTGGTGCTGGTGGTGAACACCGCCAGTTTCTGCGGCAATACCCCCCAGTACGAAGGCCTCGAAGCGCTGTATGAACGCCTCAAAGGCCGCGGCCTGGTGGTCATCGGCTTCCCCTCGAATGACTTTGGCGAACAGGAGCCGGGCAGCGAGAAGGAGATCGCGGATTTCTGCCGCCACACCTACGGCGTGCGCTTCCCCATGTTCGGCAAGAGCACCCTGGCGGGGAAGGATGCCAATCCACTGTTTGTCCAATTGGCCCAAAAGACCGGCAAGGCGCCCCGCTGGAATTTCCACAAGTACCTCATCGACCGCAGCGGCAACCGGGTCCAGAGCTTCGACAGCTCCGTAAAACCGGACGACAAGGCCCTGCTCGCGCGTATCGAAGAATTCCTGAAATAAAACCCTTGTCCCGTGAAAGGACTGCCCGTGATCAAGCGCATTGCCGTCATCGGCGCCGGCATCTCCGGCCTGGCCAGCGCCTGGCTCCTCGGTGAGCACCACGACGTGACCCTGTTCGAGGCGGGGTCTTATCTCGGAGGCCACACCAACACGGTGGACGTGACCCTGGAAGGCCACACCCACCCTGTAGATACCGGCTTCCTGGTCTTCAACGAAAAGACCTACCCGAATCTGATCGCCATGCTGGCGCTGCTGGAGGTGGACAGCGTCGAAACCGAAATGTCTTTCGCAGTCAGCCTGGAGAACCCGGACCTGGAATGGGCTGGCAGCAGCCTGGCCACGGTCTTCGGCCAGAAGCGCAACCTGGGCCGCTGGCGCTTCTGGTCCATGCTTTCCGACATCCTGCGCTTCAACCGGGAAAGCGTGGCCTGGCTGGCGGCCAATCCGGACAGCCAGCAGAGCCTGCGGGACTTCCTGGTGGCGGGACGCTATTCCTCCTCGTTTTCCGACTGGTATTTGCTGCCCATGGCGGCGGCCATCTGGTCCTGCCCGACGGGCCAGATGCTGGAACTGCCCCTGGCCACCTTCATCCGCTTCTGCCAGAACCACGGGCTTCTGCAAGTCCTGGACCGGCCCATGTGGCGCACCGTGAAGGGCGGCGGCCGGGAATACGTCAGGAAAATCGCCGCTCGCCTCAAGGACGTGCGCCTCAACTGCCCGGTGAGCGCCGTGACGCGGGAGGGGCAGGGCCTGCGGGTGAGCCATGCCGGGGGCAGTGAGCGCTTCGATCAGGTAGTGCTGGCCTGTCACAGCGACCAGAGCCTGGCCATCCTGGGGGAGACGGCAAGCGTCGCCCAGCGCCAGGTACTTTCTGCCGTGCGCTACCAGGCCAACCGGGCCGTGCTGCACACGGACCGGGCGCTGCTGCCCCGGGACGAAAAGCTGTGGTCGGCCTGGAATTATTTCGCCGGTCAGGGGGAGCCCGGGAGCCAGCCCGTCGGTGTCTCCTACCTGATCAACCGCCTGCAGCCTCTGCCGTTTTCCACGCCGGTGGTGGTCACCCTGAACCCGGTGCGGGAGCCGGATCCGGCCCTGGTCATTGCCGAATTCGACTACGCCCACCCCATCTTCGACGGCCCGGCCATCGCCGCCCAGGAGCGGCTGGCCCACATTCAGGGCGAAGGGGGCATCTGGCTGGCCGGCGCCTGGGGCAGCTATGGCTTCCACGAAGATGGCTTGAAGTCGGCCCTGCGGGTGGTCAATGGGCTGGGCCTGCGGGCGCCCTGGCAGGTGCTATCCGTGCCCACATTGGCAGGCGCCCTGTCATGAATGGAAGTGGACCTCCCCTGCTGTTCATGGGTCACGTCATGCACCGGCGCCTACGACCGGCGGTGAACGCCTTCGTCTACCCGGTGTTCTACATGCAGCTGCCCCTGCGGCAACTGGAGACGGCCCGCTGCCCGGTATTTTCGGTGGATGGTCCCAATGTACTGAGCTTTCGCCAGAAGGACCACGGCCCCCGGGACGGCAGCTCCCTCCTGGCCTGGATCGAGGAAAGGCTGCGGGAACGGAGCCTGCCTGCGGATGGGGACATCGTGCTGCAGACCTTTCCGCGGGTTTTCGGCTACGCCTTCAATCCGGTGAGCTTCTGGTTTTGTCGCAACCGGGGGGGCGAGCTGATTGCCGTGCTGGCGGAGGTCAGTAATACCTTCGGCGGCCGCCACAACTACTTGCTGCACAACCCGAATGGCGCCCCCCTGCGGGACGGCCAGGAAATGCTTGCGGACAAGCGTTTCCACGTCTCCCCCTTCTGCAGTGTCGAGGGCGGCTATCGCTTCCGCTTTCGCCTCGGTGGCGCAATCGAAAATGTGCACATCGACTACGGCGATGCCGGCGGGGATCTGTTGCTGACGGCCATCTCCGGCCGGCCCCGGCCCTGGTCCGCAGCCGCCCTGCTTGGCGCCCTGGCGCGCATGCCTTTTCTCACCCTGGGCGTCATCTTCCGCATCCACTGGCAGGCCTTCAAGCTGTGGCAAAGAGGCGTGCCATTCCTGGGTGCCAGAGCGCCCCTTGCTCCCCCCGCCACTTCCTCCAACTCTACAGGCATGGACAAATGAACAACACCTTGACTCTGCGTGGCAGGACGCCGCTTGCCCGGGATACCCGGACCGTCTTCGGCATGCTGGAAAAGCTGGGGGGCGGCCTGCTGGAAGTCCGGTTGCCGGATGCTTCCAGCACGCTCTTCGGCGACGGCCACCACGGCGTGACACTGGACGTACACGACGAAGCCATGTTCGGACAGGTGCTGGCCCGGGGCGATATCGGCCTGGCGGAAAGCTACCTGGACGGGGCCTGGGACTCGCCGGACCTGGCGGGCCTCTTGACGCTCCTGGCGAACAACCGGGACAGCCTTGCCCGGGCCGTGTTCGGTTCATGGCCGGCGCTCCTCGCTGCCCGTCTCCGCCACCTGCTGAACCGCAATAGCCGCGCCGGTAGCCGCCGCAACATCATGGCCCATTACGATTTGGGCAACAGCTTCTACAGCCTGTGGCTGGACCCGGGCATGAGCTATTCGTCGGCCCTCTTTAGCCCGGGGAACGACGGCTCCCTGGCCTTGGCCCAGGACGCCAAGTACCGCCGCATTCTCGCGCGCCTGCAGGCAAGGCCTGGCCAGCGTGTGCTGGAGATCGGCTGCGGCTGGGGTGGCTTCGCCGAGATGGCCGTTCAGGCGGAACTTCAGGTCACTGGCCTGACCCTGTCACCGGCCCAGCTCGAATGGGCGCAAAAGCGTGTCCCCGGGGCGGACCTGCGCCTGCAGGACTACCGGGATACCCGGGAAAGCTTTGACCATGTTGTGTCCATCGAGATGTTCGAGGCGGTGGGCGAGCGCTGGTGGCCAGGCTATTTCAAGACCGTGGCCCAAGCCCTGAAGCCCGGCGGCAAGGCAGTGGTGCAGAGCATCACCATCCGGGACGACCTGTTCCCGGCCTATCGTCGCGGCACCGATTTCATCCAGCAATACATTTTCCCCGGCGGCATGCTGCCCTCCCGGGCCGAATTCCGCCGGGTGGCAGCCCGGGAGGGTCTGGTGGTGCGGGACGAGCATGCCTTCGGCCTGGACTACGCCCGCACCCTGGCCCAATGGCGCGGCGCGTTCGCGGCCAACTGGAGCGAAATCGCCGCCCTGGGCTTCGATGAGCGTTTCCGCCGCCTGTGGAACTTCTATCTCTGCTACTGCGAGGCGGGCTTCCGGGCGGGGAACATCGATGTGGTCCAGTTCGAACTTGAACACTGCTAGACGACATTTCTGCCTGGGGCTGGCCGCCTGGCCCCTGCTCGGTTGGGCGGGGCCGGACCCGCTGACGGACCTTGGGCGCTGGGGCCACGGCGAATACCGGCGCTTTGGCTTCCTGATTTACGAGGCAACCCTGTGGGCTGGCGAAGACCCCTTGCGTCCGCCCCTGGCCCTGCGCCTGGACTACCGGCGAAGCCTGTCCGGCCGGGCCATTGGGGAAGCCAGCATCCGGGAAATGCGCCAGCTGGGTGGTGACGAGGCCCCTCTGGCGGCCTGGGGTCAGCAACTGGCGGCCCTGTTGCCGGATGTCAGGGACGGCGATCACATCCTGGGCCTGTATGGGCCTGATGGCGCCCGCTTTATTTACAACGGCCGGGATCTGGGGGGCATCCCGGATGGGGCGTTCGCCCGACGCTTTTTCGCCATCTGGCTCGACCCCGGCACCAGCGCGCCGGCCTTGCGGGCGGCCTTGCTGCGCCGCCCATGAACATGCAGCGCACCCTCGCCTACGGTGTGATGGGCCTGCCCCTGGCCTTTGGCGCCCTGCCCATCTATGTGCACATTCCCCGCTTCTATGCCCAGACCACCGGCATGGACCTGGCGCTCCTCGGCGGCCTGCTGCTCGGCACGCGACTGCTGGACGCCGTCATCGACCCCTGGCTGGGCTGGCTGGCGGACCGGGTATCCCGCCCGATCATGCTTGCCGTGGCCCTGCTGCCCTTTGGCCTTGGCTTCATTGCCTTGCTCAATCCGCCGGCAAGGCTCGCCGGCATCTGGTTGCTGGCTTCCCTCACCCTGAGTTATGCCGGTTTCTCCGCCGCCACGGTGGCTTACCAGGCCTGGGGCAGCGAACTGGGCCGGGACGCCGGGGGCAGGACGCGCCTGACCGCAACCCGGGAGGGCTTCGGCCTCGTCGGCATTGTGCTCGCCGCCGCCTTGCCCGGACTCCTCGGCGCCAATCTACTCCAGGGTGTGGCCCGCCTGGGCTGGGTGCTGCCGCCGCTGCTGCTGGTCGGGGCGGCTCTCGGCTTTGGCTGCCTGGGCATGGCCGACCAGCGTCCGGCGTCCCCCCGGCCCCTGCTGCCCGGCCTGAAACGGGTCTTGGCGGACCCGGCATTTCAGCGCCTGTTGGCCGTATTCCTGGCCAGCGGCATTGCCGTGGCCCTGCCGTCCACCCTGTTTCTGTTCTTCGTCGCCGATGTGCTGAAGCAGGAATCCGCCAGCGGCGCGCTGCTGGCGCTTTACTTCATCGCCGCAGCGGCTTCCCTACCCGCATGGGTGCATGTGGCGGGCCGGCTTGGCCGGGTACAGGCCTGGCTGCTGTCCATGGCACTGTCGATCCTGGCCTTCGCCGGGGCCGGCTTGCTCGGGGCCGGGGATCTGGTGTCGTTTTCCCTCATTTGCCTGTTTTCCGGCCTGGCCCTGGGGGCCGACCTGGCCCTGCCGTCCGCCATGGCCGCCGACATTGGCGAGCGCCTGGGGCAGGCCGGCGCCTGTTTCGGCATCTGGAATTTCGTCGCCAAGCTCAACCTGGCCCTGGCCGCCGGCCTGGCGCTACCGCTCCTCGGGGCCCTGGGTTACGTGCCGGGCACGAACGCGGGCCTGCCGGCGCTAAGCCTGGCCTACGCAGCACTTCCCCTCGCTTTCAAGGCGCTATCCGGCTCGCTGCTCTGGCGCTGGCGCTACATCCTGGAGACAAAACCATGAAACTGCTGTGTGCTGCTGCCCTCTCGCTTGGACTCGCCGGCTGCGCATCCTCCGGCGTCGAACAATACCGGAGCGAAACGCCGGCCCTCGACCTCAAAACCTACCTGAATGGCACCCTGGATGCCTGGGGCATGTTCCAGGGGCGCGCAGGCGAGGTCAAAAAACGCTTTCACGTGGTCATCGAAGCCAAATGGCAGGGCGATACGGGCCTGCTGGACGAACATTTTCAGTGGTCCGACGGCAGCACCTCACGGCGCCTGTGGACCCTGACCAAACAAGCGGACGGCTCGTTCCGCGGCAAGGCCGACGACGTGGTGGGGGAAGCCATCGGCGAAGTTTCCGGCAACGCCTTGCGCTGGCGCTATGTGCTGGCCCTGCCGGTGGACGGCAAGGTCTACAACGTGGATCTGGACGACTGGATGTTCCTCATGGACGACAAGGTGATGATGAACCGCTCCTATATGTCCAAATGGGGTTTGGGCCTCGGCGAAGTGACGCTGACCTTCGTGAAACGCTGACATGGCGCTGAACCCGAAAATCAAGGACTGGTCCGGCCGGCGCGTGTGGCTGGTGGGGGCCTCTGCCGGCATCGGCGCGGCCCTGGCAAAGGAACTGGCTCGGCGCGGCGCCCGACTGGCCCTGTCGGCCCGCAGTTCCCTGGCCGGGCTGGGGATCGAAGGCGCCTTGCTCCTGCCCTGCGATGCCACTGACCGGGGGGACCTGGCCGCAGCCCGGGCGGCCATTATCCAGCAGTGGGGCGGCCTGGATCTGGTGGTCTACCTTGCCGGCGACTACGCGCCCATGGGTGCCGCGGACTTTGACCTGGACCGGGCAGAGAAGGTGATTGCCGTTAATTTCAGCGGGGCCATGGGCCTCGCGGCCAGCGTCCTCCCCGACATGCAGCCCGGCGGCGGCATGGCATTCGTGGCCAGCGTGGCGGGGTATCGTGGTTTGCCACGGGCTTTGGCCTACGGGCCGGGCAAGGCGGCCCTGATCCACTTTGCCGAATGCCTGCATCTCGACCTTGCACCCCGGGGCGTCGGCGTGTGGCTCATCAATCCAGGTTTCGTGTCCACGCGCCTTACGGCGCAAAACGATTTTTCCATGCCCGCCCTGCTCACACCGGAACAGGCTGCGGAGGAGATCCTGGCCGGCTTTACGCAGGGGCGTTTTGAAATCCATTTCCCCAAGCGCTTCACCCGGGTAATGAAACTCCTCGCCCTGCTGCCGTACCGGATTTACTTCCCCCTTGTCCGCCGCCTGACAGGAGCCTGAGGAACATGGATAGCCTCATTGCCTTCTTCCACGACCTCCGCCCGGAGAGCGTGGCACGCTTTCCGGAGTTCTACAGCGAGGATGCCTACTTCAAGGATCCGTTCAACGAAGTGCACGGGGTTGCCGCAATACAGCGCATTTTCAGCCACATGTTCCACCAGGTCGCCGAACCACGCTTTCTGGTCAGCGAGCGTATCGATGGCGGCGAGGGTAGCGCCATGCTGGTGTGGGAATTCCATTACCGCATGGGGCAGAAGCGGGTCATCCGTGGCGTCTCCCATCTCAGGTTCGACGCCACCGGCAAGGTGAATTACCACCGGGATTACTGGGACGCGGCAGAAGAGCTGTACATGAAGCTGCCCATCCTCGGCTACTTCATGGGCCTCCTGCGCCGCGCCTTCGCCGCCTGAGAAGCTGTGAAAGATTCAAAACTTCACCGCAAAGGCGCGAAAACGCAAAGGAACTCAAAGAAAGACTGCTTGGGTAGAGGCTAGGACAACTGGCACACCCCGGTGTGCGTGGGAACCTACACCGTCTGTAGGATCCCATTCAGTTGCCAACCTTGATCCCTTACGAATCAGGGCCATTCCCATCCTCAATGGGAATCAGGGCCATTCCCATCCTCAATGGGAATCAGGTCCAACTGATTCCCATTGAGGCTAGATTTTCCTACATCTAGCGGCGAGGCCTCCGTGGTCGCGAGATGATACCGCAACAGCGCCGCCTCGAGTTCGTCCGTCCTTCGATAGAACACCTTTATCCGTATCACCGTCGGCAAGCCGCTGCCCAGGTCAGACAAGCTGCGCATTGGTAGCCAAGCCACAAACCTGATCAGCGACCTTTTGGGGAAATGCCGCGAGGTCACTTCGGTCCTTGTCGACTCGGTCACGAGCGACGGATGGTGCATCAATAGCACGATCTGCGCCCAAACTGCTGGCCTTAACACAAGACGTGGAAAGCCGCGTCTTGCTGTCGATTTTCACGTTTTAAGCGCAGAGTTCTGCGCTCTATGAGCTGACTTTAACTCATGTTAGAATACGCATAAAACAGCGCCTTACCTTCAGTTCTGTGGGTTTAGACGCAGAACTCCGCATGTTATAAAGGAGTATCACCATGCTAGCCAACACGCTGCTCGAACTCGAAGAAACCCTGGGTGAGCGGTTACGGAATCTGCGTCTACATCGCAACATCGACCAGAAGACGCTGGCGGCACGGGCCGGCATCAGTGTTCGTGCCCTGCAGAGCCTCGAGGCGGGTAAGGGATCAACGCTCAAGTCCTTGCTTGCTGTTGTGCGCGCCCTGGACCGGGAGGAGTGGCTTAGCCGGATAGCGCCGGTGGCCACCATCAATCCGATGACCATGTTGGCAAATCGTCGTGAGCCGCGGCAGCGCGCTAGTTCCACACGCACGCACCGGTAACATCCAAGAGCTCTGAAGGCCTAGTCGTGGAAGCTGAAGAAGTCAAGAAGAAAGCACCGGCCAAGCGCAGGGCTCGATACAAGCATGTTGACCGTGTTGAGGTCTACTTGTGGGACAAGTTGATGGGGGCCGTAGCGCTGGACCCGGCATACAACTTCTATGCCTTCGGGTATGCGCCGGACTTCATCAACAGTGGCATCCAGGTCGCGCCGATACACATGCTGTTGCGCGAAGAGCCCTACCTGTTCGCAGACCTGCCGGAGCTGACCTTCAAACGCCTCCCCGCCCTCTTGAGCGATGCCCTGCCTGACGACTTCGGCAATGCGCTTATCGACCGCTACATGGCCGACCACGGTATCAGCGCAGACAACGTGACCCCGCTGGACCGCCTGGCGTACATGAGCAACCGGGCGATGGGAGCACTGACGTTCCGGCCCTCTCGAGGTCCGGCTAACCATAAGGCAACCTCGCTCGAACTGAACAAGTTGGTCACTGAGGCTCGTGCGGCGGTAACAGGTGTATTCGATGATGATGACCATTCGAATGCGGCCCTGCGCAGCATCATCGATGTGGGCACCTCCGCCGGCGGCGCCCGGGCGAAAGCCGTCATTGCCTGGAACCCGGCTACCAAAGAAATTCGCTCCGGTCAGCTGGGTGCCCCGGACGGCTTCGAGCACTGGTTACTGAAATTCGACGGCATGGGCAAGGATAGTGAACTGGGGAGTTCAGGTGGCTACGGTCGAATCGAATACGCGTACTACCTGATGGCCACCGCGGCCGGCATCGAAATGTCGCAGTGTGAGCTCCTCCACGAAAACGGACGCGCGCACTTCATGACGAAGCGCTTCGACCGGAGCGGCAATATCAGGCATCACATGCAGACACTGTGTGCCATGAGCCACCTGGACTACCGGAAGAAAGGCACCAATTCCTACTCCCAGCTGTTCCTGACTATGCAGCAACTGAATCTTCCCTACGAGCAGATGGAAGAAGCGTTCCGCCGAATGGCCTTCAACGTCATGGGCCGGAACTGCGATGACCACGCCAAAAACTTCTCTTTCCGGCTACGCCTAGGCCAAGCCTGGGAGCTGTCGCCGGCATATGACGTGTCTTTCGCCCACAATCCCAAGGGCGAATATACCAACCAGCATCTGATGTCGGTTAACGGTAAGTTCAAGGACATCACCGCCGCCGATTTACTTACTGTTGCCGACCTCTTCAAAATCGGCACCGGACGGAAGGTCCTCACTCAGGTGAAGGACGCAATCAATGAATGGAAGACCTTTGCCGACAAAGCCGGCGTCTCCCCGGCGCAGCTTGAGAAGATTTCCAAACAACACCTACTGCTGGCCTGACGCAGATTCGACGGCATCACGCTTGGCGCGAACACGCCAGCCAATCCCTGAGCCTGCTCGAGGAGGCTCGCCATGTGGTGGCCAACCTGGCGGAGGAGGGCTTCGATGTAGCGATCCGCCTGACGCGCAGCCCGCCGGAGGGGGCCACTACTTTGTCGTAGCCATGCGAAACTCGGTTGCGCATCGTGTACATTACCAGTCAAGGAATGTCGCCGTGTTACGCGGCGAATTCCAGAGCCGCACGCTGAATGTTGTTCGACGCCTCGCCGATGATCTCGATGTTGCGGATCACGGCATCCTGAACCAAGTTGCTGTTCAGGAATCCGACTTCATCTATGTTCGCCATATAGCGCGCGATGGCTTTCAGGATGTGTCCAACGCAGTCCGGGACACGCAGTTTCTTGGTCATACCGGGATTGCATCCGCAAGAACCTGACTACGAAACGATTCAGGCAAGGCTCTTGGCGTCAGCACATCGACCGATACTCCAAGAAGGCGTTGCAGATCCACTTGAATAGCTGACCTTCAGGCAGTTGAAGGTTGAACGGCGCTTCAGGGTCGATCCCGACCATTCTGAGTTGGCTGAGCAATTTGAGCATCGCTACGGACAACCGTGGCCAGTTGATGCAACCAGGATCGATGTTGGCGCGCTAAGCACAAAATGCCGAAATGACACAGGCCTCCGAAGAGGCCTGCTTCAATTCCTACAAAATCTAGCCTTTCGGGAAAAATCTAGATCCTAATGGGATCCTACACCGTCAGACGTCGATATTCCTGGCCCCCAGGGCGTTCTGTTCGATGAAGGCGCGGCGGGGTTCGACGGCATCGCCCATGAGGGTGGTGAAGATCTGGTCGGCGGCGATGGCGTCATCGATTTGCACGCGCAGCAGGCGGCGCACCTGGGGATCCATGGTGGTTTCCCAGAGCTGCCCCGGGTTCATTTCCCCCAGGCCTTTGTAGCGCTGCTTGCTGATGCCGCGCTCGACTTCCGCCAGCAGCCAGCTCATGGCGTCCGCAAAACTGCTGACGGCGCATTTCTTTTCGCCACGGCCCACCAGGGCACCTTCGCCGATAAGTCCGGAGAGGGTGTCGGCGGCATGGCGGATGGTGCGATAGTCGCCGGAGAGCAGGAAATCCCGGGTGATGGAACTGTGGCGCCAGTTGCCATGGCGCAGGCGGGTAATGGCGACGTTCCATTGCTCGCCGTCGAACTGGGGCTTGACGGTAACGGCCGGCGGCAGGAAGGGCGCCAGGGCGGCGCAGGAGGCGGCCGTCTCGGCTTCATCATCCAGCTTGATGGCGATGTCGTGAGCCAGCAGGGCGTGCATGACGTCTCCGTCCGAGTACTCGGAGAGGCGGCGGATGACGGCTTCCGCCAGCAGGTAGGAGCGGGCCAGTTCGCCCAGGGTGTCGCCACGTATGGCTGCCGCGCCGACTTGCGGCGTCAGCTGGGCGCCGTCCAGAGCCAGGTTGAGCAGGAACTGGTTCAGTTCCAGATCGTCCTTGATGTAGCGTTCCGTCTTGCCGTGCTTGACCTTGTAGAGGGGCGGCTGGGCAATGTAGATGTAGCCGCGCTCCACCAGCATGGGCATCTGGCGATAGAAGAAGGTCAACAGCAGGGTGCGGATGTGGGCGCCGTCCACGTCCGCGTCGGTCATGATAATGATGCGGTGATAGCGCAGCTTGTCGATGTTGAAATCGTCCGTACCCATGCCGTTGCCGATGCCGGTGCCCAGGGCCGTGATCAGGGTAACGATCTGTTCGGACGACAGAAGCTTGTCGAAGCGGGCCTTTTCCACGTTCAGCACCTTGCCGCGCAGGGGCAGGATGGCCTGAAATTTTCGGTCACGACCCTGCTTGGCAGAGCCGCCTGCGGAGTCACCCTCGACGATGTACATTTCGCACAGGGCCGGGTCTTTTTCCTGGCAGTCCGCCAGTTTGCCGGGCAGGCCAATGCCGTCCAGCACGCCCTTGCGACGGGTCATTTCCCGCGCCTTGCGGGCAGCCTCCCGGGCACGGGCGGCTTCGACGATCTTGGCGGTGATGGTCTTGGCGTCCAGCGGCCGTTCCTGCAGGTATTCGGCGAGCTTGTCGGCTACCACTTCCTCCACCGCCGGGCGGGCTTCGGAGGACACCAGCTTCATTTTCGTTTGCGAGGCGAACTTCGGGTCGGGCATTTTCACCGACAGCACGCAGGCCAGGCCTTCGCGCATATCATCGCCGGTGATATCCACCTTGGCCTTCTTGGCGATCTCGTGCTCGTCGATGTACTTGTTCATGACCCGCGTCATGGCGGCCCGGAGGCCGGTGAGGTGGGTGCCACCATCCGCCTGGGGGATATTGTTGGTGAAGCACAGCACCTGTTCCTGGTAGCTGTCGTTCCACTGCATGGCCACTTCCACCTCGAGTTCCACCTCGTGGCCGGCACTGCCGGGCATCATGGTGGTGCCGGTGGCATAGAAGACATTGGGATGCAGGACGGTCTTGGCGCGGTTGATGTACTCGACGAAGCCCTTCACGCCGCCGCTGAAGGCGAAGTCCTCTTCCTTGGCAGTCCTTTGATCCACAAGGCGAATTCGTACGCCGTTGTTGAGGAAGGAGAGTTCCCGCAGGCGCTTGGCGAGGATGTCGTAGTGAAATTCGATGTGGCCAAAAATTTCCTCGTCGGCAAGGAAATGTACTTCGGTGCCGCGCTTGTCGGTGACGCCCAGAACTTGCAGAGGGGAAATTTCCACCCCGTTATGGACTTCGACGTAGCGGTTCGGCACATGGCCCCGGTTGAACTCCAGCTCGTATTTCTTGCCGTCCCGGCGGATGGTCAGGCGCAGCCACTTCGACAGGGCATTCACGCAGGACACACCCACGCCATGCAGGCCGCCGGAGACCTTGTAGCTGTTCTGGTTGAACTTGCCGCCCGCGTGCAACTCGGTCAGCGCAATTTCGGCCGCCGAGCGTTTGGGCTCGTGCTTGTCGTCCATCTTGATGCCAGTGGGGATGCCGCGGCCGTTGTCCACCACGCTGATGGAGTTGTCGGAGTGGATGGTGACCAGGATGTCGTCGCAGTGGCCGGCCAGTGATTCATCGATGGAGTTATCCACCACCTCGAACACCAGGTGGTGCAGGCCGGTGCCGTCCGAGGTGTCGCCGATGTACATGCCGGGGCGCTTTCTCACGGCTTCCAGGCCTTCGAGAATCTGGATGCTGCCTTCGCCGTAGGCGGCGCTGTCCGCGGCGTGCGTCGTGGCGCGCGCGGCATGGCTGGCCGCGTCGTCTTCAGGCGTTGCTGGGGTATTCGGAAGGTCGCTCATCGGGTTTCACGCTCACGGTTCGGGCCATTCGAAGTGGAACGACAGGCCCGTCTAAAACACTCAAGCGGGCCGAAGCCCGCTCGTTGTGCATGCGGCAAAGCGCATGCGCCAAAAAGGATCACGCTAGATGCGCATCGGC
>JAYTVW010000090.1:0-40561 GCA_043743785.1 Rhodocyclales bacterium | reverse complement strand
GCCTGACCAATGTCGTAGCGCTGGATCGCCTTCCCCCGCTCCCCCTGGATCCCCGACATATCCGTCGCCGGCGTGCACGCCGAAAGGCCCAGCGCCAGGGCGGCCGGGATTCCCAACCTCCTTGCCGAATTCATCATCTTCATCTCCTGATCGGGGCCGGCCTTCAGACAAACCGTACCCCTGCAGCTGCGCTGCATTTGTTGTTATGAATCTTTACTTGAACTTGATCGACACGCTGCCCAGTTCCTGGAAGCGGGCAATGACGTTGTCCCCCGGCTTGACGGCAATGGCCTCCGTAATGCCGCCGCTCATGACGAAGCTGCCGGCGGGCAATGCCTCGCCCTGCTCCGCCAGGATGTTCACCAGCATGGCGATGGCCTCCGCCGGATGGCCCATGACGGCGGCAGAGGCGGCGCAGGCCACCATGTCGCCGTTGATTTCCATGACCACCCCCAGGGTGCGCAGGTCCACGTCTTCCGCATAACGGGGCCGGCCGCCGCCCACGAAGCGGGCGCTGGAGCCGTTGTCGGCAATGACACTGGGCAGATCGAACTTGAAGCCGGAGAAGCGGGAATCGATGATCTCGATGGCCGGCAGCACGTAGTCAGTGGCCGCCAGCACCTGCTCTTTCGTGCATCCCGGCCCCCGCAATGTGTCCTTCATGACGAAGGCCACTTCACATTCCACCCGGGGATGCACCAGATCGCAGGTGTCCACCACCGAGTTTTCCGGCCGGGCCATGCGGTCCGTGAGAAAACCGATGGAGGGCACGTTCACCCCCATCTGCAACATCTTGGCTTTTGAAGTGAGGCCTGCCTTCCAGCCCACCAGCCTGTGGCCTTGCGCAAGATAACGGCGGCGCAATTCCGCCTGGACCGCATAGCCGTCGGCGATGGTCATGGCCGGGTATTCGTCCGTCAGCTTGGGAATGGCATAGGCCCGGGTCTGGGCGCCTTCCACCCGTTCGCACAGGCGCACGATGTCTTCACGATTCAGAGTCAGGTTCATGCGGCGCTCCTGCCGGCAAATTTGACCCGGCAGCTGCCGAGGCCACCCACGGTGCACACCAGTTCATCACCATCAATGACGGGCACCAGGGCGGATTGGGAACCGGAGAGGATTACCTCGCCGGCCTTGAAGGGGATACCCAAGGCACCCAGGGTATTTGCGAGCCAGGCCACCGCATTGGCGGGGGAACCCTGCACGGCCGCACCGACGCCGGTGCTGTGGATTTCGCCGTTTTTCTCCAGCACCATGCCGGCCAGGGTCAGGTCCAGCTTCCTGGGGTCGCCCCTGGTCTTGCCCAGCACATACACGCCACAGGAGGCGTTGTCCGCCTCCGTGTCCTGAATCTTGATTTTCCAGTCCGTGATGCGGGAATCCACGATCTCGAAACAGGGCAGCACGTAGTCCGTGGCCCGGATCACGTCCATGGCGGTGATGCCGGGACCCTTCAGGTCCGCCTTCAGGACAAAGGCCAGTTCCGCCTCGGCCTTGGGCTGGATCAACTGATCCAGATCCACCGTCTGGCCCTCTTCATAGACCATGCCGGAGGTGAGGATGCCGAAGTCCGGCTGGAACACCCCGAGGAAATCCTGCACCGGCTTGCTGGTGACGCCGATCTTCTTGCCCACCACGGTTTCACCGGCCGCGATACGCCGGGCCACCATATGGGACTGAATCTGATAGGCGTCCTCGATGGTGATGTCCGGCTCCCGTTGCAGCAGGGGGGGGACCGTTTTGCGGGCAACGAAGGCTTCATAAAGCTCGTCGCCGTATTGCTGAATCTTTTCGGGGCTCATGGCGGCGCTCAAAGTTTGATGCAAATGTTCTTGAGTTCGGTGTAGAACTCGAGGGAATGGACGCCGCCCTCCCGGCCGATGCCGGACTGCTTGGCGCCGCCGAAGGCGGTGCGCAGATCCCGCAGGAACCAGGAATTCACCCAGACAATGCCCGCTTCCACAGCGGCGGCCACCCGGTGCGCCCGGGCCAGGTCGGAAGTCCAGATAGAGGAGGACAGGCCATACACGTTGTCGTTGGTGCGACGGATTACTTCCTCTTCCGTGTCAAAGGGCTGGATCAGGGTGCAGGGGCCAAAAACCTCTTCCCGGGCTACGGAGGAGTCGTCGCCGATGCCGGTCCAGATGGTGGGCTGGATCCAGGCGCCGTCCGCCAGTTCCGCCGGCACGGTCGGAACGCCGCCGCCGGTCACCACGGTGGCGCCTTCGGTCACCGCCTTGGCGTAGTAGGACAGCACCTTGGCCTGGTGCTCCTTGGAGATGAGCGGGCCCATGCTCACACCCTCCTCGAAGGGGGTGCCGATCTTGAGCTTCTCGGCGCCGGCCTTGAGGGCGGCCACGTACTTGTCGAAAATCGGCCGCTCCACATACACCCGCTCCGTACCCAGACAGACCTGGCCACTGTTGGCGAAACAGGAACGCAGGGTGCCTTCGATGGCTGCATCGAAATCGGTGTCCGCGAAAACGATGGCGGCATTCTTGCCGCCCATTTCCAGGGAAATGGGCCGGGCGCCCTCGGCGGCTGCCTTCATGATGGCGGCGCCGGTGCGGGTCTCGCCGGTGAAGGTGATGGCGTTCACATCCGGGTGGGTGGTGACGAACTCGCCGGCGGAACCGGGGCCGAAACCATGCACCACGTTATAGACGCCCTTGGGAATACCCACGGCGTTCATGACTTCACCCAGCAGCACGGCGGTGTGGGGAGTCTCTTCCGAGGGCTTCACCACCACGGTGTTGCCGCAGGCCAGGGCCGGCGCCACCTTCCAGGTCATGAGTAGCAGGGGCGCGTTCCAGGGACAGATCACCCCCACCACGCCCACGGGACGGCGGATGGCGTAATTCAGGGCACCCCGGCCATCCGGCGTGGCCATCTCGAAAGCTTCGGTGGACACGTTCTTCACCAGATCGGCAAAGACCTGGAAGTTGGCTGCCCCCCGGGGCACGAAAGCGTGGCGCGCCAGGGACGCGGGCATGCCCGTATCCGCCGACTCCGCCTGCACGAAATCATCAAAGCGCCGGTTCATCTCCTTCGCCACGGCGTAGAGCAGTTCCGAACGCTCGGCCAGGGTCATCTTGCCCCAGGGGCCGGAGAGGGCGGTCTTGGCGGCGGCCACGGCCGCATCCACGTCCTGCCGGGAGGCCTCCGCCACCCGGGCGAAGACCCGGTTGTCGGTGGGGGAACGGTTGTCGAAGAGATTCGGTCCGGCCACGAATTCGCCGTTGATGAAATTCGGTATGGTTTTCATGAATTTGGATTTCTGAAATTATTTGTAGGGGCGAACTTGTTCGCCCGAATCTGCGGCTGCAGGGCGAACACGTTCGCCCCTACAAAACTCAGGAGACAACCGTCAGGAAAGTCTCATGGAGCTTGCGGTGGGGATAGTCCAGGCCCTGGGCCAGTCCTTCCCAGGTCCAGTGCACCGGTTCCCAGTCCGGGTAGTTCTGGGTGCCGCCGCAGAAGGTCTCGAAACGATTGCCGGAGGGATCCCAGGCATAGATGGTGGTGCCGCGGGTAATGCCGTGACGGGTCGGACCAATGTCCAGGGGCACCAGATTCATGGACAGGATGTCGCCGGCCCTGAGCACCTTCTCCCAGCTTTCCAGCAGGTAGGAGACATGGTGCAGCTTGCCCGGCTCGGGGTACTCGACGAAAGCCACGTCATGGGCCTTGACGGAACAGGCCAGCCACAGGGCACCCTTGGTCACGCCGTCCGGCAGGGTCACGTATTCGGTCAGGTGGAAGCCCAGCACCTGGGTGAAGATTTCCAGGTTCTTGTTCACGTTGGGCCCGTACATCAGGCAGTGATCCAGACGCAGGGGCGCGATGCCGTGTTCGGCTGCAGCGGACCAGGGGGCCGGGTTGGGCGAGGCCAGGCCGTTGCCCAGCATTTTCTTGTAGGCGTAAAGCTCGATCAGATGACCGGAAGGCAGCTCGAAACGTACGCGCGCGCCAGTTTCCAGCAGGTCCCCCGCCGGAATGCGTTCCGTGACGAGGCCGTAGGCTTGCAGGTCCGCCTCGAACTTATCCAGGTCCGCAGCGCTCGCCACCTTGAAGCCGAAGAAATCCATGCCAGCCCGATCAGACTGGCGCAGGATCAGGCAGTGGTGATCCCGCTCGTCCCAGGCCTTGAAATACACCCGACCCGAATCATCCCGGCCGGTTTCCACCAGACCCAGCACATCGCGGTAGTGTTTTACCGCTGCATCCATGTCCAGCACACGAATCTGAATGTGCCCCGGACGCAATACGCCTGTCATTGCCATGTCTATCTCCTCCTTGTTAACTATTTGATTTTTTCGCCCGAGATGCGCTCAGGCAGCGCGACAAATATTTTTTTGCAGCTTGCCGATGACCCGCAGGGCGAGATCACTGCGGGGGAAAATCCGGCAGGCCAGCACCCGGCCCGCCGCCTCATCTTCCACGCTGACGTGAGCCCGACTCATGACGAGACTGGTGTACTGCCCCGACAGGACTTCCACCTTGCAGACCCCGCAACCGCCACCCCGGCAGCCCAGAGGAATCCCACGCCGATCAAGGCGGCACATGCCCGCAAGTACGGATTCGTCTTCCCGGCATAGGTAGGCAGCGCCGCCTTGAATGCAGATGGTGTGCCCCGAAACAGGCATGCTTCCGGTCTCCTCTCGTTCTTATGGAGCGAAAGATATTGCCTTGGAGACTTACCGTCCAATACCATTGGAGGCACTCCGACATACCTTTCCGGTATGGCCTGTCAAAAGGGGAAAATGATGGAATTACGCCTGCTGAAAAGCTTCGTGGCAGTAGCGGAAGAACTGAATATTGGCCGGGCGGCACAGCGCCTGCACATCTCCCAGCCGCCCTTGACGCGGCAGATCCAGCAACTGGAAGAGGAGATCGGTGCGACGCTGTTTCTGCGCACGACGCGAGGAGTGGAATTGACAGAGGCAGGCGGCATGTTGCTGGAGGAGGCCAAGAACATCCTGGCCCTGACGGAACTTGCCGCCGAAAAGATTTTCAAGGCCGGTCAGGGGCGACTTGGCCGCATCGACGTGGGGATCTTCGGCTCGGGCATCTTCGGCACCATTCCGCGCATCCTGCTGGCCTACCGCCAGGCCTATCCGGATGTCAATATCGTGCTGCACAGCATGGACAAGGGGGAACAGGTGGCGGCGCTACGGCAGCGGCGGCTGACGGTGGGGTTCAACAGGCTGCTGCAGGAGACGCCGGGTATCTCTTCCGAAGTCATCCTCATGGAAAAGCTCTACCTGGCGGTGACGGACAATCACCCGTTCTCCGCAAGGACCACGGTGGCCTGGCATGAACTGGCGGGCCAGCCCCTGGTGGCCTTCCCCAGCGGAACCCGTCCCAGCTTCATCGACCGAGTCATCGCGTTGTGCAAGGAAGACGGCTTCCAGCCCTGGATCGTGCAGGAAGTGGGCGACGCGGTAAACGGCGTGGCCCTGGTGGCCACCGGCTTCGGTCTGTGCATCGTTCCCGAATCCGCCATCAACCTGAAGTTACCGGGGGTGGAATTTCGGCCCCTGGTAAGGGAGCCGGCTGCCGAGGTTGACCTGAGCTGCATCTATCGCACGGACGATGAATCCCCAATTCTCCAGACCTTCCTTGAGATAGCCCGAGGCTTCAGTCAGGAGGCTAAAGATTCCCAGGCCTTGACCGTAAGTGTATGAACGACATCCGTACAGGCGATTTTCATGAGCAAAGCCCGCATTCTTCTGGCGGAAGACTCCCGCAGCATCGCCCAGCACATCGTGCGCATCCTCTCCACCCAGGACTTCGAAGTCTGCGCGGCAGAGGACGGCCTGGCCGCCTGGGAAATCCTGGCCACTGGCGCCCAGTTTGAAACCATCGTGCTGGACCGCGAAATGCCGCGCATGGACGGGATGGAACTGCTGCGGCGCATCAAGGCCACGCCCCACCTCGCCCCGATCCCGGTGGTCATGCAGACGACCCGGGATGATGAGGAAAGCATCCGCGAAGGCCTGGCCGAGGGTGCCTACTACTACCTGACCAAGCCTTTCGTACCGGCCGTGCTGCTCTCCGTGGTCAGCGCTGCCGTACATCAGCGCCGGGATTACCTGGCTCTGCAGGAAGGCGTGCGTCAGGCTGGCCGGCCCTTCGAGTTTCTGGAAACCGGCAGGTTCCGCTTCCGCACCCTGGAGGATGGCCGCCTGCTGGCCAATTCCCTCGCCCGCGCCTTCCCGGAAGCGGAGCGATCGGTGCTGGGCCTGCAGGAGCTGATGGTCAATGCGGTGGAGCACGGCAATCTGGGCATCAGCTACGAAGACAAGACCGAGCTCGTCATGAATGGCCGCTGGCTGGAGGAAGTCAATCGCCGCCTGGAAGCACCGGAGGGCCTGTGCCGGCAGGTGCGGGTGGCTTTCGAACGTACCGGGGAAGCGGTTCAGGTCACTGTCGCGGATGAGGGCGCCGGCTTCAACTGGCAGAAATACGTGGATTTCGACGCCCGGCGGGCCTTCGACAGTCATGGCCGAGGTATCGCCATGGCCCGCACCCTGAGTTTCGACGAAGTACGCTATAGCGGAAATGGCAATACGGTCACCGCCATTCGACAGCTTGGCAAGCGCTGAGCGGCTGTGAAACAATCGAAAAACAGTTTGAAACGCCGAGGCGCCGAGACGCAGAGGAAAATCAAATACCTGACGGCGCAATGAAGCCCACCCGTTTGGTGAGCTTCTTCTGCTCCCATCTTTCTCGGCGCCTCGGCGCCTCTGCGTTAAATATTCTTTTTCAGGTTCATGCCTACCCTTCCCTTCCTGCCTTGGCGTTCCCTGCGTACCCGCATCACGGTGGGCGTGCTGCTGGCGGTCGTCAGCACCCTGTGGATCGCCACTCTGGTCATCAGCCATTTTCTGCGCCAGGACATGGAGGAAACCCTTTCGGCCCAGCAGTTTTCCGTGGTTTCCCTGCTGGCCGACGAAGTGGATCGATCTGTCCGGGAACGGGTAAAGGCCCTGGAAAGCATTGCGCTACAACTGAACGAAAACGCGCTCACTCATCCGCAGAAGCTGATCTCGGACCTACGGGAACACTCCGTATTTCTCGGGCTTTTCAACTGGGGCATCATTCTCACCGATACCCGGGGCATGTCCCTGGCAAGCCTGCCGCCGAACCTAAAGCGTACCGGGGTGGACTACTCGGATGTGGCCGTGGTCCAGCAGGTTCTGAAGGAGGGGCGCACCATCATCGGTGACGCCCTCATCGGCCCGACCACCCGGCAACCCATGGTGCCTATCGCCACGCCCATCCGCGATGGGGCGGGGCGAACCATTGGCACCCTCATCGGCCTCACCAATCTGAACCAGCCCAGTTTCCTCGACGACATCAGCGCCAACCGCTTCGGCCGCCAGGGTGGCTACCTGATCACCGAGCCGAAGACCCGCACTTTCATTGCCGCCACGGACAAGAGCCGGGTCATGCGAGCCGGCCCGCCCCCGGGCCGAAATGCGGTTTACGACAAATACCTGGACGGTTTCGAAGGCTCCGGCGTGGCGCTCAGTTCCCGGGGCGTGGTGGAACTGTCTTCCAGCAAACGCATTCCCTCCACGGGCTGGCTGATGCAGTCCGTGCTGCCGGCGGAGGAAGCCTTTGCGCCCATCGCCCGCATCCAGCAACGGCTCCTGGGCGTTTCCATGCTGCTGACCCTGCTGGCGGGCGGCATGGGCTGGTGGTGGCTGCGGCGACAACTGGCGCCCCTCAAGGAAGCGGCGATGCTGCTGGGGGCCATGGGTGACGGCCGCAGTCCCCGACAGGCCCTGCCGGTGCGTCAGGATGACGAAATCGGCCAATTGGCGGGGGCCTTCAACGGCCTCCTGGCCGCCATCGCCGCCGAGGAAGCAAAGGCAGCGGAACATGCGGTCAATGCACGCCTGCGCAAAATTGTTTCCAACGTACCCGGCATCGTCTTCCAATACCGGCTACGGCCGGACGGTAGCGCCTGCCTGCCTTTCGCCAGCGATGCCATCCAGGAGATATATGGTCTGCAGAGCCATGAATTGCTGGAGGATACGGAAAAAATGCGGGCGCTCCTGCACCCGGCGGACCGGGAACGCTTTTTCCAGACCATCAAGGATTCGGCCCGGGAACTTCTGCCCTGGCACTGCGAATACCGCATCCGGACGGCGGACGGCAAGGAAAAGTGGCTGCAGGTGAATGCCTTGCCCGAGCGGGACGAGGACGGTTCCACCCTCTGGTACGGCTTCGTCACCGACATCAGCAAGCTCAAGGAAACCGAAGGCGAGTTGCGCCTGGCCGCTGCCACCTTTGATACCCAGCAGGGAATGTTTATCACGGATGCACAGCGCAACATCATCCGCATCAATCGGGCCTTTTCGGCACTCACCGGCTACACGGAGGAGGATGCCATTGGCAAGACACCGGCATTTATGCGCTCCGGACGCCATGACGAGGCCTTCTACCGCGACATGGCCGAGTGTCTTGAAAACGCCGGCATGTGGCAGGGCGAGTTGTGGAACCGGCACAAGAACGGCGAGGAACTTGCCGTCTGGAGCACCACCTCCGCCGTGCGGGATGGCAGCGGCCAGCTCAGCCACTTTGTCACAGCCTTCTCGGACATCACCGAGCGCAAACGGGCAGAAGAACGGCTGCGCCAGAACAAGGAAATGATGCAGGGCATCCTGAACGCCATCCAGGAAAGTATTTTCCTCATCGACCCAAGAGATGTGGTGATCGCCGTCAACCCCACCGCGGCCCAGCGCATGGGTATGGAGCAGCGGAACATGGTGGGCAAGGACCTGTTCAGTTTCTTCCCGCCTGCCGTGGCGAAAACCCGCCGCAGCATGACCCACCAGGTAATTCTTTCCGGCCTGCCCTGCCTGATGGAGGACGAACGCAACGGCTTGGTGTTCACCAACAGTTTTTACCCGCTTTTCAATCGCAACGGCACGGTGGAGGCCGTGGTGGTGGTAGCCACGGACATCACCCAGCGCAAGCGGCTGGAGCACGACCTGGAAAAGCAGGCCCGCACGGACCCCCTCACCGGCCTCAACAATCGCCGCCATTTCATGGCCCTGGCGGAAGCAGAATTGTCCCGGGCCACCCGCTACCGGGCGCCCTTGTCGGTCCTCATGCTGGATATCGACCATTTCAAGCGCGTGAATGACAGCCGGGGCCACCGTACCGGCGACCTGGTATTGCAGCATCTCGCCCAACTGGCGAAGGAAACCCTGCGGGACGTGGACATCGTGGGGCGACTGGGGGGCGAGGAATTCGGCTTCCTGCTGCCCCAGACCGGCCCGGATCAGGCCCTGGAAGTGGCGGAACGCCTGCGTCAGGCCATCGCCGACGCCAAGGTGATGCCGGATGCGGGCCTACCCCTGCACTACACCGCATCGATCGGCGTCGCCAGCGTGGCGGATGGTGCGCCGACCAATGTGGACACCCTGCTTAACGAGGCCGACCAGGCCCTCTATTGCGCCAAGAAGGCCGGCCGCAACCGGGTGTGCCGCCACGTTGCGGAGAGCGCCCTGCCCGAGCCACTGATTCCTGAGGCGTGAAGGCGCAAAGGAATGCAAAGAAAACCTGCTTGGGTTGAGAGCAGGGAGGCGCCGTGACTAAGGGCATTGACGAGAGAATTTGACGACACGCTCAAGACTTTGCCCGCAAGGCCGTAGTTTGCACAGGCACTACAACAACGGACAGGCCTGTCATGAATACCGAAGCTAATGCCGACCTGAATTCCTGGGTAAATTTCTATGCCTGGGCACCCATCCCGGTGCTCAAGCGCACCGCTCTGCACCTCGCCCAATTAAGGGAAAACGAGGAGCGGGTAAACGGCCGCCAGATCGCCGGGGTGGTGCTGCAGGATCCCCTCATGGCCCTCAAGGTGCTGGCTTTTCTGGAAGCCCACCGCCGCGCCCGCCAGACCACGGACATCAACACCATCGACCGGGCCATCATGATGATGGGGGTGTCACCCTTCTTCAGTGCCTTCGAAAACATGCCGACGGTGGAGGAGCAGCTCAAGCCCTGGCCCCGAGCCCTTATCGGCCTGCTCAAGGTGGTCACCCGCGCCAAACGCGCTTCCGAATATGCACGGGACTGGGCTCTGCTGCGCCATGACCTGGACGTGGAAGAAATCACGGTCGCCGCCCTGCTCCATCACTTCATGGAAATCCTGGCCTGGTGCTTCGCGCCGGAACTGTCTCTCAAGGTAAAGGCCCTGCGGGAGCAAAACCCCCACATGCGCACCCGGGACGCCCAGGTGGAAGTCTTCGGCGTGTCAGGCCAGGAAGTCCAGATGGCCCTGGTGGAAACCTGGCATCTACCGGAATTGCTGGGGACGCTCATGGTCAATCGGGGCTCGGACCACCCCCGCCTGAAGAACGTCACCCTGGCTGTCGATCTGGCGCGGCATTCGGCCAACGGCTGGGATGACCCGGCCCTGCCCGACGATTACGAAGCCATTGCCGCTCTCCTGCACATCAACCAGGAAACCCTGCTCACCCGCCTGGGCCGGAATCCGGAAGACCCGACACAAGCGGCCACCGACGTCCACTTTGCCGCCATGGCAGCGCAGAACGAACACTGACAGTTTCATGTTGTGCCTGACGGCACAACCTACAACTTGCTGGCCTGATCAAGGTTCGGGGCGAACAAGTTCGCCCCCACAAAAACGCTTTCAGCCCCCGGCGACCTTCTTCTCCAGCGCTTCCCAGCGCTCCAGGGCAGAGAGCTGTTCATCCTCTATGACGGCCACCCGAGCCTGCAGACGGGCCAGTTCCGGCGCATCCCGGTAAAGGGCCGGGTCCGCCAAGCGCGCCGTCAAGTCGGCCTGCTCTTTTTCCAGGGCCGCCAGGCGTTCCGGCAGGCCATCCAGTTCCCGCTGCTCCTTGAAGGACAGCTTGACCTTGGGTGCGGATTTCTTCTCAGGCTCGGCGGACTTGGCCGGGGGCGTTTCCTTCTTCACCGCCTGGGCGGGACTGCTACCTGCCGCCGGGCGCTGGCGTTCCCAATCCTCGTAGCCCCCCACGTATTCCTTCCAGTAGCCGTCCCCTTCGGCGGCGATAACCTGGGTCACCACATTGTCCAGGAAAGCCCGGTCATGGCTCACCAGGAACACCGTGCCCTTGTAGTCCTGCAGCAGTTCTTCCAGCAACTCCAGGGTTTCGATATCCAGGTCGTTGGTCGGCTCGTCCAGCACGATGGCGTTGGCGGGCTTGGCGAAGAGACGCGCCAACAAAAGGCGCGCCCGCTCGCCACCCGATAAAGATTTCACCGGCGAACGGGCCCGTTCCGCCGGGAACAGGAAATCTGCCAGATAGCTGATGACGTGCTTCTTTTGGCCGTTCAACTCCACATAGTCGGAACCGGGGCTGATGACGTCCTGGAGGGCGGCGTTCTCGTCCAGGGCCGCGCGGAATTGGTCGAAGTAGGCCACCGTCAGCTTGGTGCCCAGCTCCACGGTGCCCGCATCCGCCTCCAGGTCTCCCAGGATCAGCTTCAAGAGCGTGGTCTTGCCGGCGCCATTCGGGCCGATGAAACCGATGCGGTCACCGCGCAGGATGCGGCAGGAGAAGTCCTTCACCACCACCCGGCTACCGAAGGCCTTATCCACGCCCTCCAGTTCCGCCACCAGCTTGCCGGAGACTTCGCCCCGGGCCAGGGAAATATTCACCGAGCCTTGCAGATCCCGCCGGGCCGCCCGATCCCGCCGTAATTGTTCCAGGCGCAGCACCCGGCCCTCGTTGCGGGTACGCCGGGCCTTGACGCCCTGGCGTATCCAGACTTCCTCTTCCGCCAGGAACTTGTCGAACTTGGCGCTCTGCTGGGCTTCCGCCGCCAGCATGTCGGCCTTCCGCTGCTGGTAGGCGGCGAAATTGCCCGGGAAGGCCGTAAGGCGCCCCCGGTCCAGTTCCACCACCTTGGTGGCGATGCGGTCCAGGAAACGCCGGTCGTGGGTCACCACCACCGCGCAGCCACGAAAATTCATCAACATGTCTTCCAGCCAGCGGATACCGTCCAGGTCCAGATGGTTGGTAGGCTCGTCCAGCAGCAAGAGGCTGGGCTCCGCCACCAGGGCGCGGGCCAGGGCCACCCGTTTCAGGTTGCCGCCAGAAAGACTGGTAATGGCTGCGTCGCCATCCAGGGCCAGCTGGGCCAAGGTCTGCTCCACCCGGGTTTCCAGGCGCCAGGCGTCCGCCGCCTCCAGCTTCTGCTGGACCTCGTGCAGTTCGTCCATGAGGGCGTCGCTGTGCTCGCCCTCCGCCAGGCGGTGAGTCAGTTCGTGGTAGGCCACCAGCAGGTCGGCGGCCCGGCCCAGGCCCTGGGCTACCGCCTCGAAAATCGTATGAGCCCCCACAAAGGACGGCTCCTGGGCCACGAAGGCCACGCTTGCCACGTCCCGGTGCCACAGGGTGCCGTCATCCAGGCGGGAATTGCCCGCCAGGATTTGCAGCAGGCTGGACTTGCCGGTGCCGTTGCGGCCGATGAGGGCCACCCGCTCCCCGTCATCCAGCACCAGTTCGGTATGGTCCAGCAAGGCGAAATGGCCGAAGGCCAGGCAGGCATTTTCAAGCGTCAGGATAGGCATGGTGTTCGGAAGCGTTGCAAGCGGCCGGGCCGCGGAGGCGCGAGTCTACCACCCGGACTGTCCACAAGGGCCGAATACCCTCGTTTTGCGGCGGTTCTCAGTCAGACAGGCGGTGTTAAGCTTCCGGAAACGGAAATACGCGGGACAAAAAAACAGGGAGACTCGCTGTCTCCCTGCCTTTTTTGTGTCTGCTGAACGCCCGTAAACACCATTCAACATAAATACCATGTGTATTTTTGGCTGGTATCCCCGACAGGAATCGAACCTGTAACTACTCCTTAGGAGGGAGTCGGTATATCCATTTACCTACGGAGACCCTCTACAACCAAGCCGCGCAGTGTACTACGAACAGATGAGCACGAGAAGACCAGCATGAATACAGGAGAAGGTTTGATAGCCACCCGACGTGGCCCACGCCGAAATGCCAGTAAAGATATCCGGTTGCCGGCGTAGCGTAGTCCTTAACGCAGGAAATTCAGGCTGATGTCCTTGAATTCCGGGGTGCCGGATTTCCGCAGCCACTCAAAAGCGACCATTTCCTTCGTCACAATTTCCACGCCGTGGGCCGCCATGCGTTTGAGGGCGATTTCCTTGTCCAGGTCAGAACGGGAGGTGACCGCATCCGCCACCACCAGCACCTGGCGGCCCTGCCAGCGCAGGTCCAGGGCCGTCTGCAGCACACACACATGGGCTTCCATGCCGCAGATCACCACTTGGTGCCGATCACCCCCCGGCAGGTCCGGCAGGCAGCCGGCAGCGGCGCAGGAGAAATGGAGTTTCTCCCCCACGGCGCCTTCCGGCAGCAGGGACAGCAGGTCCGCCTGGGTGTGGCCCAGGCCCTTCGGGTATTGCTCCGTGGCCATCACCGGCACCGCCATACGCTGGGCCACCTGCACCAGCCAGCGGCAGTTCTCCAGCACCTGTTGCCAGTCCCGGGTCAGGGTGAGTAGCTTGTCCTGCACGTCCACCACGAGGAGGACGGAATTATTACGGTCGATGAGCATGTTTTTTCCAAAGGCGTGAGGAGTGAGGGGTGAGGAGTTGTAATCAGCGCGCCTGCGGCGCGAATGCTTCTCCGCTTACCGCTTACCGCTTACCAATTACCCCTCACTGAATTACGACTCGAGTTCCGCCCGGCCCTTGAACTGCTCCAGGGCGTCGGCGTTGGCGAGGGCTTCGAGGTTTTTCACGGGGCGGCCATGCACCACATGCCTGACCGCCAGTTCGACGATCTTGCCGCTCTTGGTGCGGGGAATGTCCTGCACCTGGAGGATTTTCGCCGGCACGTGGCGCGGCGTGGTGTTGTCCCGGATGGTCTGGCGGATTGTCGCCTGCAGGGCGTCGTCGAGCGTAAGGCCTTCCTTGAGGCGCACAAACAGCACCACCCGCACGTCGGCGATTTCTCCCGGCGGCCAGTCCTGGCCGATGACGAGGGATTCCAGCACTTCCGGCAGGCGTTCCACCTGGCGGTAGATTTCCGCCGTGCCGATGCGCACGCCCCCCGGGTTGAGTACGGCGTCGGAGCGGCCGTAGATCACCAGGCCCTGGTGCTCGGTAAGCTCCACATAGTCGCCGTGGCACCACACGCCGGGGAATTTCTCGAAATAGGCTGCCCTGTACTTGGCGCCGTCCGGGTCGTTCCAGAAGCCGATGGGCTGGCACGGAAAAGGCTGGACGCACACCAGCTCACCCTTTTCACCCTGCACCGGCTGGCCGTCGTCGTTCCACACTTCCACCGCCATGCCCAGGCCCCGGCATTGCAGTTCACCCCGATACACGGGCAGGTTCGGGTTGCCCAGGGCGAAGCAGGAAACGATGTCCGTGCCGCCAGAAATGGAGGACAGGCACAGGTCCGCCTTGATCTTCTGGTAGACGAAATCGAAGCTCTCCGGCGCCAGGGGACTGCCGGTGGAGAACATGGCCCGAAGCGCATCCAGCTTGTATTCCCGGATCGGTTCCAGCCCGGTCTTGGCCAGGGCGTCGATGAACTTGGCCGAGGTGCCGAAATGGGTCATGCGCTCCGCCTCCGCCAGGTCGAAGAGCACGCGGCCCTCCACGGCAAAGGGCGAACCATCGTAGAGCAACAGGGTGGCGCCCATGGCCAGGCCCGACACCAACCAGTTCCACATCATCCAGCCGCAGGTGGTGAAGTAGAACAGACGGTCGCCGGCCTTCAGGTCGCCATGCAGCTGGTGTTCCTTGAGGTGCTGCAGCAGCGTGCCGCCGGCCCCATGCACGATGCACTTGGGCACCCCCGTGGTGCCGGAGGAATACATGATGTAGAGGGGATGGTCGAAGGGCAGGTCCACGAAGGGGATTTCCGTGTCGTAGCGATGGCCCGCCAGGAAATCGTGAAGCATGCAGCCGATCTGCACTTCCGAGAGATCGTGGGTCGCCAGGGCGTGCACGTAGGGCACCACCACCACCCGCTGCAGGGAAGGCAGATTGGCGGCGATCTCGGCAATGCGCCCCATGCAGTCGATGGTCTTGCCGCCGTAGTAGTAGCCGTCGGCCACGAAAAGTATCTTGGGGTCGATCTGGCCGAAGCGGTCCAACACGCCCTGGACGCCGAAATCCGGCGAACAGGAGGAGAAAATGGCCCCCAGGCTGGCCGCCGCCAGCATGGCCATGAGGGTTTCCGGGAGGTTGGGCATGTAGGCTGCCACCCGGTCCCCGGGACCCACGCCCTGGGCTTTCAGGGACGCGGCCAGGTGAGCTACCTGCCGATACAGTTCGCCATGGGACAGGCGCCGCTTCACCTTGTCCTCGCCCCAGAAGACGATGGCGTCCGAGTCGTCCCGGCTGCGCAGCAGGTTCCTGGCGAAGTTCAGCCGGGCCTCGGGAAACCAGCGGGCGCCGGGCATGCGTTCACCCTCCTCCAGCACCGTGGTGCCCTTCTCGCCCACCACGCCCGCAAAATCCCACAGGGCGGACCAGAACACCTCTTTCTCCGTCACCGACCATTGCCACAAGCGGCCGTAATCCTCACCGCCAAGATCAAAGCGGGCATTCATTTCCCGGGCGAAGGCTGTCAGACGGGTAGCGGCCAAGCGCTCCGGCGAGGCTTGCCACAACAGATCGTGATTCATGCTGTCTCCAAAACAGTAAAGTCGCGCCAGCGACTCACGACGCTCCCCTCGCCCTGCGGGAGAGGGGCTGGGGGTGAGGGGATTCAGGTAGGAACCATCCTCTGGCGCATGGAACTCAGGCGGACAAATTTTCGCCGCTGATGATGCGGCGCAAATCATCTGGCAGGGGCGCCGACTTGCCGGTGGCGGTATTGGTCCACACCACCTTGGAGGCGCCCTCGGCATAGATACGCTCATCACCCTCCACCCGCATTTCGAAGGTGGTCATGAAACTGCTGCGGCCCAGGTGGCTGCCATACATGCGCACTTCCACCGTGCCCGGGTAGCTCATGGGAATCAGGAAGGTGCAACTGGCGTTCACGATCACCGGCGCCTCGTCGTGCTTCACGCCACAGCCCAGGCCCCGGGCCTCGAACCATTCGACGCGATTCTGCTCAGCGTAACGGAAGTAGATGGTGTTGTTCACATGGCCGTAGGCGTCCATGTCGCCCCAACGGATGGGAATACGGGACACGTGCAGCAGGATGCGCTCGGAATGGGTCATGGGTGCCTGATCTTTATATTGGTTTTCCAAAATCCCGATGGTGTTTCCGGCGGGAGCGTAATTATAATCACCGAACTATAAAGTCGGCCCGCCTCCCTGCACAGGAAGGACGTGACCATTCACTAAAAAGACACAGGAGGAGGCAGTAATGGAACGGGAATCCATGGAGTTCGATGTCCTGATCGTCGGCGGCGGCCCGGCAGGACTGGCTGCAGCCATCCGCCTGAAGCAACTGGCAGCGGAGGGCGGACAGGACATCAGCGTCTGCCTCATCGAGAAGGGGGCAGAAATCGGCGCCCACATCCTCTCCGGGGCGGTCATGGACCCGCGCGCCCTGAATGAACTCATCCCGGACTGGCAGGAAAAGGGCGCGCCCCTGAACGCGCCGGTGACGGAAGACCGGGTGCTCATGCTCACGGAGACCGGCGCCAGCCAGTTCCCCGGCTGGACGGTACCGGGCTGCCTCCACAACAACGGCAACTACGTCATCAGCCTGGGCAACCTGTGCCGCTGGCTGGGCACCCAGGCGGAGGCCCTGGGGGTCGAAATCTACCCGGGCTTTGCCGGCAGCGAAGTGCTTTATCGGGAGGACGGGGCCGTCAGGGGCGTGGCCACCGGCGACATGGGTGTGTTGAAGGACGGTGAGCAGGGACCGAATTACCAGCCCGGCATGGAACTGCTGGCCCGCTACACCTTCTTCACCGAAGGCTGCCGGGGCCACCTGGGCAAGGAACTGCAGGAGCGTTTCGATCTGAAGCGGGGCGCCGCCCCCCAGGTGTATGGCCTGGGCATCAAGGAACTCTGGGAAATCCAGCCCGGACAGCACAAGCAGGGCCTGGTCATCCACACCGCCGGCTGGCCCATGCAGCCCGACACCTACGGTGGCGGCTTCCTCTACCACATGGAGGACAACCTGGTTTCCGTGGGCTTTGTCACGGGCCTGGGCTACAGCAACCCTTTCCTCTCGCCCTTCGAGGAATTCCAGCGCTTCAAGACCCACCCTGCCCTGTCCGGCTTCTTTGCCGGCGCCAAGCGCATCGCCTATGGCGCAAGGGCACTGTCGGCTGGCGGCCTGCAATCCCTGCCCAAGCTGACCTTCCCCGGCGGCCTCCTGGCGGGTGACGACGCGGGTTTTCTCAACGCCGCCCGCATCAAGGGCAGCCACACCGCCATGAAATCCGGCATGCTGGCCGCCGAAGCCTGCTTCGCCGCCCTGCTTGAGGGTCGCAGCGGCGACGAACTCACCGCCTTCCCGGAAGCCTTCAGGAAGAGCTGGCTGTATGAAGAGCTATACACCGCCCGCAACTTCAAGCCCTGGATGGCCAAGGGCCTGTATGTGGGTAGCCTGATGTTCGGCATCGACCAGATGCTCTTCCGGGGCAAGGCGCCATGGACCTTGACCCACAAGAGCCCGGACCACCTGAAGCTGAAGAAAGCTGCCGATTGCCAGCCCATCAGCTACCCCAAGCCGGACGGCGTCCTCAGCTTCGACCGACTCTCCTCCGTCTTCCTGTCCAACACCAATCACGAGGAAGAGCAGCCCTGCCACCTGCACCTGAAAGACCCTGGCGTGCCGGTGAACCTCAACCTGGCCCTCTATGACGCGCCGGAACAGCGCTACTGCCCGGCCGGCGTGTACGAAATCATGCGGGATGCGAATGGGCAAAATCCGCGACTGCAGATCAATGCCCAGAACTGCGTGCATTGCAAGACCTGCGACATCAAGGATCCCGGCCAGAACATCACCTGGGTCACCCCCCAGGGTGGCGAGGGGCCGGTTTATCCGAACATGTAGTTGTGCCGCCCCCGATGACCTTACAGGCGGCCCAGCAGCTCGGCTTTCTTTGATGAGAATTCCGCATCGCTGAGAATGCCCTTGCCATGCAGCATGGCAAGCTTCTCGATGGCGGCGAAGACATCCTCACCGCCGCCTTGAAAGGGTGCGAAGGATTGCTGCGGGGCTTCCGGCTGGAACGAGGCCTGAAAAGGGGCCTGATAGGGCGCTGGCTGGACGGGGACACTTGCCAGGAACACACCATCGATGGACACCACCGGCAGGCTGGACACGTCCACGAAGCCATACTGGCTGTTGAAACTGAGGGAGCCGCCCACGGATTGCTGCTGGGAAAAGCCGCCGATCTGGTGATCCAGGGTGTCGTACACCGTTACCCGGCCGTTCAGGTCGATGGCCAGGCGCCGCGCCAGGGGAAAATAGGCGTAACGCACATTGTTCTGGGCGCCGGTGCTGCTGGGGGAACCCAGGTCACCCGGCCACCAGTTGCCGGACATGCCCGGGGCTGGCGGCACGAACAGGCTGGCGTTGCCCCCGTTGCCATCCTGCTGCTGATTGAAGCCGCCCTGCCACTGCTGGCCGCCGCCCTGGCTTTGGGACTGGAAGCTGCCGGTCTGCAACAAGCCCGGCTGATTCGCCACCAGGCGGGACAACTCGGAACACAAGCCATCTACCCGGCCCTTCAGGTAGTTGTTGAACATGTCCGACACCATGGTCATGCCGCCCTGCATCCACTGACCGGAACCTGAAAACTCCGGATGGTTGAACTGGGCCATGCTGCCGTTGCCGTTGATAACCGACTCCAGCATGCTGGTTACGGCATCCATGCTGAAACCGTGGCGCTGGGCGATGTCGCCTACAAGTTGCTGACCGGTGGCGGAAAGAGGTTGCATGGATGCGGCTCCTGTTGTCTGGGATCAAGTATTGGGGGGGGGGGTATGCTACGGAATTCGCCCCATGGGCATGGGCTTACCGGAATCCATAAACATCCGGCGCCATACAAAAACCGCGCCACAAAAGGGCACGGCCGGGGTCTTTTTTTAAATAGGGAGGGTGGCGAGCCAAACCCCCGGCACTTACAGAAAGCGGCTGTGGCTGCTTCCTTCCGGACCTGACCAGGTTGACCACACTGCAATGCGGGGAGACCCGCCACGGCGCGGATTCTACCAGAGCATGCCGACAGGACAAGGAAAAACCAAAGAAAAACTTTCCCCTGCAAGTTTCCCCTATCAGGGATAGGTGTCTTCAACCTTGAAAAGGCAGATGACTAAACGCCGAGGCGCAGAGGCGCCGAGAAAACAAAGGCTTCGCAGCAATCGGTGCCTCACCAAACGGGGGAAGCTGATGCCACCGTTCAAGTTCTCGTTTTTCCTCTGCGTCTCGGCGTCTCGGCGTTTCAAACTGAGTTTTTTAGGTTCAATAATTGTCCGCCACGTCCCCGCCGCCGGCAAAGTTCTCAAAGCGGGTGTATTGGCCGAGGAAGGTCAGGCGCACGGTGCCGATGGGGCCGTTACGCTGTTTGCCGATAATGATTTCCGCCGTGCCCTTGTCCTGGGAATCCGGGTTGTACACCTCATCCCGGTAAAGAAAGATGATCACGTCCGCGTCCTGCTCGATGGCGCCGGATTCCCGCAGGTCCGACATGATGGGCCGCTTGTTGGGGCGCTGTTCCAGGGAGCGATTGAGCTGGGACAGGGCCACGATGGGCACCGACAATTCCTTGGCCAGGGACTTGATGGAGCGGGAAATTTCCGAGATTTCCGTGGCCCGGTTCTCCCCTTCCCGGGTGGAGGTCATGAGTTGCAGGTAGTCGATGACGATGAGGCCCAGCTTGCCGCCGTATTCCCGGGCCAGGCGCCGCGCCCGGGAGCGCAGGTCAATGGAATTGATGGAACCGGTTTCGTCGATGTGGATGGGCGCGTCGTGGAGCTTGCCCAGGGAATAGGTCATCTTCTGCCATTCGTCGTCGTTCAGCCGCCCGGTGCGTACCCGGTGCTGATCGAGCCGGCCGACAGAGGACAAGAGACGCATGGCCAGCTGGGTGCCCGGCATTTCCAGGCTGAAGATAGCCACCGGCAGCCGGGTTTCCACGCCGACGTGCTCGGCGATATTCAAAGCAAATGCGGTTTTACCCATACTGGGTCTTCCCGCCACGATAATCATGTCGCCAGGCTGCAGGCCGGAGGTCTTGATGTCCAGATCCCGAAAACCCGTGGGCACGCCGGTGACGTCTGAGTGATTGTCCTTGTCGTAAAGCTCCTGAATGCGGTCCACCACCTGGCCCAAGAGGGGCTGCAGCGAGACGAAACCGGTGCGCTGGCGGGCGCCCTGCTCTGCAATCTCGAAAATGGCCGATTCCGCCTTGTCCAGCAGCTCCTTGGCGTCCTTGCCCTTGGGATTGAGGGCGCTGGAGCTGATCTCGTCCCCCACGGTGACAAGTTTCCGGAGCACCGCCCGTTCCCGCACGATTTCCGCGTAACGGCGGATATTGGCGGCGGAGGGCGTGCTGTTGGCGATCTCCCCCAGGTAGGCCAGACCCCCGGCGGATTCCGACTCGTTGTTCTTCTCCAGGGATTCGAACACCGTCACCACGTCCGCCGGCTTGCCCTGCTCGATGAGGCGGGAAATGTGGCGGAAGATGCGGCGGTGGTCATCCCGGTAGAAATCCGCCTCGGCAATCATGTCACCCACCTTGTCCCAGGCCATGTTGTCCAGCATCAGGCCGCCGATAAGGGACTGCTCCGCCTCGATGGAATGGGGCGGCAGCTTCAGGGCTGCGATCTGGGGATCATCGGACTGGGGGCGATCGCGGAAATCGTCCCGGTCGTTGCGGTCTTTACGGAATTGGGCCATGGATTCGGGAGTTACCGGTTACGCAGGTACAAGCGGCGGATTGTACCCGGCAGCTTCCGTGGGGAAGCGGCCATTTTTCATCCTAGAAAAAGCAGTTGTTAAACCGCAGAGGCGCCGAGGCGCAGAGAATTCAAGGGCTTGAGAGGGTACGAAATTCAGAACCGGCAGTTATCCTGAGCGGGGATCTGGCGCGGTTTTCCTCTGCGCCTCGGCGCCTCTGCGTTTCAAATTGCTTTTTAAAGTTTTTCACAGCCTCTCAGCAATTCAGGCAAACCTGTTCCAACACCCTCCTGACACTGCCCATGGCTTGTTGGGAGACGGCTTCCAGGGCGCTGAACTGGATGCCGTGCACACTGTCGCCCCGGCCGGCGGCGAAGTTCGACACCACGGCGATGGCGGCATAGGGAAGTTCAAGTTCCCGCGCCAAGGCCGCTTCCGGCATGCCGGTCATGCCCACGATGTCCGCGCCATCCCGCTCCAGGCGGTTGATTTCCGCCGCGGTTTCGAGTCGTGGCCCCTGGGTCGCCGCGTACACGCCGCCGTCCAGCACGGGCACCCCAGCCGCAGCGGCCGCCTCCAGCAGGCGGCGGCGCGTGGCCGCATCATAGGGATCGGTAAAATCGATATGCACCACCGGCCGATCCACCGCTTCGTGGAAAGTGTTGCGCCGGCCCCAGGTGTAATCAATGATCTGGTGCGGCACCAGCAAGGTGCCCGGCCCCAGATCTGCCCGGATGCCACCGACGGTGGCAATGGAAACAATGGCCGTGGCCCCCATGTCTTTGAGGGCTGCGATATTGGCCCGGTAGTTCACCAAGTGGGGCGGAATGGTATGGCCGTAGCCGTGGCGCGCCAGAAACAGGGTCTCAACAGATCCGATGCGCCCCACGGTAATGGCGCCGGAAGGCTCACCATAGGAAGTACGCGCCACCTGGCGCCGCAGGATCTCCAGGTTGGACAACTGGGTCAGACCGGTACCACCGATGATTGCAAGCATGAAAAAATCCACAGAAACAAGATGATGGCCGGGCGGCAGAAAATAGCCGGGGCTGAAAGGGCAAGCGGCGGATTCTAACATGAGGCCGCGTGGAAGCCCTTCCCGCATGCTACAATGCGCGACCATTTTTTTGTGCACCGCAAAACGCCAACCATGTCCCGCCCAATTCGTAACATCGCAATCATCGCCCACGTTGACCACGGCAAGACCACGCTGGTTGATCAACTGCTGCGCCAGTCCGGCACCTTTGCCGCCTATCAACATATGACCGAGCGGGTCATGGACTCGAACGACCTGGAGAAGGAACGGGGTATCACCATCCTGTCCAAGAACACCTCCGTCGAATACGAAGGTGTGCACATCAACATCGTGGACACCCCGGGCCACGCCGACTTCGGCGGCGAAGTGGAACGGGTGCTGGGCATGGTCAATGGCGTGCTCTTGCTGGTGGATGCGGTCGAAGGCCCCATGCCCCAGACCCGTTTCGTCACCAAGAAGGCCCTGGCCCTGGGCCTCAAGCCCATCGTCGTGGTCAACAAGGTTGACCGGGACGGCGCCGATCCGGACAACGCGGTCAACCTGACGTTTGACTTGTTCGACAAGCTGGGTGCTACCGACGAGCAACTGGACTTCCCCGTGGTGTACGCCTCCGCCTTGAACGGCTGGGCCTGCCTGGAGCTGGATCAGCCCCGGGAAAACATGCGTCCCCTGTTCGACGCCGTGCTGAAGCACGTGGCCCCGCCGGAAGCCGGCCCCATCGAAGACCCGCTGCAACTGCAGATTTCCGCCCTGGACTATTCCTCCTACGTGGGCCGTATCGGCATCGGCCGCATCACCCGCGGCAAGATCAAGACCGGCCAGCAAGTGGTGGTGCTCTACGGCACGCCGGAGGAAATGCTCGCCCACGAGCGCACCCCGGTGAAGGCCAAGGTCGGCCAGGTGTTCGGCTACAAGGGCCTGGAAAAGATTCCGCTGGATGAAGGTCTGGCCGGCGACATCGTGCAGATCACCGGCATCGACGATCTGGTGCTGGGCGCCACCATCGCCGACCCGGAGCAGCCGGAAGCCCTGCCGCTCCTGAAGATCGACGAACCGACCCTCTCCATGCAGTTCATGGTGAACACCTCGCCGCTCGCCGGCACAGAAGGCAAGTTCGTCACCAGCCGCCAGATCCGTGACCGCCTGCACAAGGAACTGCTTACCAACATGGCGCTGAAGGTGGAAGACACCCCGGAACCGGACATTTTCGACGTCTCCGGCCGTGGCGAACTGCACCTCTCCATTCTGCTGGAAAACATGCGTCGTGAAGGTTTCGAACTGGCCGTGGGTCGTCCCCGGGTCGTGCTGAAGACCATCAATGGCGTGCTCTGCGAGCCGTTTGAGAACCTCACAGTGGACGTGGAAGAAGGCAGCCAGGGCGGCGTCATGGAATCCCTGGGTTTGCGCAAGGGCGACATGCTGGACATGGTGCCGGACGGCCGTGGCCGCACCCGCATCGAATACCGCATTCCGGCCCGTGGCCTTATCGGCTTCCAGGGTGAATTCATGAACCTGACCCGCGGCACCGGCCTCATGAGCCACGTCTTCGACGACTACGCCCCGGTACGGGAAGGTGGCGTTGGCGACCGTCGCAATGGCGTCTTGATCTCCCAGGACGATGGCGAGGCCGTGGCCTACGCCCTGTGGAAGCTGCAGGATCGGGGCCGCATGTTCGCCGTACCCGGCGACAAGCTGTACGAAGGCATGATTATCGGCATCCACAGCCGGGACAACGACCTGGTGGTGAACCCCATCAAGGGCAAGCAGCTGACCAACGTGCGTTCCTCCGGCACCGACGAAGCCGTGCGCCTGATCACGCCGATTCCGCTCACCCTGGAATCCGCCATCGAATTCATCGCTGAAGACGAACTGGTGGAAATCACGCCCAAGACCATCCGCATCCGCAAGCGTTACCTGAAGGAGCACGAACGCAAGCGTGCCTTCTCTGCCGCGAACAAGTAATACTGTTTTGAAGACCAGGCCCCGCAAGGGGCCTTGTCTTATTGAGCCGCCCTTTGCGATATCGATCACGGAGGAAGCCGTCGGACATGGAAAATGCATCCCCCCACGCTGGCCGTCCCTGGCTGATTCGCCTCGTCCTGGCCCGGCCCAGGCTCTTTAGCTGCATCCTGCTGGGCCTGGCCACAGTGTGGCTGCTTCCCTTGCTGACACCGGTGCATGCCGTGACGCGCCTGATCATTGCCTGGAACGTGGGGGCCTGCCTCTATCTCGCCCTCGCAGGCCGCATGATGTTCTGGTCATCCCACGAAAGAATGCGCACGCGGGCGATCTTGCAGGACGAGGGCCGCATCATGGTACTGGCCCTAGTGGTGATCGCCGCCATCGTCTGCCTGGGCAGCATCGTGGCGGAACTGGCCGTCGCCAAGGACATGCACGGCAGCTTGCGCTATGGGCACATCGGCCTGGCGGCACTGACCATACTGACTTCCTGGGCCTTCACCCAGGTCATGTTCGCCCTGCATTACGCCCACGACTATTACCTGGCGGAAGGCCGGGGCGCCCCTGGCGGCCTGGACTTTCCGGGGGGCCACGCGCCGGACTATGGCGACTTCCTCTACTTCGCCTGCGTCATCGGCACTTCGGGCCAGACGGCAGATGTGAGCTTCAGCACCCGCGCCATGCGCCGCACGGGCCTGGTGCATTGCGTCCTGGCCTTTTTCTTCAATACCACCCTGGTGGCCCTCACCATCAACATCGCCTCCGGGATGTTCTAAGCCCCACCTGCCGACAAGGAATCCCCCATGAAACCCCATCACTGGCCCTGGACTTTCATTGTTTTTAGCGTGCTGGGAGGCGTGTGCCTACTGGCCGGCATCGCCGCCCTGGCGGGGCTCTTGAAGGGCGTGCATGCGCTTTTCAATGACGACATGGCGGGCCTGGCCCTGATCGTCTCCGCCATCGCCTGCTTCCTCACCGGCGCCTTTCCCCTGGTGCTGCGCCGCCTCGCGGAAAAAGAAAGTGCCTGAGAGGCTGAGAAAATATTGAAAAAGCGATTTGAACCGCAGAGACGCTGAGGCGCAGAGGAAAAACAAGGGATTAGCCGGGCTATCTGCTTCACCCATCTGGTGATCCACCAATTCTTGCCATGCCTTTGTTTTCTCTGCGCCTCGGCGGTTGGTCAACTGCCTTTTCAAGGATCAGACGTCTGCCCGCGCCAGCCACTTCAAAACGATGGCGAACAGGACTTCAGGATCGAAGGGCTTGGCGATGAAATCGTCCATACCCGCCTCCTTGCAGCGCGCCTTGTCCTCCGCAAAGGCGTTGGCAGTCATGGCCACGATGGGAATGGCGCCCCCTTCCGGCAGCTGCCGTATGCAACGGGTGGCCTCCAGGCCATCCATGCGCGGCATCTGCATGTCCATGAGAATCAGGTCATAGAGGCGACTGCCCGCCAGTTCCAGCGCCTCGACACCATCCCGGGCCACTTCCACGTACAGGCCCACGTCACCGAGCAGTTCCAGAGCGAGTTCACGGTTGATGCACTCGTCCTCCACCAGCAAGATCCGCCGGCCCGGGTAGTCCACAGCCAGGCGGGATTCGGCAGAACCCTGCGGGGATGGCAGGGATTCCTGCCTCACCGCCAGGCTTTTCGACAGGCGGGCGCTAAACCAGAAGGTGGAACCCACACCGGGCTGGCTATCCACCCCTGCATCGCCCCCCATCAGGCGCGCCAGTTTCTGGGTGATGGCCAGGCCCAGGCCCGTGCCGCCGTAACGCCGCGTGGTGGAGGTGTCTGCCTGCTCGAAGGCGGAAAACAATTTGGACATGACTTCCGGGGCAATGCCGATGCCCGTATCTTCCACTTCGAAGCAGGCCAGGACGCTGCCATCCGCTTCTTCATGGCAGGACGTACGCAGGATTACACAGCCCCTCTCGGTAAACTTGAGGGCGTTGGAGACAAGATTCAGCAAGGCCTGCTGCAGACGCGTCGGATCCCCCCTGAAATAGCCGGGCAGGCAGTTGTTCTCTTCCACCAGCTGCAAGCCCTTGGCCCGGGCTTTCTCGGAGAGCATGGATACCACGTTGGCGACGATGCCTTCCAGCCGGAGATCGGCTTCCTCCAGAATGAACTTCTCGGCTTCGATTTTGGATAAGTCCAGAACGGCGTTGATGATTTCCAGCAAATGCTGTCCGGCAGTCTCAATCCTGTCCAGCCGCTCCTTCTGCTGGGCTGTCACCCCGGCGCGCCGGATCAGGTAGGCCATGCCCGTAATGGCATTCAGGGGTGTGCGGATTTCATGGGACATGTTGGCCAGAAAGGCGCTCTTGGCCAGGTTCGCCGACTCCGCCGCCTCCTTGGCGTGGGCCAGCTTGCCATTGGCTTCCTGCAGGTCCGCAGTGCGCTGCTGCACCAGGGACTCGAGATGATGTCGATGCTGTTCCAGTTCCGCTTCGGTCCGTTTGCGCTCGCTGATATCCCGGGAGGACGCATAGAGCAGGGTCTGACCGGCGATCTCGATGCCTTTCGCATTGACCTCCACATCCATGAGGCTGCCGTCCTTGCGCCGATGGCGGGTTTCGAAACGCTTTGGCAGCTGCATCAAGCCCCGCACGAAGCCCGGCAGTTTTTCCGGCGCCACCAGCTTGTCCCATTCCCGCACGTTCATGCCACGAATTTCTTCGTCTCCATAGCCCAGCATGGCCGCGAAGGAATGGCTGAAACGCACCAGATTGCCATCCGCATCCAGGATGTGAATGCCATCGCTGGCCGTCTCCAAGAGGGCCGTCAGGCGGGCCGTTTCCGAGGCCAGGGCCAGTTCCGCCGCCCGCCGCTCCGTAATGTCATGGATGAAGGAATACAGCAAGCGCCGACCTTCGATCTCCAGGGGGCCGGAATGCACCTCCACCTGGCGGACCTCGCCGCTGGCCAGGCGATGGAGAAAATGGAAACAGTCGCGTTTTTCCGTGCTGGCCAGCGCCATTTCCACCCGGATTTCATCACCGGACAATTGATTGATGTCGGTAATGCGCATCTGCCGGAGTTGATGCCCCGGGTAGCCGTAGAAGGCCTCTGCGGCACGGTTGGCATACACGATGGCGCCATCCAGAGGATCGATCATGAGCATGGGAATCTTGGAATCCTCGAACAGGACCCGATGACGCTCCTCACTCCTGGCCAGATCATCATTCTTGCGCTGGATGCGCAGCACGAGGGTGGCAATACTCAGGATGAAGGCCATTACCAGAACCATGGACAGCAAGGCTTGCTGTCTTTCCTTGGTCTGTCGCTGGATAACATCACCCAGTTCAACCGCTTCGTTAATAGCGGCGGCCGTGATCACCGACCAGTTGGAAAGACGTTGCCAGGAGAACAACAGGGGCACCTTGTCCACCGTGGAAGGGCTGCGGAACAGCCCGTGCTCACCGGCCTGGGCCTTGAGGAAAGGCCGGTCCGGCGGCAGTTTTGTCTTCAGCGCCTCGTCCAGATGATGACTGCGGGCGATGAAACTGCCATCCAGACGCACGATGGCCAGCAGATCGGCCGGATCAATGCGCAAGGAGCCCAGGTTGTTGGACAGGTAGTCCGGCCGCAGGGGAATGCCGATGACACCGAGAAAGCGCTTGCCTTCCCAGATGGGCCGGGTGAACTGGATCAGGGGAATACCGGCCAGCCGGCCGATGATGGGCTTACTGATGAACAGTTCATCCTTATCGCTGTCCGCATGTACGCGGAAATGTTCCCGGTCGCCAAAGTACACGCGCGCCTGAGTCTCGGCGGTGGTGTAAGCCAGATAGCCATCCGGGCCGAAGACGGTGACGAACTGCAGCAAGCCCGGCGGATAGGCCTTGAGCACGTCCCGGGACGCCAGGTCAAAATCCTTGCGGTTATGCAGGTAAACGCTGCGCAGATGGCGCAGGGCGGTGTCCACGCCGCGCAAAGTGGCATCCAATTGCTGGCTGATGGCCTCGTTGAGCTGCACCGCCCGCATTTCGCTACGCCGTCGGGCCGCCGCCATTTCCGCCGCTTGGGAATCCAGCAGAGTCAGCCAGTAGAGCAGGCAGGCCCCCAGCGCGATACCGACGATGGCCAGGATTTGCAGCGTGTTGCGAGAGCGGCGGTTCATGGGAATCCGGAGTGGCTTCAAAGCGGTGCAAACTTCGTTGAATCTAACACAAGCACCGCAAGGACCAAGCCAAGGGCTATATCGAATTGCTGATTTACATCAAAGGACCAGCAAAGCAGGCAATAGTCCGCGCACGGCATTGGAAATATAAATGCCTTGGGCCTGCTCAAGGTCTTGCAGATACAGCACCCGCTCCTCCGCCCTGCCCTCCATGAGGAGCTTATTGCGCATGACACCGCCGAGGAGGCCAGAGGCCAGGGGCGGCGTGTAGAGGCGGCCATTCCTTTGGACGAACAGGTTGCTGCGGGCACCTTCGCAAAGTTCGCCCCGCTCGTTCAGGAAAAGCGCGTCGAAGACGCCAGGAGCGAGCCGGGCCAATTCAGCGTCGTAGAGTCCCCGGGCGGTGGTCTTGTGGCGCAGCAACGGATCCCGGGAATCCAGGGGTTCCGCCGCCAGGACCACCCCCACGGGGCCGGCGGGCGGCGCCCCCAAGGGCGAGGAGTCCAGACTGAGGCTAGCATCGGCGTAGAGCAGCAGCCGGGTCTTGTGGCTGCCGGCTGGCTGCCCTTGGGCATGTTCCAGGAGCTCATGGCGCACCCGGTCCACATCCAGCGCGAACCCCAGGCTGGCAGCGGACGCCTTCAGGCGCTCAAGGTGCATTTCCAGCAAGGGATAATTGCCGGCTTCCAGGCGCAGGGATTCGATGAGCTGAAAACCGGGTTGAAGGCCGGTCAGGAAACGGGCCTTGCTACGGCATTCCGCCAGTTCCCGGGTCGGATCGGAGTCCGCCACGATGCCGGCCCCAATCCCCAAGCGCCCCCGACCTTCCTGCAAAATCAGGGTGCGGATAGCCACGTTGAGACGGAAATCCCCATCGGGCGCCAGCCAGCCCAGGGCGCCGGTGTACAGGCCCCGGGGGGCAAGCTCCAGTTCCCGGATGATCTGCATGGCGCGAATCTTGGGAGCACCGGTGATGGAGCCGCAGGGAAAGAGGGCCCTGAAAATATCGGCAAACTCGGCCCCCGGCACGTCGGCGGCCACGTCCGACACCATCTGGAAAACCGTCGGGTAGGTTTCAACAGCGCACAGGCGCTCAACCACCACGCTGCCCGGGCTGGCCAGGCGCCCCAGATCATTGCGGATGAGATCCACGATCATGACGTTCTCGGCCCGCTCCTTGGCGGAGGCAACAAGGGCTGCCGCCAGGACTGCGTCCTCCGCCCCATCCGCACCCCGGGGGGCCGTGCCCTTCATGGGCCGGGAGAGCAGCCGGGAACCGCTGCGTTCGAGAAACAACTCCGGGGAGAGGGAAAGAATCTGCCGGTCCGGAAATTCTACCCAGGCACCGTAAGGCACAGGCTGGGCTTGCCGCAGGCGGGCATACAGGGCCAGGGGATGGCCGTAGGCCAAAAAATCGAGGCCGAAGGTGAAATTCACCTGGTAGCAGTCACCGGCGGCAATGTAATCCTGGATGCGCTGTACGGCAGCGGTAAAGGCTTCCTCGCCCGTATCGGAGCGCACATCGCAGACGCCCGCAGTGCGCTGGTGGGTAGGCACATCCGCCAGGCGTGCGGCCAGAAAGGCTGCGGTTTCCTGAGCGTTCAGCTGGCTCAGGGAATCGAAGACCAGGGCGGAGAGTGTCCCGCCGGCCCTTGCCAGGGGCTGAAGACGTCTTTCCAGCCAATAGCCGGCTTCGAAATCCGCCGCCAGCACCACCCAGCGGCCAGCCGCGGACGCCCCGGCAATGTCCAAGAAGAAGGTATCCAGACCATCCGGCCCGGTACAGTCGAGCCGGCCTGCGGGGCCGTGGAAGACCCGCGCGCCACCGCTTCCATCGTCGAATAGGGCGAAGGGTGCGCCCGGCTGGAACGCGGACAAGCCCTTAAAGCCCCTTCACGGCATACACCGCCGGCAGGTTGCGCCAGGCACCCTTGACGTCCATGCCGTAGCCGAAGACATAGCGATTGGGCAAGGACAGGCCGACGAAGTCCGCCGCGATGGGCTTTTGCCGCCCCGTGTCCTTGTCCGCGAACACCGCCGTGAAGCAGGCGCTGGCCCCCAGTTCCAGCACACGCTCGCGGATAGCCTTGAGGGTGATGCCTTCATCCAGGATGTCATCCACTACCAGCACCGTGCGCCCCACCAGGGACATGCGCGGCACGGCGATCCAGCGCAATTCGCCGCCGGAGGTGGCGGCGCCATAGCGGGTCACGTGCACGTAGTCGAATTCCAGCGGGAAGATGAGCTGGGTCAGCAGGTGGCCGGTGAACACCACCGCGCCCCCCATGACCGACAGGATCACCGGATGGCTATCCCTCAGGCGCTCGGTAATTTCAGCCGCCACCTGCCGGACGGCGGCTGCCACCGTCTCCCCGGAGTGGATCAAGTCGGCCTCGTGGAGGATCAGCCGGGCTTCCGTTGCATTTAGCATATTACCAAGCCTTTATCCTGAAAAAAGCATTTGATTAACCGCAGAGGCGCCGAGGCGCTGAGAAAACCACAGCATGCAGAAATGTTCGGTCTTCCCTGTTGGGGGAATGCAAACAAGAGCATAAGGCATTGTTTTTCCTCTGCGCCTCCGCGCCTCTGCGATTCAAGAGGTTTTCAGGTTTATTCGGCCATCTGTGCCAACAGCGTCGCCAAGTAGGCCTCAAAGGCCGGCCCGATTTCCGGGTGTTTGCGGCCGAAGGCGATGGTGGCCTGCAGGTAGCCCAGCTTGGAGCCGCAGTCGTAGCGTACGCCCTTGAAGGGATAGGCCAAGACGGCCTCTTCCATCATCAGGGAGGAAATGCCGTCAGTGAGCTGGATTTCGCCGCCGGCTCCCGGCTTGACGTTACGCAGGTGTTCGAAGATGCGGCCAGTAAGAATGTAGCGCCCAACGACCGCCAGGTTCGACGGCGCATCTTCCGGTCTGGGCTTCTCGACGATACCCTTGATGCGCTGGATGCCGCCCTCGCCCTCGGTGCTGACGATGCCATAGGAGCCGGTTTCCGAGCGCGGCACGGTCTGCACCCCCAGCACGGAGCAACGGTTGTAGTCGAACACGTCCACCATCTGCTTCAACACCGGCGGAACGCCATCCAGCAAGTCGTCTGCCAGCAGCACGGCGAACGGATCTGCTCCGACCACGGGCGCCGCACACAGCACCGCATGGCCCAGGCCCAGGGCCGCCGGCTGTCGGATGTAGATGCAATTAATGTGGTCGGGCACTGTCTCCCGCACGATCTTCAGCAGATCGGCCTTGCCCCGCGCTTCCAGTTCCGCTTCCAGCTCGTAGTTCTTGTCGAAATGGTCCTCAATGGCCCGCTTGGAACGGCCGGTGATGAAGACCATGTCCGTGATGCCCGCCGCCACGGCTTCTTCCACCGCGTACTGGATGAGGGGCTTGTCCACCACCGGCATCATTTCCTTGGGGCTGGCCTTGGTGGCCGGCAGGAAACGACTGCCCATGCCCGCCACGGGGAATACTGCCTTCGTCACTCTTTGCATGATGACCTCGATTTCATGTCTATTCTTTAAGAATATTAATCAGGGCGGCCTCGTCGACAACCGTGACACCCAATTCGTGAGCCTTGTCCAGTTTGGAGCCGGCCTCAAGCCCCGCCACGACAAAATCCGTCTTCTTCGATACCGAGCCGGTTACCTTGCCCCCCGCCGCCTCGATCATGGCCTTGGCCTCATCCCGGGACAGGGTCGGCAGGGTGCCGGTCAGCACGAAGGTCTTGCCGCTTACGACTGTCGCGGTCGTGGCCTGAAGCACAGGCAGCGCCGCGAGTATTTCGAGACGCAGGGTAGAGAGATCGGCCAGCAGGCGGCGATTCCCATTTGCGTCGAGCCAGCGTACCAACTCATCCGCCACATCCAGGGGCAGGCAGGCCAGGGCCACGGCCCCGCCATCCGCCGCCGCGAGTTCGGCGCCATCAGGAACGCGCTCGGCCAGTTGCCGTGCCCGCACCGGAGTCAATTTGGGAACACCCAGGGCGCCATACAGCTTGTCCCAGGCCAGGCCTTCCGCCAGGCCCGGGTGGGGCGCATGTTCGTCCGTGGGGCAAACCTGGGCCGCCAGCAAGGCATCAATGGCGATTTCGTTCTTCGGCTCGGCAAAGAACTCTGCAATGGATTGGGCCACCGTGCCGCCGATGTCCGGCAACACCGCCAGCAGGGCGGCCGGCGCCTTGCGTACCAGGGACAGGCTGCCCAGCCATTCGGCCAGGGTCTTTGCCGTCGTCTCTCCGACGTGGCGGATACCCAGGGCAAAAAGCAAGCGGGCCAGCCGGGGCGTTCTGCTGGCGGCAATGCTGTCGATGAGTTTTTCCGCCCATCGGGTGGCCACCTGGCCTGCCTTGACGGTTTCCGGCGTGATGCCCTCCCGTTCGTCGGCGCGCCGCTTCATGGCAAGCAGATCCGCCACACCCAGGCGGTAGAGATCCGCCACGCCGTGGATGAGGTCGAACTCCACCAGGCGCTCCACGTAGCGCTCCCCAAGGCCGTCGATATCCATGGTGCGGCGGCCGGCAAAATGCAGAATGGCCTGGATGCGCTGGGCTCGGCAGGCGAATCCCCCTGAGCAGCGGGCGATGGCTTCCCCCTCCTCCCGGACCACGTGGGAGCCGCACACGGGGCAGGCCGTGGGCATTTCGAAGGCGGCGGCGCTGGCCGGGCGGCGCTCGGCTACCACGCCGACCACTTCCGGAATGACATCGCCGGCCCGCCGCACGATCACCGTATCGCCGACGCAAATACCGCCCTTGCGCGCGATTTCATCCGCGTTGTGCAGGGTGGCGTTGGTGACGGTGACGCCACCGACAAACACCGGCTTGAGTCGGGCCACCGGCGTAAGCGCTCCCGTTCGGCCCACCTGGATGTCAATCGCTTCGACCACCGTCAAGGCTTCTTCCGCCGGGTATTTGTGGGCCACGGCCCAGCGCGGCTCCCGGGTGACGAAGCCCAGTTCCCGCTGCAGGTCCAGACGATTTACCTTGTACACCACGCCGTCGATGTCGTAGGGCAGCTCCGGCCGCTTTAGTGCAATGCGCTCGTGGAAAGCCGCCAGCGCTTCCGCGCCGACCACCCGTTGCCGGTGCTCGCAGACCGGCAGGCCCGCCGCCGCCAGCCAGTCCAGCACTTCCCAGTGGCTACCGGGGGAGACCCAGCCGACAGTTTCCCCCAGTCCGTAAGCAAAGAAGGACAGGGGGCGTTTCGCCGCAATGGTCGGGTCGAGCTGACGCACGGCACCGGCGGCGGCGTTCCGGGGATTCACGAAGGTCTTGTCTTCCGCCGCCAGTTGCCGGGCGTTGAGGGCGTCGAAATCGTCCCGGCGCATGTAGATTTCGCCACGGGCTTCCAGCACGGCAGGGACATCGCCCTTGAGGCGCAGGGGTATGCAGCGGATGGTGCGCACGTTGTGGGTGACGTCTTCGCCGGTCTCTCCATCGCCCCGGGTGGCGGCCCGCACCAGCAGGCCGTCTTCATAGCGCAGGTTGATGGCCAAACCGTCGAACTTGAGTTCCGCGACATATTCCACCGGCTCGGCGCCGGGCGGCCGGTCCAGCGCGTTCCTTACGCGGGTATCGAAGGCCGCCGCACCCGCCGCCGTAACGTCGGTTTCCGTGCGGATGGAAAGCATGGGCACGGCGTGGCGCACCGGCAGGAGCTCCGGGGCCGGCGCGCCGCCAACTCGCCGGGTCGGCGAATCCGCCGTCAGCAGTTCCGGATGGGTGGCTTCAAGTTCCTGAAGCTCCCGGAACAGCAGGTCGAATGCCGCATCCGGAAGGATCGGTGCGTCGAGGACGTAATAGGCGCTGTTGTGGCGCTCGATTTCCGCCCTCAGCCACCGGACCCGCTCTGCAGCCTCGTTCATGTCAGAAACCTCAATTTGAAACGCCGAGACGCCGAGACGCCGAGGAATAACAGAAACTTGAGAGGCGAGAACCCTTCACAGGAGATGTGAGCGAGGCCAATGCTCCAAGTTCATGCTTTCTCGGCGCCTCTGCGCCTCGGCGTTTCAAAACAGTGTCTTCCAAGGGCATTCAAGCTGTCAGGAAAACAAGCGCAGCGCCAGGGGGCCACCGGCCTCGATGTCCCGCTGTGCCATGGACTGCTGGAACTCATTGATCTTGGCGCGGATGATGCCCACGGCGCGCTCGTCCACCGGCGCCTTGTTGTCGTCCACCACCACGCCGTTGAGGGCTTGGGCCAATTGCTGGGCCACCAGGTTCATGCGCACGAAGGTGGAGCCGCCTTCCGGCACCCGGGGCACATCCAGGCTCAGGGTCAGACCCTGCAGGCTCTGGTTGCGCAAGCTGTCCGGCGAGAACATCTGCCCGTCCAGGGCACCAAGGGAAAACAGGGTGGTGCCATGCTCATCCTGGTAATGGAAGGCACCATCGCCCTGCAGGGTGAAACCGGAGGCCTCCGCCAGGCCCCGGAGCTTGGTACCGCCAAAGGTGGCACCGTCCTTGGTCATGACATTGACGCTGATCTGCACATCCACCCCGGCACAAAACTGATCCAGTTCCTGTGCCAGGAGGGGCACTTCGCCCAGGTCCGGTAGATGCATTTCCGCCTGAAAGCGCTCCGCCAACTGGTTAACGCCGGACAGGAAGATATTCACCTCCGCCTCCGCCACCGGGCCGCGACGATCCACCAACTGCAGGGCCACCCGCAGGCGGCGATAACGCCCGGCACTGTGGGCGCTAAGGGTATCCCAATCGCCCTTTCTTTCGTTGAGGCCAAACCACAACACCGGCTTGGAGAGCCGTGGCAGGGCGTCGTGTTGGGAGGGCCACAACAGGGACGCAGCCAGCGGATCCCGGATATCCAGGCCCACGACCACATCCGTGTTTTCACCGGCCAGGGTCAGGGGCGGTTCGACGATCTCATTGGCGGGCACCAGATGGGCGTCGGCAAGGGCTGCAGAGGATGCTGGGCGCGCCCTGCCCCCTTCGGCTGTGGGCTTGGCAGGGGGCGGCACATCGACGAGGGCCGGCTCGAGCCGCCCTTTTTCCTGGCCCTGCACATCCCCCTCCAGCAGCACGTCCGGATGATCCGGACGAAATATCTGCTCGGCAACCCGGCGATGACGGCTTTCCTGCCACTTGTTGTATGCAAAGATCACGGCGATGGCGGCCACACCGGCGCCGATCAGGCTCGCTTGAAGTTCGCTGATAACCATTACCACTCCCGTTCGTTCTTCACCGCAGATCCGGCCTTCAGGCCGGTACCCACGGTGGCTGGCGGCGGGATTCCCCCCCGGCCAGAAAAATAATTCGTCCCAGGCCGCTCAAGCAGCAGCCTCTTCGCGCAATTTGAGCGCCTCCTCGATATCCACTTCAACCACCCGGGATACACCGGACTCCTGCATGGTCACCCCCACCAGTTGATTGGCCATTTCCATGGTGATCTTGTTGTGGCTGATGTAGAGGAACTGGGTCTCTTGCGACATGCGCTTCACCATCTCGCAGAACCGCTCCGTATTCGAATCGTCCAGCGGGGCATCCACTTCATCCAGAATGCAGAATGGGGCCGGGTTCAACTGGAAGATGGAGAATACCAGAGCAATGGCCGTGAGTGCCTTTTCTCCTCCGGAAAGGAGGTGAATGGTGCTGTTTTTCTTGCCCGGCGGCTGGGCCATGACCTGTATGCCGGCATCGAGAATTTCGTCCCCGGTCAGCACCAGCCGCGCCTCGCCGCCACCGAACAGTTGGGGGAAGAGAATGCCGAAGTAGCGGTTCACCGCGTCATAGGTAGCCTGCAGCTGGTCCCTGGTCTCCCGGTCGATGCGCCGGATGGCATCATCCAGAGTGGAAATGGCCTGGTTCAAGTCCTCATACTGGGCATCCAGGAAGCCTTTGCGTTCCCGGGCCGTGGCCAGTTCATCCAGCGCCGCCAGGTTCACGGCCCCCAGGTCGGCGATGGCGGCATTGGCCCGGTTGATCTCGCCGTTGAGACGGGATTCCTTGATGTCGCCCCCCATGGCCAGGGCCTCCAGCACAGCCTCATCCGCGGCATTTTCAATGAGGCGCTCCGCATATTGTTCTTCGTTCAACTGGGCCGCCTGCTCCTTCAGCCGCAGTTCGTTGATGCGCTCCCGCTGGGGACTCAGGCCCTGCTCCGTCCTCAAGCGCTCCTGCTCCAGTTGCCGCAGGGCCTCCGCCGCCTCGTCCACCGCGATGCGCAGGGCCGCCAGGTTTTTTTCCCGGGCGAGGCGCATCTCCAGCGCAGCCTGCAGACCGGACTGCAGGCCCGCCTCGTCGAGGCCCAGCAATTCCTCCCGGCGGGATTCCATTTCTGCGGCAATGCGCTCCAGTTGCTCGGCGGACAGCACGCGGGCGCGGGCGATGTCTTCGAGCTTGGCAACGCACTCCCGGCCGGCAAAACCGGCCTCCTGCACTTCCCGGGCCGCCGCCTGCTCGGCGCTCCGGCCTTCCCGCAGGGCCAGATCGGCCCGACGCTGGGCCTCCCGGGCGGCGTCCAATCTTGCACGTAATGCCTCGCTACGTTCCCGCAGCTGCTCGGACGCCATCTCCGCCTGTTCCAGGCGCTCGCCTTCGACCATTTCGGTTTCGGCCAAGTCTTCCCGATCCTGGTCCGCCCTGGCCTTCTTCTCCTCGAAGCGCTGCTCTGCTTCCGCCAGGCGCAGTACTTCCAGCTGGTTGCCGTGCAGTTTCTGCTGCAGATCCTGGGTATCCCGCCGGACCTGGGCCAGGTGTTCCTGGCAGACACCCACCTCTGCCTCCGCCCGGTGCAAGACCTCCCGGGCCTCCACCAGTTCCTGTTCCAGGTCTGCCAGCCGGGCACCGAGGGCATCGATCTCTTCCTGGCGTTCCAGCACGCCGTGGGTACGGGCATCCGGCGCGTACAGGCACAGGGCATGGCGGCTCAGGCTCTGGCCGGAACGATTAACCCAGAGTTCCCCTTCCGCAAAGCCCCCGCGTTCCGGCACAAGCGCCGCCAGATCCTCGCTGCAACGTACCCCGGCAAGCCAGGCCGCCAGCAACGGCTGCCAGGCCGGGTCCTGGCAGCGCACCCGAGCCAGCAGCGCGTCAGGCGCCACATCCTCGGGCGTTCCCGTACCCACCAGACCAAATGCCAGCACCGCCTGGGTGGGTTCCGCCAGGATGGCCCGGGCCATGGCCTCGTCCACCGCCAGGGCGGAGAGCCTTTCCCGCAACACCGCCTCCAGGGCCGTTTCCCAGCCCGCGTCCACCTGCAGGCTGCGCCACAAGGGCAAGCATTCAGCCAGCCCGCGCTTCTTCAACCAGTCCCCGGTGGAGCCACCCTGCTGGACCTTCTGCTGCAAGGCCGCCAAGGCATCCCGGCGAGCACGGGTTTCGGTGAGGGCCTTCAGGGCCGCGCGCTCCCGTTCCAGGGTGCTCTTCTGGACAGCCAGGGCATGGGGTAAGGCCGCCTGCAGATCCGCCTGACGGTCCCGCAGTCCCTCATGCTGGAGTTGGAATTCCGCCTGGGTTTCCCGCAATTCCTGGAGCATGGCGGTATCCGGCGCCACGAGGCCAGCCACATTCTGGGCCAAGCGGTTCTTGCGCTGCAGCAAGGCCTCCAGGGCGCGGCGGGCATTGCTGCACTGGGTTTCCTCCACCCGCAATTGCTGCTCCACCTGAGACAAATCCCGGGCGAGGCCGAGGGCCAGGCTTTCGGCGGTCTGCCAGGCCTGCTCCGCCACGGGCAAGCGCTCCCTGAATTCTTCGTGGCGCGCCTCCGCCTGCTCCATCCGCAGGGCCGCGTCTTCCGCCTGTTCCTGCCAGCGGGCCTCGTCCTCATCTGCCCGGCCACGCTGCTCGCGCCAGCGCCGGTCCTCTTCCGCCAACTGGGACAAACGGCTTTCCGTACGGCGGCGGGCGTCCTTCTGGTGATTCAGTTCCCCCTCTAGCCGCGCCACGTCTGCGTTGGCGGCATACAGCTCAGCCTGGGCGCCATGCATAGCATCCGAAGCGGCGTAATGGCCACTGCGGCCCTCCTCCACCCTGGCCTCGATGGCCCGCAGCCGGGCCGTCTCGCCTTCCAGGGCCAGGGAAGTCAGTTCCGCTTCCTTGGACAGCCTGTCACGCTCACTCCTGGCGCTGTTCCTTTTCGAGAACCACAGCAAGTTCTGGCTTTGACTAAGGCCGTCCTGCAGTGCCTTGTAGCGCCGGGCCACTTCCGCCTGCACTTCCAGGCGACCGATCTGGTTGTCCAGTTCCAGGCGAATGTCGTCCACCCGGGCCAAATTTTCCCGGGCATCCTCCAGGCGGTGCTGGGTTTCCTTCCTGCGCTCCTTGTACTTGGAGACGCCGGCCGCCTCCTCCAGGAAAAGGCGCAGGTCTTCCGGCCGAGCCTCGATGATGCGGGAGATCATGCCCTGGCCGATGATGGCGTAGGCCCGGGGGCCCAGGCCCGTGCCGAGGAACAGGTCGATGACGTCCCGGCGCCGCACCTGCAGGTTATTGATGTGGTACGAGGAATTGTTGTCCCGGTCGAGAACGCGCTTGACGGCGATTTCCGGATACGCTGACCACTGGCCCGCGGCCCGGCCCAGGGCATTGTCGAAAACCAGTTCCACGCTGGCCCGGCTTACGGGCTTTCTGTTGCCGGAACCGTTGAAAATAACGTCCTGCATGGACTCGCCACGCAGTTCCGTGGCCTTCGATTCCCCCAGTACCCAACGCACCGCGTCCATGATGTTGGACTTGCCGCAGCCGTTGGGGCCCACCACCGCCACCAGCTGCCCGGGCAGAAGAATGGTAGTGGGGTCCACGAAGGACTTGAAACCGGCAAGTTTGAGTTTGGTGAGGCGCACGAATATCCGGGGAAACAGGAAGGTTTTTTAGGCGGGGCGCATCATAACAGCCAGACCTTGAGGGAGAAAGCGGTAAGCGGTGAGCAGCAAGCGCAATTTCACCGCTTACTCGTCACCGCTCACTGCTTACCGACTTTCCCCTTCCATCAGGCCCGACAGCAGGCTGGCACCGGCAATCATGGCCCCGCCCAGCCATTCCCGGGGGGCCATGGCTTCGCCCGCCAACAGCCAGGCGCCCAGGGCAGCCACCACCAACTCGCACAGCAGGATGACCACGGCCCGATTGGCCGGCATGTGGGCCAGGCCGAACTGGACCGCCATGTTCACCGCCAGCAGGATCATGCCGATCATCATGACCAGCAGGAGCACCTCCCCCAGCCGCTCGGCCGGTACCGCTACACGAACAATGCCGAAGGGCAGGAGCAGCCCACCGAGGACCAGCACGCCAAGGAACATGGACAGAGACTTGGCTTCCTCGCTGAGATGGGAGGCCCGGCGGGCCAGCACATTGGAGAGGGCGAAGCAGAAACCCGCCCCCAGACCCAGCCATTCCGCCGACCGGGCGGGGCCGGGCAGGCCCAGCTCGGGGCGCCACAGCATGGTGACGGCACCCGCCAGGGACAGAGCCACCACGACAGCCCCGGCCCGGTTCAGGCGTTCGCCGAGAATGAGACGGGCCAGGGGCACGGTCCACAGGGGCGCCAGGTAAAAGAGCAGCAGCACCCGCATGACCTCGCCCTGCAGCATGCCCAGCACGTAGCCCAGATTGCAGGCGCCGGTGGATAAGGCGATGGCCAGCACCAGGGGGGTCGGCTTGAGGCTGGGCCAGGCTGAGCGGAAGGCCACGGCGCCGCCAGCCAGGGCCACGGCATAGGTCGCCAAGGTGGCGGCGATGCCCGGCAGCCCCAGGCTTTCCAGCACCCGGTAGGGATACCAGATCAGGCCCCACACCAGGGCGCCGGTCAACAGCCCCCCCAGGGCTATCCGTTCGGGTTTGGACGTCATCCTGTCAGGCCCGTATAATCGCCATTTTTTGCACTGCCCGCGGCCCATTCAGGTGCCAACGGTCCGGCCCCGTGTAGATTCCGTGAATCCAGATCTCGACAAACTCCAGCCTTACCCTTTCGAAAAACTGCGCCAGCTGTTCGCCGGACTCGAAGCCCCCGCAGGACTGAAACCAATTCGCCTATCCATCGGCGAACCCCAGCATGCGACGCCGGAGTTCATCCGGCAGGCGCTCGTTGCCGGCTTGTCCGGGCTGGCGAATTATCCCACGACCCAGGGCAGCGACGCCCTCCGCCTAGCCATCGCCGGCTGGATCGGCCACCGCTACGCATTGCCGGCACCGGACGCCGCCACCCAGGTGTTGCCGGTGAATGGCACCCGGGAGGCCCTCTTCGCCTTCGCCCAGTGCGTGGTGGATGGCAGCCGTCCCGGCGCCAAGGTACTCAGCCCGAATCCCTTCTACCAGATTTACGAGGGGGCCGCCTATCTGGCCGGCGCCAACCCCGTCTTCCTGAACCAGTTGCCGGAAACGAACTTCGCCCCCGGCTTCGACCAGGTGCCCGAGTCCGTCTGGCAGGACGTGCAACTCATCTACGTGTGTTCACCGGGCAATCCCACGGGCAAGGTGCTGTCCCTCGGGGAATGGCGCGACCTCTTCGAACTGTCCGACCGCTACGGCTTCGTCATTGCCTCCGACGAATGCTATTCGGAAATCTATTTCGACGAAGCGGCGCCGCCTCTGGGGGGCCTGCAAGCGGCGCAGCAACTGGGC
>JAYTVW010000089.1:0-52016 GCA_043743785.1 Rhodocyclales bacterium | reverse complement strand
TGCTCGCGGAACACCTCCAGGGCCAGCCGCGCATCCAGTTCCGGATCATTGATGCACTCCGCCTGCAACTTGCCGTCCTGGTAATGCTTGACCAGATGGTGGTAGGGATTCCGGGGATGGGCCAGGGGATTCAGCCACAGGGTATCCACCGCCGGCAAATACAAAAGCTGCAAGCCCGGCCGCAGCGCCGCCAGTTGGGGCAAGTCGAAGCGAATCAGGTTGTGCCCCAGCACGAAAGCCGCGCCCTCCGCCAGGGCATCCAGCTTTTTCAGGCATTGATCGAGGGAGCCCTCCGCCGGAAACACCACCTTGTCCGGCCCGTCCCCCCGCACCCCGGCGAACTTGTGTATGCGCCCGTCCTTGATGCCCACCTCCAGGTCGATGGACAAACAGCGGGGGGGAAATTCCCTTTCTGGCGGTTTCCCGATTTCATCTCGCGGCGAATTCATGTCGCGCAGGATACCCGCATGAGGTAATCGACGGGAAGGCAAGAACTGCAAACATCCACGAAACCTGCAGTCGGGCCCGGCGAATCGACACGGATCAGCCGTAAGGGGGAAACTCGTTGCCGTCCCGGGTAAGCAAGGTCATCAGTTTGGGGTGAATGAAAAGCTTTTCCTTGCCCACCTGGATTTCCGTCAGGACACCTAGTTTCACCAGGTCTTTCAGGTAGCGGGACGCCGCCTGGCGTTGGGCGATCTGCTTGTCCACCAGGTTGGCGATGCGGCAATAGGGTTGCTCGAAAATCACATCCACCAATTCCCGGCTGTAAATCTTGGGCAGGCGTTCCCGCACGTGGCCGGTTGTATGTTCGGCCAGGGCACGAATGGCGGCGATCTTGGCGGTGGTCCAGGCAGCGGTTTCTTCGACCGCCTGCAGCATGAACAATATCCAGGGTTCCCAGGCGCCGCTTGTCGTAACCTCCAGCAGCAGCCGGTAATAATCGGCCCTGTGGGCGATGATGTGGCGGCTGAGGTAAAGAATCGGCAGCGTCAGTAGATCTTCTTGTATCAGGTAGAGGCTGTTGATGACACGGCCGGTGCGGCCGTTGCCATCGGTGAAGGGATGAATAGCCTCGAACTGGTAATGGCCCACGGCCATGCGTACGAGGGGGTCCAGGTCTACCTCGTTGTGCAGGAAGCGTTCCCAGTTGCCCAACAGGTCACGCAGGAGGGTTTCACCTTCCGGTGGTGTGTAGATCACTTCGCCGCTGCGGTCATTGGCCAGGCGGGTGCCGGGAGTACGGCGGATATCCATATCCACGCCCTTGAGCGAACGACAGATTTCCACGGCCGTGGCCGTACATAGGGGGCGCCGGGAGAGCGAATCGAAACCCTGATGGAGCGCCGTGCGATAGCGCAGGGCCTCCTTGGTGGCAGGATCAGCCTGGCTATCGTCGTCGGCGTGCTGAAAAAGCTTATCCGTGGTGGTGACAATGTTCTCGATTTCGGAACTGTCCCTGGCTTCCAGCAGGGGAATGGTATTGATGAGCATGCTCTGGTTGGGAATCAACCGGGCAGCCTGCTTGAGCTCCGCCAAGGCAGACCGGGCAGTGATGCAGCGTTTGAGGATGGCACGGGTTTCCAGTTCCTGCGCCGGAGGCAAGGGCGGCAGGCCGTTGTAGGGCTGATCCGGCAGCCAGGGGAGCTTGATGCTAGTCATGGTGTCAAAATCGAATTTTTGCGACAGGTATCCAGCTTATGTCGCTGGCGACGACAGGTCAAGAAAACGTGTCGCTATTTTTGCGTTTCAGAAACATGATGATTACAGGTGAACAAGTTTGCCCCCACAGAGGCTTACGCCTGCAGCGTCCTTCGATATTCACCGGGCCTCGCGCCGGTCCATTTCTTGAAGGCGCGGTGGAAGGCGCTGGATTCGGCGAAACCGAGTTTTTCGGCGATGTCGGTGACGCTTCTGTCGGAGTGGCTGAGGTAGGAGATGGCCAGGTCCCGGCGCAGGTCGTCCTTGATGGAGCGGTAGGACTGGCCTTCCTCGTCCAGGCGGCGGCGCAGGGTGGCGGCGGAACTGTGCACCTGGCGGGCCAGGGAGTCGAAGTCGGGCCAGGCGTCCGGCGGCATTTCCCTGAGGCGTCGGCGGATGCGGGCGGTGAGGCCGTCGCTGTTCTTGTACTTCACCAGGAAGTTGGCCGGCGCGCTGCGCAGGAACTCCTTCATGGTGCGTTCGTTCTGGATGTTGTGCATGTCCAGGGTGGTGGCGGCGAAGCTGATGACGGTGCGGTTCTGGCCGAATTTCAGCTCGGGGGAAAACAGCACCCGCCATTCGTCGCTGTAGGCCGGCTCCGCGCAGCGAAACTCCGCGCTGAAGAGGGGAATACGCCGGCCCACCAGCCAGCAGGCCAGGCCGTGCACCATGAGCAGGAAAGTGCCATAGGCGAAGGCCCGCCGGGGCGCGCCTTCCGGCCCTGCTCGCTCCTTGAGTATCACCCGGGCAATGTCGCCGTCCCGCACCAGTTCCCCTTCCAGATCATCCATGACCACCCGCAGGAAGCGCAAGGCCCTCCGCAGTGCCCGCTCCAGGGTATCGCTGTGGATGACGGCATGGCTCAACAGGGTGAAACTGCCCACCTTCATGGGCCGGCTGTCCATGCCGAAAAACTCGTCATCCAGGGTCTTGGCAATGTGGTGCCAGAGGGCGCCATAGTGGGCCGACGAGACCCTTGCCAGGGGGGTGTTCAGCAGTTCCGGGGAAATGCCGGCGGCGAGCAGCATGGTCTCCGCATCCAGCCCCCGCTCCCGCACGCACACCAGGGCTTCGTGCACGAAACCGATGGCAATGGTGCCTTTTTCGCTGGCCGGGGAATGGCTCATGGGGGGTACCGGATTTTCCTGGAAAATCTATTGAAACGCCGAGACGCAGAGGCGCCGAGGAAAAGCAAAAACTGAACGATGAACATGCTAAGAAACAATCGAACTGGCGCTCCTGCTCATTTATCTCCATGTTTTCTCGGCGTCTCGGCGCCTCGGCGTTTTATTCAGTTTTTGGGGGAGGGGCAGAGTGGCAAATTCTATCACCCAGCTTGAGCGCTTTCGGCATGGAGAGCGGGGGCCGGAGTGCCTACACTTCTGCCCGCAGCGGCGCCGCCCGGCGGCACCATCCAACAACAGGAGACAAGACATGCAGATCAAGGACAAAGTATTCGTGGTGACCGGCGGCGGTTCCGGCCTGGGGGCGGCAACCGCCCGCATGATCGTGGCGAATGGCGGCAAGGTGGTGCTGGCCGACGTCAACGCCGAAGCCGGTGCGGCCCTGGCGGCGGAGCTGGGCGCCAATGCCCGTTTCGTGCAGACGGACGTCTCGAACGAAGAGAGCGCCCAGGGCGCCTTCGCCGCCGCCGTGGAAATGGGCACCCTGCGGGGCCTGGTGAACTGTGCCGGAATCGCCCCGGCCGAAAAGGTGGTGGGCCGTGACGGCGCCCACAAGCTGGCGAGCTTCGCCCGCACCATCAACATCAACCTGGTGGGCAGCTTCAACATGATCCGGCTCGCCGCCGAGATCATGAGCAAGTCGGAGCCGGAAGAAGGCGGCGAGCGGGGCGTCATCGTCAGCACCGCCTCTGTCGCCGCCTTCGACGGCCAGCTCGGTCAGGCCGCCTACGCCGCCTCCAAGGGTGGCATCGTGGCCATGACCCTGCCCATCGCCCGGGAACTGGCCCGCTCCGGCATCCGCGTCATGAGCATCGCCCCCGGCATCATGGAAACCCCCATGCTCGCGGGCATGCCGGCTGACGTACAGGACGCCCTCGGCAGGATGGTGCCCTTCCCCTCCCGCATGGGCCGGCCCGCCGAATACGCCTCCCTGGTGGAACACATTTTCAGCAATCAATACCTGAACGGCGAAGTCATCCGCATGGATGGCGCCATCCGCATGGCAGCGAAATAATTGAAAAGCGTGAGGAGTGAGGGGTTAGGAGTTAGGAGTCAAAATTTGCGCGCGCGAGGCGCGCGGTGACTTCTACCCCCTCACCCCTCACTCCTCACTCCTCACGCATTTATCAGGAGTAGCAACAATGACCACCACCGATCCCGTCGTTATCGTTTCCGTCGCCCGCACGCCCATGGGCGGTTTCCAGGGTGATTTTTCCAGCATGACCGCGCCCCAGCTGGGCGCCGCAGCCATCAAGGCCGCCGTGGAGCGCGCCGGCATTTCCGCCGAACTGGTGGAAGAAGTCATCTTCGGCTGCGTGCTGCCCGCCGGCCTGGGCCAGGCCCCCGCCCGCCAGGCGGCCCTGGGCGCCGGCCTGCCTCTCTCCGCCGGGTGCACCACGGTGAACAAGATGTGCGGTTCCGGCATGAAGGCCGCCATGCTGGCCCATGACCTGCTGCTGGCGGGCACCAACGACGTGATGGTGGCGGGCGGCATGGAATCCATGACCAACGCCCCCTACCTGATGCCCAAGGCCCGCGCCGGCTACCGCCTCGGCCACGGCCAGATTTTCGACCACATGTTCCTCGACGGCCTCGAAGATGCCTATGAAAAAGGCCGTCTCATGGGCACCTTCGCCGAAGACTGCGCCGGCAACTACGGCTTCACCCGCGAAGCCCAGGATACTTTCGCCATCGCCTCCACCACAAGGGCACAGGACGCCATCAAGTCCGGCGCCTTCGAGTGGGAAATCGTCCCGGTGACGGTAGCTGGCCGCAAGGGCGACATGGTCATCAAGGATGACGAGCAGCCGCCCAAGGCCAAGATCGACAAGATTGCCTCCCTGAAGCCCGCCTTCCGCAAGGACGGCACGGTGACGCCGGCCAATTCCAGTTCCATCTCCGACGGTGGCGCCGCCCTGGTGATGATGCGCGCCTCCACCGCCATTAATCTGGGACTTAAGCCCCTGGCGAAGATCGTCGGCCACAGTACCCACGCCCACGAACCCGCCCTCTTTGCCACCGCCCCCGTGGGCGCCATGCAGAAACTGCTGGCCAAGACCGGCTGGACCACCACCGACGTGGACCTGTGGGAAATCAACGAAGCCTTTGCCGTGGTGACCATGGCCGCCATCCACGACCTTGCGCTTGATCACGCCAAGGTGAACATCAACGGCGGTGCCTGTGCCCTGGGCCATCCCATCGGCGCCTCCGGTGCCCGCATCATCGTCACCCTGCTGGGCGCCCTGAAGAAGACCGGTGGCAAGCGCGGCATCGCCAGCCTGTGCATCGGCGGCGGCGAAGCGACGGCCCTGGCCGTCGAGATGCTGTAAAGGATTTGTAGAGGCGAACTTGTTCGCCCGATGCTTGATGTTTCGGGCGAACAAGTTCGCCCCCACAAAACAAGTTCGCCCACACCTGGGTGGAATAAGGAGACAACAACATGCTGCTGACCCAAGAACAGGAAATGATCCGCGACACCATGCGTTCCTTTGCACAGGAACGCATCGCGCCCTTCGCGGCGGAGTGGGACCGGAACCACACCTTCCCGGCCCAGGTATTGAAGGAACTCGGTGCCCTGGGTGCCCTGGGCATGGTGGTACCGGAGGAATATGACGGTGCCGGCATGGACTACATGAGCCTGGTGCTGACCCTCGAGGAAATCGCCGCCGGTGACGGTGCCACCTCCACCATCGTGTCGGTGCAGAACTCCCTGGCCTGCGGCATCACTTTCAAATATGGCACGGAAGAACAGAAACAGACCTGGCTGAAGCCCCTGGCCCGGGGCGAAAAGCTCGGCTGCTTCTGCCTGACCGAACCCCACACCGGCTCGGACGCCGCCGCCATCACCACCCGGGCCGACCGGGATGGCGACCACTTCGTGCTGAACGGCGTCAAGCAGTACATCACCACCGGCAAGCACGCCGAAATGGCCATCGTCTTTGCCGTCACCGACAAGGCCGCCGGCAAGAAGGGCATTTCCTGTTTCCTGGTACCCACCGCCACGCCAGGCTACATCGTCGCCCGCATCGAGGAGAAGATGGGCCAGCACGCCTCCGACACAGCCCAGATCGTCTTCGAGAACTGCCGGGTGCCGGCCTCCGCCCTGCTAGGCAAGGAAGGCGAAGGCTACAAGATCGCCCTGTCCAACCTGGAAGCGGGCCGCATCGGCATCGCCTCCCAGAGCGTGGGCATGGCCCGGGCCGCCTTCGAGGCCGCCGTCAGCTACGCCAAGGAACGCATCACCTTCGGCGTGCCCATCATCGAGCACCAGGCAGTGAATTTCCGCCTGGCGGACATGGCCACCCTGCTGGATGCCGCCCGCCTCATGGTGTGGCGCGCCGCCCAGTTGAAGGATGCCGGCAAGCCCTGCCTCAAGGAAGCCTCCATGGCCAAGATGTTCGCCTCCGAAGCCGCCGAGAAGATCGCGTCGGATGCCATTCAGATCCACGGCGGCTGCGGCTACACGTCTGAATTCCCGGTGGAACGCATCTACCGGGACGTGCGCATTTGCCAGATCTACGAAGGCGCCAACGACATCCAGCGGCTGGTCATCGGTCGCAGCATCGCCGCCGAGTAAGCACCATGCCTTGTTCGCCCGTGAGCTTCTGAGGGTCACGGGCGAACAAGTTCGCCCCCACAGCAACAAATCCACCAAGGAAACACCATGGGGCCCCTCCACGGCATCCGTATCATTGAATTCGCCGCCCTCGGCCCCGCCCCCATGGGGGCCATGATCCTGGCGGACCTGGGCGCCGAGGTGGTACGCATCGAACGCAAGACAGTCCCCGGCCGCCCGGTGGCGGAACTGTTCGACCCGAAGATCGACATCCTCAACCGCTCCCGCCGGGTGGTGTCCCTGGACCTGAAGCAGCCTGCGGCCATCGAAGCCGCGCTGAAATTGATTGAGGGCGCCGACGCCCTCATCGAAGGCTTCCGTCCCGGCGTCATGGAACGCCTGGGCCTGGGGCCGGACGTCTGCCTCTCCCGCAATCCGAAGCTGGTGTATGGCCGCATGACCGGCTGGGGCCAAACCGGCACCCTGGCCCATGCCGCCGGACACGACATCAATTATTTGTCGCTTTCCGGGGCGCTCCACGCCATCGGCGAGAAGGGCGGCAAGCCGGTGGTGCCGCTGAACCTGGTGGCGGACTGCGGCGGCGGCGCCATGCTGCTGGCCCTGGGCATCCTCGCCGGCGTGCTGGAAGCCAAGAACTCGGGCCAGGGCCAGGTGGTGGATGCAGCCATGACCGACGGCTCGGCGCTCCTCATGTCCATGATGTACACCCTGAAGGCCATGGGCCAATGGACCCAGCAGCGCGGCAGCAACCTCTTGGACGGCGGCGCCCATTTCTACGACACCTACGCCTGCCTGGATGGCAAGTACCTGTCCATTGGTCCCATCGAACCCCAGTTCTACGCCCTGTTCCTGGAAAAGGCCGGCATCACCGATCCGGACTTCAAGGCCCAGTGGGCGCGGGAAGAATGGCCGGCCCTGAAGGAAAAGCTCACCGCCGTGCTGCTGACCAAGACCCGGGATGAATGGTGCGCCCTCATGGAAGGCACGGATGCCTGCGTGGCGCCGGTGCTGGACATGGAGGAGGCGCCCCGGCACCCCCACAACCTGGCCCGCCAGACCTTCATCGAGGTCAACGGCGTGACCCAGCCGGCCCCCGCGCCCCGCTTCTCCCGCACCCCGGCAGGCAAGCCGACGCCGCCCACACCGGGCGCAAGCGGCGAGGACGTGCTCGCCGACTGGGGTTTCCCAGCCGACGCCATCGCTACCCTGCTGGCCGCAGGGGCGATTTAGTGTGGAAGTCGCGCCAGCGACTCACTGCGCTCCCCTCGCCCCTTGCGGGAGAGGGGCGGGGGGTGAGGGAAACGGGCATGACCCTGACTTTCATTAATTGGCGTGGTCTTCGTCATGCCCGTTAGTACCGCAGTTCAAGAACATCCACAGCTTTGCAGAAAACATAAAAATACAGTCGCAGAAGACCCGCCAGGCGATTTTCCCCAAGAACCGCCGGCATTTCTTCCACACAAAGAGGAGATCATCGTGGCAAACAGCAATCCGTATTCAACCGGGCTTGATCGCAACGAAGCGAATTTCGTGCCCCTGAGCCCGCTCACATTCATCGAGCGCTCGGCCTTTGTCTATCCGAAACGCATTGCCGTCATCCAGGGCGCGCGCCAATACACCTGGGCGGAAACCTATACCCGCTGCCGCCAGCTGGCCTCGGCCCTGTCCCGCATGGGCATCGGCAAGGGTGACACGGTGGCCGTCATGCTGCCCAATGTGGCCGCCATGTTCGAAGTGCATTTCGGCGTGCCCATGGCCGGCGCTGTGCTCAACACCCTCAACACCCGTCTGGATGCGGAAACCGTCGCCTTCATGCTGGCCCACAGCGAGGCCAAGGTGCTCATCACGGATCCGGAATACTCTGTCATCGTGCGCGGCGCCCTGGACCTGATGGAGGGCGCCAAGCCGCTCATCATTGACGCCACGGATCCGGATTTCACCGGCGGCGAATGCCTGGGGGAACAGACCTACGAGACCTTCATTGCCGGCGGCGACCCCCATTACGCCTGGTCCCTGCCCAAGGACGAGTGGGACGCCATCTCCCTGAACTACACCTCCGGCACCACGGGCAACCCCAAGGGCGTGGTTTACCACCATCGGGGCGCCTACCTGAATTGCGCCAGCAACATCATGGCCTGCGGCATGCCGCCGAACGCCGTCTATCTGTGGACCCTGCCCATGTTCCACGCCAACGGCTGGTGCTTCGTGTGGACCCTGGCGGCCAATGCCGGCACCAGCGTCTGCCTGCGCAAGGTGGACGTGGCCGTGATCTTCTCCCTGATCCGAGAGCACAAAGTCACCTTCATGTGCGGCGCCCCCATCGTCTACGGCATGCTGATCAATGCGCCGGAAGCCCTGCGGGACGGCATTGAACACCAGGTCAATGGCCTGATAGCTGGCGCCGCGCCCCCCGCTGCCATCATCGAGGGCGCCGAGCGTATGGGCTTCAACATCACCCACGTCTACGGCCTCACCGAAACCTACGGCCCGGCCTCCGTCTGCGCCAAGCACCCGGAATGGGACAAGCTGTCCATCGAGATGCGCACGGCCAGGAATGGCCGGCAAGGCGTGCGCTACCACATGCAGGAAGCCATCACGGTGCTGGATCCCAACACCATGGAGCCGGTGCCCTGGGATGGGGAAACCATGGGCGAGATCATGTTCCGCGGCAACCTGGTCATGAAGGGCTACCTCAAGAACGAGAAGGCCACGGCGGAATCCTTCGAGGGCGGCTGGTTCCATACCGGGGACCTGGCGGTGGTCCATGCGGACGGCTACGTCAAGATCAAGGACCGCTCCAAGGACGTCATCATCTCCGGGGGCGAGAACATCTCCTCCCTGGAAGTCGAGGATGTGATCTACCGCCACCCGGCGGTGATCGCGGCGGCGGTCGTCGCCCAGCCGGACGAAAAATGGGGCGAAGTACCCTGCGCCTACATCGAGTTGAAGGACGGCGTGACGGTTTCCGCTGAGGAAATGAAGGCCCACTGCCGCGCCCATCTGGCCCACTTCAAGGTGCCCAAGCAGTTCGTATATGGCGAACTGCCCAAGACCTCCACCGGCAAGATCCAGAAGTTCGTGCTGCGCCAATACGCCAAGTCGGCTATGGCTATCGAGTAAGGCATCACCCGGGTGCCGGCGAAAACCGGTGCCCGGACTTTCGCATCGGTAGCGAATGCACTACATTCCGCCTCCCTTGCCCCCTGCACACTATCCATGAGCCACTGGTTCGAACTGCCCGCCGGCATCCTCAGCGAAGAAGGCGTCATCCGTGTACGGGACGCCGCCGACGCGGACCCGGAGGTCTTGCGCAGCGCCATCATGGCCGGCACCTACGGCAAGCCCTTCGTCCTGGACGACGGGCGGGTGCGCTACCTGTATTTCAACCTGCGCTTCCTGCAAAGCGCCATGCGCCTCAAGAAGCCGGACGCCCTGGAACTGGGTTACACCCGCCACATGATGGCTTTCCTGCTCTTCAACGCCAGCCCCAAGCGCCTCTTGCTAGTGGGCCTGGGGGGAGGCTCCCTGGTACGCTTCTGCCGCCGGCAACTGCCCCGGGCCAAAATGACCGCCGTGGAGATCGACCCGGCCATCATCGCCCTGGGCAGCCAGTTCGACCTGGCAGAGGACGAACGCCTGGCCATCGTGCAGGCGGATGCCTGCGACTACCTGCCCCGGGCGGAAGCCGACACCGACGTGCTGCTGCTGGACGCCTTCGACCGGGAGGGCATTTCCGGCAGCCTGGCCCGGCCGGCCTTCTTCGAGGCGGCCCGGCGGCGCCTCAAGCCCACGGGGATACTGGTGACCAACCTGGCCGGCGCCGCGGACACCTGGGAGCCGTTGCTGGCCCTCATCGAGGAGGCCTTCAACGGCCGGGTCATCACTCTGCGGGTGGGAGACGGCGAAAACCACATCGCCTTCGCCTTCAAGGACCCGGCTTTCTCGCCCCACTGGGCACTGCTGGAAAAGGAAGCCAAGGGCCTGCAGCGCCGCCACGACCTGGACTTCCCGGACTTCCTGAGAAAACTCAAGCGCGCCGCCTGACGTTAGGAGCCTATCGACGCTTGAAGCACAGAGGACGCCGCCTCAGACCCCCAGGTAGCGCCCCCAGATTTCAGGCTGGGCCTGCAGGTCGGCATTGCTGCCACGCCAGCAGACGCGGCCTTTTTCCATGAAGATGTGGTGGTCGGCCACGCGCTGGATTTCCTTCAGGTGCTTGTCGATGACCAGGATGGTCTGGCCATCATTCTTGAGGCGCTCCAGCACCTGCCAGATTTCCTTCCTGACCAGGGGCGAGAGACCTTCGGTCGCCTCATCCAGGATCAAGAGGTGGGGATTCGTCATGAGGGCCCGGCCAATGGCCAGCATCTGTTGCTCGCCGCCGGACAACTCGTTGCCCATGTTGCGTTCCCGTTCCTTCAGGCGCGGGAACAGTCCGTGGATGCGCTCCAGCGTCCAGGGATCGGGCTTGCCGCTACGCCGGAAGGCAAAGGCCACCAGATTTTCCCGCACCGTCAGGTTGGGGAAGATATGCCGGCCTTCCGGAACCAGGGCGATGCCCAGCTCGGCGATGCTCTCCGTGGCCCACCCATTGATGCGTTCGCCGCAAAACTGGATCTCCCCCTGCCAAGCCGGGATCAGGCCGAACAGGGTGCGCAGGGTGGTGGTCTTGCCCATGCCGTTCTTGCCCAGCAGGGTGGTGACCTGGCCGGGCAGGAGGTCGAAGTCCATGCCGAACAGCACCTGGCTCTGGCCATAGCCGGCATCCACGTCGCGGAAGGAGATGAGAGGCGTCATGTCAGTCCTCCACCCCGTCGCCCAGGTAGGCGCGGATGACTTCCGGGTTGGTGCGAATGGCGTCCGGGGTGCCGGTGGCGACAATGGAACCTGCCACCAGCACCGAGACCCGGTCCGCCAGACGGAAGATGGCATCCATGTCGTGCTCCACCAGGATGACCGCGTGCGCCCCCTTGAGGGAGTGGATCAGATCCCCCATGCGTTGGGATTCTTCCGGGTCGGTGCCGGCGGTAGGCTCGTCCAGCAGCAGCAGTTTCGGCCGGCAGGCCAAGGCCAGGCCCAGTTCCAGGGCGCGCTGGCGGCCGTGGGAGAGGGTACCCACCACCCGCTCGAAAACCTCCAGCAGCCCCACCCGTTCCGCCATTTCCGCCGCACCCTGTTCCAGCGCCGGCTCCCGAGCTACCGGGCGGAAGAGGTCGAAGGAGTGGCCGGTGCGGGCCTGTACCGCCAGTTCCAGGTTCTCCCGTACCGTCAGCCGTGAAAACAGGGTGGTGATCTGGAAGGAGCGGGCAATACCGGCTGCCACCCGGCGATGCACCGGCTCACGGGTGATGTCCCGACCCCGAAAATAAATGCGCCCGCCGTCCGGGGCCAACTCGCCGGAGAGCTGGGCCAGCAGGGTGGTCTTGCCGGCGCCGTTGGGTCCGATGAGGGCGTGGATTTCCCCTTCGAGGATTTCCAGGTTGCAGTCATGGGTGACCACCAGGCCGCCGTAGCGCTTGGCCAAGTGCTCGGTACGCAGAAGGACGCTCATGCTGGAGCCCCTTTTTTAAACCGCAGAGGCGCAAAGGCGCGGAGGGAACGCTTATGTGGGGCGGGCTTCAGCCCGCCTAGGCCGGATAAATCCGGCCTCACATGCGAGCCTCCAGGCAGAGGACAAACCTCGCACTTCCAGGTTGTCTCTGCGCCTCTGCGCCTCTGCGGTGAAGAAAGTGCTTTTTCCAAGGTCATGGCTTCTTTCCTCCGGAAAAAGCCTTGAAGCTCATGACGCCATTGGGCGCGGCCAGCACAATGAACAGCAGCAGGCCGCCCAGGGCCAGGTTCCAGTGTTCCGTGTAGGCGGAAATCACTTCCTCCAGCACCAGGAAGATAGCAGCACCCGTCAGGCCGCCCCAGAAATAGCCCGATCCCCCCAGGATGGCCATGACCAGCAGGATGCCGGACTGGTGCCAGGTGAGGGTATGGGGCGTAACCCCCATGCTGAGGTTAACCAGCAGGCCCCCCGCCAGGCCGGCGATGCCGCCGGAAAGCGTCCAGGCGGCGAGCTTCAAGCGGAACACCGGGTAGCCGATGGCCGCCATGCGCCGCTCGTTTTCCCGGGTCGCCACCAGGGCACGGCCGAAGCGGGAGGCCACCAACCGGTAGAGCAGGAAGAACACCAGGGCGGCGATGGTCAGCACGAAGTAGTAGAAGCTCAGGTCATCCGACAGCTTGAGACCCGGTACAAGAGAGCGCTCCGTCAGGGGCAGCCCGTCATCGCCCCCCATACTCGGCAGGGACAGGGCCAAGTAGTAGAAGAGCTGGGCGAAGGCCAAGCTGATCATGATGAAATACACGCCCTTGGTGCGCAGGCTGATGGCGCCGGTGAGGCAGGCGCCCAGGGCGGCAACGACAAAGGCCAGAGGCAGCACCACCCAGGCCTGATTCACCCCCATACCGGCAAGAATGGCCACCGTATAGGCACCGGCTCCCAGGAAGGCGGCGTGTCCCAGGCTGACCATGCCGCCATAGCCCAGGGCCAGGTTGAGGGCGCTGGCCGCCAGGGCCAGGATCAGCACCCTGCTGCCCAGGCCAATGTAGAAAGTTTGCCCCAGGGCGCTCATGGCCAGCGGATAGACCATCAGCAGCGCGGCGATGGCCAGGGCCGCCCAGGGGCTGGGTAGCCCGGACATGAGGGGCGTGGTGAGGGTTTCCGGTTGGGGCGTTGGTTCGGACATCGTTATTAGGAAAGTCGGCGAAGCCGACTCACAACGCTTCCCTCTCCCGCCGGGGCGAGAGGGGAATTCGGCAAGCACCGCTTGCCGCCCTCGCAGCCGGCCGGCAGTGCAATGCCGGCCGTGGGGGGCGCAGCCAGGATTGAGGGTGAGGGAAGACCGCCATGGCCTTCATATGTGGGGGCAAACTCCAAAGCCATGGCGCTTAGCCTCTGGCCGGAAAGAGGCCGCTGGGCCGGAAAAACAGCACGCCCACCATCAGCAGACTCACCAGCATGGAGGCCAGGGTGGCCCCCAGGGTGGCGGCACCGGCAACAGCAAAGGCCTTCAAGAGGCTGGTCATGGCCAGGCGCCCGAGGGAGTCGATCATGCCCACCAGCAAGGCCCCCACCAGGGCGCCGCGCATGGAACCGATGCCGCCAATGACGATGACTTCAAAGGCGGGGATAAGGATGGTTTCCCCCATGCCCACGGACACTGCCAGGAGCGGCCCCAGGAGCGCCCCGGCCAGGGCGCAGAGTCCCGCCCCCAGGGCGAAGATGCCGGTAAACAGGGGCTGGATACGCACGCCCATGGTGGCGGCCATGACCCGGTCCGAGGTGCCGGCCCGCAGCCACATGCCCATGCGGGTCTTGTTCACCAGGTAATACAGGCCGGCAGCAACCATGAGACCCACGGCGATGATGAGCAGGCGGTAAAGGGGATATTGCAGATCCTCGCCCATGAGATTCACCGTGCCGGAGAGGCTGGCCGGCAGTTCGATGGAGAGGGGCTGGCCGCCGAAGGCGATCTTGATGCTCTCGTTGGCAATCAGAATGAGGGCGAAGGTGGCCAGCACCTGGGACAAGTGGCTCATGGTCTGCAGGCGCCGGTAGAGCACCCGCTCCAGCAGCGCGCCCAAGAGGGCCGTGAGCAGGATGGCCAATACCACCGCCAGGTAGAAATTCTGGAAATGCTGGAACAGGGCGGCGGCCATGAAGGCGCCGATCATGTAGAGCGAGCCGTGGGCCAGGTTGATAAGGTCCATGATGCCGAACACCAGGGTCAGCCCGGCGGCCAGCAGGAACAGCATCAGGCCATATTGCAGGCCGTTCAAGGATTGTTCCAGGATCAAGGGAAGCATGGGGTACGGAGCCAAATTTCCTCCCCCTTCAAGGGGGAGGTCAGGAGGGGGATGGGGTCCGGAAAACACCCCCATCCCCACCCCGGCCCTCCCCTTGAAGGGGAGGGAGTCGGGGCCAAAGTCAGAAGTGTCTGGCAGATAGCCGGCTTACTGCATCTTGCACTGGGCCACGTAGGCGTCCACCAGGCGATCCGCCACCTTGCCCACGTACTTGTTGCCCACCGTGCCGTCGGCGTTCTTTACCACCTGGCGCAGGTAATAGGCCTGCACGGGGTAATGGTTGGGGCCGAAGCTGTAGTCACCCCGGGTGGAGGGAGCCTTGACGGTTTCCAGGGCCTTGCGCAATGCCGCCTTGTTCTCGATCTTGCCCCCCACCTGCTTGATGGCGGCATCCATCAACAGGGCGGCGTCGTAGCCTTGGGAGGCGAAGAGGGTGGGCAGGCGGCCGTAGTCCTTCTGGAAGTCGGCGACGAACTTCTTGTTCACCGGGTTTTCCATTTCCCGATACCAGTGGGTGGTGTTGTACACGCCTTCCATGGCGGGCCCCACGCCGCGGGCCGTGTCGTCGTCGGCGGAGAAGCCGGGGGCATACACCGGGGTCTTCTTCATCATGCCGGACTGGGCATACTGCTTGAGGAAGTTCACGCCCATGCCGCCCGGCAGGAAGATGTAGAGGGCCTCCGCATTGTCGGCGCGGATCTGGGCGATTTCGGCCGCGTAATCCAGCTGGCCCATCTTGGTGCGGATCTCCTCCACCACGCTGCCCTTGTAGTAGGTCTTCACGCCGCTGATGGCGTCGTTGCCGCCTGGGTAGGCGGGAGCCAGCAGCACGGCCTTCTTGACCCCCTTGTCCTGCATGTACTTGCCCATGGCTTCGTGCAGGCTGTCGTTCTGCCAGGCCACGTTGAAGAACCAGGGATTACAGCCCGCGCCGGCGTACTGGCTGGGGCCGGCATTGGCGGAGATGTAGAAGGTCTCGGCCCCGAAGAAGGCCGGGCCTACGGCCAGCATGATGTTGGAGAAGACCACGCCGGTGGCGATATCCACCTTGTCCTTCTTGATGAAACGCTCGGCCAGCTGCTTGGCCGTCTCCGGGTTTTGGGTGTCGTCGGCAATGATGATTTCCGCCGGCAGGCCCCCCAGCTTCTTGTTCAGGTGCTTAACGGCCAGGTTGAAACCGTCCCGGATGTCGATGCCCAGGCTGGCACCCGGCCCGGACAGGGTGGTCATCATGCCCACCTTGACGCTGTCGGCGGCGAGGCTGCTAGCGGCAAGAGTGGAAAGACAGGCGGCGAGCGTGAGCTTCTTGAACATGGCATCCCCTTGGATTTATGGCGCGACCCCGGCCGGGCCGCAAAAGCGCACATTCTAAGGGATTCCGCTGCTGTTTCCGCATGGGCGGGCGCCCCACGGAAACCGGCCCTGCTCAGGATGATGATTACTTTTCCGCCGCAGGGGCTTTCTTGAGCAGGCCGGCGATCAAGGGGTTCAGGGGAGCGTCGCCCTGGCTGTCCTGGCCGGAGGCCTTGCCGAAGCGGTCGGGGGAGCCTGCCTTCTTCATGCGGCCGTTGATCTGCAGTCCGAGCTTCTTGGCCAGGTCGGTTCTTTTCTGTGTCATGGGGTTTGCTTCCGGTAAGAGGGGATTCGTGGCCCGGCGAAAGCCCGGCCGGCGGGGAGGGGCGTGAGTGTAACCCGGCCAGGGGCCTGAGTACGACCGCGGATCGCCTTCCGCCACCCACACCGGGTGAAAGCTTGCTGAAAGGTGGACCGGTATCGCGTATACTCCACGCCTTTGGCATCCCCCCCCCCCCGCATTCCCTTACCCGATGGCTCGCAGGCGCAGACAGGACTCCCTTCTGGGGGGCGCACTCAAGAACAACTGGCAATACGCCGCTCTGGTGGCCATTTTTGCGCTCATCGGCGGCCGTATCCTTGTTCCTGCATTTGCCGGTACGGCAGGCATGTTCGCTCCGTTCTTCGTCAGCCTCACCTCGATTGCCAACTGGGTCGCGCTGGCTTTCGGCACCATCGCCCTGTTCAAGCTCATCGCGGCGGCGCTGAGGGGGGCGGAAGGAATTACCGGCACACCCCGGACGCCGGCCCGAACAATGCGGACAACGCCTGCCCGCAGGGAGTACAGCCCGCCCCGCAGCCCCGCACCGCCGCCGCGCCAGGAAGCGCCTCAGAGCCCACAAGATCGCCCGCAAGCGCAGTCCCAAACTCAAGCGCAACTACAAGCGCCGGCGGCTCCGGCGGAGAAGCCGACCGCCTGGAGCCTGGAGGTCCTGCAGAACATCGAATGGAGACTCTTCGAAGAGCTGTGCGCCGCCTATTACCGGGAGAAGGGCATCCGCTGCGACACCACGGCCCTGGGGCCGGACGGTGGCATCGACATCCGCCTCTACCAGGATGAAGCCGAACCGACCCGCACCACCGCCATCGTGCAGTGCAAGGCCACGCGCATCGCTGGCATCAAGCCTATGCGGGAACTGTTGGGGGTCATGGCCCACGAGAAGCTGGAAAAGGGCTTTTTCATGACCAGCGGCGAATTCACCGATGACAGCAAGGCCTTTGGCCAGCAGAACCGGGTGGTGCCCATTGACGGCAAGCTCCTGTTGACCCTGATCCAGCGCCTGCCCGCCGACGCCCAGGCGCGCCTCTTGGCCCTGGGCACCCGCGGTGCCTGGAACATTCCCAGTTGCCCGGAATGCGGCCGGAAAATGATCCGCAAGGATCCGGTCGGCAAAAAGCCCTTCTGGAGTTGCAAGCTGGGCCCCTGCAAGGGCCGCCTCAACATGCGTTACGAGCGCTTTTAGCCGCGAGGCGACGTCACAGGGTGATGACTTTCCCCGCCTTGCCCATCTCCTCCACGATCATGGCCATGTTGCCGATCTCGCCCACGGCCAGGCGATCCAGGAGGCCGTAGAACTCCAGGCAGGTGCGGCAGGCAATCAGCGGCACGCCCTTCGCCGCCAGTTCCTTCAGTTCCGCCAGGCACGGCGATTCTTCTGTGAGCAGCTTCACCCCCGCCGTATAGAACAGCACGGCCTGCGGGAGTTGTTCCGTTTCCAGCAGGGTCCGAAAGAAACTCACGGCCAGCTTGTGCCGCAGCGCCCTGTCGTCGTGCCCGCCCTGGCCCAGACCGTCGGCGGTAATGAGGAGGGCTGTGGTGGAAAAGGGGGTAGTCATGTTTTTTGCACCAGTGCCTTGGCCCACGCCAAGGTTTGACCTGCGATACGCTCCACTTCCTCACGACCCAAGGGCGAAGTATTCGAGTCATCGTAACGAAATTCGACGGCGTAGGGGTTGATCTCACCCAATTCTTCGGCACTGAAGGGCAGGCTGACGCCGCCTTCTTCAAGCCGGTCGGCAAGATCAAGGAGATCATGGGTTCGGCGGAATGCCAGCCCCCTGGCGAAGAGCACGGCCTTGAGGCTTTTTTCAATGGACTGCTGTGCATGGAAAAAAGCGATGGCCTGGCGTATATGCGGCAAGGTTACCAAGGCTTGAAACGCCGCCAGATCGTCCGCCGCCAGAGCCAGGAAACGCCGGGCCTCGTCAAGAGAGGCTGTCATGTAGCACCCGGCCTTCCTTGACCGCCCAATAGAGCACCGTTCCGGGCACCTGACTGCGCCGTTCGAATTCGGCCAGGGGATAGATCAGCACATCCACTCCGGTGCCCACGCGCCCCACTGCATTGCGCAGACGTCCGTATTCGGCGCCTTTGTCCCCCAACTCCCGCTCGATGACCATGAAATCCAGGTCGGACCCTTCGTCCGCGTCGCCGCGGCCGTAGGAACCGAAAAGGATGATGCGGGCCGGCGAACTGGCCGCCGCGGCAAGGCGGTCGGCAGCGGCCTGGATGGTTTGCATGTCGAGCATGGAGAGCCTCCTGAACGAGCTATGCCTCGATTCCACAAGTTCCGTAGGGCGCAATAACCGAAGGGCATTGCGCCGGTTTCTTGGTGAAGCGTGAAAGGCGCAATGCGGCTTCGCCTTATTGCGCCCTACATCCCTTACCGGCTGATCGGCTTGTAGCGGATGCGCTTGGGCTTGGCGCCTTCTTCGCCCAGGCGCTTCTTCTTGTCGGCCTCGTATTCCTGGTAATTGCCGGCGAAGAAATTCCACTGGGAATCGCCTTCGGCAGAGAGGATGTGGGTGCAGATGCGGTCCAGGAACCAGCGGTCATGGCTGATGACCATGACGCAGCCGGCGAATTCCAAGAGGGCATCTTCCAGTGCCCGCAGAGTTTCCACGTCCAGGTCGTTGGAGGGTTCGTCCAGCAGCAGCACGTTGCCGCCGGCAATCAGGGTCTGGGCCAGGTGCAAGCGGCCCCGCTCGCCGCCGGAGAGGTTGCCGACCATCTTGCCCTGGTCACCACCCTTGAAGTTAAAGCGGCCCAGATAGGCCCGGGCAGGCATTTCGAACTTGCCCACGGTGAGGATGTCGGCGCCGCCGGAGACGGCGTCGAACACGGTCTTGTCGTTATCCAGGCCTTCGCGGGACTGGTCCACAGACGCGATATTGACCGTACTGCCCTTTTTGATCTCGCCGGAATCCGGCTGTTCCTTGCCGAGGATCATGCGGAACAGGGTGGATTTACCGGCGCCGTTGGGGCCGATGATGCCGACAATGGCGCCGGGCGGAATGGTGAAGCTGACGTTGTCCATGAGCAGGCGGTCGCCGAAGGACTTGGACACGCCGTCGAACTCGATAACCTGATCCCCCAGGCGTTCGCCGATGGGAATGAAGATTTCCTGGGTTTCGTTGCGCTTCTGGTATTCGGTGTTGGAAAGCTCGTTGAAGCGGGCCAGGCGGGACTTGCTCTTGGCCTGGCGGGCCTTCGGGTTCGACCGTGCCCACTCCAGTTCCTGCTTCATGGCCTTCATGTGGGCGTCGATCTGCTTGTTTTCCGTCTCCAGACGGGCTTCCTTCTGCTCCAGCCAGGAGGAGTAGTTGCCCTTCCAGGGGATGCCCTGGCCCCGGTCCAGTTCCAGGATCCACTCCGCCGCGTTGTCGAGGAAGTAGCGGTCGTGGGTGACGGCCACCACGGTGCCGGGGAAGCGCAGGAGGAATTGTTCCAGCCAGTCCACGGATTCCGCATCCAGGTGGTTGGTGGGCTCGTCCAGCAGCAGCATGTCGGGCTTGGAGAGCAAGAGCTTGCACAGGGCCACCCGGCGCTTTTCACCGCCGGAGAGCTTGCCGATGTTGGCATCCCAGGGCGGCAAACGCAGGGCGTCGGCGGCCAGTTCCATCTGGGTTTCCAGGTCGCCACCGGAGGTGGACAGGATGGCTTCCAGGCGGGCCTGTTCCTCGGCCAGCTTGTCGAAGTCCGCGTCCTCTTCGGCGTAGGCGGCGTAAATGGCTTCCAGCTTGGCGCCGGCCTCGGCGATTTCACCCAGGGCCGATTCCACTTCCTGGCGCACCGTATTCGTCGCTTCCAGCACCGGCTCCTGGGCCAGATAGCCGATATTGAGCTTGGGCTGCCATTGCACCTCGCCGTCGTATTCCTTGTCCTGGCCTGCCATGATGCGCAGCACGGTGGACTTGCCCGAGCCATTCAGGCCCAGGAGGCCGATCTTGGCGCCGGGAAAGAAGGAGAGGGAGATGTCCTTGATGATCTGCCGCTTGGGCGGCACGATCTTGCTCACGCGGAGCATGCTCATTACGTAGTGGGCCATGGGTCTTCTGCTATCCGGAGGCAAAGACCGCAAGCTTAACCGAGGCTGAGCTTCCGTGGGAGGTGCAGAGATTTGAAAAACCGATTTGAACCGCAGAGGCGCGGAGGCGCGGAGAAAATCATTCGAGAACCTTCTGCGGATACCCTGGCTTGATGGAACCGAACCAGGATGCCTTTGCTTTTCCTCTGCGTCTCTGCGCCTCTGCGGTTGGAACAGCTTTTAATCAAGCCCTCCCGGCCCGCTGGGCGAGGCTGTGCAGGCCGCTGCTGATGTCCTGGGCGGCGCCGCCGATTTCATGGACGTGTTGGGACAGGCGCTGGCTCATGTCCCGTTGGGCCAGCAGGGCGTTGTTGATGCCGGTCACCACCTCGACCCGCACCCGGGCGCCGGCCTTGATGTCATCCATGGCGCTCAGAGCCATCTGGGTCTTGGCCATGCTGTCGACGATGCTGTCGGCGGCCTTGTTCACGCCGTCCCCGGCGCTGTAGGCGGCGGACTTGAGGCCCTCGGCGATATTGCCAATTTCCTTGCTGGAAGCATTCGCCCGTTCGGCAAGCTTCCTGACCTCATCGGCCACCACGGCGAAGCCGCGGCCATTTTCACCGGCCCGGGCCGCCTCGATGGCCGCATTCAGGGCCAGCAGATTGGTCTGGCTGGCGATGTCCTGAATGGTGGTGACGATGGTGCCGATGCGTTCCGACTGGGCGGAGAGATCCTGCAACACCCTTGCCGTGTTGGTGGTGAAATCCGACAGTTGCACCAGGCCGTCTGCGGCTTCCTTGACGCTGGCGGCTCCACTGGCCACCTTTTCTCCTGCGCCCCGGGCCAGTTCATTGGCTCGCACCATGTCGGCAAGGGCCTGCTCGATGGACGCCAGCAGGTTCGCCACCTCGCCGCCGGCCCCCCGCAGGTCATTGGCCTGGCTGCTGCAGCGCTGGTCCAGTTGCCCCGCCTCGGCGGCGAAGGAAGCGCCACGACGGTTCTCCTGCTGCACATTGGCTTCCGACTCCCGCGCCTGGAACCGTGCCTGCGCGTCAGCCAGGGCCTGAGCGGCGGCGAACAGGGGGCTGCCGGGTTCCGCTGTCGGCAGGGCCGCCAGGTCGCCACGGCGGGCCGCCTCGATCCAGGCGGGCAGGCGCTCGGCGGAAACACCGGGGGAAGCTGAAGCCCTGCCGCTGGCGGCGGCACTGATGCCCAGGAACGCCACCAGCAGAGTGAAGGACTTCAGCACCACCGGCCCGTCGAATGCCCAGGCCCCCAAGGCCGCCAACAAGGTCGCCGCTGTGAGGGCACTGGACAGGGTGCGCAGGGTATTTCCAGACATGACAGAATCTCCGACCGATGGACCTATGAGGCACTCTTAACGGCAGGCCCGGGGAAATATTGAGATGGGCTTGAAAATCGGCAGGCCCGGTGATTTTTGACATAGCGCACTCCGATCTCGCCTGCGGATGGCGTAAAGTTATCCCCTGTATCCCTTCCCTCGCCTCTCAGGAGAACACCATGCCTCGCTGGTTTGCCGACAACTCCCTGTCCATCGGCCGCACGCCGCTGGTCAAGCTCAACCGCATCACCGATGGCGCAGGTGCCTTGGTACTGGCCAAGATCGAGGGCCGTAACCCAGCCTACTCGGTGAAGTGCCGCATCGGCGCCGCCATGATCCGGGACGCGGAAAGCCGTGGCCTCCTCGGGCCGGGCAAGGAACTGGTGGAACCCACCTCCGGCAACACCGGCATCGCCCTGGCCTTCGTCGCCGCCGCCCGGGGCATTCCCCTGACCCTGACCATGCCGGAAACCATGAGCCTGGAACGCCGCAAGCTGCTGGTGGCCTACGGCGCCAAGCTGGTGCTGACCGAAGGCGCCAAGGGCATGGCCGGCGCCATCGCCAAGGCGGAGGAGATCGCCGCATCCGATCCCAAATACGTGCTGCTGCAGCAGTTCAAGAACCCGGCCAACCCGGCCATCCACGAAGCCACCACCGGCCCGGAAATCTGGGACGACACGGACGGCGCCGTGGATATTTTCGTGGCCGGCGTCGGCACCGGCGGCACCATCACCGGTGTCAGCCGTTTCCTCAAGTCGAAGAAGGCCATCATTTCCGTGGCGGTGGAGCCGAGCGCCAGCCCGGTGCTGACCCAGAGCCGGGCCGGGGAACCCATCAAGCCCGGCCCCCACAAGATCCAGGGCATCGGCGCCGGCTTCGTGCCCGGGGTGCTGGACCTCTCCGTGGTAGACGAAATCGCGCAGGTCACGAACGAGGAGGCCGTGGCCTGCGCCCTGCGCCTGGCCCGTGAGGAAGGCCTGCTCTCCGGCATTTCCTGCGGCGCGGCGGTAGCCGCTGCCCTGCGTATCGCCCATAAGCCGGAAAACGCCGGCAAGACCATCGTGGTGATCCTGCCGGACTCCGGCGAGCGCTACCTCAGCTCCGTGCTCTTCGACGGCCTCTTCGACGCGGCCGGCATGGCGGTTTAACAAAAGCAATATTGAAACGCCGAGACGCCGAGGCGCCGAGGAAAAGCGGGGAGGCCCCGGGATAACCACATTACCGTTCAGGCAAGTGGCAAAACCGGAACAACTCCTTGATTTCTCGGCGCCTCGGCGCCTCGGCGTTTAGCAATACGGTTTTTCATAACTCGCCGACGTTCCGGGCATTGCCTGCCGCGGTGCAGCGAAAAGACTGTAAAATCGCCCTTTTTCCGTTCTTGACGGGGCGCCTCATGCCGACTTTCCAGGAAATCATCCTGACGCTGCAACAATTCTGGGCCAAGCAGGGCTGTGCCCTCCTGCAACCCTACGACATGGAAGTGGGGGCCGGCACCAGCCACACCGCCACGTTTTTGCGCGCCCTGGGTCCGGAGCCCTGGAAGGCCGCCTACGTGCAGCCGTCCCGCCGCCCCAAGGACGGCCGCTACGGCGAAAATCCGAACCGCATGCAGCACTACTACCAGTACCAGGTAGTCCTGAAGCCGGCGCCGGAAAACATCCTGGAGCTGTATCTCGGCTCCCTTGAGGCTCTCGGTTTCGATCTGAAGAAGAACGACATCCGCTTCGTCGAGGACGACTGGGAAAACCCGACCCTGGGGGCCTGGGGCCTGGGCTGGGAAGTGTGGCTGAACGGCATGGAAGTGACCCAGTTCACCTATTTCCAGCAGGTGGGCGGCATCGACTGCAAGCCCATCACCGGGGAAATCACCTACGGTCTGGAACGCCTGGCCATGTACCTGCAGGGCGTGGAAAACGTCTTCGACCTCAAGTGGACCGACACCCTCACCTACGGCGACGTGTATCACCAGAACGAGGTGGAGCAATCCGCCTACAACTTCGAGCACTCCGATGCCGATTTCCTGTTCACCGCCTTCGGTGCCCATGAGAAGCAGGCCCAGCACCTGATGGGCGCGGAACTGGCCCTGCCGGCCTACGAACAAGTGCTCAAGGCCGCCCACACCTTCAACCTGCTGGACGCCCGGGGTGCCATTTCCGTGACGGAACGGGCCGCCTACATCGGCCGCATCCGCAACCTGGCCCGCGCCGTGGCCCAGGCCTACACGGACAGTCGCGCCCGCCGCGGCTTCCCCATGGCCTCCCGTGCCCACGCCGAAGAAGTGCTGGCCCAGATCAACGCCAAGAAAGCAGCCTGAGCATGACTACGAAGAATCTGCTCGTCGAACTGTTCGTCGAGGAACTGCCGCCCAAGGCTCTGAAAAAACTGGGGGAAAGCTTCGCCCAGGGCCTCTTGAACTCCCTGAAATCCCAGGGCCTGGCCGGGGCCGACGCGCTGGTCACGCCCTTCGCCTCCCCCCGCCGCCTGGCCGCCCACATCACCAATGTGCCGGCCCAGGCCGCCGACAAGCCCCTGGCCCAGAAGCTCATGCCCGTGGCCGTGGGCCTCACGGCAGACGGCAGCCCCAGCCCGGCTTTACTGAAAAAGCTGGCCGCACTCGGCGCTGATGCTTCCGTGGCCTTGCGCCGCGAAGGCGAAGGCAAGGCGGAAACCCTGTATTTCGACTCCATCGCCCGGGGCGCGACCCTGACGGAAGGCCTGCAAAAAGCACTGGAGGCAGCTCTCGCCGGCCTGCCCATTCCCAAGGTCATGACCTACCAGTTGGCGGACGGCTGGAGTTCGGTGAATTTCGTACGCCCGGCCCACGGCTTGGTGGCCCTGCACGGTTCTGAGGTCGTGCCCATTTCCATCCTGGGCCTGACGGCCGGCCGGGAGACCCACGGCCACCGCTTCGAGGCCGCCGTTGATCCGGTGCTGCTACCGGACGCCGACTGCTACGCCGAGAAGCTGGCCACGGACGGCGCCGTCATCGCCAGTTTCGCGGCACGGCGCGCCGAAATCGTGCGCCAGCTGACCGCCGCTGCCGCCCTGGCCGGCACCACGCCCATCGACGACGAGGCCCTGCTGGACGAAGTGACGGCCCTGGTGGAGCGCCCCAATGTGCTCACCGGCCAGTTTGAGGAAGAGTACCTGGCCGTGCCCCAGGAATGCCTCATCCTGACCATGAAGGCCAACCAGAAGTACTTCCCGCTGCTGGACGCCAAGGGCAAGCTCACCAACAAGTTCCTGCTGGTCAGCAATATCACGCCGGAAGACCCCTCCGCCGTCATCGGCGGCAACGAGCGGGTGGTGCGGCCCCGGCTTGCGGACGCCAAGTTCTTCTTCGACCAGGACAGGAAAAAGTCCCTGGGGGACCGGGTGCCGGGCCTGGCCAAGGTGGTGTACCACAACAAGCTGGGTACCCAGGGCGAGCGCATGCAGCGGGTGGCGGCCATCGCCAGCGGCATCGGTCAACAACTTGGCGGCACCGAACTGGCCCGCCTGGCGGACCAGGCCGCCAACCTGGCCAAGGCAGACCTGATCACCGACATGGTGGGCGAATTCCCGGAACTCCAGGGCACCATGGGCCGCTACTACGCCCTGCATGACGGCCTGCCGGAAGCCGTGGCGGACGCCATTGAGGATCACTACAAACCCCGTTTCGCCGGCGACTCCCTGCCCCGGGGCGACGTGGGCATGGTGGTGGCCCTGGCGGACAAACTGGAAACCCTGGTGGGCATGTTCGGCATCGGCCAGGTGCCCACCGGCGACCGGGACCCCTTCGCCCTGCGCCGCCACGCCCTGGGCGTGATCCGCATGCTTATCGAGGGGGAACTGGACTTGCCCCTGGACAAGTTGCTGGAGAGCGCTGCCACCAGCTTCAAGGGCGTGGAGGGCAGCTTCCAGTCGCCCGTCGCCCCACTCTCCGACTTCATCTTTGAGCGCCTCTCCGGCAGCCTCAAGGAGCAGGGCTACACGCCCCAGGAAGTGGACGCCGTGGTGTCCCAGCGGCCCACGCGCCTGGGCGACATTGCCAAGCGCCTGGCGGCAGTACGCGCCTTCGCCGACCTGCCGGAAGCCGCAGCGCTGGCCGCCGCCAACAAGCGCATCGTGAATATCCTGAAGAAATCCGCGGGCGCCGCCGACAAGGTGGATGTGGCGCTGCTGGAGGGGGATGCGGAGCGCAATCTGTTTCGCCAGGTGGTTGATCTCTCGCCCCAAGTTCGCTCCCTCATGTTCAACCAGGACTACACCGGCGCCCTCAAGGTGCTGGCGAGCCTCAGGACGGCAGTGGACACCTTCTTCGACGAGGTCATGGTGAATGCGGAGGATCCGGCCATCCGCGCCAACCGCCTGGCCCTCCTGGCCCAGCTCGCCGGCCTCTTGAACGGCGTGGCGGATATATCGAAGTTGTGAAATGCGGGAGGAGTGAGGTGTGAGGAGTGAGGGGTTGAAGTCAGCGCGCCTGTGGCGCGACCAAACCCCGTCCCTCCCGCTTTTACTCCTCACTCCTCACCCCTCACCCCTCACTCGTCATGAAACTCATCATTCTCGACCGCGACGGCGTCATTAATCATGATTCGGCCCTGTTCATCAAGTCGCCGGAGGAGTGGAAGCCCATCCCCGGCAGCCTGGAGGCCATTGCCAAGCTGACCCAGGCCGGTTACCGGGTGGTGGTGGCGACGAACCAGTCCGGTGTGGGCCGGGGGTTGTTCGACATGGCCACCCTCAACGCCATCCACAACAAGATGAGCAAGGCGGTGCTGGCTGCCGGCGGCCGCATCGAGGCCATTTTCTTCTGCCCCCACACGGCGGAGCAAAAATGCGCCTGCAGGAAGCCCAAGGACGGCATGTTCCGGGAGATCGCCGAGCGCTTCAACGCCAGTCTCAAGAACGTGCCCGTGGTGGGCGACAGCCTGCGAGACTTGCAGGCGGGCCTGGAACTGGGGGTTCGGCCCATCCTGGTGCTCACTGGCAAGGGCAAGAAAACCCTGGACGACCCGGCCCTGCCCTCCCAAACCACCGTCTATCCCGACCTGGCCGCCTTTGTCGCGGCCCTGCCCGCATGATCTACCTAAGATCTACCCTCCTCGCCCTCTACATGGGGGTGCTGACGCCGCTGTACGCCCTCATCGCCAACCTCAGCTTCCCCCTGCCGGCCATGCTGCGCTACCGCATCATCCGCACCTGGGGGCTGCAGGTAATGTGGGTGGTGAAGAACATCTGCGGCATCCGCTACAAGGTGGTCGGCCGGGAAAACCTGCCTGGGACACCGGCGGTATTCCTCGTCAAGCACCAGTCCGCCTGGGAAACTATCGCCCTGCAGGAAATCCTGCCGCCCGTGTCTTTCGTGCTCAAAAAAGAACTGCTGAAGCTGCCCTTCTTCGGCTGGGGCCTGGCCCAGTTCTCCCCCATCGCCATCGACCGGGCCGCCGGCAAGGACGCCCTGGATCAGGTGGTGGACCAGGGTCGTGCGCGCCTGGCGGCCGGCTTCTCCGTGCTGGTCTTCCCGGAAGGCACCCGCACCTCCATCGGCAGCAAGAGGCGTTACAAGCCCGGCGGCGGCTGGCTGGCCCAGCACACCGGCGCGCCGGTCATTCCCATCGCCCACAATGCCGGCGAATTTTGGCGCAAGAACGCCTTCCTCAAATACCCGGGCACGGTAACGGTCAGCATCGGCCCGGCCATCGAAAGCGAAGGCCTCTCCGCCGCCGAAATCAACGCCCGGGCCGAGGAGTGGATCGAAGGCGAGATGCACCGCCTCTTCCCGCATCATTACAAGGCGAAGGCGAAAGCCTGATCAACATCTAATTGAAACGCCGAGGCGCAGAGGCGCCGAGAAAACCAGGCGAAAGTCAGGATATATCGCTTTGGTTTTGTCTTTCCTCTGCGTCTCGGCGCCTCGGCGTTTCAAACTGATTTTTCCACCATGCCCGCCCCCCCTTCCACCTCCACACGCCGCATCCGACTGGATGGGCACGAGATCGCCTACACCCTGCGACGCAGCGCGCGGCGCAGCGTGGGCATGTTGGTGGACGAGCGGGGCCTGCGGGTACTGGCGCCCACCCGGGTGACGCTCGCCCAGGTGGAAGCCTTCATCCGTGAGCACGCGGCCTGGGTGCAGGACAAGCTGCAGGCCGCGTTGTCCCGGGTGGCGGAGCGCCGCATTACGCTGCATCACGGCGCCCCGTTTCCTGTCCTCGGGGAAGACTGGCAGATCAGGATCGAGGCCGGTGCCAACCGGGCCCGCTGGGGCGAAGGCCACGTGGTGCTGGCCCTCAAGGAAGGGGCGGAGCCGGCGCCGGTGCTGGAGCGGGCACTGAAACGCCGCGCTCTGGAACTCTTTGGCGAACGGCTGGCCCACTACGGCAGGCACTTGGGCCAGCCCCTGCCGCCGCTTGCGCTTTCCAGCGCCCGCACCCGCTGGGGCAGTTGCAGCCGGCGCTCCGGCATCCGCCTCAACTGGCGCCTGATCCACCTGCCCCTGCCCCTCATCGACTACGTGGCGGCCCATGAACTGGCCCACCTGGTGGAAATGAACCATTCGCCGCGCTTCTGGGCCGTGGTGGAAAGCCTCTACCCGGACTGGAAAGCCGCCCGGGCCGAACTCAAGGCCCTGGGACCAACAGTGCCGATGTTTTGACTGTAGGGGCGAACTTGTTCGCCCGTAACTCCATGCATCGGGCGAACAAGTTCGCCCCCACAATCATTGTCCAAAAGGAGAACAACATGCGCATTCTGCACACCATGCTGCGGGTCGGGAACCTGGAAAAGTCCCTGGCGTTCTACACGGAAGTCCTGGGCATGACGTTGCTCAGGAAGAACGATTACCCGGAAGGCCGCTTCACCCTGGCCTTCGTCGGCTACGGCCCGGAGAGCGATGGCGCGGTAATTGAACTCACCCACAACTGGGATACCGCCGCCTACGACGTCGGCAGCGGCTACGGCCACATCGCCCTGGAAGTACCGGATGCTTATAAAGCCTGCGCCGACATCAAGGCAAGGGGCGGCGTGGTGACCCGGGAAGCCGGCCCCATGAAGCACGGCAGCACGGTCATCGCTTTCGTGGAAGACCCGGACAAGTACAAGATCGAACTTATTCAGCGCAAGGCTGCGGCCTGATGAAAATCGGTGGGTCGAAATCTATTCCGACACCAAGTATCGCCATGGACGCGACCATCAGTAGCCGTAGCCCGCCATGTTGCCGCCCACGACACTGCCGATGACCGCGCCGAGGGCCGTGGCAGCCACCCGGCCGTTGCCGTTACCAACACCATTGCCGATCAATCCACCGGCCACGGCGCCGACCACTTGGCCGACGGCACGGTTGCCGTCATTACGTTGATAGACCGGCTGGGGCGGCGCATAGCCCGGCGCCGCAGCGTAATAGACCGGGCGATCCCGGTAGACCACCCGTTCCTGATACACAAGCTGGGGCTGCGCCTGATAGACCACTGGCGGCGGGGCTTGATAAACCACTTGCGGCTGGGCATACGCGGGCTGCACCACTGCGTACTCGCCCCAATGGCGATGATGATGATGGCGATACTCATGCGCGTCCCAGTCGTGGTCGGCGAAGGCATTGGCGCTGAAGGCAGCGGTGGCGAGCAGGGCGGGAATCCACAGGCGGGTCATGACGTTCTCCTTGGTGCGTGATCGGATGTGCCACTCTAGGCGTGACGTTCATGACCGGCTGTGAGGAAGTGTAAGCTTTGGTAAGGCACCGCGTCCGCCAGGCGCCGGCCCATAGCACCACATACATGAATATTGCAGGAACCCACCACTAGGGATTGTGTACGGCCTGGGAAGGTATACAATGCGCCCCATTCCGTCTGGCCGCTCCAGGAGCCTCCTTCTTTCGATCATGTTCGGTATCAACCAGGAACATTACCGGGAACTTGGTGTTCAGCCCCATGCTTCCATCGCCGAGATCAAGGCGGCTTTCCGGAGGAAGGCCATGCGCTGGCATCCGGATCGCAACAAGGATCTGCGGGCCGAGGAGGTTTTCAAGCGCATCAAGAGCGCCTACGAGGTGCTCTCCGACGAGGCCCGGCGCCGTGCCTACGACGCCGAAAACCCGGCAACTGGCCGCCCCGCGGCCCCGCCGGGACACGGCTGGGGCTATGGCGCCGCCGCCCGGGCTGAGCGCCGCCCGCCCCCCGCCTGGGAACCGCCCCCGAAAGCCAAACCTGAACCGTCCCGCCTGAAGGGCCGGGAACTACGCCGTAACATCGAAATCCCCCTGGAAATGGCGGTAGCCGGCGGCCACTACGAAACGACTTTTTATGCCGGCCATGTCTGCGCCTCCTGCACAGGGGAAGGCGAAGTGGACGGCCGCGCCTGCCTGTACTGTTTCGGCAGTGGCAAGTTGAGAGACCGCTTCGGCGTCTGGCAGGACTGTCCAGAATGCAGCGGCGCCCGCCGCGTCCGCGCCCTGTGCCCGGACTGTCTGGGCACAGGCCTCACCCAGCAGCTGCGCAGCCTGCGCGTCACCCTGCCGGCGAACGTAGCCGAAGGCATGGTCCTGCGCCTCAAGGAAGCCGGCACGGAAAGCCGCAGCGGCGGCCCACGGGGCGACGTGCTGATCACCATCAAACTGGCGCCCCACCGTCACTACCGGGTCAAGGGCCTGCAGCTCTACGCCAGCCTGGCGGTGGATTTCGCCACGGCCTGGCTCGGCGGCAGCCTGCGGGTACGCAGCCTGCGGGGCGCCCTGGAGATCCAGGTGCCGTCCCTGAAGCATGGCCCGGTCATCCTGCGCCTGCACCGCTACGGCCTGGGGGATCTGCGCACCCGGAGCCGGGGCGATCTGCTCATCCGCGTCTCCGATGGCCGCCCCCGGGTGGCGGGCTACCTGCCCCTCCTGTAACCACCTACCCGAACGGGTAGCCTCCACCCTACCCTGAAGGCGTATATCAGCCAAATGTTCGCCCTCGGCGGGCCTGCATTTGCGCCAGATCAAGATTCCCCGGGCCGCCGCGGCAAGAATGCGAAGGTCATCCCAAGGGGAACGTCTGATGAACGCCGAATCCTTTAGGCCATTGCCGGATGCCCGGGGCACGGTCGGCACGGCACTGCGCCGCCGGGGCGTGAGCCGCCGCCAGTTTCTGCAGTTCTGCACCACCCTGGCCGCCACCTTGGGCCTACCCCTCAGCAGCGCCCAGGCCATGGCGGCGGCCCTCGCCGCGACCCGGCGCCAATCGGTCATCTGGCTGTCCTTCCAGGAATGCACCGGCTGCACGGAGTCCATCACCCGCTCCCACTCGCCCTCCCTCGAAAACCTGCTCTTCGAGCTGATTTCCCTCGACTACCACCACACCCTGCAGGCCGCCTCCGGCGCGGCGGCGGAAGCGGCGCGGGAAGCGGCCATGCAGGAGAACAGGGGCAAATACCTGCTGGTGGTGGACGGCTCCGTGCCCCTGGGCAACCCGGGCTACTCGACCATTGCCGGCATCGCCAACGCGGACATGCTCAAGGAAGCCCTGAAGGGCGCCGCCGCCGTGGTGGCGGTGGGTTCCTGCGCAGCCTACGGCGGCCTGCCCGCCGCCCTTCCCAATCCCACCGGCGCCGTTGCCATCGGCGAACTGGTAAAGCGCGACTTTCCCCAACTGCCGGTGGTGAACATTCCCGGCTGCCCCCCCATCCCGGTGGTCATGACCGGGGTGCTGGCCCATTTCCTCACCTTCGGTAGCCTGCCGGCACTGGATGCCCAGGGCCGGCCCAAGGCCTTCTACGGCGAAACCATCCACGACCGCTGCTACCGCCGGCCCTTCTACGATCAGGGCAAGTTCGCCGACAGCTTCGACGACGAAGGCGCCCGCCGGGGCTGGTGCCTGTTCAAGCTGGGCTGCAAGGGTCCGGTGACCTACAACGCCTGCGCCACCACCAAGTGGAACGGCGGGGTGTCCTTCCCCATCCAGTCGGGCCACGGCTGCATTGGCTGCTCCGAACCGAAATTCTGGGATATGGGCAGCTTCTACCAGCCCCTCTCCGCCCCCTCCGTGGCTACCGGCAAGGAAACCTTGCTGGGGGTCGCCGCCGGGGCCGCCGCCGGGGTGGCGGTAATGCTCGCCAACAGGGGCAAGCAGACTGCGGCCCGGGGCGCCCACACGCCCACCACGGTGGAAGACCTGATGAAGGGAGAGGACAAATGAACGCCAATGAGCTGCTCATCCTGGCCCGGGGGCCAATCCTGGGCCTGGCCCTGGCGGTGCTGGCCTTTGGCGTGCTGCTACGTTTCTTCGAAATCCTCAGCCTGGGCAGGAAAATCGACCTGTCGCCGGCCCGCGCCCTCACGCCCGGCAGCGGCTGGCGCACGCTATTCCATCGCTCCCTGCCGCCGGTGGGCATGACGGCGCGGGCCCCCGCCACCTATTTCGGCGGCTACGTGTTCCACATCGGCCTGTTCGTCACCGTCTTCCTCTTCGTTCCCCATATCGAGTTCCTGCGGGGCGCCTTCGGCCTCTCCTGGCCCGGCCTGCCGACCCCCATAGTGGACGGCGGTGCCCTGGCGAGCATGGTGGCCATGCTGACACTGCTGACAAGCCGGCTTTCCGATCCGGTGAAACGCTTCATTTCAGGTTTCGGCGACTATCTGGCCTGGGGCCTGAGCTTCCTGCCCCTGCTCACCGGCTACCTGGCCGTGCATCACCTGCTGACCGACTACAGCCTGATGCTGGCCCTGCACATCCTGTCGGTGGAACTGCTGCTGATAGCGCTGCCCTTCACCAAGCTGTTCCACGCCTTTGGCCTGTTCCTGGCCCGCTGGTACAACGGCGACATCTTCGGCCGCAAGGGAGTCGCGTCATGAGCGCCAGCTTCGACAAGGGCTACACGGCCTTGAAAACCGTGCTGGATGCACCCATCGCCAGCTTCTTCGCCAGTTGCGTGCATTGCGGCCTGTGCGCCGAGGCCTGCCTGTTCTACACGGAGACCGGGGATCCCCAATACACTCCCATCCACAAACTGGAACCCCTGAAGAAGGTGTGGCAGCAGGAATACACCCTGCTGGGGCGCCTGGCGAAGATACTGGGCCTGGCCAAGCCGCTGACGGACGCGGATCTGGCCAATTGGGAACCGCTGGTATATGACTCCTGCACCCTGTGCGGGCGCTGCGCCATGGTCTGCCCGATGGGCCTTGATCCCGCCTACATGATCCGCAAGCTGCGGGAAGGCATGGTGGCCGCCGGCCACGCGCCGGAAGGCCTGATCACCGCCACCAGCCGCGCCATCAGCAGCGGCAGCCCGGCAGGGGTGAAGTGGGTCACGGTGCAGGCCCAGATCCGGCGCCAGGAGAAGCAACTGGGCATCCACATCCCGGTGAACCAGGAAAACGTGGATTACCTGGTCCTCATGTCCTCCTGGGAAATCCTGAATTTCCCCGAATACCTGGGGGCCGTGGGGCGCATCCTCAACGCGGCGGGCGCCAGCTGGACCCTGGCGGACGACGCTTATGAAGCCACCAACAGCGGCATCCAGATCGGCTCCTCCGACCTGGCCAAGGTGCTGGTGGGCCGCATCGTCAGCGCCGCAGAGCGCCTCAAGGTGAAGTGCGTCATCAGCCCGGAATGTGGCCACGCCTACACCGCCATCCGCTGGGATGGCCCCAACCTGCTGGGCCGGCCCTTCGGCTTCGAGGTCAAGCACATCCTGGAAGTCATTGACGGCTTGAACAAGAATGGCCGCATCCGTCTCAAGGGCCATCTGCCCCAGGCACTGAGCTATCACGACCCCTGCCAGATTTCCCGCCGTGGCGGCGTGCTTGAGCAGCCCCGGGACCTGCTGCGCCAGCTGGCGCCCAATTTCCGCGAAATGAAGGACACGGGGGTCATGAACTGGTGTTGCGGCGGCGGCGGCGGCGTCTCCGCCAATGAGCGGGCCGAGCCCCTGCGCATCAAGGTCTTCAACAAGAAGAAGCAGCAGATCGAGGAGACCGGCGTGAAAACCCTGGTCACCGCCTGCGCCAACTGCCGGGTGGTCATGGAGGAAGCCCTGGAGCACTACCACATGGACATCGAAATTCTCGGCCTCACGGAAATCGTCGCCGACCATCTCGTCGAGGATGAACCCAAATGAACCGCCGCCTCGTCATCGACCCCGTCACCCGCATCGAAGGCCATTTGCGCATTGAGGCGCAAATGGAGGGAAACACCATCAACGCCGCCTATTCGGCGGGCACCATGGTGCGCGGCATCGAGCTTATCCTGCAGGGGCGGGATCCACGGGATGCCTGGGCCTACGCCCAACGCATCTGCGGCGTGTGCACCGTCGTGCATGCGGTGGCCTCCGTACGGGCCGTGGAGGACGCCCTCAAGTGGCAGATTCCGGCCAACGCCGAACTGATCCGCAACCTCATGATCGGCGCCCAGTACATCCACGACCACGTCATGCACTTCTACCACCTGCATGCCCTGGACTGGGTGGACGTGGTGTCGGCCCTGAAGGCGGACCCGCAGGCCACTTCCCAACTGGCCCAGTCCCTCTCCGGCTACGCCAAATCCTCACCAGGTTATTTTTCCGACGTGCAAAAGCGCCTGAAGACTTTCGTGGACGGCGGCCAGCTGGGTATTTTCAGGAACGGCTACTGGGGCCACCCGGCCTACCGGCTGCCGCCAGAAGCCAATCTCATGGCCGTGGCCCACTACCTGGATGCCCTGGCCTGGCAACGGGACGTGACGGCCCTGCACGCCATCCTGGGGGGCAAGAACCCCCATCCCATGTTCGTCACCGGCGGCGTACCCATCGCCATCAGCGTGTGGCCCGAGCATCCCGGCCAGGGCAAGGGTCCGCACCACCACGGCGGTCAGGGCGGCACGGCCCTGGACATGGCGGGCCTCTCGCGCATCCAGGACGTCATCAAGAGCATGCAAAGCTTCGTGGACCAGGTGTATGTGCCAGACACCCTGTCCATCGCCGGTTTCTACAAGGACTGGTTCAAGCAGGGTGAGGGCCTGGGCAATTTCATGAGCTTCGGTGACCTGCCGTCGAAGCGCCTCTCGGACACAAGCGGCTTCCTCATTCCCCGGGGCGTCATCCTGGACCGCAAGCTGGACCGCATCCATGAAGTGGACCTGAGCGCCGAGGATCAGGTGCAGGAATTCGTCAGCCACTCCTGGTACGACTACGACGGCGGCAAGGCCCGGGGCCTGCATCCCTGGAAAGGCGAGACGAAACTCAATTACACCGGACCGAAGCCCCCCTACCAGCAGCTACCGGTGGACGACGCCTATTCCTGGCTCAAGTCACCGCGCTGGAAGGGCAAAGCCATGGAAGTGGGCCCCCTGGCCCGGGTGCTCATGCTGTATGCCACCGGCCACAAAGAGACCAAGGAACTTACGGACTATGCGCTCAAGAAACTGGACCTCCCCCTCGAAGCCCTCTTCTCCACCCTGGGCCGCACCGCTGCACGGACTCTGGAAACCAAAATCATCGCCGACGCCATGCAGGGCTGGTTTAATGCCCTGGTGGCCAACATCAAAGCCGGCGACGTCAAGACGTTTAACGACGCCCTCTGGCAACCCGCCACCTGGCCGCAACACGCCCAAGGCGTAGGTTTCATGGAAGCCCCCCGGGGCGCCCTGGCCCACTACATCGTCATCGAGAACGAAAAGGTCGCCAACTATCAGGCGGTGGTGCCCAGCACCTGGAACGCCGGTCCCCGGGACGGTGCCGGCCAGCCGGGGGCCTACGAGGCGGCCCTGCAGGGCCATGTGCTGGCGGAGCCAAAACAGCCCCTGGAAGTCCTGCGCACCATTCACAGCTTCGACCCCTGTCTCGCCTGCGCCGTGCATCTCATGGACGAACAAGGCGAAGAACAGATCAGGGTGCAGGTGAACTGACGGCAGCCGCTCCGGGCGCACACAATGTAACGTTTCCGCAATCTGGATTGCGTCCGCCCCTACCTGCGGGAATAATGCGCCCGACCCGAATCAACGGGCGTTTGGCTTCATCACACAAGGAGAAACTCTTGGGACTGTTCGATCAACTGGCGGGCGACATTCTGAACAAGGTGACGGGGGGCGTGGGCACGGGCAATCTGGCCCATACCGTGCTGGATCTCATCGGCAACCATGAAGGCGGTCTGTCTGGCCTGGTGGAAAAGCTGCAGACCGGGGGCCTCGGTGAACAAGTCGCCTCCTGGGTCGGCACCGGCAACAACCTGCCGGTAAGCGCGGAGCAGATCCAGTCCGTCCTCGGCAGCGGCATTCTGGGGGAACTGGCGCAAAAGGCCGGCATCGACCCCGCCGCCATTTCCGGCCAAGTAGCAAGCCTCCTGCCGGGCCTCATCGACAAGCTCACCCCCGACGGGCAGCTTGGCGAACATTCCGCCGTACAGGAAGGCCTGTCAGCCCTGGCCAAGCTGTTCGCCTGATTCCAGCGCGTGCGGTGCAAAGACAAGGGGCGCTGCGGCGCCTCTTGTCTTTGCTGCCTTGAAGCGCCTGGACTCCGCCGGATATCCGCAGCAGACCCATCTTGTCGGCCCAGGCACTGAAGCTGTATAAGGGGGGGTGATCGTTCCGGCGCTGCGGGAACAGCCTTTTCATGCGTTCAATTGATCTGTTTAAATGCCGTTCTTGAACCCCGCTCCCGGGGTGGAGCCGAAGAATGTCTGGAGCCAGGGTATACATCCGATGCGGCGTAGCCTACGTCCTGTATCTGCTGTCGTCCCTTTGCGGCGCGCTGGCGGCTGGCCCGGACTGCTCCCATACCTACACGCTGGCCCTGCATGATCATGGCCTGCTTTATTCCGCCAATACCAACACTGGCGTGGACAAGGATTTCGCCGACGAGCTGATCCGGCGCAGCGGCTGCAAGGTGACGGTCACTTTCATGCCCCGGGCGCGCATCTGGCAGTTGATCGAATCCGGCGGGCTCGACTTCAGTCTCTCCGGCATCCGGAACGCCGAGCGGGACCGCTACGCCAGCTTTGCCTGGTATTTCAGCAACAAGTATTACCTGCTGGTCAGGAAGGATAGCGGGGTACGCACCCTGGCGGATTTCGAGCGCAATGACGGCCTGCAACTGGGCGTCATTCGCAGCTTCCGCTACAGCGCGAGCGCCAACCGCCTGGTGGATCGCCTGCAGGGGGCCAACCGCCTGAGCCAGGCCGGGGGCCTTGAGCCTCTCTACCAGACGCTGTTTCTCAATCGCATCCAGGGCATGCTGATCGAACCCTTCGACTATCCGGCCCTGACGGAAAAAAAACTCCGGGAACTCACCAACATCATCGAGTTCAAGGATCCCGCCGTACTCCACGGTCTCATCATGTCGAAGAAGGCTCTGTCTCCGGCCGAGCAGGAAAGCTGGCGCGCGTTGGTGCAGGGCATGCGCTCCGATGGCAGCGTGCTGCGGATTTTCCAAAAACACTTCAAACCCGAGCTGGCGGCCGCCATGGTTGATTTTCAGGAGTCCGAATGAGCAGGGCCAGAATGACCCTGTTGCCACTCCTGGTGCTGTCCGTTGCCCTGGGCACCACCTGGCTGGTCTGGGATCACGAGCGCCAGGCGACACAAAAAGCCCTGCATTCCCAGTTCGACTTCTCCTTGCGGGAGGCGGTCAGCCGGGTGGATCAACGCATGGCCGCCTACGAGCAAATGTTGCGCGGCGTACAGGGCCTGGTGGCCACCAGCGGCATGAGAAATATCGACACGTTTCGTGACTACGTGGCCGCCCTCCAGCTGGATGCCAACTTCTCCGGCATCCAGGTTCTCGGCATTGCCGAGCATGTGCCCCCCGCGCGCCTGGCGGAGCACTTGGCGGCCATGGGCCGTCTGGGCTACAAGGATTACGCCATCCGGCCCCCGGGGCAACGCGACGCCTACGCCCCCGTCATTCAACATGAACCCCAGCTTAACCGCCACCGGGCGGTCCCCGGCCCAGGCTTCGACCCGTGGAGCGACCCGGCGCGGCGCCTCGCCATGGAACGGGCGCGGGATTCCGGCATGGTGGCCCTGTCCGGCAAGGTTCGTCTGGAGGGGGATGAGGCGAACGAGTCCCCCTCCGGCTTCGTCATGTACCTGCCCATCTATGAACGGAACCAGCCCCACGACAGCGTAACCGAGCGTCGTGAGCACCTGGCGGGCTGGGTCTTCGCGTCCTTTCACATGCAGCACATCATGGCCAGCCTGTATGGCGAGCAGGCGCAGGGCTTCGCCGTGACCATCTACGACGGCGTCGAGCCAACCGAGGCGGCGCTGCTTTTCCGTTCCGCAGAAAATGCTGCTCTGCGTCGCGACAACGCGCTGACCGCCAACGAATACCTGGTGGTCGGCGGCCATACCTGGACCCTCTCCCTGCGAGCCCAGAAGGATTTCGAAAAGCATTTCGGGGGCGACGCAGCGATGCTGATCGCCGCTGCCGGACTGGGACTCAGCTTGCTGCTGGCGGCCCTCACCTGGCTCATGGCCAGCGGCTGGGCCGAGGCCCGGCGACTGGCCGCCGGCATGACCCGGGATTTGCGCGAAAGCGAACAACGCTGGGCCTTCGCTTTGGAAGGGGCCGGCGACGGCGTGTGGGACTGGAACCTGCGCAACCGGACGGCGATTCATTCCCGCCGCTGGCAGGAAATTGTTGGTAGCGCCGCCGACAGCATCGACGACTGGCAGGTGCGGATTCATCCGGACGAATGCCGCCAGGTGCTGGATACCCTGCAAGACTGCCTGGACAGCCCGCCGGACGCCAACCTCACCTGGGTCGCCGAATACCGCATTCTTTGCCATGACATGCACTGGAAATGGGTTCTCTCCCGCGGCATGGTGGCCGAACGGGGGGAGGATGGCCTTCCGCTGCGCCTCATCGGCACCCTCAGCGACATCAGCGAACGCAAGGCCCTCGATGAGCGCATACGCTACATGGCGCAATACGACACCCTCACCGACCTGCCCAATCGCGCCCTGTTCTTCGACCGGGTGCAGTCGGAACTGGCCCGCGCCCGGCGCCACAATGAATACTTTGCCCTGATCTTCCTCGATCTCGATCACTTCAAGCCGATCAATGACAACTTCGGCCATGCCGTGGGGGACCACTTGTTGCGCAAGGTGGCCCTGCGCCTGACGGAGTCGGTGCGCAAATCGGACACCGTCGGCCGCATCGGCGGGGACGAATTCGTCGTGCTGATTCCCGAACTGGCCCGGCCGGAGGATGCCCGCATCCTGGCCGGAAATATTTGCGACGGCTTGCGCCGGCCGTTTGCCGTGGATGGCCACACACTGACGGTTTCCTGCAGCGTGGGCGTGTCCATCTACCCCCGGGATGGTGACAGCGCGATCTCCCTGACAAAAAGCGCGGACGAGGCCATGTACCGGGTCAAGGCCGGCGGCCGGGATGGCGTTCGCATGGCTGAAACCGCCTGATCCACAGCCCTTTCGATAAGCGCCGGCATGGTCCGGATGACAGGATCGCCCCATCCCCTCCGCCGATTTGGTAAAGTTGCCCCATAGGGCTACAAAACTTGGAGAATATTTGTATGGCTTCACCGATTTCACTGCATCAACTGCCGCAGGCAAACCTCTTCCAAAAGGGCGACGTGTTCGTCCTTTTTGGTGAACTCTTTGGCCGGGGCTATGCCAACGGGCTGGTCAATGAAGCGCGCCAGGCGGGCATGGAGATCATCGGCATCACCGTTGGCCGCCGCGACGACAATAATGCCCTGCGTCCCCTGAACGACGAGGAACTGCTCGCTGCCGAGGCCAATCTTGGCGGGCGCATCATCAACGTGCCCCTGATGGCCGGCTTTGATCTCGACGCCCCGGCAGGCGAGCCTACGCCCACCGACATGCTCGGCCATCTCACCCTGAAGACCTGGCCGACGGACGATCTGGACTGGGACAAGGTGGAAAAATGCCGCCAGGTCGGCATCCAGCGCTTCAAAAATGGCGTGGCCGAGGTCATGTCCCGCCTTGACGGCATGATTGCCGACGGCAAGAACGTGTTCTTCGCCCATACCATGGCGGGCGGCATTCCCAAGGCCAAGGTCTTCCTGGCCATCGCCAACCGCATCTACAAGGGCAAGGGCGAGCGCTTCATGTCCTCGGACCTGTTGCTCAAAAGCCCCCTGGGCAAGCTGATCCTGCAAAACTTCGATGAAGTGACCGCCAACAGCTTCCAATACCTCATCGAAGGCAGCGCCGCGCTCCGCCAGCGCATCGTCGCCAGCGGCGGCCAGGTGCGCTATTCCGCCTATGGCTATCACGGCACGGAAATCCTCATCGATGGCCGCTACCAGTGGCAGACCTACACCAACTACACCCAGGGTTACGCCAAGATGCGCCTGGAGCAGGTCGCCGCCGCCGCCTGGCAGGAAGGCGTCAAGGCCACGGTCTTCAACTGTCCGGAGATCCGCACCAATTCATCCGATATCTTCGTCGGTGTGGAACTACCCCTGCTGGCCTTGCTGCTGGCGCTGAAGAAAGAAGATGGCGGCCCCTGGGCCGACGCCCAGTGGGCGGCTTGCGCCGGGCTGCTGCAGGAGAGCCATTCCCTTGAGGGCCTGCTGCAGAAGATCGAGGACTTCAATACCAGCGAGGTAATGCGGGGCTTCCGCAATTTCGACGCCTGGCCCATGCCCAACAGCCTGGAACTGGCGAACCTGATGATCGGTGCCTCGGACGAGATCGTCCAGATGCACAAGGACCGCAAGTCACTGGTGACCGACCACCTGAGTTCCCTGGTGCTGGAAGCCGCAGGCCCCCTCATGTTCCGCGAGATGTCCGCGCCCAGCGGCCCCGTGCTCTGGCTCAACCACGACATCATTGCCCGCCAACTGCGCCAGTTGCATAGCTGAGAGGCGCAACCGGCGGCCGCCGGGATGAAAAAAGGTCCTGCCAAACCGCGCAGGACCTTTTTTTCGGGCATCGGGCGGAAATTCCTCAGTGATGGGACCTTGCCATGAGCTTGAGTATCTTCAGATTGATGGCGAAGAAACGGTAAATCTGCCACGGCAGCGAGGTCCGCATGTACTTGGTGAAGGCCGTCGGCGCCGGCGGGTAGTAGGCCTGCTGGTAGGGCTCTTTATTGACGATCTTGGTCATGGCTTTATCCTCGGGAACTGGGGCATCAATCGGGCAGCAGGGACCAGCCCGGACGCATCTTGGCCTGGTAAATGAAGGTGTAGTGCAAGAGGGACTTCATCCAGTGTCCCGCCAGACCAATTTCCCCGAAGGTCAGGTCCAGGTCGCGGCCGTATTCCGGGTATTCGCCGAAATCCGGCACCACCGGGTAGACCGTCATGGTGGCGGCCGTGCCGCGGAAGAAGTTCGAACCGGTGGAAGCGACGCAGGCGGCGCCCATCTTGGCCATGGAGGCCGTGTGGGTGGGCTTGTCGGCGCCGTTGAGCATGTCCCGCAGACTCTTGGCCACGGCGATGGCCATGGCGGCGGAAGGCATGCCGGTGCGCGGCGGCGCCGGGTTGATCGGCGTGCCGTTAGCGCTTTGCATGGGCTTGCTGATCAAGTGGGGCGGCGCGAAGGCGATGCCCACCGCGAAGATATTGCGGTAGGCCGGCGTCTGGTAGGTCTTGGGCCAGTCGCCTGCACTCCAGTCGGCGTAGGGCCGGGGCGTGTAGTCCGCATCCACCTTCATGAAACCATTCGGCGCGAATACCTGGCCGGTGATGTCTTCGCCAGCCTTGTTGAAAGCCTTGAGGCCGACACCGGCGAAGGGCGGGATGAGCATGGAGAAATCAAAGCCCAGCTCATGAAAGCTGCCGTCCAGGGTTTCGTAATGAATCTTGCCGGCCTCCACCTTCTTCACGTGGGCGCGGATGATCCACTCGATGCCCCGCTCCACCATGAGGGATTCGGCGAAGGTCTTGCCATTGGTGATGTAGCCGCCGCGCTTGATGTGCACGCCGCCCATGCCAAAATCACCCAGTTCGTACTCGTTGCTGATCCAGACGATGCGGGCATTCTCCCGCACGCCGGCTTCCCGCAGCACGTGGTCCACGTTGTAGATGTATTCGAAAGCCGCGCCTTGGCAGGTGCACATGCCGTGACCGGTACCGATCACCAGGGTCTTCTTTTCGCCCCGCTTCAGGGCCGCCACCACGGCCTGCAGCTTATGGTTGGCTTCCAGCGCATGGGACGCGGTGCACACGGAAACCGTGTGGCCATGGTCGGGGCCCAGTCCCTCGGTGGCGCCGAAATTCAGCTTCGGCCCGGTGGCATTGACCAGGAAATCGTAGGTCAGCTTTTCCTGCTGACCAGCCTTGGCCGGCAGGGTGTATTCGATGGTGACAAAGGGCGTGGCGCTGCTGCCATCGCCTTCGGGATTGATCGACAAACCCTTGGCCTGGCGGAAATCCACGCCGATGCGGTTATAGAGTTCGGCCAAGTCGAAGGTCACGTCCTCTTCAGTCATCTGGCCCACGCCCACCCAGATGTTGGAGGGAATCCAGTTCCACTTGGCGTTGGGCGACACGACGACAATTTCGTGCTGCTTGCCGACCCACTTGTGCAGATAACGGGCCAGGGTATGACCCGAAATCCCGGCGCCCAATATCAATATTCTCGACATGTGTCTCCCCCGTCTGGAAGTTATATTATTAAATTAGTAAATAATTATATACGGCATTTTCCCTCATCGCCACGGGGCGATGCACGAAGCGGCCTCCGACAGCCCTGGATGGGCGGGATGCCGGGAAAGGCCTGCATGCCACCGCCCCGGAAGACTTTGACTATCCGTGAAGAGGCTGGAGGATGGACGGGACCGGATACCGGCCAAGAAAATTCGCGGCGCCCCCCAAGAGATGCGGTCCTCAGGGGGCGCATAATTCGCATCTGCCCCCAGGATACAGAAAAACATTTAGACACGCCCGGAGCACCAAATGCAATCTCATCAGTGGCGCTGGGGCATCAAGCAGTGGGTCGAGTATCTTCGCGACAGGGATCTGCCTGTCCGACCTGAAACCCACGCGGCCCTGGCCGACATGGAGGCCCTGCCGCCAGAGGAAAAGGAGCGGCTTTCCGCCCTCGATATCCGGCTGCTTGTGTACTCCGACCCCTATCTGGCGCTGAAGATTCTGCGCCGGGCCGAGGAGCGTCGCACACGGCACCTGGGCCGGGATACCACCACACCGCTGGCGGCTATCCTGCAGACCGGTTACGACGAAATCCTGCAGATCGTCCAGAGCAGTCACGATTTCGGCGAGCACCCCGCCGGTTGCCGCAGCTGTGAAGTGCGCTCAGTTTTTGCCGAAACCATCGGTCGATCCTGGGCCGAGCATCGTGCCGATATTTCCCCGGACGAGGTGGCCATGGCGGCCCTGCTGGCGGACATCGGGGAGCTGCTGCTCTGGCACCACGCCCCGGAAATGACCGACAAGGAAACCCGCATCCGGGACTGGAACGAGCGTTTCTGGGCCTTGAACCATCGCCCCTCGGAGATGGAATTCAGCTTCCGCCAACTGACCGCCGCCCTGGCCCAGGCCTGGGATCTGCCCAATCTGGTGGTGCTGCTCATCCGGGGCGTGGACACGCTACGTGCCAACCTCTCGCGCCTGGCATCCGAAACCGCAAAACTCCTCACCGACACGCCGGACGTCGATCCGGCGGAGCTGGTCGCAATCCTGCACAAACTCGCCCCCTTGCTGCCCGGCATATCGCCTCATGGCATCGTGGCGCCCCTCGGTCTATCCGAAGACATCCAGGCCCAAACCATCGCCCTGCTCATGCAGGGGCAGCACGAGCAGGGCGGCGGCAGGGCATAAGGCAGCGCCAAGTATCACCTCGACACCCGCTATGAAGATCTGGATGAGGGGAAAGCGGATTCCGGGAGCGCAAAGCGCGCCCCGGGTGCTGGACGCCATGAGAGAATGGACGACCGTTGGCGATCACGGCGCTGGCAGGATCGGCTGAACAGGAAAAAATCAGGGATACCGGGGAAGAACTTGTCTGATCAAAACGCTCAGGAAACCCTTGAGTCGAAGTTTTCAAACTTCCTGGTGAATCCGTCAAACCGCCTGCGCGCCATGCTGATCGCGGGTCTCGTCGGTGCCAACATTCTCGTGTACGCCCTGTCCGGCTACTCCTTGTACCAAAGTCGCCAGCAATACGAACTGCGCGCCCAGGCCCAAACCCAGAACGTGGCCAGCGCGCTGGACCAGAACGTTTCCGCCAGCATCCAGAAGCTGGACCTCGCACTGCACACGGTCGCCGACGAACTCGAACGCCAGCTTGCTGGCAAGGGCATCGACGATCTGGTCATGAAAGGCATCCTGGCCCGGCAGGAAGCGCGACTGCCTGAAGTCGATGCCATGCGTGCCTGCGATGCGGCAGGGCTGGTCATCGCCGGCACCGGCATCAGCCGCAAGGACAAGTTCAGTTGGGCTGATCGGGCGTTTTTTGCCTACCATCGGGACCATGCGGAAGGCCTGCTGCATGTCTCCAAGCCCCTCATGGGGCGCATCAACCAGCGCTATGTCATCGCGGTGTCCCGGCGTTTCAACCATCCGGATGGCCGTTTTGCCGGGGTCGTGTCCGCCCCCATTCCCCTCGCCCATTTCGGCCAGCTGCTGTCCGGCTTCGATCTCGGTGCCCATGGCACCATGAACCTGCGCAGCAGCGACCTGAGTCTGATAGCCCGCCACCCGCCGCTGCCCAATCAAGCGGCAGGACAAGTCGGCAATACGGCAGTATCGCCCAAGGGCCGACAATTGCTGGAGTCCGGCGTCCAGACGGCTACCTACCGCACGCCCACCAGTTCCGATGGCTTCGAGCGCATATTCACGTTTCGCAGATTGCGGCATGCACCGATGTTTGTCATCGCGGGGGTCGCGGCGGAAGACTACCTGGCGGGCTGGTGGGTCGATGTCTATCAGACCACCGCGATGGCCCTGGGCTTCCTGCTGCTGTCCGGATTCTCTGGAATGGCGCTCTTGCGTTTGCTCAACCAGGCGCAAGCCCGTGAATATAAGTTGAGTCAGAGCCTCGAAGCTGGGCGACACCAGGGGGAAAACCTACGGCGCTTGAACGAAATCGCCGCCCTTTCCCACTTGCCCCTGGCGGAGCAGTTGCAACAGGCGCTGGCCCTCAGCGCCAGCCTATTCGACCTGGAGTTCGGCATCGTCAGCCAGGTGCGGGGCGACACCTACCATGTCGTCTCCCAAGTATCCCCGCCCGGGACATTGCACAACGGCCAGGAATTCCCCTTCGGCGCGACCTATTGCGCCATCACCCTGGCGGCCAACGATGTGCTGGCCATTTCCCACATGGGCGAGTCGCCCCACGCCAGCCATCCGTGCTATCAGGCATTCAAGCTGGAAGCCTATATCGGCGCCCCGCTCCAGGTGGATGGAACGCCGTTCGGCACGGTGAATTTCAGTTCACCCCATCCGTATCAGCGGGAATTCTCCGACAGTGACAAGGAGTTTCTCGCCCTCCTGGCGCGCTGGGTCAGTTCGGCCATGGAACGGGACCAGGCTCAGCAGCAACTTGCGGCCAGCCAGCGGCAGTTGCGCAGCATCATCGAAACCGAACCCGAGTGCGTCAAGGTACTGGCACCGGATGGCTCCCTGCTGCAGATGAACAGTGCGGGCCTCAACATGCTCGAAGCCGACTCGCTGGAACAGATACAGGGAAAAAACATCGTCCACATCCTCCTGCCTGCCTACCGGGAGGCCTTCAAGGCCCTGGGGGAACGGGTGAATCGGGGAGAAAGCGGCACCCTTGAGTTCGAGATCATCGGTCTGAAGGGCGGGCATCACTGGCTGGAAACCCATGCGGTCCCCATGCGGGACGGTGATGGCCGCATCACCGGCCTTCTGGGCGTCACCCGCGACATCTCTGAAAAGAAGGCGGCATTACTGGAACTGGAAGCGCATCGGCACCACCTGGAGGACTTGGTGACTGTGCGAACGTCCGAACTGGTCCTGGCCAAGGAGGCTGCGGAAGCGGCCAATGTGGCCAAAAGCGCCTTCCTCGCCAACATGTCTCACGAAATACGCACGCCGCTGAACGCCATCACCGGCATGGCCCATCTCATCCGGCGCTCCGGCGTCACCGCGCAACAGGGTGAACGGCTGGACAAGATCAATACCGCCGGCCAGCACCTGCTGGAAATCATCAATGCAGTCCTTGATCTGTCCAAGATCGAAGCGGGCAAGTTCCTGCTGGAGGAAACCCCGGTCAACCTGGGCAGCATCACGAGCAACGTGGCCTCCATCCTGCATGAACGCATCCAGGCCAAGGGACTGGGCCTGATGATCGAAAGTCCGCTGCTGCCGGCCAATTTGCTCGGGGACCCCACCCGTTTGCAGCAGGCCCTGCTGAACTTCGCCACCAACGCCGTCAAATTTACCGACGCCGGCCTCATCACCCTGCGCGTGCTGCCACAGACGGAAACCGACAGCAGCGTGGAATTACGCTTCGAGGTGCAAGACACTGGCATCGGCATCGCGCCGGAACATCTCGGCAAGCTGTTTTCCGCCTTTGAGCAAGCCGACAATTCCACCACCCGCCAGTACGGCGGCACGGGCCTGGGCCTGGCCATCACGCGCAAACTGGCCCAGTTGATGGGCGGGGATGCCGGGGTCACCAGCAGCCCCGGCACAGGCAGCACCTTCTGGTTTACCGCCCAACTGCGCAAGAACCCGGAACTCATGGAGCCTCTGGCCCCGGCACCGGCCGGCTCTGCCGAACTGGCGGTGGCGCGGGACTACCGTGGCCGCCGGATTTTGCTGGTCGAAGACGAACCCATCAACCGGGAAATCACCCTGGAACTTCTCGAGGATGTGGGCCTGGAGGTTGATGTCGCCGAAGATGGCCTGGAGGCGCTGGAACAGGCCGGCAGGAATGACTACGACCTGATTCTCATGGACATGCAGATGCCGAACATGGATGGGCTGGAGGCGACACGCCGCATACGTCAGGGCCGCGTATGCGCAAAACGCCCCATCCTGGCGATGACGGCAAATGCCTTCACGGAAGACAAGGCCCGCTGTTTCGAAGCCGGCATGAACGACTTCATCGCCAAGCCGGTGGATCCCCCGGCCTTGTATGCCAGTTTGCTGAAATGGCTGTCACAGCCCCGGCATTAGCTTGACCTACGGGCTGCTCTTGCTGGTGTGGTAATAGCTGAGGCGGCGACGGGGCGCCAGGTAGCGTAGCGCTTCCGGCGGCATCTGCCCCGGGGGCACCACGTGATCCACCTTGATATCGGTTTCCGCCACCAGTTCCACGATGATGGCCTCGTTTTTCGGCACGCCCGGGTCGTAAATGAGCACCGAGGGCCGCAACAGGTCCGCGTGGTCCACCGATACCACCACCCCCAGGACGCCGTTGGATAACTGCACCAGGGAACCCGGTGGATAGATGCCCAACACCCGGATAAAGGCCTGCAGCATGGGCGCACCCCAGCGCGCCTGTTCGCTCTTGAACATATGGCCCATGGCCTCCGCCGGCGTCATGCCCTTGTCCGCCTGCAGGGGGTTGCACAGGTTGTCGTAGCGGTTCACCAGGCCGACGATGCGGGCCAGGGTCGGCACTTGCTCGCCGGAGAGTCCTTTCGGAAAGCCCTTACCATCCAGGGTTTCGTGATGACACTCGACAATGGCCACGGCCTGGGGTGACAACAGGCCCAGGTTGCGCACCATCTCGCCGCCATACACGGTGTGCAGGCGGTAGAACTCTTCCTCGTGGCGATTGCGCGCCGGATTTCGCAGCACCGAGTCCGGCACCCGCGCCTTGCCTACGTCGTGAAACAGGGCACCTTCGCCGAGAACCCGCATGGCCGCCGGAGGCAGCTTGCAGGCCCGCCCCAGTAACAGGGACAGGATCATGATGTTGAGGGCGTGAAAATGGATGTTCTCGTCCACCACCCGGTCGCCCATGAGGTGCACGATCAGTTCGGCCTCCGCGGCGAAGGTGTCCACCACGCCACCCACCAGTTCCCGCGACGCCATCACCGCCCGTTCCGACTCGGCGTGGATATTGCGCATCACATCCCGAATCTGATTCGCCGTGCTGAGGTACTGTTTCTCGCAGTGGGCGATACGGACCCGCTGCCGGGCGATGCGCTCCATGCGCGCGCGCTTGTCCGCCGCCGCCTGCACCTGCTCCGGCGAAGGCGAGGCCGGCATTTCGGGCGCGGCCGGCGCCACCGGGACCGCCAGGGGCAGGGCGGTACTCTTCGACGGCACATAGACCACCGTCGCCAGACCCAGACCACGCAGGATTTCCAGCTGTTTTTCGCTGGTAATGCGGAATTGATTGAACAGGAAGGGATGATCCATCCAGCCGGACGGCAAGCGCACGAACATGCCCACCTGCAACTGGCTGGGAAGCACTTCCTCTTCAACGTCCGGCACTGCCGGCTGGCCCTTCAACACGCTTGCCCCCTGCCTGACCCGGCGAAATCCTGGCTATAGAAGAGGATCAACGGCAGGCCCGGGGAAAAATGAAGCCCCCGGCCAAACGGTCAGGGTCCAGTTTTTCCCCCGGGGGCCGATATAGGCAGGGAAACCACAGCGCATGCAGCCTCCCCATGACGGCCCACTCCTCCGCATCCCCCACGACACGGTCTGCCGAGGTCTTCGACCTTCTCGACGACCCCGTGCTGCTCGTCGATGCCAATGGCCTGATCGCCGCCTGGAACCGGGCTGCCGCCCGGCTCTTCGATGTGGACGGACTAGAGGTAAGCCCGGAGACGGTGGAGGATTCCTATCGCCTGGCGGCCCTGGCCGAACTGCTGGCGCTGGCGGAAGGCCCGTTCACACTGCCCATGCCGGCGCCGGACGGCGAACGCATCTACCACGTGGCCCTCAGGGAACGCCCCGCTGGCGGCCTGCTGGTGCAGTTGCATGACGCAACCGATCTCACCCGCACGCGCCATGCCCTGCAGGAGGCGGACACGCGCTTTCGCACCCTCACCCGTACCGCCATGGACGCCATCGTCATGATGGACATGAGCGGCCGCATCCGGGTCTGGAACCCGGCGGCGGAACGCATCTTCGGTTGGACGGCGGATGAAGCCTTGGGCATCGATCTGCGCCGCCTGCTGCATCCTGCGGAAGACAGCCGGGGCCGGAACGGGGCGGATTCCTGGGCGGAAGTGGCTAGCGACCACGGCAAGCTGCGCCAGTTGCCGGCCTGCCGCCGGGACGGCACGCCTTTGCTCGTCGAGATGTCCCTGTCCCCGGCTCCCGCCGGTACCGGCTGGGGCGCCCAAGCCATTCTGCGAGACATCACGGCCCGCATCGAGGCCCAGGAAAAGCTAAGACTGGCGGAACAACGCTGGCAGTTCGCGCTGGAGGGGGGCGGCGACGGCGTCTGGGACTGGAACGTACAGACGAATGCCGTGTATTTCAGCCCCCGCTACATCGCCATGATGGGCTATGGACCGGACGAATTCGGCCAGACCCTGGAGAGTTTCCTGAAACGGATACACCCGGACGACCTGGAAAGAGTCAACCGCCAGGTTCGCGGCCACTTCGCGCACTCGGAGGAAACCTATGTCTGTGAATTCCGCTTCCTGCACAAGGACGGAGAGTTCCGCTGGATTCACGCCCGAGGCCGGCTCATCGAAAAGGACAAGGGGGGCAAGCCCCTGCGCATGGTGGGCACCCACCGGGACATTACCCAGGCCCGCCTGGCCGATGAAGCCCTGCAGCAGCAGTTGCAGGAAACCCAGCGCCTGAACCGTCGCCTGGAGGAGGCCCAGAGTCAGATCCTGCAGTCGGAAAAAATGGCCTCCATCGGCCAACTCTCCGCCGGCATCGCCCACGAAATGAACACCCCCCTGGGCTTCGTCAATTCCAACCTGGGCTCCATGGAACGTTATTTCCTGGACCTCATGGACTTGGTGGGGGCCTATGAGTACGCGGAGAAGGCCTCGCCGGCCGACGCCCCGGCCTTCGCCGCCGCCCGCCAGGCCCGCGTGCAGTGCGAACTGGACTACCTCAAGGAAGATCTGCCGGCCCTGTTTTCCGAGACCAAGGAAGGACTTGAGCGGGTACAGCGCATCGTCCGGGATCTCAAGGACTTCTCCCACGCCGGCAGCGAGGAACAGCAGTATGCCGACGTGCACAAGAACCTGGATTCCACGCTGAACATCGTCAGAAACGAGATCAAGCCCCAGACCGAAGTGCTGAAGGACTACGGCAAGCTGCCGGAGATATGGTGCCAGCCATCGCTGCTCAACCAGGTCTTCATGAACGTGCTGTGCAATGCCGCCCAATCCATTCCGGGCCAGGGCACCATCACCCTGCGCACCCGGGAAGAAAACGGCGAAGTCCTGGTGGAAATCTCCGACACCGGCTGCGGCATCCCCCCGGAACACCTCAAGCGCATCTTCGACCCCTTCTTCACCACCAAGCCCGTGGGCCAGGGCACGGGCCTGGGCCTGTCCCTGGTTTACAGCATCGTCAGGAAGCACGGCGGGCGCATCGAGGTGGACAGCCAACCGGGCCAGGGCAGCACCTTCCGCATCATCCTGCCGCTGAAAACCCAGCCGTCGCCGTAGGTCAGCTTGCGCAGCAAGCTGACATCCACCCAATCCGCCACCCCCGGATCAATGCCGATGGACTAGAATAAGCCCTTCAGGCAGATTGTCCCGAGAGGGTGTGACCATGCTTCGCCCACAACGCATTTCCGGCCGGCTGATGCAGGCCTTGCCATTTGTTCTGGCCCTGACCGCCGGCAATCTTGGCGCCACCACGGACGGCCCAGGCACCCCGCCGGCCCTGGCCCTGGCCCAGGTGTATCGGGCGGACATCGACGTAGCGCGCTACTGGATCAGCGAAAAGCTGGACGGGGTACGGGCGGCCTGGGACGGGCAGCAACTGCTGTCCCGCCACGGCCACGCCATCCAGGCACCGGCCTGGTTCATCCAGGGCCTGCCAAAGGAAGCCCTGGACGGGGAATTGTGGATCGGCCGGGGAGCGTTCGAACGCCTCTCCGGCGCCGTGCGCCGCCAGCAACCGGTGGACGAGGAGTGGCGCCAAATCAGCTACAAGGTGTATGACCTGCCGGGCGCCGCCGGCAGCTTCACCGAACGCCTGGGGCGCCTCACGGAAATCGTCCGGCGGGCGGGGCTGCCTTGGCTGCAACAGGTGGAACACCTGCGGGTGAAAGACCGGGCGGCCCTCATGGCCCACTACAAGGACGTGATCAAGCAGGGTGGCGAAGGCCTGATGCTGCACCTGGGAGACGCCGGCTTCGTCGCCGGCCGCACCGCCGTGCTGCAGAAACTCAAGCCCTTCGACGACGAAGAGGCCAGGGTGATAGGGTTTCTTCCGGGCCAGGGCAAGTACGCAGGTCTCACGGGCGCCCTGCAACTGGAAACCCCGGACGGCCGCCGCTTTGCCGTCGGCAGCGGCCTGTCGGACGCCCTGCGCCGGAACCCACCCCCCATCGGCACCCTCATCACCTACCGCCACAGCGGCCTGACAGGCCGGGGATTGCCAAGGTTTCCCCGGTTCCACCGGGTGTATGAGGCGATGTGAGTGCTGAGTGCTGAGTGCTGAGTGCTGAGTGCTGAGTGCTGAGTGCTGCCAGGATTTTACTCAGCACTCGGCACTCAGTCCTCTACCTAAACACCACCGTCTTGTTGCCGTTCACCAGCACCCGGTCTTCCACGTGGTAGCGCAGGCCCCGGGCCAGCACCGTCTTTTCGATGTCCTTGCCGTAGCGCACCAGGTCTTCCGGCGAATCGCCGTGGTCGATGCGCACCGTGTCCTGCTCGATGATGGGACCGGCATCCAGTTCGGCGGTCACGTAGTGGCAGGTGGCGCCGATGAGCTTCACCCCTCTGGCGTGGGCCTGGTGGTAGGGCTTGGCGCCGACGAAGGACGGCAGGAAACTGTGGTGAATATTGATGATGCGTCCCGGCAAGGCCGCACAGACCTCCGGCGATAAAATCTGCATGTAGCGGGCCAGCACCATCACGTCACCCTTGGCGTCGTCAAACAGCCGCAGGATTTCCTCATAGGCCTGGGCCTTCTTCTCCGCCGTTACTGGCACGTGGTGGAAGGGAATGCCGTGCCATTCGACGAAACCGCGCAGGTCGTTGTGATTGGAGATGACGCAGGGAATCTCCACGTCCAGGTCCTTGCTCTGCAAGCGGGCCAGGATGTCGTAGAGACAGTGCTCCTGCTTGGACACCAGGATCACCACCCGCTTCTTCATGGCGGAATCCGTGATCTGCCAGTCCATGCCGAATTCCGCAGCGATGGGCGCGAAGCGGCGGCGAAATTCCGCCAGGTGGAACTCCAGGGAATCGGCGACGATCTGGATGCGCATGAAATAGCGCTGGGTGTACAGGTCCGGGTGGTGGCTGGTCTCCAGGATCCAGCCCTTGTTCTCGGCGATGAAGGTGGCCACCCGGGCCACGATGCCCACCCCATCCGGGCAGGAAGCGCTGAGGGTGTAATAACGTCCGGGATTCATGCTTGTTCCATTTAGCGAAAGCGGTAGGTCGGGATTCATCCCGACAAAACGGTCACATGTCAGCGACAAACCGTTCGGGGGCGTCATTCTACCTGTGGCGCCCCGGCTGACTAAAAACAATCCGTCGGTGTCAGAGTCTTCAGAATGCCACGCGCTGAATGTCTCTCCCATGATGCAGCACCCGAAGCACGGTAATGCCGTCCTCGTCGGGGAGGTCGAACAGAAGGTAGGGCGTCGAGGTGGGCCAGCTGCGCAAGGCTGCGGCAAGCTCGGGGCGCGCCCGCCCCATCAGCGGCTGCAAAGACAAGGTGGCGGCCTCGC
>JAYTVW010000088.1:0-75761 GCA_043743785.1 Rhodocyclales bacterium | reverse complement strand
CCAAGATCGAGGCCGGGCGCCTGGAGCTCGAAACCACCGCCTTCGACGTGATCGAACTGGGCGACCGCGTGCACGAAATGTGGCGCGACCACGCCGCCGCCAAGGGGGTGCGCCTGGTCTATGACGTGACCTCGGGCACGCCGCGCTGGCTGAACGGCGACCCGACCCGGCTGCGCCAGGTCATTCTCAACCTGGTCTCCAACGCCCTGAAGTTCACCGAATCCGGCGAAGTCCGCCTGGCGCTTCGGGCCCTGCCGCACATCAGCGGGGCGCCGGACACCTCGCGCATCGAGATCGCCGTCTCCGACACCGGCCTCGGCATCTCCGCCGACCAGACGGACCGGCTGTTCGAGGCCTTCACCCAGGCCGAAACCTCCACCGCGCGCAAGTTCGGCGGCACGGGTCTGGGCCTGGCCATCAGCAAGAATCTGGTGGACCTCATGGGCGGGCGCATCTGGGTCGAAGACTCCCAGCCCGGCAAGGGCACCACCATCTGCTTCACGGCCCGCCTCAAGGTGGCGGCCGAGGCCCAGGCCCAACGCCTGGCCCTGGTGGCGCAGGCGGGGCCCCTGCTGCAGGATATCCGGGTACTGGTGGTGGACGACAGCGCAGTCTCCCGGGAAATCCTCTCGGAGATGCTGCGGGTCTTCAAGCTGGAGGTGGCCGTGGCCACCAACGGCATGACGGCCCTGTCCATGCTGGAAGCGGCTTCCGAGCACCCCTTCGACCTGGTACTGATGGACTGGCGCATGCCCGGCATGAAGGGGGATGAAACCATCCGGCGCATACACGACGACGCCGGCATCGTGAAGAAGCCCCGCATCGTCATGGTCACCGCCTACGGCCGTAGCGACGTCATGCAGCGGGCCACAGGGGCGGGGGTGGACGGTTTCCTCATCAAGCCTGTCTCCCCCTCCATGCTGCTGGACACCATCCTGTCTGTTCTCGGCCGCGGGCGCCTGCTCAGCGGCCCGGCGGCGGAACAGGCCGCCGCCCTGCGGCCCCTCGACACCGCCGGCCTCTTCCGCGGCCTGCACCTCCTCCTGGTGGAAGACAACGACATCAACCGGGAATTCGCCACCGGCCTCTTGCGGGGAGAAGGCATCGAGGTGGACGAAGCGGAAAACGGTGCCGAAGCCCTGATCAAAGTACAGGAACGGGATTACGACGCGGTACTCATGGATATCCAGATGCCGGTGATGGGCGGCCTGGAGGCCACCCGCTGCATCCGGGAGTTGGCCCGGGCCGCAGGTGGCGAACGCTATGCCACTCTGCCCATTATTTCCATGACCGCCCTGGCCATGGCCGAAGACGCCGACCGCAGCCTGGCGGCCGGCATGAATGACCATGTCACCAAGCCCGTGGCGCCGGATCGCCTGATGGCCGTCCTGGCAAAATGGGTCAAGCTGCCCCTGGACCGGCCGTCTAGCGCGACAACCGCCACCGCCCCCAGCGTTCCCGCCGAACTGCCCGCCGACTTGCTGGCCTTGCCCAGCCTGCAGGCCCGGGATGGCATCCTGCGCATCGGCGGCAAGGCGGAAGCCTATCGCAAGCAGCTCCGGCGCTTTCGCGAACGCCATGCGGACGCCGTTCCCCGCCTGCAACGCCTGTTGGTGGAAGACACGTTGCAGGGCGCGGCAGATTACTGCCACGCCCTCCGCGGCGTCTGCGGCAATATCGGCGCCATGGCCCTGCACGGCCGGCTGAGCGGCATCGAGACCGAGCTGAAACAAGGCTTCGCCCCGAGCGCGGCGGCTCTGGCGGATATCCACGGGCTGCTCATGGCCGTCATGGCGGACATCGACAGCCTCGACATCAGCATCCCCCCCTCCGCCGCGCCCCGGGGCCAGCCCCTGGATGCCAGCCGCCTTGAGGCCTTACTGGATAGCCTGCGGGATGCCCTGCGTTCTGATCTGGGGGCCGCCGAACCCCTGCTGTCCGAACTGCGCACCGGCGTGGCCGGCAGTGAACTGGAAACGGACATCGCCGCCATCGCTGCCGATGTGGATGTATTTGCCGTGGACGAGGCCCTGGCCCAGGTCCAAGCCCTCGCCCAACGCCTGAATCCAGCAAGACGGGAAAACCAGCATGCCTGAAACCGCCGACAGCCGTCACCGCATTCTCATCGTGGATGACGTCCATGAGAACCTGCACGTGCTCATGAACGTCCTGCGCAAGGAGTACGCCATTGCGGCCGCCACCAACGGTGAAAAAGCCCTGGAACTGGCCCGGCGCCAGCCCCGGCCCGACCTGATCCTGCTGGACATCAAGATGCCCGGCATGGATGGCTATGGCGTACTGAGCCGCCTGAAGGCCGACCCGGCCACCGCCGACATCCCGGTCATCTTCGTCACGGCCCTGGCGGAAGCCTCGGACGAAGCTCTGGGCCTGCAGATGGGCGTGGCGGATTACCTCACCAAGCCGGTCAATCCCGAGTTGCTGCGCCTGCGCATCCGCACCCAACTGGAATTGCGCCACCATCGCCGGCAGCTGACCAGCCCGGCCCGGAAAAGCAACGGCTATGCCCCGCCCACCCTGCTGGTGGTGGATGACATGCCGGAAAACATCCACGAATTGCTGGAAGCCCTCAAGGGCGAATACCGCATCCAGGTGGCGACTTCCGGCGCCCGGGCCATCGAGATCATGGCCGGCCCCATGCCGCCGGATCTGGTGCTGCTGGATATCGTCATGCCGGAAATGGATGGCTACGAAGTCTGCCTGCGCATCAAGGCCCTGCCGGACGGGGACCATGTGCCCGTGATCTTCGTCACCGTGGTGGATGCCACCCAGGAAAAAATCCGCGGTTTCAATGTGGGCGCCGCAGACTACATCACCAAACCCTTCGACATTGATGAAGTACGGGCCCGGGTCCGCACTCACCTGGAACTGGCCACCCTGCGCAGATCCCTGGAGTCCCAGGTCACGCTGCGCACCGCCCAGCTGGAACAGAGCGAAGCCAAATATCGCATCCTGGCCGACTACTCCCCCAACTGGGAATACTGGCTGGACCCGGATGGCCGCTACCTCTACGTCTCCCCTGCCTGCCAGAACATCTCTGGCCACGCCCCCGAGGAGTTCTTCGCCGACCCGGCGCTGATGGAAAAAATCATCCACCCGGACGATCTTGGTACCTGGCGAACCAAGGGACCGCTGCCCCCGGCGGAAGCGGCGAGCCAGGCTTTCCGCATCATCGCCCGAAATGGCTTTGAGCACTGGATGGAGCATCTCAGCAAGGCCGTCTTCGATCCCGGTGGCGAATACCGGGGGCGCCGGGGTTCCCTGCGGGATATCACGGACCGCCGCCAGGCGGAGCAGGCGCTGGATTACCTGGCCCATCGGGATCCCCTCACCGGCCTGCCGAACCGCACCCTGTTCGGCGAACTCCTGAAGCACGCCATCCAACAGGCGGAACACGGCCAGACGGAATTCGCCCTGCTGTTCCTGGACCTGGACAACTTCAAGACCGTCAATGACAGCCTGGGCCACAGCCTCGGAGACCGGCTGCTGGTGGCTGCGGCCCAGCGCTTGCGCACCCTGCTGCCGGACATCGACGCCATGGCCCGCATCGGCGGCGACGAGTTCAACATCATCATCGAGCAGAACGCCAGCCAGCCGGGCTTCGACCTCATGGCCCAGCAGATGGTGGACGCCCTGGCCGCCCCCTTCGTGCTGGACGAGCACAAGATCTACGTCGGCGCCAGCATCGGCATCGCCCTCTTCCCCTCGGATGGCCGGGACGCGGAAAGCCTGCTCTCCAACGCCGACGCCGCGCTGCACCAGGCCAAGGCCCAGGGCCGCAGCAGCCTGCGCTTCTTCTCGCCGGAAATGAGCAGCCGGGCACGGGCGCGACTGCGCATGGCCGGCGACTTGCGCCACGCCCTGGACCGGGAAGAACTGGTCATGCACTACCAGCCCCAGGTGGATCTGCAGAGCGGCCGCATTGTCGGCCTGGAGGCCCTGGTGCGCTGGAACCACCCGGAACGGGGCCTCATCCTGCCTGGGGATTTCATTCCCCTGGCGGAAGAAAGCGGCCTGGTGGTGCGCCTCGGCGACTGGGTGTTGCGAGCCGTCTGCCGACAGATCCGGCGCTGGTCCGACGCGGGCCTGGCGCCGCGCCAGACCGCCGTGAATGTTTCCACCGTACAGCTGGGCCGGGGCCACCTGGTCAAGGCCGTCAAGGCCGTCCTGGAGGAGACCGGCATCAATCCGGATCTGCTGGAACTGGAAATCACGGAGAGTTTCGTCATGGCGGAGCGGGATTTGTCCATCCAGGCTCTGGCAGACCTGAAGCGCCTGGGGGTGCGCCTGTCGATTGACGACTTCGGCACCGGCTATTCCTCCCTGGCCTACCTGCAACAACTGAAGGTGGACAAGCTCAAGGTAGACCGCTCCTTCGTGCATGACATGACAGGCAACGACGGCAACGCCTCCATCGTCATGGCCGTCATCGCCCTGGGCCACAGCCTGGGACTGGAGGTCATCGCCGAGGGCGTGGAATTCCCGTCCCAGGCCAGCCGCCTGCGCGCCCTGAATTGCGAAACCATGCAGGGCAACCTGGTAAGTCCGCCCCTGCCCGCCGACCAAATCGAGCGCTTTCTGGCGAACTTCCAGGCCATCAGCGTAGACCAAGGCGGCTGACGCCCCCCCCCCCACACACGCCATGGCAAAGACGCCGCTGGAACCCTGCCCTTGCGGCCGGGGCAAGACCTACGCAAGTTGCTGCGGACGCTACCTCCCAGGTCTGGCCGCGCCTGACCCTGAAACCCTCATGCGCTCCCGCTACACGGCCTACACGCTGGGGAACGAGCCTTACCTGCTGGCTACCTGGCACCCGTCAACCCGCCCCGCCGGCCTGGGCCTGGCGGCGGAAGTCTCACCCAAATGGCTGGGCCTTGATGTAAAGCATTTCGCGCAGCAGGACGACAGTCACGCCAGCGTCGAATTCGTCGCCCGCTACAAGGTGGGTGGCCGCGCCCAGCGCATGCAGGAAACCAGCCGCTTCGTCAAGGAAGACGGACAGTGGTTTTATGTGGATGGGGATGTGGCGTAATCCGCACTAAACGCTCGCCAGCATGGCCTGCAGCACTGCTGCCCCGAGCTTGCGGCTCTTTTCCCCGTTCCAGCCGAATTCCGGGTCCGGGAGATAGGCGTTGTCCTTGAAGGGCATCTCCAGGGTAACAGACAGGCAGCGCCAGGTATGGGCCACATACTTGGACGCCAGGGTGAGGGCTTCGGTGCTGTATTTGTCCGCCGGGTAGCCGTGTACGTCCTGGAAATCCGGACTGGCCCGCATCAGGGCGTCGGAGAAGGCCTGTTGGCGGCGGGCCTGTTCGGCGCTGAAGTCCGGGATCATTTCGCAACCGGAAATGAAGACCCAAGGCAGGCTCTCGTCGCCATGCACATCGAGAAACATATCCACGCCGGTTTCTTCCATCTTCCGGCGCACCAGGAAGACTTCCGGACTCCTTTCCATGCTCGGCGCCATCCACTCCCGGTTGAGGTTGGCGCCGGCGGCATTGGAGCGCAGGTTGCCGTGCACGCTGCCGTCCGGGTTGATGTTGGGCACCACGTAAAACACGGTCTTTTCCAACAAGCGCCGTGCCGTCGGGTCCTGCCCGTCCAGCAGGCGCTCCAGCATGCCCTCCACAAACCATTCGGTCATGCTTTCCCCCGGATGCTGGCGGGCGATGACCCAGATGGCGGACTTGCCCGGGCCGGGTTGCCCCACAGTGACCAGGTTCAGGTCCCGGCCCTCCACGCTACTGCCCAGGTCGGACACCCGGACCCGGGGCGATTCCCCGCAACGGCCCAGAAAATCCAGGTGGCGCTCCCGGGAATAGGGCTCGAAATAGGCGTAATACACCGAATCCCGTTCCGGCCTGTGGCGGATTACGAGCACCTGTCCGTCGAAATCCGTAGGCACGCGAAACCAGGACTTGCGGTCGTAGGAGGCCATGGCGGTGTAGCCGCGCCAGTCCGGGAAGGTGCACATGCCAGCGTTGAGCAGTCGCATTACGCAGTCCTGCCCCGCCACGCCCTGCAGGCGGAAATGGAACCACTGGGTGAAATCCGCGTGGGAATCGGCCCGGATGTTCAGGTCGATGAGGCGGGCGCCCTGCGGCGTGACGGATTGGCCCACATACACGATGGCGCCGGAATCGAAATTCGCACTGATTTTCATGGGTTCCCTCATCCCAGCCGCCGCCGGAACATCCAGGTGGCGTCATCGGAAGCTTCCGGGACATAGGCGTAGCCGTCCAGATCGAAGTCCTTGAGGGCTTCCGGGTCGTTGAGGCGCCGGGTGATGGCATAGCGGGCCATGAGGCCCCGGGCGCGCTTGGCGTAGAAGCTGATGATCTTGTAGCGGCCGTTCTTCCAGTCCTCGAATACCGGCTGGATGACTTTGTGGCGGATGCGCCGGGCGTCCACGGCCTTGAAATATTCCTCGGAGGCCAGGTTCACCAGGGCCGGACGGGTATCCGCGTCCAGCTGCGCATTCAATGCCCGGGCCAGGCCGTCGCCCCAGTACGCATACAGATCCCTGCCGGCCGGGTTGGCAAGCCGGGTGCCCATCTCCAGGCGATAGGGCTGGATCAGGTCCAGGGGCTTCAGGAGGCCGTAAAGCCCGGAGAGAATGCGCAACCGCCCCTGGGCGAAGGCCAGGTCTGCGGCGCTCATGGACGGGGCCGCCAGGCCGTCGTACACGTCGCCATCGAAGGCCAGTACGGCCTGCTTGGCGTTGTCCGGTGTGAAGGGCGGTGCCCATTCGGCGTTGCGGCCGGCATTCAGCACCGAGAGCTTGTCGCTGATGCCCATGAGCGTCGCCAACTGATGTGGCGCCAGTTCCCGCAGGCGATCCATGAGCGGCGCGGCCCGCGCCAGGAATTCGGGCTGGCTGAAAGTGGCAACACAGGGCGGCGTTTCGAAGTCCAGGCTCTTGGCCGGGGAGAGAACAAGGATCATGGCGGGCGACGGAGGGAAAGCAGCGGCCAATTATCCTTGAAAAAGCCAAATTGAAACGCCGAGGCGCAGAGGCGCCGAGAAAACAAAGGAATGGAACTACCTGTGTCTCACCAGCAGGGTGAAGCAAATACGTTCTTGTTTATCCTCGGCGCCCCGGCACCCCGGCGTTTTATTCCGCTTTTGTGAGGCGGGCGATGGTAGCCAGCACCAGGTCGGCGCGGAAGGGTTTGGCGATGAAGTCGTCCATGCCGGCTTCCAGGCAGCGCAGCCGGTCTTTGTCCATGGCATTGGCGGTGAGGGCCACCACCGGGATATGGCCGCCGCTCTGGGCCTCCCGGGCACGAATGCGCCGGGTGGCTTCCAAACCGTCCATGACAGGCATCTGCATGTCCATGAGCACGAAGTCAAAGTGTTCTTTTTCGAGAATTTCCAGGGCCTGGGCGCCGTCATTCGCCAGGCTTACCCGGTGCCCCGCCTTCACCAGGATGGCACGACACAACACCTGGTTCACGGGAGTATCTTCCACCACCAGCACATGCAGTCCGCCATTGCCGGCGACCGGCGTTGCCGGAGCTGGCGCCGCGACAAGGCGGTCCCGCTCTCGATACAGGGGCAGGATGAAACGGAAGGTGCTGCCCTGGCCGAGGGCGCTGCTCACGGAGAGGCTGCCACCCATGAGTTCCGCCAGCCGGCTGGCGATAGCCAGGCCCAGGCCCGTGCCGCCGAAACGACGGGTAATGGAATCATCCGCCTGGGCGAAGGGTGAAAAGATGTGGGTCAGCTTGTCCGCCGGAATGCCCAGGCCCGTATCCACCACGGCGAAGCACAGGCGAATCCGCCCGGGTCCGTCATGCGGGGCCGCCGGTCCGGGCGACACCAGGATGGAGACCTGGCCTTCTTGGGTAAACTTGATGGCGTTCGACACCAGGTTGGTAAGCACCTGGCGCAAACGCACGGTATCGCCCTCTACCTTGTCGGGCAGAGGGCCTTCCGCTTGCCACAGCAGACCAATGCCCTTGGCCTCGGCCCCGCTCTTGTACAGGCCGACAATTTCATCCAGCAAGTCCGCCAGGGCAAATGGCGCGCGTTCAAGTTCCAGGCGGCCGGCGTCGATCTTGGAGAAATCCAGGATGTCGTTGAGGACGGTCAGGAGACTCTGGGCGGAGGATTTGACCCAGCCCAGGTATTCCTGCTGTTCCTCGTCCAGCCGGGTGGCGAGCACCAGCTCCGTCATACCCAGGATGCCATTCATGGGTGTGCGGATCTCGTGGCTCATGGTGGCGAGGAAAGCCGCCTTGGCGCGGCTGCCCGCCTCCGCCGCCTCCTTGGCCGCCAGCAGTTGCTGGGCACCCAGGCGATCCTCGGTGACATCCTCGAACAGCCACAGGCGCCCAATAGCCTGGCCCCCGGGATTATTCACGGCCTGCTGGCGGCGGGTGACGATGCGTCCGTCCATGCGGCTGACTTCGCTCGGGTTGTCGCCACCCGCCAGGAGCTTGCCCCAGGCCTGGACATCGCGAAAGGCCGCACCAACCCGCGCCGGAATGTCCTCCATGGCTGCACCGCGCAAGGGCAAGGCCGCGTCAATGTTCCAGATTGCCCCGAAGGCCGGGTTGGCGTAAATGATGCTGCCTTCCACATCAACGAAAAGCACGCCGATGTCCATGGCGGACAGCAGGGAGAGCATGCGGGCATGTTCGGCCTCCACCTCGGCGGCGAGCCGCCCCTGGCTGTCCCGGGCCTCGGTGAGTTCCCGCACCCGTTCGGACACCGCCCGGGACATGGCATTGAAGGCGGCCCCAAGCCGCCCCACGTCGTCGTCCCCCTCGGCCACCGGCGCAGGCGTCAGGTTGCCGCCGGCCACTGCTTCGCTGGCCCGGGTGAGGGCGCTAAGGTGCCGGGTCAACCAGAACCCCAGGAGCGCCAAGAGGCCGGCAGAGAGCACCAGTTCGCCCAGGGCGATGAGGGCCCCCTGATTGAGCAACTGGCGATGGGCCGCCAGGATGCGGGATAAGTTGAGGCCGAAATGCAGGGTGCCGAGCTTCTGCCCCGCCAGACTCACGGGGGTCACCACGTCGTAGCGCGGCGTATCGCCATTACCAAAGAGCCGGAATGCCTTGTCCGGTGGTGGCAGGGGCTGCTCCCGCTTCCAGCCACTCACCGCCACCAGCTTGTTGGCGGTATCCAGCATGGCCAGGTAGTCAATGCCCTGCACCACCCGGCTCTCGTCCAGGATGGCCTGCACCGTGGCATAGTCCCGCTGGGCCATGGGGGCCACCAGGGCGGCGTTGAGCACGGGGGCCATTTGCTCGGCGTGGCTGCGGGCCTGCTCCGTCATGTGGTCGGAGAGCAGGCGCAGACTGTTGGTAACCAGCAGGGTGAGCATGGTCGCTTCCACCAGGATGGCGGCCAGCAACAGCCGGCCCCTCACGGAGCGCCAGGGCCACTGAAATTTCATGTTGCAAATCCGCTGCTTGGGAAGGAATTGAAAAAGCAGTTTGAACCGCAGAGGCGTAGGGGCGCGGAGGGAAAAACCTTGTTGGAGCAGCACCCTCGCCGCGATTCTTCAGGCCTGTGGCGACGCTCCCACGGCACCTGTATTCTCTGCGCCTCTGCGCCTCTGCGGTTCAAGGGTTCTTCCAGTCTATTTGGCTTGTTTCAGGGTCTGGCGCACTTCGGCGGCGAAGGTGTCCATGGCATCCAGTTCCTTGGGCTTGAGCTTCCTGTAGCCCTCCAGCTTGTTCTTGTCAAAATAGGCCTTGCCTTCCGCGGATTCAGCGAAGGCGGTCAGGGCAGCATCCAGTTTGCCCCGGAGGGCGGCGCGACGGCTGTTGAGAACATAGACCCGGCCGGCCATGGCGGGGCTTTCCGCCAGAATGGAGAGACCTGCCTGCACGTCCGGCGTCAGCTTCTGGAAATTCGCCAAGGACATGAATCCGACGCTGGCGTCCCCCGCCAGCAGCAACTGGGCCACGCTGTCGGCAGCGCTGACGTAGGTAACTGGCACATCCGACAGACCCGAATTCTTCAACCAATGCTGGCCCCACAGGGTCACCAGGGAGGTGGGGGAAAGACCCAGAGCCTTGGCGCCCTTGAGATCGGCGAGCTTTTGCACCTTGCCCTTGGCAACAACGATGGCCACGGCCTTGAAATCGGCCTTGTAGGTCAGGAGCGGCGTATAGCGCGCATCGGTTTGCAGCAAACGGGCCTGGTGGCCGGTGGTAATGGCCAGGTCGTATTCCTGATTGACGGCGCGTCGGGCAAATTCCGTGAAATCCGGGGCGGTGAGGATTTCCACCGGCATGCCCAGGGATTTCTCCAAGTGGGCGCGCAGGGGCTGGTACATCTCCAGGATGACCCTTGCGCTGGTGTGGGGCGCCACGCCGATGCTGAAAGAGGCTTTCGCCGTCTGTGCCCACAGCGGGGCGGCGAACATACCAAAGAAAAGTCCAAGCAGCAGGCCCACGGCTGCGCGCATTATGCGATTCATGATGGTTTCCCGTTTTCGTATTCCGTCGTTTCGCGCATGCTACACGTCCTCGACGCGGTTCGGACAGGGTGTGCTCTCCCCATGAGGAGCGTGCGCATGGCAACAGGTATCGGCGAACAGCCCGAAAACTTGAACATACCTGAAAAACACACTGTCAAAGAAGTCCTCCGGCAGCGGAAAACCGCCATGAGTCCTTGCCCTAAGTGCCCGTGGCATTTAGACTTCGCCCTTTTTTCGGCGAAGATCATGCGCGGCAACTCCAAGGCCGGCTCCCCGGAGCCCATCGAGTTCAAGGGAACCACCCTCTCCGTCGTCTCCGCCCTGCTGAAGAGCGTCGATCCGGATACCCTGGCGGCGACCCTCACGCGCATGCTGGGCCGCACGCCGGACTTCTTCTCCGGCGATGCCACGGTGATCGACTTGACGCCTTGCGATCCGCAACCGGCGGAAGTGGACTGGGGCCGCATCAAGGCCTTGCTGGAAAGTCACAAGCTGTCCCCGATGGCGGCCCGCGTGGGCCTTGCCCTGGCACCTTCCGCCCGAGCCGCCGGCCTCGCCGTCATCTCCGAAAACGAAACGCCGGCCCGCCCGGCACCGGCAGCCCCCGCCGCACCGGAGCCTGAAGCGACGCCGGTGCCACCGCCCGCCGAAGCAGCCCCGGCAGCGGCCACAAGCGCCGCCACGTCGGCCGAACCGGCGGCGGCCACGCCCACCATGGTGGTGGACCGGCCCCTACGCTCCGGCCAGCAGGTGTATGCCCGCGGTTGCGACCTGGTGGTACTGGCCATGGTCAGCGCCGGAGCCGAAGTCATCGCCGACGGCAGCATCCACGTGTATGCGCCCTTGCGGGGACGCGCCCTGGCGGGTGCCCGGGGCAACACCGAGGCACGCATTTTCACCACCAGCTTCGAGGCCGAACTGGTCTCGGTGGCGGGGGTGTACCGAACTTTTGAGCAGGGCCTACCCGAGCGCCTGGCGAAGAAGCCGACCCACATCCGGCTGACCGACAACGCCCAGGGCGAGCACAACGTGCTGGCCATCGAGCCCCTGCAGATAGCATAATCACGCAGTGCAATAATTTCAGAGAGGTATTTTCGTGGCAACTCGAATCATCGTCGTCACATCCGGCAAGGGAGGCGTGGGCAAGACCACCTCCAGCGCCGCCTTCGCCAGTGGCCTGGCCCTGCGCGGCTACAAGACCGCCGTCATCGACTTCGACGTGGGCCTGCGCAACCTGGACCTGATCATGGGTTGCGAACGCCGCGTCGTCTATGACTTCATCAATGTCATCAACGGCGAATCCACCCTGACCCAGACCCTCATCAAGGACAAGCACTGCGACAACCTGTACGTGCTGCCCGCCTCCCAGACCCGGGACAAGGACGCCCTGACCGAGGAAGGCGTGGAGAAGGTCCTGAAGGAACTGGAACATCAGGGTTTCGACTACGTGGTCTGCGACTCCCCCGCCGGCATCGAGCGGGGTGCCCTCATGGCCCTGCGCTTCGCCGACGAAGCCCTGGTGGTGAGCAACCCGGAAGTATCGTCTGTACGCGACTCCGACCGTATCCTGGGCATCCTGCAGGCCAAGTCCCGCCGCGCCGAACAGGGACTGGAACCGGTGAAGGAACACCTGCTCATTACTCGCTACTCGCCCAAGCGCGTGGAAGACGGCGAGATGCTTTCCTACAAGGACGTGCAGGAAATCCTGCGCATCCCGGTCATCGGCGTGATCCCGGAATCCGAGGATGTGCTGCAGGCGTCCAACCAGGGCACCCCGGTGGTGCACATGAAGGACACCCACGTGGCCGACGCCTACCTGGACGTGGTGGCCCGCTTCCTGGGCGAAACCAAGCCCTTGCGCTTCGTGGATTACGAAAAGCCCGGCATCTTCAAGCGCCTTTTCGGAGGAAAGTAATATGGCCGTCCTCAGTTGGCTGTTCGGCACCAAGCCGAAATCCGCCTCCGTGGCGAAGGAGCGCCTGCAGCTCATCATCGCCCACGAACGTTCCGGCAACACCCCGCCCAACTTCCTGCCGGCCCTGCAGGCGGAACTGGTGGCGGTCATATCCAAGTACGTGCACATTTCCGCCGAGGACATCAAGGTTAACCTGCAAAAGCAGGGCAACATGGAAGTCCTGGAAGTGAATATCGTCCTGCCGGAGGCGAAATAGGGGCTAGGGGCTAGGTCAGCCTACGCGCCGTAGGCGCGCTAACTTCACCCTCTCACGCCTCACTCCTCACCATGAATCACTCCATCGAAGTCAGCGAAGAAGCGGGCGTGCGCAGCCTGCATTTCGGCTCCAGCTGGATACAGGGCGCCATGCGGGTGGCCCGGCCGTTTGCCCTGGAACTGGAATACACCCGGGAAATGATGGCAGCCCTGCTGCTGCGCCCGGACGCCGCCTGGCCGAAGAAGGTGCTGCTGGTGGGCCTGGGGGCCGCGTCCCTGACCAAGTTTCTGTGGCGCAACCGTCCCCACGCCCATCTCACGGTGGTGGAAATCAACCCGGAGGTGGTGGGCACCGCCTACGCCAATTTCCGCCTGCCGGATGATCCCTCCCGCATCCGCGTCGAGATTGCCGACGGCGTGCATTTTGTGGAATCCACCGAAACACGCTTTGACCTGATCCTGGTGGATGGCTTCGACGCCAAGGGCCGGGCCGGCCATCTGGACACGGGGGACTTCTACACCAGTGCCAGGAAGCGCCTGACGAAGGAAGGCCTCATGGTGGTGAACCTGCTGGGCCGCAGCCGGGGCTTCAAGGCCAGCGCGGAACGCATCCGCCTGGCTTTCGAAGGCCGCAGCCTGGTCTTTCCGTCCTGCGACGCCGGCAACGCCATCGCCTTCGCCGCCGTTGGCGAGCCTCTGGAACACCCCCTGTCCGAACTGAAGACCTCCGCCCTGGCCCTTAAAAAAGCCACGGGCCTCAACCTCTTGCCCACCCTCACCCGACTGGAACAAGCCGCCACCTGCAAGGAAGGCGTGCTGCGACTGTAGTCCAACCGGCTCCGCCTTCAAGGCTGGATGGATTTATCCGCTTGCGACCCTGAACGGCCGGTCGAGTAGCTAAAGGTTCAGAGACCGCTAGTGGACTCAAGCAGACGTCTGGACCGACTACTCACGAACGAATGATCGGCCTCTACCGCCATTGGCTACGCTCACAGGCGCACCCCGTCTCTGCGGATGTTCTTTAGCAGCGTGGGGTTAGTGTGCGTGTCAGGATGCTCCCACTCATCCTCCCAAACTGGCAGCGCCTCGATAAGCACGCCAGTCTCCAGAAGCATGTCGAATGAAAGTCCCCCGAGCATGTGTTTGAGGTCCCAAAACTCATTGTCGCTGGCCGGTGAGCCCGGAAGCAGCAACGCGACATCCGCGTCGCTGTCCTGACGATTGTCACCACGGGCACGGCTACCGAAGAGCCAGGCACCGGCAACGGGAACCCGCGCCGATACTTGGCGTAAGAATTCCTGCACCGAGCCCCGCGTCGTGCTGTCCAATTGTGTAAGGTCCTTGCTCATAGCTGAACCGTCGCATGGACGCGCCCCGCAGCCGCCGCTCTGAAGCACGGAGCAAGGCAATCGCATGAATCCGGTTGGCATTTATCCCTCCCCCTTCAAGGGGGAGGTTAGGAGGGGGATGAGGTTTGTGCGTAAGGGAATATGGTCTTTTTTCCGCCGTTCCGAACCCATCCCCACCCCAGCCCTCCCCTTGAAGGGGAGGGAGATGGACTTCCGGCGATTCTTTTGACATTCGCGCGATTGCCCTGGAGCAAGTTCCTGGAGCAGGCGGTCTCCCGGGTGCCGATGCTATAATCCGCCCTCCAACCCCTAGTACGCGGTTCCACATAATGAAACTCGTCGGCACCCATACCAGTCCCTACGTACGCAAGACACGCATCGTCCTGGCCGAAAAGAAAATCGAGTACGATTTTGTGCTGGATTCGCCTTGGGAGGAAGGCAGCTTTGTTCCCAACCTCAACCCCCTGGGCAAGGTTCCGGTCCTTGTGCTGGATGACGAGAACACCCTGTTCGACTCCCGGGTGATCTGCGAATACCTGGACAATGTCTCCCCCAACAACCGCCTGCTGCCCCAAACCAACCGGGAACGCACTCAGGTGAAGCGCTGGGAAGCCCTGGCGGACGGCGTCTGTGACGCGGCAGCCAATATCGTGTTGGAAAAGCGCCGCCAGGCCGGCCGGCGCAGCGCCCAGTTCGTTGAAAAGCAGATGGAAAAAGTGCAGCGCGCGGTGCAGGTAATGGCGGAAGACGTGGGGGAAAGCGTATGGACCCACGGCAACAGCTTCACCATGGCCGACATCGCCGTGGGTTCGGCCCTGGGCTACCTCGCCTTCCGCATCACCGACTTCAACTGGCGCGAGAAATACCCGAATCTGGCCAGGCTCAACGACAAGCTCAAGCTGCGGCCTTCCTTCGCAGAGACGGTACCGCACGAGTAAGGCGATTGCCGGAAATAAATGTACCCGAAGACGCCGGATTTTCGTTTCCCTGCAAGGCGCGACCAACCACGCATGGCGAGCCATGTAAGGGCGGCGCAACGCCGCAGGGGAGCGAAAAGACAAGTCAGCGGGGACATTTATTGACAGAAATCGCCTAAGGCCGCTTCACGTAGCAAGCAAAAACAGCAGGCGCCCGCTGTCCAGCCGGTAGCGCCTTCGGCGCATACATAGTGGGTAAGAGGGGACTCATGCAGGAAACTCCGCGGCGCCTGAGCTTTGCGGTGCGAATGGCCCTCGTGGCCGGATTGCTGTGCACTTTCGCTGGCGGGCTGGCCCTGTGGTCCCTGCAGCGCAGCCTGCAGCACCATCACGCCACCGCAGAAACCGCCACCCAGAACCTGAGTCTGGTGCTCTACCATCAGATAGGCGCCACCTTTGGCGAGGTGGATCAGACCCTGCGTATCCTGGCGGATGATTATTCCCGCCGCCGCCCGGAGGAAGCAAACGGGGATCGCACCCTCAACGCGCGCATCCGCCTGTTGGTGACCCTCCACCCGGAACTCGCCTCCATGCGTATTTCCGACCAAGCCGGCGACATGACCCACGGCTTTGAAGGCCCCCCGCCAGCCGGCAGCGCCATCCGGGACCGGGAATATTTCCACTACCACCGGGAAAACGCCAGTGATCAGGTGCGGATCACCGGCCCCCTCAAGGGCAAGATCAGTGGCAAGTGGGGCTTGATCGTATCGAAGCGCCTCAACCATGCCGACGGCAGCTTTGCCGGGGTCGCAGTGGCCAACCTGGAACTGGACTCCCTGCTCAAGCGCTTCTCGGCCCTGAAACTGGGCGAGCATGGCTCCATTGCCTTGCGCAATGCCGACCGCGCCATCCTGGTCCGCTACCCCGAAACAGGGGCCAACACGACAACAGGGGCACAGATCCTCTCCACGGAGTTTCTGGCATCACTGCGGCAAAACCCCGATGTGGGCACCTATGTCAGCGGCGCCAGCAGCATCGACGGCATCACCCGCGTCCATAGCTACCGGCGCCATGGCACCTATGGTTTCTACTTGAATGTGGGCATGGCCCGGGAGGACTTCCTGGCCGACTGGTACAAGGAAGCACTGGTCACCCTCACCCTCGCGTTGTCTTTCTGCCTGAGCATGGGGGCGGGTGCCTGGCTGCTGATACGCGCGCACCGCCGCAACCGGACCTTTACGGCGGAGTTGCAGGAAAGCGAAAAGCGTTTCCGCTCCCTCTTTGATGCCATGTCGGAAGGGGTCGCGCTCCACGAGTTGATCCTGGACGCAGGGGGCAACCCCGTCGATTACCGCATCACGGACGTGAACCCAGCCTTTGAATCGCTGCTGGAGCTGCCCCGGACAGCGGTCATCGGGCGTAGCGCCACCGAAGCCTACGGCCAGGCCACCCCGCCCTATCTGGCGGACTATGCGGAGGTCGCCCGAGGAGGGGCATCACGGCACTTCGAAACCAACTTCGCGCCGCTGGGTAAGGCTTTTTCCATATCGGTGGTGTCGCCGGGGCCGAACAGATTCGCCACCGTCTTCGAAGACATTACGGAGCGCATGAAGGCCGGGCAGGAACAATTGCGCCTCAACCGGGCGCTGCGCCTCCTCAGCAAATGCAATTTCGCCCTCGTCCGGGTCACCACTGAAGCCGAGCTTTACAGCGACGTCTGTCGCATGCTGGTGGACACCGGAGGTTACCTCATGGCCTGGATCGGCCTGGCGGAAAACGATGCAGAAAAATCCGTCCGCCCTTATGCCCAATCCGGTTATGAGGAGGGCTACCTGGAGAATATCAAGCTGTCCTGGGATGAAAACAAGGAGACTGGCCGGGGTCCCACCGGCAAGGCCATCCGCACCGGCCAGACCCAGATCAACCATGACATTCTCAGCAACCCGGTCATGGCCCCCTGGCGGGAAGCCGCCCTGCGCCGGGGCTACCAGTCCAGTATCGCCGTGCCCCTGGTCATCGAGGGGCGGACGCAGGGGGCCTTGACTATTTATTCTGCCGAATCCGACGCCTTCTCCCCGGAGGAAATCAGCCTGTTGGAAGAACTGGCGGCGAATGTAAGCTACGGCGTCCGGAGTCTGCAGGCCAACATTCAGCGAGTGGCTGCGGAGGCGGCCAATGTGGCCAAGAGCGCCTTTCTGGCCAACATGAGCCATGAAATCCGCACCCCGCTGAACGCCATCAGCGGCATGACGGCCCTCATCCGCCGGTCCGGTGTGCCCGCGCCCATCACCGACCGCCTGAACAAGATCGACGCCGCCAGCAGGCATTTGCTGGAAGTCATCAACGCCATCCTGGATTTATCGAAAATCGAGGCCGGCAAGTTCACACTGGAAGAGACCGATCTCCAGATCGGCACTTTGGTGGCCAACGTGCTCACCCTCCTCCAGCCCCAGGCTGCGGCCAAGCACCTGGCCTTGAGTATGGAAGTCGCCGTGCCGGCGCAACGCTTCATCGGAGACCCGACCCGGCTCCAGCAAATTCTGCTGAACTATGCCGCGAACGCCGTCAAATTCACTGATGCCGGCGCGGTACTGCTGCACGCCCACACGCTGGAGGAGGACGGGGACAGCGCCCTCATTCGCTTCGAGGTCAGGGATACGGGCATCGGCATCGCCCCGGAAGCGCTCCCCCGCGTCTTCAACGCCTTCGAGCAGGCCGACAACTCGACCACACGGAAATACGGCGGCACCGGCCTTGGGCTGGCTATCGCCCGAAAACTGGCCGGCATGATGGGGGGCGAGGTCGGCTCGGACAGCCAACCGGGGGTCGGAAGCACCTTCTGGTTCACCGCGCGCCTGCGCAAACTCCCCCCGCTCAACGCTGGGGCAGCCCCACGGGAGCAAACCTCAGCGGAAGCAACCCTGCGACTGAATTACGCTGGCCGCCGCATCCTGGTGGTGGATGACGAGTCTATCAACCGGGAAATCGCCAGCGAATTGCTGGGGGAGTTGGGCCTGGAAATCGACCAGGCGGAGGATGGCGGCGTCGCCGTCGCCATGATCCAAGCGCAGCGCTATGACTTGATCCTGATGGACGTGCAAATGCCCACCATGGATGGGCTGGAAGCGACACGCCAGATCCGCCAGTCGGCTACCGCGCACCGCACGCCTATCCTGGCCATGACGGCCAACGCCTTCAGCGAAGACCGCGCCCGCTGCCTCGCCACCGGCATGAACGATTTCGTCGCCAAGCCCATGGACCTGGAAAATCTCTTCAACACCGTATTGAAGTGGCTATCCAAGCCTGCCTGAACCCCGCCTCCTGAAACAAAGGGGCGCTCGTGGCGCCCCCTGTTTTTCCTTGCGGCTTGCACTTGAAACTTGCAACTACCCTTGAATCACCCCGCCCCCCAGGCACACCCGGCTCTCATACAGCACCACGGACTGGCCCGGCGTCACCGCCCACTGGGGTAGCGCGAAAGCCATTTCCAGCTTGTCCGCGTCCACCGACTCCACCTCGCAGGGCGCGTCCTCCTGACGATAGCGGGTCTTGGCGCAATATACCCAGTGGGTGTGGGGCGCACGGCCCTTGACCCAGGACAGGTCCGCCGCCGTCAGGCGCTCCTTCAACAGGGCCGGGTGCTCGTGGCCCTGCACCACATAAAGAACGTTCTTTTGCATGTCCTTGCCGGCCACGTACCAGGCGTCATGTTCCCCTGCCTGGTCGTTCCCGGCCAGGCCGCCAATGCCCAGGCCCTTCCTCTGTCCCAGGGTGTGATAGGTCACCCCGGTGTGCTGGCCCACCAGTTTTCCCCCATCCAGGGTGCGGATTTCTCCGGGCTGTTCCGGCAGGTAGCGGGAGAGGAACTCCTTGAAGGGCCGCTCGCCGATGAAACAGATGCCAGTGGAGTCCTTCTTGGCAAAATTCGGCAAGCCGGCCGCCGCCGCCATCTTGCGCACGTCCCGCTTGTACACGTCCGCCAGCGGAAACAGGGTCTTCGACAACTGGGCCTGGTTCAGACGGTGCAGGAAGTAACTCTGGTCCTTGGTGCCGTCCTCGGCCTTGAGCAGTTGGAATTCCGGCCCCAGGTCGCCGGCTACTTCCCGCACCCCCGCATAATGGCCGGTGGCGATCTTGTCGGCGCCCAATTTCATGGCGTGATCCAGAAAAGCCTTGAACTTGATCTCGGAATTGCACAGCACGTCCGGATTCGGCGTGCGGCCAGCATGGTATTCCTTGAGGAACTCGGCGAACACCCGTTCCTTGTATTCGGCGGCGAAATTCACCACCTCCAGGTCGATGCCCAGCACGTCGGCCACGGACACCACGTCGAGCAGATCCTGGCGCGTGGAGCAATATTCCCCATCGTCGTCATCCTCCCAGTTCTTCATGAACAGGCCAATGACCTTCCAGCCCTGCTGCTTCAGCAGCAAGGCCGCCACGGACGAATCCACCCCGCCGGACATGCCGACGACCACTGTTCCCTTTTCAGACATCAGGTTCTCCGCCCTTGAAATTCACTATTAAACGCCGAGGCGCAGAGGCGCCAAGAAAACCAGGGCAGGAACAATCTCACACTCGTTTGAGATGTGCTTAATGCTCAGGTTTTTTGCTTTTCCTCTGCGCCTCGGCGCCTCGGCGTTTCAAATTGCTCTTGCGAAACTCATTCGTAATGCCGGATCAGCTCCAGCGGGTAGCGCTGGCCGGCACGGTAATCGGCGATACACTGGGCAATGAGGGGGCTGCGGTGACGATCTTTTGTCGCCTCCACCTCTTCCGGCGTCATCCACACGGCCCGCAGGATGCCTTCATCCAGCTTCCGCTCGGGTTCAAAACCGGTCAGTTCGCCGCCGAAGGCAAAGCGCAAATAGGTGATATCGCCCTGGGGCCGGCGCCATTGGTAGATGCCGACAATAAATTTCGGCTCGAAATGCCAGGCGGTCTCTTCCAGCGCTTCCCGGGCCGCGGCCTGCACCAGGGATTCCCCCTCGTCCAGGTGTCCGGCCGGCTGGTTGAAACACAGGCCGGCCTCGGTTTCTTCTTCCACCAGCAGAAAACGGCCATCCCGCTCCACCACGGCGGCCACGGTGACATTGGGTTTCCAGATGCGATCCGACATCAGACGCTCCCGTTTTTGGTCAAGCCCGGCATTTTACCCCCATCTGTCCATGCTTCGACGAACGACGCCCACTCGCCAAATGCGCTAAAATGCGCGCTTCCTAAAAGCAGCCTGGAGACTCAAACCATGTCGATGGACGACCGCGACGGTTTCATCTGGCACGACGGTAAGCTCGTGCCTTGGCGCAATGCCACCACCCATGTCCTCACCCACACCCTGCACTACGGCATGGGCGTATTCGAGGGCGTGCGCGCCTACAAGACCGTCGACGGCACTGCCATCTTCCGTCTCAAGGAGCACACGGAGCGGCTGTTCAACTCCGCCCACATCTTCCAGATGAAAATGCCCTTTGACCGGGAAACCATCATGGAAGCCCACAAGTCCGTGGTGCGGGAGAACAAGCTGGAATCCTGCTACATCCGGCCCATCGTCTTCTACGGTTCGGAAGCCATGGGCATCGCCGCCACGGCCCTGTCCACCCACGTGGCCGTGGCCGCCTGGCCCTGGGGCGCCTATCTGGGCGCCGAAGGCATGGAAAAGGGTATCCGGGTCAAGACGTCCAGTTTCACGCGCCACCATGTGAACATCAACATGTGCCGTTCGAAGTCCGTGGGCACCTACACCAACTCCATTCTGGCGCATCAGGAAGTGGCTCACGACGGCTACGACGAAGCCCTGCTGCTGGATGTGGACGGCTACGTGGCCGAAGGTGCCGGCGAGAACATGTTCATCGTCAAGAACGGCAAGCTGTACACACCGGACCTGACCTCCTGCCTGGAAGGCATTACCCGGGCCACGGTGCTGACCCTGGCCGATGAACTGGGCATCCAGGTCATCGAAAAGCGCATCACCCGGGACGAAGTGTATTGCGCCGACGAGGCCTTCTTCACCGGCACCGCCGCCGAGGTCACGCCCATCCGGGAACTGGACAACCGGCAGATCGGCGCCGGCCGTCGCGGCCCGGTGACCACCCAGCTGCAAAGCATGTTCTTCGACGTGGTGAACGGCAGGGTGCCGGCCCACGCCGACTGGCTGACCCACGTCTGAATGATTCGTGAGGAGTGAGGGGTGAGGGGTGAGGAGTAAATGCCCCTCCACTCCGCCTCCTCGTTCTGCTATACCTCTGCCCACGCGAACCCCAACTGGAACGACCATGGCTGACACCAAAGACACTTCCCGCGCCGTCGCTGTCACGGCCCACGAGCTGCCCCTGCACTGCCCCCTACCCGATTCCCCCCTGTGGTCCCGGCATCCCCGCGTCTTCCTCGACGTGCTGAAGACCGGTAGTACCGTGTGCCCCTACTGCGGCACCACCTACACCTTCACCGGCGACGCCCCCAAAGGGCATCATTGAATGAAGGGCGTGAGGAGTGAGTGTTTGAAAAGTGTGAGGAGTGAGGGGTGAGGAGTGAGGAGAAAAACCCTCGCCCCCTCTCCGGTCTGAACGCACATCAAACGGCCGGGGAAAGCTTCGCACGTCAAACTGGCACGGACCACCCCTCACCCCTCACCCCTCACCCCTCACGAATTCTCATCGTCGCCCCCTCCTGGATAGGCGACACGGTGGCGGCCCAGCCTTTGTTCATGCGGCTGCGCCAATATCACCCGGATGCCCGCATCGACGTCCTGGCGCCCCCTTATGTGGCCGCCGTATTGAAGCGCATGCCGGAAGTGGACGGCGTACTGGACAATCCCTTCGGCCACGGCGAGCTCAATCTCAAGGCCCGCTGGCGTCTCGGCCGGGAACTGGCGGCCCGGGGCTATGACGCCGTCTATGTCCTGCCCAATTCCTTGAAGTCGGCCCTGGTGCCCTGGTTCTCGGGCATCCCCCGCCGCATCGGTTTCAAGGGGGAGATGCGTTTCGGACTGATAAACGAGGTGCATCACCTGGACACCGGCAAGACACCCCTGCAGGTGGAGCGCTACGCCCAACTGGCGGAAGCCCCCGGCGCGCCCCTGCCGCGGCCCCTGCCCAATCCGCGCATGCAGGCCGATCCGGCCGCCGTGGCCCGCACCCTGTCCAGTCTGGGGCTAAACACCACCCCCGCCCCCGTGGCCTTCTGCCCCGGCGCCGAGTTCGGCCCGGCCAAGCGCTGGCCCAGCGCCCATTTCGCGGCCCTGGCCCGCCTGCTGGCAGAGCGCGGCCAGCCGGTGTGGCTGGTGGGCGGCAAGAAGGACGCCCCCATCGCTGCGGAAATCGCTGCCGCCGCCCCGGGTGCCGTCATCAATCTCTGCGGCCGCACCAGCCTGGACCAGGCGGTAGACCTGCTGGCCGCCGCAGCCCTGGTGGTCAGCAACGATTCCGGCCTGATGCACGTCTCCGCAGCCCTCGGCCGGCCCCTGGTGGCCCTCTTCGGCTCCAGCAGCCCGGGCTACACCCCGCCCCTGTCGGACAAGGCCCGCGTCCTGTCCCTCAAGCTGGAATGCAGCCCCTGCTTCAAGCGGGAATGCCCCCTGGGTCATTTCAAATGCCTGAACGACCTGCGCCCCGAAGCCGTCCTTGCTGCCATGAACGAATTCCTGGAACCCTGAGCATGGCCACCCGCCCCTTCTTCACCACGCCCCAGGAAGCGGAAGCTGCCTTCTACGATGCCCTGGAACGAGCCGACCTGGAGGCCATGATGGGCGTCTGGGCGGAAGACGAGGAAATCGTCTGCACTCATCCCGGCGGCGTGCGCCTGGTGGGCAGCGCCGCCGTACGGGAATCCTGGCGCCAGATATTCCAGCAGGCGCGCAAGATGCAGGTGCGCTGCAGTGGCGAGGTGCGCACGGAAGGGTTGATGCTGGCCGTGTCCTGGGTCATGGAGCAATTCTTTGTCCCGGGCGAAGCCCGCAACTTCCCGCCGGTGACAGCCACCAACGTCTATCACAAGGGCAGTGAAGGCTGGCGCATGCTGTCCCATCACGCCTCCCCCGTGCCCATCCAGCAGGAAGCAACCGAGGATGGCCCGCGCATCCTGCACTGATCCGGTCTATCAGCCGCCAGCCCGAGGGTGCACCTCTGGCCGCTGCTCCTAAAAATTATCGGGTTAAAACCCGCCTTATACACTCTCGACTTCACCATGGCCGGATTCTTTCAGCGAACCTTCGACTGCCTCATGTGCGAGGCGGTGGACGCCAAGCTCAGCGCGGTGGATACCCTCTGGAAAGACTATATCGCCGGCCGGCTCGATAATGATGCGGCAGCGTGCCCGGTGGTATCGGTGACAGACCCGGGGCGCCCCGAAAAGCCCGCCCTGGTGCCGCCTCAGGAACTCAATCAGCGCAAACTCGGCCGTGCCGAGGGGCGGGCCGCCATGCTGCACGCCATTGCCCATATCGAATTCACCGCCATCAACCTGGCCCTGGACGCCGCCTGGCGCTTCCGCGGCCTGCCCGATGATTACTATCGGGGCTGGCTGGAGGTGGACTGGGAAGAAGTACAGCACTTCGCCCTCGTACGCCAGCAGTTGCGCCACCAGGGCTACGACTACGGGGATTTCCCGGCCCATGCCGGCTTATGGGATCTGGCGCGCAAATCGGAACACGATCTGCTCACCCGCATGGCCCTGCTGCCGCGCCTGATGGAAGCCCGGGGCCTGGACGTGACCCCCGCCATCATGAATAAATTTCGCGGCATTGGCGATGATGGCGCGGTCGCGGTGCTGGAGCGCATCCTCAAGGACGAAGTGGGCCACGTGGCCCTGGGAGACCGCTGGTTCCGCCGCCTGTGCGCGGAACGGGGACTGCCCGCCGAAGCGACTTTCCGCCAACTGCTGGCGGACCACGCGCTGCCCCTGCCCCGAGGGCCCTTCAACCAGGAGGCACGCCTCTTGGCCGGCTTCACGGCAGAAGAAATTATCTCGTTTGGCGTGTAGGTCGGAACAAGTTCCGGCCTACATCAAGAAACCGGTAGCCCTGCCGATAAGCCGTCATGCCTTCAGACTCCATTGACGATATCTTCGTCGGCCGCCAGCCCATCCTGAATCGTCAGGAACAACTCGTCGCCTACGAACTGCTGTTCCGATCCAGCAAACAGAATCACGCGCTCATCGCCGACGACATGGCGGCCACCGCCACGGTCATCAGCCACGTCTTCTCCTCCTTCGGCGTGGAGGCAGCCCTGGGGCCTTACCAGGGCTTCATCAATGTGGACGAGCACCTGCTCATGTCGGACCCGCTGGAGGCCCTGCCCTGTGGCAAGATCGTGCTGGAAATCCTGGAAACCGTGCCCGTCACGCCTGAGTTGCTGGAACGCTGCAAGGGTCTGAAGGCCCTGGGTTTCACCCTGGCCCTGGATGATTTCATCGGCGAAGAAGAAAAATACCGCCCCCTGCTGCCCATTGTGGACATCGTCAAAGTGGATGTGCAGCCCCTCTCCACGGCACAACTGGCCCAGATCACCCGCGCCCTCAAAGAATGGCCGGTGCGCCTGCTGGCGGAAAAGGTGGACAGCCGGGCACAGGCGGCCCTGCTCATGGACTTGGGCTACGAACTGTTCCAGGGCTATTACTTCGCCAAGCCCACCATTATCACCGGCAAGAAACTCTCCACCTCGGAGCTGACCCTCATGCGGGTGTTCGGCCTGTTGCTGGGAGATGCGGACTCCACCGACCTGGAAAAGGCCCTCAAGCCGGAACCGGGCCTGAGCCTGAATCTCATGCGCCTGACCAATTCCGCCGCCAGCGGCCTCAAGGTGAAAATCACCTCCCTGCGCCAGGCCATCACGGTACTCGGGCGGCGCCAGTTGCAGCGCTGGTTGCAACTGCTCATGTATTCCAGCCCTTCCTCGGGGAGCGCCAGCAATCCTCTCATGCAGCTGGCCGCCACCCGGGGGCGCTTCATGGAACTTCTTGCCGAGGCCATGGGCGGCAAGCTGGCGGACCAGGCCTTCATGACCGGCATCATGTCCCTAATGCCAACGCTGCTGGGTCTACCCATGAACGAAGTGCTGAAGGGCTTGCCCATCACGGCGGATGTCCATGCTGCCTTGCTGCACCGGGAGGGAACCCTGGGCTGCCTGCTGGATCTAACCGAGACGCTGGAGGACAGCCAGGGCCTGGCCCTGCTGGACCTGCTGCCGGACGGCCTGGATGCGGCAAGCATCAACCGCAGCCTCGCCAGCGCCCTGGCCTGGGCCAACAACATCGGGCAGGAAGCCTGACACCACCATCAGGCAAGCCCCAGCCCGGCCAAGAAAGAGTCATTTGGCCACAAGGGGCTAGACCTTTTGATTTCTTGACACGCCGGCAGCACTGAATTACGGTTCGTCGCGTATTGCCCCGCAACAGGAAAAGGACAATGTCAAAAGACTATATCGCCTGGAGTGACAGCCTCTCCATCGGCTTGCAAGACATGGACGACCAGCACAAGGTGCTGCTCGACCTGATCAACAAAGTCTGGAAAGGCCTCGTCTCGCACCAGGCCCTGCCCGAAATCGAAGGTGTGGTCTTCGACCTGGAAGACTATGCCCACGCTCACTTCGGCGAAGAAGAAGCCCTCATGGCGAGCCACGGCTACCCGGCCCTGCAGGCCCACCAGGAGAGCCACGCCCAGTTCTATGCCAAGGTGGAAGACCTGAGCAACAAGATCGCCGCCGGTGAAACCGTCGGCCTGGAACTGCTGCGCTTCATCAGCGACTGGCTGACTTTCCACATCGCCATGGTGGATCGCCAGTACGCCGACTACATCCGCCACCGGGAAAACGCTGGCGGCAGCTAAAGCGTTCTGATATTGATAACAGACACTTAGCCTTGTTTCTGCACTGAGATTACCAGACCCGCCACAGTGACTCACTTCAAATAAAATCGCAGCAAAAAACATAAACGGAAAGCACGTCCGTGCATCGTCCTGTCTGCGCAGTTCCAATATGTGTCGTGAGGCCGGGACAAGTTCTTCCGGCCAATCCGCGCGCCTCTTTGTTCAAGATATGGACCTCTTCACATGACCTTTGGTCTATATCAACGATCCAAGAATGGGCGTAGCATGCTGCACGGCCCATGCCTCGAATATTCGATAACAATTTCTTTTCCTAACCGCTGTAGAGGTCCATTTAGATGATAAAAAAAAATATATTTTCAGGATCATTTGCGAGTGGTTTTCTATTGAGCTCGGTAATACTGCTTTCCGGCTGCGCCGTGGAGCAGTCTCGGACACTGGAAGTACCCAAGGTCACCTCTGCCTCTACTCGTTATACAGGTACTCGCAGCCTGATTTCTGTCGGAAAATTTGACAATCGATCCAATTTCATGCATGGCATCTTCTCCGATGGTGTAGACCGCCTCGGTAGCCAGGCGAAGACCATTTTAATTACACACCTCCAACAGTCTGGGCGCTTTAATGTACTGGACCGCGACAGCATGTCAGAGATCAAGCAGGAGGCAGCCCTTGCAAAATCCGCTCAAAACATCAAGGGTGCGACATTCGTAGTCACAGGCGATGTCACCGAATTCGGCCGAAAAGAAACCGGAGACAAACAATTATTCGGTCTGCTTGGGCGGGGAAAATCGCAAGTTGCTTACGCCAAGATAAGCCTGAACGTCGTGAATGTTCAAACCTCCGAGGTGGTGTTCTCCGCGCAAGGTGCTGGCGAATACAGCCTGGACAGCCGGGAAATTATCGGCTTTGGCGGAACCTCAAGCTACGACTCTACCCTTAACGGCAAGGTTATTGACCTCGCGATGCGCGAAGCCGTCAATAATCTTGTCGATGGAATTCATTCCGGCGCTTGGCAGCCTGGGCAGTAAATTCGGAGACAAAAATATGAAACACACTTCCTCAACACAACTCCTGAAGACTCTTTTTATTGTGGGCACCCTGATTTTGGCGGGGTGCGCCACCAAGCCTCAATCGCTATATTACTGGGGCGACTACCAACCTCAAGTTTATGGCCACTTCACGAAAGACAAAGGGCCTGAAGAACAGATTGCCAGCCTGGAGGCAGGGCTTGAAAAGGCACGTGCTGCAGGAAAACCCGTACCGCCTGGCTATAACGCACATTTAGGTATTCTTTATGCCCAAAGTGGCCATCAGGATAAAATGATAAAATATTTCGAGACCGAAAAAACACTGTACCCGGAAGGAACGACGTACATGGACTTCCTGCTACGCAAGTTCAAGAAAACTCAACAAGGGGCAGTGAATGCGATTTAATATTCCAAGCGCGCGCTTTGTCAAGGCCAGTTATTTGGCCATTCTGATAGCCATAATGAGTACAGGCTGTGCGACACGAAAGCCTTACGACTACACGAATTTCAAACAGAGCCGGCCAGCCTCAATTCTGGTGCTTCCGCCCCTGAATAGCTCGCCCGATGTCGCTGCCACTTATAGCATGCTGTCCCACGTCACATTACCGCTGGCGGAGTCTGGTTATTACGTGTTTCCAGTCAGCTTGGTAGATGAGACATTTCGTCAAAATGGGCTAAACAATCCCTCGGAGATGCATGCGGTTAAAGCTCAGAAATTACGTGAAATCTTCGGGGCGGATTCCGCTCTGTACATCAATGTAAAGCAATACGGTACCAGCTATAACGTGATTTCCAGCGAGAGCCGGGTGACGGCCGAAGCGCGCCTGATCGACCTTAGAACAGAGCAGGTGTTGTGGTCGGGCCTTGCAACCGCATCCAGTGCTGAAGGCCGAAATTCGAGCGGTGGATTGGTCGGCATGCTGGTTCAGGCGGTTGTAAGTCAAATCCTTGAAAGCACCACGAATAGATCCCACCCGATTGCAGGCATCACAAGCAATCGTCTGCTTGTGGCGGGAATGTCGAATGGCATTCTTCATGGGCCACGTTCACCTCAATATCAGAAGGAAGGCAATACGCCCTAAACAAAACAGGACGCCGTCGAAGGGGGCCGGAAAAACTTCATTTCCGAACAAGGGGAGAGCCCCTGTCCCCAAAAACGGGAACAGCCACTCCATTCCTTCGCCGCGCCAGCCAGTCCCGCACCGCATGACCCGTGCCGTAATCCCAAGCCTTCAAGCGGCCCGGCTCCACCAGCCGGATTTCCGCCAGTTCTTCGTTCAGTTGGATGTGCCCCGCAGCCACAACGTGATAGGCAACGATGAGCTCATTCTTGACAGGGAAGGCATAGACGCCGATGAGGGACACTGCGCAGGCATCCAGGTCCAGTTCTTCCTTGACCTCCCGGGCGACCGCATCCGTAGGGGATTCGTCCCGCTCCAGGAAACCCGTGATCAGCCCGAACTTGCCCTCGGCCCAGGCAACATTCCTCGCCAGGACCATGCGGCCTTCCCATTCCACCAGGGCCGCCACCACGGGCAGCGGGTTGTCCCAATGCACAAAACCGCAGGCTGAATCGGCACAGGCCCGGCGTTGTCGCCCGGCCAGTTCGAGATCGGAGAGGGCTTGCCCGCAGAGCGGGCAATAGCGAAAGGAGGACAAGAGTTTGCTCAGAAAATCAGTTTGAAACGCCGAGGCGCCGAGACGCCGAGGAAAAGCAAGGGCCGAAAAAGTCGGGCTGACGCCCCCCACCATTTCCAGTTCATTGCCTTCTCGGCGCCTCGGCGTTTAGTCATGGCCTTTAGAGCTTGGCTTCGACCCAGGCAGCCACCGCCGCCAGGGCGCCAGCCAGGTTTTCCGGCTGGGTGCCGCCGGCCTGGGCCATGTCGGGACGGCCGCCGCCCTTGCCGCCCACCTGCTGGGCCACAAAGTTCACCAAGTCGCCGGCCTTGACCTGCTTGGTCAGGTCCGCCGTGACGCCGGCAATGAGGCTGACCTTGCCGTCGGCCGCGCTGCCCAGCACGATGACCGCGCTCTTCAGCTTGTCTTTCAGCTTATCCAGGGTTTCCCGCAGGGTGGCCACGTCGGCGCCCTCCAGAGTCGCGGCCACTACCTTGGCGCCCTTGATGTCGGCAGCCGCCGCCGCCAGCTCGTCGCCCTGGTTTGATGCCAGCTTGGACTTGAGGCGGGACAACTCCTTTTCCAGGGCCTTGACCTGATCCTGCACGTGGGCGATCTTGGCCGGCAGTTCCGCCACCGGGGCCTTGAAGGCGCCAGCCGCGTCCGCCAGCAGGGCGAACTGGCTCTGCACCAGGGCCAGGGCGTTGTCGCCGGTCACCGCCTCGATACGGCGCACCCCGGCGGCCACGCCGGACTCCGCTGTAATCTTGAACAGGCCGATGTCGCCGGTGCGGCTCACGTGGGTGCCGCCGCAAAGCTCCTTGCTGGAGCCGATGCCCACCACCCGCACTTCGTCGCCGTACTTCTCGCCGAAGAGCATCATGGCGCCGGACTTCTGCGCATCCTCGATACCCATGACCCGACTGTCGGTAGCCGGATTGGCCAGCACTTCCGCGTTCACGATGCATTCCACGCGACGGATTTCATCATCCGACATGGGCTGGGTGTGGGCGAAGTCGAAGCGGGTCTTGTCCGGATCCACTTGCGAACCTTTCTGCTGCACATGCTCCCCGAGCACTTCCCGCAGGGCCTTGTGCATCAGGTGGGTCACGGAATGGTTGCGGGCGGTGCGGGCGCGGGCCTCCACATCCAGCTTCGCCGCCACGCCATTGCCCACCGTCAACTTGCCGGTCTTCACCACGCCGTGGTGACCGAACACCGTAGCCTGGATTTTCAGGGTGTCTTCCACGGCGAAAATGCCGTGGCTTGAACGCAGTTCGCCCCGGTCCCCCACCTGGCCGCCGGATTCGGCATAGAAGGGGGTGTCATCCAGCACCACCACGCCCATCTCGCCTTCAAACAACTCATTGACCGCCGTGCCGTCCTTGTAGAGGGCCAGCACATTGCCTTTGGTTTCCAGGCTGTCGTAGCCGTGGAAGGCGGTGGCCGGGCCCGTGTAGTCCAGGTTGGCGGCCATTTTGAACTTGCCGGCGGCGCGGGCCTGTTCCTTCTGGCGGGCCATGGCGGCGTCAAAGGCAGCCCCGTCCACGGTCACTCCACGCTCGCGGCAGACATCGGCGGTCAGGTCCAGGGGGAAGCCGTAGGTATCGTGCAGCTTGAAAGCCGTGTCACCGTTGAAAACGGTGTTGCCGATCTTGGCCATTTCGGCTAGATCTGCCTCCAGGGCGGTCATGCCGTGTTCGATGGTGGTGAAGAAACGGTCTTCTTCCTGCTTCAAGATGTCGGTGACGCGCTTTTCCGTGGCCTTGAGTTCCGGATAGGCCTCGCCCATCTCGGCCACCAGGTCCGGCACCATCTTGTGGAAGAAGGCGGCGCGGGCGCCCAGCTTGTAGCCGTGGCGGATGGCGCGGCGGATGATGCGGCGCAGCACGTAGCCGCGACCTTCGTTGCCGGGAATGACACCATCGGCCAGCAGGAAGGAACAGGCACGGATGTGGTCCGCCAGCACCTTGAGCGAAGGCGAATCCATGTCGGCACCGGAGGTTTCCCGGGCGGCGGCGGCAATCAATTTCTGGAACAGGTCGATCTCGTAGTTGGCATGCACGTGCTGCAGCACGGCGGCGATGCGCTCCAGGCCCATGCCGGTGTCCACGCTGGGCTTGGGCAGGGCGTGCATCACGCCGGCCTCGTCCCGGTTGAACTGCATGAACACGTTGTTCCAGATTTCAATGAAACGGTCGCCGTCTTCCTCGGCGGAACCGGGGGGGCCGCCCCAGATGTGCTCGCCGTGGTCATAGAAGATTTCCGTGCAGGGGCCGCAAGGCCCCGTGTCGCCCATCATCCAGAAGTTGTCGGATGCGTAGCGGGCGCCCTTGTTGTCGCCGATGCGAATGACCCGCTCGGCGGGCACGCCCATTTCCTTGGTCCAGATGTCGTAGGCTTCGTCGTCTTCCGCATACACGGTGACGGTGAGTTTGTCCTTGGGCAGCCCGAAGACAACCGTCAGCAGCTCCCAGGCGTAGCCGATGGCATCGCGCTTGAAGTAGTCGCCGAAGCTGAAGTTGCCCAGCATCTCGAAGAAAGTGTGGTGCCGCGCCGTGTAGCCGACGTTTTCCAGGTCGTTATGCTTGCCGCCGGCCCGTACGCATTTTTGCGACGTAGTGGCCCGGCTGTAGGGGCGCTTGTCGAAACCCAGGAACACATCCTTGAACTGGTTCATGCCGGCGTTGGTAAACAGCAGCGTCGGATCGTCATGGGGCACCAAGGAGCTGGAGGCAACGATCTGGTGCCCCTTGGAGGCGAAGTAGTCGAGGAATTTCTGGCGGATTTCGGCGCTTTTCATGGCGGATTCTCGGGCGCGGCCGGGCCTTGGCCCGGCGGGTGGAATAAAGCCGCATATTGTAACACTGAAGAATCAGGGACTTTCCGCCGGCCGCCACTCGGAAATCATCTTGAAAAATCAGTTTGAAACGCCGTGGCGCCGAGGTGCGGAGGAAAAACAAGCCAAGTAGGGTGGGCAAAGCGTAGCGTGCCCACGGTGCGGGACAGCGTGGGCAGATGAAGCCTGCCCACCCTACCGCTGACGTAAAGGCAACAAGGTTTTGATTTCTCGGCGCCTCTGCGCCTCGGCGTTTCAAATCAGCTTTTCAAAGCGTAGGCCTTGGCCGCTGCCGCCAACTCCTCCGCCACCCGGCGGCGGAGTTCCGGCGGGGCCAGGACTTCCACGTCGCGGCCGTGGCGCAGGATATCCATGAGCAACTCTCTGTCATCGCTGTAGGGAATTTCCAGGCAGTAGCGCCCCTGCTCGTCGAAGGCGGCCTTCTGTTTCGGATGCCAGGCTTCCGGCGCGACCCAGCGGGCGCGGGCGGGGGAAAAGCGCAGGCTGGCCCATTGCACCTGACGACCGGAAAAGATGCCGTAGCCCGAGCCCAGTTCCGCGTCCAGCTCCGCCTCCGCCACATCCTGGGCCGGCAGATCCAGCATCTCGGCATGGCGAATGGCGTCCACGGCAAAACTGCGCAAGCCCTGGCGCAGATGGCACCAGGCGTCCAGGTACCAGTTGTCCCGGTAATACACCAGGCGCTGGGGCGACACCTGCCGCAGGGCCGTCTCGCCGCGCCCCCGGGCGAAGTAATCGAGCATGAGGCGTTTGCGGCGCAGCAGGGCTGATCCCACGGCAGAGAACTGTTCCAGGGGCATGGGTCGGGCTGCCGCACCGATGATGCGAACGCGCCGTTCGACCTCCTCCACCGGATTTTCCGCGCTGCCGAGCAAGCCCTTCAGCCGGGCCTGCAAGGCCTCCACCTGCCCCCCCAGCAGGCCGCCGCGGCCCAGGTTGGCCAGCAGGTGCTGCATGGTCAGCAGGGCGTGGATTTCTGTCGCACTGAACCACAGGCCCGGCAGCTCGTATTTGTCTCCGGGGCCTGCCGCCCCCTTGAACCGGTAGCCCCGAGCCTCCCGATCCCAGACGATGGGCGCATTCAAGCGGCTGCGCATGTATTCCAGGTCCCGCTTGATGGTGGCGCGGGACACTTCCAGTTTTTCCTGCAGCACGGCGAAGGGTACCGCCTGGCGACCGGAGAGCAACTGATCAATCTTGTAGAAACGTTCCGTGCGGTCCATGCCCTACCTCCCCAAAAGCCCTTGAGGCCAGGAAAATGGATGATTTGAAACGCCGAGGCGTAGAGGCGCGGAGAGAACAAGGGAATAAATGGCGTCTTCAACCATGTGAAGAGTGTCCAATCGCCAACAACGCATGTTTTTCTCGGCGTCTCGGCGCCTCGGCGTTTAGTGATCTACCTGCTTTATCTCGATGGCGATGCTGCGGGCCCGCAACTGGCCGCAGCCCCCATCAACATCCTGCCCGGCTGAATCCCGCAGGCGGGTCAGCACGCCCTGGCGGGAGAGGCGCCCCGCCAGTTCGGCGGCCCTCTCCCAGCTCGGGCGTTTGAAATCCAGGTCCGGGACGGCATTGAAGGGAATGAAATTCATCATGGCGTACTTGCCCTTGAGCAGGCGCAGGATGCCTTCCAGTTCGGCCTCGCTGTCGTTCACGCCTTCCAGCAGGGTCCATTGGTACTGGATGGGATAGCCGGTGGCACGGGCGTAGGCCTCCCCCAGGTCCACCAGTTCCTCCGGGTCGATGCGGGGCGCCTTGGGCAGTAGGCGGGCGCGCAGTTCCGCATTCGTGGTGTGCAGGGAAATCGCCAGCGCCGGCTTGACGCTCCCCAGGGGCAGGCGCTCAAAGACACGCCGGTCGCCGACGGTGGAGAACACCAGGTTCTTGTGGCCGATGGCCCCCGCCGTCCCCAGGAGTTCGATGGCTTCCAGCACATTGTCCAGGTTGTGGGCCGGCTCCCCCATGCCCATGAAAACGACCCGCTTCACTGCCCGCCGCCTGCGGGCCAGCACCACCTGGGCGACGATCTCGCCGCTGCTCACCTGGCGCAGCAGTCCTTCCTTGCCCGTCATGCAAAACAGGCAGCCCACGGCGCAGCCCACCTGGGTGGACACACACAAGCCATCCTTGGGCAGCAGTACGCTTTCCACGGTCTGCCCGTCCGCCAGGGCCACCAGCAGCCGGGCGGAACCGTCCGCACCCGGATGTTCGGAACACAGGCGCACAAGACCATCCAGTTCGGCGGTAATGTCGGGTAGGGACTCCCGCAGCGCCAGGGGCAGGAAATTCTCGGCCCGGCGGCGGCGCGTATCCAGGGAACGTACCTGGCTCCAGGCGCGCAGTACCGTGTCTTCGTGGCGGGAATTGGCGCCCAGGTCTCGCAGGCGCTGGCGCAGTTGTTCTATTCGCATGAGGGGCCGAATGCTAGAGCATTTCCGGGCAGGCTGCATAGCCCGCCCGGCAAGCTCACCAGGGGAAAGCCCGCCCACCGCCGCGCTCGCCCGCCCCACGGCCCATTAGACCCATTGATATAGATCAAATCCCCATCGAGCTATCTAAAGTCCTGGCCCTTGCTGCCGTAACACATGCCACCCAAGGACGTCAGGCCCATGCCGGCGTAGCGCATTCCCCAACAAACGAGATCACATCAGGAGACGGCTCATCATGAACGACAAGAAAATGTGCAAACTGCCCGTGCTGGCTGCAGTTCTTCTCGCGGCCGGATTTGCCGCCCATGCCGCTGCCCCCCAGGAGCGTAGCGGCAAGGAAGTCGTGGATACGGTCTGTGCCAAATGTCACGCCACCGGCAAGGACGGTGCGCCGAAAATCGGCGACCAGGCCGCCTGGTCCCAGCACGCGGCTCAGGGCATGGACAAACTGAGCGACCACGCCATCGGCGGCGTACGCAAGATGCCGGCCCACGGTGGCCAAGCCGCCCTGACGGACCTGGAAGTGAGCCGCGCCATCGCCTACATGGTCAGCGGCGGCAAGGCCATGGACCCGAACAAGGCCTACAGTGCCCCCCGCTCCATGAGCGGCAAGCAGTTGGTGGAGGCCCGTTGCCAGGAGTGCCACGGCACGGGCAAGGGCGGCGCACCCAAGATCAGCGACATGGCGGCCTGGACGCCGCGCCTCAAGGACGGTGTGGATACCCTGGTCAAGTCCGCCATCCATGGCCACAACGCTATGCCGGCCCGGGCCGGTATGGCCAACCTGAGCGACGGCGACATGAAGGCCGCCCTGACCTACATGATCAGCGAAAGTGCCGCCGCGCAAAAGAAATAGGGTGCTTGCCGACCCCGGTGCGCCGGCCTGGCCCGCACACCGGGATTGCCCCTCCCCCGCCGTTCCCAAGCTGCTGAATTCAATGGCCCGAACCACAGGGCCGGGGTACGGCGCGTCAATATAAACCCCCTTGCCAACTGGGACTCCCCTACAATCACGGCTTTTTCCACTGAAGCCCATCATGAAGCTGCAGCATCTCGCCATCGGCGCCCGATTCGAATTCGACGGCAAGGTCTACGTCAAAACCGGCCCCCTCACCGCCTCGTCCGACAAGGGCGGCCAGCGCATGATTCCGCGCTCTGCCATGTTGTCCCCGCTGGATATGCCGCCGGTGCAGGAAACCAAGGGTAGCCAGACCCGCAAGGTGACGGAAGCGACCCTGCTGGCGGCCTTCGAGGAGTTCTACGGCACCTGCACGCGCCTGGCGGATGAAGCCGGCATGCTGGAACTGGCCACGGCACGCCAAAAGTTCCTGATGCGGGTGAAGTAGTATCGACGCTCAACACCCCATGAAAAAGAGAGTGCCTTCCAAGGCTGAAACCGAGCTCCTGGAACCCTTTGTCGGCCTCCCGCTGGAACGTATCCACGTACCCGCCAACCGGCAACAGTTCATTGCTGCCACGACAGAGATCCTGGCGCAGGTGGTCGTGGGCTTCGACACCGAGTCGAAACCCACGTTCCGGGTGGGCGAGATCAGCGACGGACCCCATATCGTCCAGTTCGCCCTGCCGACGCAGGCTTTCATCTTTCAACTGCATCAGGCGGATTGCCGGGAATTCCTGGTTAGGATCCTGCTGGCCACAAGCCTTACCAAGGTGGGTTTCGGCCTGAAATCGGATCACGGCCAGATCCACGCCAAACTCGGCGTCGCCCTGAACGCGGTGCTCGATCTGAATGATGTGTTTCGCCGGGACGGATACAGCGGCGACATGGGGGCACGAGCCGCAGTGGGGGTGGCGCTGAACCGGCGCTTCAATAAAAACAAGAGCATCACCACGACGAACTGGGCCTTGCCCGAGCTTACGTCAAAGCAACTGCTCTACGCCGCCAACGACGCCTACGCTGCGCTCAAGGTATTCGAGGCGCTGGACCGATCTGTCGAAAGCCTGTCGATTGCTTGAGACTGCCCTGTAAAAAACCGCCCGAAGGCGGTTTTTTATTACGCACTCCCGAAACCGGGTCGGTTGGGAACGCGCTCCCGCAGCCTCACTGTGCCGCAAGGGACATCAGGCCTTCCCGGTCGAAATTGAAGCGGCCCTTGCCTTCCTGCAACAGCCCCTGGCGCTTGAAGTCAGCGACCGTGCGGCTGACCGTTTCCATGGTCACGCTCAGCAGGGCCGACATGTCCTCGCGGGAAAGGGCCACGCAACTGTCCTGCTCGGGAGTGCTCAGCACGTGCAGCAGGCAGCGGGCCACCCGCCCCGGCGCCGGGCCGGTGGATAGCTGGGTAATGAACTTGTCCGCATCGTCCATGCTGCGCAGCCAGTGCTGGAAAATATGGGGCGACAGGATGAGGTCCTGCCCACCCTCCTCCTGCAGCATATCCACCGGGATACGACAAACCAGGGTGGGCACTATGGCGACGGCCGTATGGCGATAAGGGCCACCGGCCAAGGCTTCGAGTCCCCCCACCTCGCCCCCGCGCAGGAAGCGCACGATGCGAGGCATGCCGTTGCTGGCGATCTGGGTCAGCTTGAGCAAGCCCTCCCGCACCGCAAACACGAAGGGCGCCTCGTCCCCTACGCTGTATAGCGGCATTTCGGTGCCGTAGGTGAGGCTGTCCACGGGCAAGGGCACGCCATCCTGCCGGCTTCGCGGCAGTTGCTGGCATAGCCGCCCCGCCAGGGAACATGACGAACAGTCGGCATGCCCCAGCCAATCCACCACCCGTTTGCGCGATCTGATCCTGACATCCATGATGCTTGCCCCTCGAATGTTTGGTGCTGGTCCGTCAATGCACAGCCCCGACGTGAAACGCCGAACCGTTCAAACCGGCCGCACGATGACCCGCAGATGACGGGCCCCCGGGTTACCCAGTTCATTGAGGAATAATTCGCTGACAAAGCGTTCGCCGTCGGCACGAATGGACTGGAAACCGCAGCCGATGGAACACAGGAAATGGAAGCGAGCGGAAAGTGCCCCCCCTTCCATCAAATTCATGTTCTCCAACTGCGGGAAAAACCGGGAGACGTGCTGCCACAGCATGGCATCCCGCGACTGACCAAAAAGCGCTGCACCGGCGGCGTTGCAGTCGCGAATCATGCCCCGGTCGTCGAGCACCAGTTCCGCCGGAGCATCCCAGGCGACCTGTGGCCTGTAGGCCGCCCCCATGGCACCAGCGTGGCTTTCAACTAGATTTTTCATGGCCCCCCCGGACACGAATTTAACAATTCGCAGCGCAGGTTAACGAAGAATGCGTTGCGTATATATACGGGCGAACACGTAGTTGCCAAAAGTCAGAGATTTGCGCCTTGACCAATGCCAAACAGCAAATGCCATCAGGAATTGACTCGGGCCCGGCGTTGGCCTACCGTAGGCAGCTTGCGCCATCCTGACGGCATTGGATCCAAAAATGCGCCTCCTCATCGTCGAAGATTCGCCGGATGATTTCCATCTGATCTCCCTGACATTGCAGCAGCAGGGCATCAGCGCGGATTGCCGGCAAGTGGACACCCCTGAGGGACTGCAGGCCGCGCTGGATGAAGGAGGCTGGGATGCCCTGCTCCTGGACTACCACGTGCCGGGCATGAACGTCGAGGACACCCTCGAGCAGGTCCGCCGATACGCGCCTGACACTCCGGCCATGCTCGTTTCCGGCGCCATCCGCGGCGATGATGCACCAAACCTGCTGCGCCAACGTGCCTCGGACCTGGTCCTCAAGAACGACCTCTCCCGCCTTGGCCCGACCCTGGAACGCTGCCTGCGGGAAGGTGCGGAACAGCGCGCCCGACGGGAGGCCGAGCGGTCGCTGCAGGCCAAAGAGGAACTCACCTTCTCCGTCATGGAATCACTGCCCAGCAGCATCGCCGTGCTGGACGAAGAGGGCACCATCCTGCGGGTGAACCACTGCTGGCGCGAATTCGGCCTGCAGAATGGCTTGATCGGGGATTCCGTGGGCACGAATTATTTCGATGCCTGCGTACAAGACCCGGACATGGGCAGCCAGGCGCTGGCCGGCATGCGTAGGGTGCTGGCCGGCGACCTGCCCGAGTTCGCCCTGGAATACCCCTGCGACTCGGCCACGGAGCGGCGCTGGTTCCTGCTCCAGGTGTCGCGACTCGGCGGCACGCGCCGCGGCCTGGTCAGCAGCCACCTGGATATCACCGCGCGCAAACTGGCAGAGGAAGCCCTGGCGGAAACCAATACCCGCTACCGGCTGTTCTTTGAGAACCTGCTGGATGGCTATGCCCATTGCCACATGATTTTCGCCGACGACACACCAACGGACTTCGAATTCCGTGCCGTAAACCCAGCCTTCACCCGGCTCACCGGTCTCGAAAACGTGGAAGGCCGCCGGGTCAGCGATATCCTGCCGGCCTTCCTGACGGACAACCGGGACGTGATGGAGCGCTTCGGCAACGTGGCCCTAACGGGGGCACCCGCCCAGTTTGAAACCTATGTAAAGTCCCTGGAACGTTGGTTTCTGGTTTCCGCCTTCCGGCCCGCAACGGGCGACTTTGCCATCGTCTTCGAAAACACCACGGAGGCAAAACGGCGCGAACGGGAACTACAGGAGCGTCGCAATGACATGGAATTCCTGCAACAACAGCAGGTGGCGGCCCAGACGGCGGCCGCCATCGCCCATGAACTCAACCAGCCCCTGGGTGCCATCTCGGCCTACAACGAGGTAGCGCTACGGGTGCTCCAGGGCGGTGGCCCGGAGAAACTGGTACGGGCCATCGAAGGTAGCGCCGAGCAGGCCCAGCGGGCCGGGCGCACCCTGCACGAACTGCTGGCCTTCCTGCAGCACCAGGAAATCCAGACGGAACCGATGGACCTCAACGCGGTGGTCAAGGAGGCCATCGCCATGGCCCAGAACGACGGCTACGGCGGCTTCCATCCGGTGCTGCGCCTCAAGCGCGGCCTGCCGCCGGTGCGGGCCAACCGCACCCAGTTGCAGAAAGTGATGGTCAATCTCGTCCGGAACGGCGTGGAGGCCATGCGCGAGGCGGGCGTGCCCGATGCCGCCATCAGCATCACGGTGCGCACCCTGGCGGAAAGTCGGCAGGCCCAGGTCACGGTGAAGGACAGCGGCCCCGGCGTGGATACGGAGACGGCCCGGCGCATCTTCGACCCCTTCTTCACCACCAAGGCCCGGGGCATCGGCCTGGGCCTGGCCATCAGCCGTGCCCTCGTCGAAGCCCATGGCGGCCAGTTGTGGCACGAACCGGGCGACAAACCCGGCGCCACGTTCCATTTCACACTGCCTTTCGCCGAGGATTGAGCCATGGCAGCCACCGTATTTATCGTGGACGACGATCCGGCCATCCGGGATGCGCTTTCCCTGCTCATTGATCTCGAAGGCATGGCCGTCCGGGTCTTCGAGAACGCGGAGGCTTTCCTGGCAGCCTGCCAACCGGAGTGGCGCGGCTGCCTGGTGACGGACGTGCGCATGCCCGGCATGAGCGGCGTCGAGTTGCAGGCGGAGCTGACGCGGCGCAACGTCAATCTGCCCCTGATCTTTCTCACCGGCTACGGCGATATTCCCATGAGCGTCAAGGCCATCAAAGCCGGCGCGGTGGACTTTCTCACCAAGCCTGTCTCGGCCACGGCCTTGCTGGAATCGCTACAAACCGCCCTGAATGAAGATGAGAAACGGCAGATGGAAGCCGCCGCCAGCCAGGCCGCCACGGAACGCCTCGCCAGCCTGACGGAACGGGAACGACTGGTCATGGAACAGGCCATCGCCGGCCTTTCCAACAAGGAAATCGCTCGCCAGTTGGACATCAGCCACCGCACCGTGGAAATCCATAAGTCCCGCGTCATGCACAAGACCGGCGCGATCTCCATTATCGAACTCGCCCGCATCGCCAAAGCTGGCGGCTGGCAAGCCTGATCCCTCGTTCCACCTTTCGCGCTTCACCTTTCACGAGCAGCCCGGCTTGCTGGTAGGCTTCGTCCCCATGACCACACCCATTGCTGAAAATGCGCTGATGCGCCTCCTTGACGGGGGCGCCACGCTCATCACCGCCAACTCCCGCCTGCCCATCGACCTGCGGCGCCGCCATGGGGCCTGGCACGGCGCCCAATGCGTGTGGACCACCCCGGCCATCCTGCCCCTCACCCGCTGGCTGGAGGAGGCGGTGGACGAAGCCATCCTGGCCGGCCGTCTGCCGGTGGATGCGGCGTCCCTGCGCATCCTCTCAGCCTTCGAGGAACGGGTGCTGTGGGAACGGGCCATCGGCGAAGTGGAGCACGGCGCCCTCATGGACCTGCAATCCCTGGCCACCGCCGCCCAGGACGCCAACACCCTCACTCGGATCTGGGACATCCGCTTCGACCCACTTCTATCCACAGAAGAATCCCGCCATTTCGAACGCTGGCGCCAAGCCTTTGAAGCCACCTGCCAGCGCCACGGCGTACTGGACGCCAGCCGGGCTACCGCCCAACATCTGGCATGGCTGGCAGAAGGCCGGCTGGCAGCGCCCCACAAAGCCATCCTGGCGGGCTACACGGAACTCGGGCCGCTGGAAAAAGCCTTCTGCGCCGCCGTGGAAACAGCCGGCGGCCAGGTGTTCCAGCTCATGGACGACAGCCGGGCGGAACGCCTGCGGGTCCAGCCCTGCCGGGACGCCCGGGCCGAGGTACTGGCCGCCGCCGCCTGGGCCGCCAAACTGTTGGAAGCAAATGCGCCCGCATTGTCTCCAACCGGCCCTCACCCCCAGCCCACCGAGGGGCGAGAGGAGCGCAGTGAGTCGCTGCGCGACGGTAATCGGCCGGCCCTCCGGCTGTCCATCGTGGTGCCGGACCTGGCAAAACTGCGCATGCCCCTGATCCGGGCACTGGATGCGGAGCTCCAGCCGGAATCGGCCTGGAACGCCGATTCCCCCCGGCGCCTGCTTAACTTTTCCCTCGGCGTGCCCCTGTCCGCCTATCCCCTGGTGGCCACGGCACTGGATCTGCTGGCGGTACTGGCCAGCCCCGGCAAGGTGGAACTGGCCCTGCTCTGCCGCCTGCTGCGCAGCCCCCACTGGTCCAACTGGGTCGGTGACCAAGATGCCCGGGGCCGGCTGGAATGGCACCTGCGCCGGGAGGGTTCGGCCTGGACCGGCCTGGAACACGCCGCTTTCCGGGCCGGGGCCACGGGCGCCTCCGCCTGCGCCGCACACCTGGAACAACTGGCGGCCCTGAAAAAGGAAGCCGGCCGGCGCCGGGACGGACGGGAATGGGCCGCCCTGTTGCCAGCCTGGCTGGAGAGCCTGGGCTGGCCCGGTTCCCGCTCCCTGGACAGCGACGAACACCAGACCCTGGCCACCTTCTCCACACAGATGGAAGGCCTGGCGGGCCTGGACGGCCTGCACCCGGCGGGGCGCCTGTCCACCTGGCGCAGCCTGCTGGCCCGCCAGTGCCGGGAACGGGTGTTCCAGCCCCAGACCCGCCACCGGGCCTGGGTGGAAGTGCTGGGTCTGCTGGAAGCCGTGGGCCAGCGCTTCGACGGCCTGTGGGTCATGGGGCTGACGGACATGGTGCTACCCGCCGCCCCCCGCCCCAACCCTCTCATTCCCCCCACCGTGCAACGGGAACTGGACCTGCCCCATGCCTCGCCGGAACGGGAGCAGGCCTTCGCCCGCGCCCTCCTGCAATCCCTGGTCAGCGCCGCCCCCGAGGTGGTGCTGAGCCACCCTGCCTTCGAGGGCGACAGCGAGCTGCGGCCCAGTCCACTGCTGGCCGCTCTTGGCGTTCCCGCCGCGCTTTTCGAGCCGGCGCCGGCCAATCTTCCGCCCCCGGCGCCGCTGGAAAGCCTGCGGGATGACTTCGGCCCGCCCCTGGCGCCGGAGCCGCCGCTACGGGGTGGTTCCCAGGTGCTGGCGGTGCAGGCCCAGTGTCCCTTGGCTGCCTTCGTGCGCTTCCGCCTGGGGGCCGAAGCCCTGAAAGTACCTTCCCCCGGACCGGACGCCAGCCAGCGCGGCACCCTCCTGCACCTGGCCCTGGCGGCCCTGTGGCGGGACCTGGGCAGCCAGGCGAAACTGCTGACCCTGAACGAGGCCGGCGCCCGGGCCGCTATCGAGGCTGCCGTGGCCAGCGCCCTGGCCAGTTTCGAGGAACAGAATCCCGGGCTGATGGGGGAACGCCTGGCGGCCCTGGAATCCGCCCGCCTCAGCCGCCTCATCCTGCACTGGCTGGATTTCGAGGAAGCCCGCCCCCCCTTCGCGGTGGTGGCGGTGGAGCAGGAGCGCGTCGTGGCCCTGCAGGGCCTGGGCCTCAAGCTAACCCTGGACCGGCTCGACCGCCTTGAAGATGGCAGCCTGGTGGTGCTGGACTACAAGACCGGCAAGCCCCAGTTGGGGGAATGGGTCGGCCCGCGCCTCTTGTCGCCCCAGTTGCCCCTGTATGCCCGGGAAGTGGCGGCGGAAGCCGCAGGAAATTCGATTGCCGGCGTGGGCTTCGCCCGCCTGAAGGTGGGCGAGAGCGAATTCCTCAGTACCACCCGTTCCGCCGACCTGCTACCCGGCGCCCACGTGCCCGGCGAACAGGCGGGCCGGCGACGGAACCCCTTCCTCGACTTCCCGGATTTCGACGCCCTGCTGGCCACCTGGAGCAGCCAGCTGGACGGCCTGGCCGGCGAGATCCAGTCCGGCTACGGCGCCAACCAGGCCTGGGTCGATGACTCCCGCCTGCGCTGGCTCGATGCCTGGCCCGTGCTGCGCCGCACGGGACTGAAGGACGAAGAGACCGAAGAGGTCGCAGAATGATGGCCGTAGGGTGCAGATGGCCGTAGGGTGCAATAATTGCACCGCATGGGTTGGAATTCCACTTTCATGCCTTGGGCAAAACCGACAATGGGCGGCCCTTGCACATCACCTTCACGCTACGGGACGCCGGAACAAAAATCCGCGTGATTTCGGCCCGGGACATGCACCGAAAGGAGCGAGAAATCTATGACCAATCAACTTAAAGCCATCCCCCCGTTTGCCAACGAGGCTGAAGAACGCGCTTTCTGGGAGGCCAATGATTCGACGGGCTATCTGGACTGGGCCAAGGCCCGGAGCGTGGTGCTGCCGAACTTGAAGCCGACCACCCGGACCATCTCCCTGCGCCTGCCCCAGCACCTGTTGGACTCCATCAAGGCTGCTGCCAACTCCCGCGACGTTCCGTATCAGTCCCTCATCAAGGTTTGGTTGCAGGAAAAATTGCATAGCCAATGAGCAGCTTTCAAAATGACCCCACCCTCCGATCTCAAAGCCCGCCGTGAAGCCCTGGACATCCGGCGCTCCTTTATCGTGCAGGCCCCTGCCGGCTCCGGCAAGACAGAACTGCTGACCCAGCGCATCCTGGCCCTGCTGGCCACGGCGGAGATGCCGGAGGAAATCGTCGCCATCACCTTTACCCGCAAGGCGGCGGCGGAAATGAAGAACCGGCTGCTGGAACGCCTGGAGATGGCGGACGCCGTGCAACATGGCCTCCAGCCGATTCCGGAAAAGGAACACGAACTGACCACCCACCGGCTGGCCGCTGCCGCCCTGGGACGGGACGCGGAAAAGGGCTGGAACCTGCTCACCCACCCATCCCGGCTGCGCATCCAGACCATCGACGGCCTGTGCTCGTCTCTGGTGGCGCGCATGCCGGTACTGGCCCAGCTGGGGGGCGGTATCACGCCGTCGGATGATCCCAGCCGCCATTACCAGGAGGCAGCCCGGGAAACCCTGGCAGATCTGGAAACCGCCGACGGAGCCAGCCCGGACGTAGCGGCCCTCTCCGAAGTGCTGGCCCACATGGACAACGATCTGGGCAAACTGGAAGCCCTGCTGGCCCGCATGCTGGCCCGCCGGGAGCAGTGGCTGCCCCATTTGCTGAATCTGGACGGGGATGAACTGGAGGTGCGCCAATGGCTGGAGGACTTGCTGGCCTTGCAGTCCGAGAGCGCCATCGCCACCGCCCGGGCGGCCCTGCCGCCGGGCTTCCTGCCCAGCCTGCGCCCCCTGGCCCGGGGCGCGGCCAGCCGCCTGCTGGCGGAAGACAGCGATTCCACCATCACGGCCCTGGCGGACTGGGAAGACGCCCTCACGGCGGCGCCGGAAGACCTGCCCCTGTGGCGGGCACTGTGCGAACTGTGCCTGACCACCAGCGACACCCTGCGCAAGGTCCTCAACAAAAACACCGGCTTCCCCACCACCGCCAAGGCGGAAAAAGCCGCCTGTACCAACTTGCTGTCCAGCCTGGATAGGGAGGCAGAAGCGGCCCTGGCGGCCCTGCGCAAGCTGCCGCCCCCGGCCTATTCGGAGGAACAATGGCAGGTGCTGCGGGCTCTCATGCGGGTACTGCGCCTGGCCGCCGCCCGCCTGTGGCTGCAGTTCATGGCCGCCGGGGAAGTGGATTTCGCCGAAATCCAGTCCCGCGCCCTGCTGGCCCTGGGCACAGAGGAAGCCCCGACGGACCTGGCCCTGTCCCTGGATTACCGCATCCGCCACCTGCTGGTGGACGAATTCCAGGACACCAGCGGCACCCAGTGGGAGTTGCTGCGCCGCCTCACCGGAGGCTGGCAGGCGGGGGACGGCCGCAGTCTGTTCCTGGTGGGCGACCCCATGCAGTCCATCTACCTGTTTCGCCAGGCGGAAGTGGGCCTGTTCCTGCGGGCTCAGGAAGAAGGCCTGGGGGGCATGGCCCTGGAAGCCCTGACACTCAAGGCCAATTTCCGCTCCCAGGCCGGCATCGTGGCCTGGGTGAACAAGGCCTTCGGCCGCATCTTCCCCCACAAGGCGGACATGCTGCGGGGCGCCGTTCCGGTCAGCCCGGCGGAAGCGGTCAAGGCGGAACTTGAGGGAGCTGCGGTTTGCATGCATGCCTTCCTGCAAGGCCTGATGTTCGACCCGGACACCCAGGAAGTAGCCGAAACCGGCGTGGACAGCCGGGAAGCGGAAGCCCGGCGGGTGCTAGACCTGGTGCGGGAGGCCCTGGCGGCACAGGCCAGCGTGGCCATCCTGGTACGCAGCCGTTCCCACCTGGCCCACATCGCGCCGGTGCTGCGGGACGCCGGCATTCCCTTCCAGGCGGTGGACATCGACGCCCTGGCGGACCGCCAGTACATCGCCGACCTGGTGTCCCTGACCCGGGCGCTGCTGCTGCCCGGGGACCGGGTGCATTGGCTGACGGTCCTGCGCGCCCCCTGGTGCGGCCTGACGCTGTCCGAGCTGCACGCCCTGTGCGGCGACGATTTCCAGACCGGCCTCTTGCGCCTGCTGCGGGACGACGCCCGGCTGGCACTTCTCACGCCGGAGGGCGCCATCCGGGCCCGCCGCTGCCGGGACATTCTGCAGCCCCTCATCGAACAGCAGGGGCGATTGTCATTGCGCTGCCTGGCGGAACGGGCCTGGCTGCAACTCGGCGGCGAAGCCCTGCTGCCGGACGCCGCCGCCCGGACCGACGTGGAGGCCTACTTCGACCTGGTGGAGGAAATGGAAGGCCAGGACGGTTTCGACCCGGACGCCCTGGCGGACAAGCTGGCGGCCCTCTACGCCGCCCCCCAGGTGGGCGAGGCGGGGAAGGTCCAGCTCATGACCATCCACAAGTCCAAGGGACTGGAATTCGACACCGTGATCCTGCCGGGACTGGACCGGAAACCCAGGAACCCGGACAAGGAACTCCTGCAATGGATGCCCACCCCGGCCGCCGATGGCACCCCGGGCCTGCTTATCGCCCCGGTGCACGCCACCGGCAGCGACAAGGACATCCTTTACCAGTACATCGGCCGCCTGCATGAAGAGAAGCAAGCCTTCGAAGTTCAGCGCCTGCTCTACGTGGCCGCCACCCGGGCAAAAAACCACCTGCACCTGACAGCCGTGGCCGCCATGGGCGGCAAGGCTGACGAGCGGGAGCCGCGCCCCGCCCCGAAATCCCTGCTGGCCCTGCTATGGGACGATGTTGCAGGGGAGTTCGCCCACCTGCCCGAGCCGGAAGAACCAGAAGAAGCGGAAGCCGCCCCGCCCCCGGCCCTGCCCCTGCAACGGATAGCGCCGGGCTGGTGCCCGGTGCCGCCCCAGCCCCAAGGCCGGGTGACGGCCCAGTCCGCCCTGCCGGCCCTGACGGAACCCGCCGCCATCCATCTGGAAGCCGTGGCCGCCGGCATCGCCACCCACCGTCTGCTGCAGAAAATCGCGGAAGACGACCTGGCCGCCTGGGATCCAGCCAGGGTGCACAGCCTCACGCCCTTCCTGCGGCGACTGGTGGAACGGGAAGGCATCTTCGGTGAGGCGGCCAAGCGGGCTGCCAAACGGGCCACGGACGCCGTGCTGCGCTGCCTGGACGACGAAAAAGGCCGCTGGATCCTGGGCGCCCATCCGGTGGCCAGGAACGAATGGGCGCTCTCCGAAGCGGGGAGCGATGGCGTCAGCCTCTTTATCATCGACCGCTATTTCGAGACGGCGAATGGCGAGCGCTGGGTGGTGGACTACAAGACCGACAGCCCGCCCGACGGCGACACGGCAGCCTTCCTGGCCAGCCGGCTGGAAATTCACCGGCCCCAGCTGGAGCGCTACGGCCGGCTGCTGGCGGAACTGGCTCCCGGCCCGGTGCGCCTGGCCCTGTATTTCGCCAGCCTGCCGAGGCTCGTGGAACTGGTTTGAACGCCGGCAGGAAGCATGACAAGCAGGCTTGCTTTCCGCCGCAAAAGCCCCCTACCATGGCGAACCGTAGCGAAGCAGCACACGCATCCACAAGGCTATATGAACTCGCGTCATAGAGACTGGTTCCCGGAGCTACCGAAAAACCGGCAGGTGTTGTTTGTTATGCTACCGATTTTCATCGTGGCCTATATCGTTTTGGTCGCCCTGTACTACCAGAAGACGGAAAGCTACGCGATCAGCGAAGCCCAGAAGTCGGCGCTCGATGCGTTATTGAGCCACAAGGCGGTGCATCGCTACGTCACGGAAATCCAGCGTCCGGAAATCTATCGTCTCCAGGCGGCGGGACAACTCTACAAAGAGTATTTTTCCCCGAAGGTGATGTCCTTCACCTTCATCGCCCGCAACGTCAAGGAACTCATCAACAAAGAGCGTGAAAAGGTCGGCTTGCCGCCCGTGTATTTCAAGCTGGCAACGGACAACCCGCGCAATCCCATCAACCAGGCCGACGCATTCGAGAGCGCCTTGCTGGCGCGGATGAACCGGGGGGAGGTCAAGGAAATTCGGGAGGTCGTGCAACAGAACGGCGAACCCATGTTGCACCTTGCGGTACCCATCGACCGTTCAAGCAAGGGTTGCCTGAAGTGCCACGGCGACCCCAAGGATGCGCCGCTGGAACTCATCGGACTCTATGGCAGCGAAAGAGGCTTTCATGAGAGTCCCAACAGCATCCGTGCACTGATCTCCATCCGGGTGCCGCTGGCGACCACGATCCGCGAAGCCAACAAAATCGCCGGGCTGATTTCTTCGATTACTTTCCTGATCATGGCGACGGTCTACGGCCTGGTCTATTTCTTCGTGCTCAGAATCGACCGCGAACAGCGGGCCGTCATTGTCAGTACGCATGTCGCCCAGGAAAAATTGGAAAAAATGGTGGCGGAGCGGACCGCCGAGTTATCCATCGCCAAGGAGGCCGCCGAAGCGGCCAACCGGGCCAAGACCGTGTTCCTGGCCAACATGAGCCACGAATTGCGGACCCCGATGAACGGCATCATGGGCTTGACCAATGTGGCACTGCGCCGTGCCGGCGACCCCAAGCTGGCGGATACCCTCACCAAGGTCAAGCTGACCTCCGAGAAACTGCTCGCGATCATCAATGACATCCTTGAGTTCTCCAAGACAGAATCCGAACGCTTCACGCTGGAGGCCGCTGACTTCAGGCTGAGCACTCTCGTGGATGCCCTGGTTTGTCAGAAAGTGCCCCAGGCACAAGATAAGGGACTGGCATTCACTATCGACATCGCGCCAGACCTGGCCTATCTGATGCTGCATGGCGATGTGCAGCGCCTGGGGCAAATCCTTGGTCACTTGAGCAGCAACGCCATCAAATTCACCAGCCAGGGAGCCATCTCCGTGCGAGGCTTTGTGGTTGAGGACAATCCGGCGGATGTCCTGGTGCGTTTTGAAGTCGAGGACACCGGCATCGGCATTCCGGCCGAGGATAAGGAACGGCTCTTCAGCGTTTTCGAGCAGGCCGATGGTTCCCTGTCGCGCAAGCACGGCGGGATAGGACTGGGACTTGCGCTGAGCAAACGCCTGGTTCGGGCCATGGGTGGCACGCTTGGGGTAAACAGCGAGAAAGGTGTGGGCAGCACCTTCTGGTTCACCGCCAGACTCACCAAGGTCACAGGCGCTAACCCGGGTCAATTGCCAGCTGCCTGACACGACGAACGCCGGCACCCTCTGTGCTGGATGCCGGAACGACGCATCGGCGTCCCCCAAGCCAACGCCCGAGCAGGCCTGTAACGAGGCATAATCTGGCGCTTTTTCAAGGGAGCACGAAATGCGCGTTCAGGAAAATCCGGCAGATGTGGGCCGCTGCGGTTGTGGCCGCCGCGAATACTGCGACGGCAGCCATGGCCTGACCGAGGCCCAGTGGCTGGCCCTTCAGCGCAAGGAACGGGAGCTTGCCCGGCAGGATGCCCCCAAGCCAGAACAGAAAAGCGGCGATTGACAGCTTCTGCTGCAATGCAACATAGGGTATGCTGAACGGACATCGGCCCGCACCGGCCCTATCCTCCGCCCTATCGAGAAGGCTTGCCTCTTGCAGCATCGCGCCAGCAAAGCGGGGATTCCCCCCATCCCGGAATATCTCAAGACCCACTACTGGTGGGCCTATGGTGCCCCCGTGGCGATCCGCTTATTTGAGCGCCAGTGGCTCATCAACCTCATCCTGTGGGGCAATTACCGACGCCTGCGGGACGCGGCCCTGGCGGCCTTCGGCGACCGGCTCGAAGGCCGTAGCCTGCAGGTGGCCTGCGTGTATGGCGACCTGACGCCCCGTTGGAGTGACCGGCATGGCCCCGGGGGCCGGCTGGATGTGGTGGATGTACTGCCGGGACAATTGGACAACCTGGCCAGCAAACTGGGGCGCCGAAAGAACGTGGGACTCTTCCTGGCGGATGGTGCCAGCCTGGGCTGCAAACCCGGCCAGTATGACCGCGCCCTGCTGTTCTTCCTGCTTCACGAACAGCCGGAAGCGGTGCGTCGGGCCACCCTGGCCCAGGTAATGCGGGCCGTACGCCCCGGCGGCAAGGTGGTCATCGTGGACTACCACCAGCCCTCCCGGCGCCACCCACTCCACTGGCCCATGAAGGGCATCCTGGCCACCCTGGAACCCTTTGCCCTGGATCTGTGGCGGGAAGACCTGGGCACCTGGCTGCCCGCCGGTTTTCCAGCGGCAGCCCTGAACCACCGGACATATTTCGGCGGCCTGTATCAGCTGGTGGAAATCACGGTGCCTTTGAATCCGATACCGAAAGCCACTTGAGAATGACCCGGTAGAGGACGTCCGGATCCACCGGCTTGCTGATGAAGTCGTTCATGCCGGCCTCAAGGCAGCGGTTGCGGTCCTCGGCAAAGGCATTGGCCGTCATGGCCAGCACCGGGACATCCCGGCCATTGGGCAGATCACGTATCCGACGGCTTGCCTCCAGACCGTCCATCACCGGCATCTGCATGTCCATGAGCACCAGGGCATAAGCCTTGGCAGCCAGCATTTCAACGGCCCGCTGGCCGTTGTCGGCCACATCCACTTCAAAGCCCACGTCCTTCAACAACTCCACACCCAGTTCCTGATTGATGGGATCGTCCTCCGCCAGGAGGATGCGGGTGCCCCGGTAATTGGCGAGCAGGATTTCCTCTGCGTCCCCGACGGGAGCCGGACCGTCCTGGTGCGCCAGCCCTGGCGCCTTCTTCAGGACAACCGTAAACCAGAAGGTGCTGCCCACCCCCGGCGTGCTCTCAACGCCCACCTCGCCGCCCATGAGCGTCGCCAGGCGGCTGGTGATGGCCAGCCCGAGACCCGTACCGCCATATTTCCGGGTGGTGGAACTGTCGGCCTGCTCAAAGGCGGAAAACAGCTTGCCCAGGGTAGCGGCATCGATACCAATCCCCGTGTCCCGCACCTGGAAACGCAGTCTCACGCCCTCCCCCTCCTCGGCCAGCTTGCTGACCTTGAGGGCCACGCTGCCCTGCTCGGTAAATTTCACCGCATTGGTGGCGTAGTTCAGCAGGGCTTGCTGCAGACGCAGGGCATCCCCCAGGAGCCGATGGGGCAGCGGCTCCACCTGCAAGAGCAGCTTGATGCCCTTGGCCCGGGCGGAATCCGCCAGCATGGAGGCCACGTTGCCGAGGATGCCCGCCACGGCGATCTCGCTTTCCTCCAGCACGAAGCGCCCCGCTTCGATCTTGGAGATGTCCAGCACATCATTGATGATGCCCAGCAAGTGCTTGCCCGCGCCTTCGATCTTTTCCAGGCGGAGCATCTGCCCTGACGTCACGCCGTCCCGCGCCAGGAGACGCACCATGCCCAGGATGGCATTCATGGGCGTGCGGATCTCATGGCTCATGTTGGCCAGGAAGGCGCTCTTGGCCTGGTTGGCGGCCTCGGCGGCGGCCTTCGACTCTGCCAGTTCCGCGGTTCGCTGAGCCACCAGATCTTCCAGGTGCAAACGGTAACGTTGCAGTTCCGCCAGCGCCTGATCCCTGTCACTTTGCAGGGAGCGGGAAAGGGCCTCGCTGTCCTGACACAGGCGCATGGCCTTGGCCAGGTTGGTCAGAACCGGATGAAATATCTGGGTCAGGGGAAGGTCGGAGCAGGGCATTGCCGGCGCCAGCAACAGGATCGTGCAGGCATCGTCCACCGGCAGCTTGAGCGCATGGGTATAGGCCCGACTGCCCCCCAGCCCGGCCAGCAGAGCGGCATCCTCGAGCATTTCCACGCCGACGCCCAACAACCGGTCCGGCACCTCGATCTCCCGCCCCTGCTGCCGGGCGAGCACGTGGTCCCCGATCACCAGGACCACCCTGGCCCAACCCGCCTCCTGCCGGGTGAGCACCATGCCGGAGGGGAAGGAGGTATGAAAAAGCAAGCGCTGCAATACTTTGCCGAGCAGCGCATCGACCCGGGTTTCCTTGCCAATGACCAGGGTAAGGTCATATAGCACGGCAAGAACCTGCTCCCTGTTCATGGCATGCCCCAGGGCGTACACACCAGGGTGGCGTTGTGAAACATGGGATAGCCCCACTCATGGGTGCTGCCGATTTCCCCCAGGGAGAGTGCCCCGGCGATGGGATGGGCACCGGTGGCCAGCGCCAGTTCCCCCAGTTCCGTGACGGCCGACGGACCCAGGTGCATGCGTCGCCCCGCACAGTAGAAGGCCAGCAAGGGCCGCGCCAGCATGGCGCCGTTGAGCTCACCCAGGCTGGCCGCAAGATCCTGGATGCAGTGCCCGCCGGCCACATCCGGCGCCTTGAGAAGCACCAGGAACGAGTTTTCCGGCACCTCCCCCACGCAGAACAAGGATCCGTCTTCCGTCAGGGCCACCGGGATACGTACCACCACTTCGGCGCTGGCCCGCAGGATGCCGACCGGAAAATGCACGGCGTACTGGTAAAAATTCTCCCGCGTAAGCTCAATGCCGTAGGCAGTCCGGATAATCTCCCGATAGACATCGAAAGCCGGCCGCCAGTCGATCTGCCGAATGCAGTTGCCCTTGGTGGACGTGGCACTCATGACTTGTTCGGGGGCGGTGTAGCCATGTTGCAGCACGGTGCCCGCCATGCCGGACAGCAGCAGGCACAGGACGCCGTCACCCACAAGGCCCTCGTTGTCGAACAGGCAGGGCATGGGCTGGAAGCTTTCACTCCCGGCGTTGACGCCAGCATAGGCCACCCGGTTCGACAGACGCAGGTAAAGATCCTCCAGCACAGAGGCGATGTTCGGCACTTGGCTGTCGAACAGCATGTAGAGCGTAGGCACCTCATCCGCCTGCGACGCCAACAAGGGCTGGATGGCGTCCGCAATCCTGTCGGCGGCCCCACCGCCCGCGTTCAGGGCAGGGATCAGGATCGCCGGCATGCTGTGGTCGAGACGCAGCAACCATGCGCCATCGCTAATGAAACCCGATTCAGTCACCAGCGCGGGGAAGATACCCCCGGCCAGGGGTACGCCCAGTTCCCGGCAGGCCGCCTGCAATACGGGAAGTCTGTCCTTCTCGGCCTCGGGAAGCAGGGCCAGCACCCCCATGTCCGGAAACGCCGCTTGCCAGGCCGACAGGATTTCCCGCATGGATTCAAGTTCCATCGGGGTCAGATGCATGTTATCCATTGGGGTCATCCATCGTGGAGGCATCGCACCGGGGCGGAACGAGGACTGAAAACCATTTTAAGAACGTGGAATTTTGCTGTAATCGACAGCTTCCTGGTTTGTCAAAGATCAACACAGCCAGCATTGCAGGCGGAATTTCAGCCGGCAAGCACTCGGATGTGTTCCCGCAGGATCTCGCACTCCTCCTCGAAACGGACACGGGCCGGCGCAAACAACGCATCCCAGTCCTCGACCGCCAGGGCCTGGCGATAGGTTTCGTCCATCTGGAGCATCTGGATGGCCAGCATCAGATCACCCGCCTCGTCACCGAGGTCGGAAATGATCTTCCGGTACTCGGCCTTGCCGCCCGGGGCCTGTTCTTCGCCATCCTCGGCGAGTTGCCGCAGGATGCGATGCAGCCCGGCCCGGTCTCCCTGGCGATAGGTTTCCTGGAGTTTCAGGAAGCGGGCATGGGCGCTGGCCTTGTCCTCATCCGCCACCCGGTCCGGGTGGCAGCGCATGGCGGCGACCCGATAGAGGGCACGGAGTTCCTCCTGTTCCTCTTCCCCCAGGGAGCGCAGGCTGGGTTCAGGCTCGGCGCGAACCTGGTGGTAAGAGGCGTATTCGGCCTCGGCAGCCCGGGCCGCCGCCAGGTCTTCCGCCAGGCCCGAATTCGCCGCCTTGAGACGCAGGTATTCCACCCGCAGCCCCAGGCATTCCGACAAAATCTCGCTCAAGGCCCGACTCTGGGCCTGGCGAAAATCATGAACAAGTTGCGCCATCTCGGCTTGTCGCGCGGACAGGTCGGCAATGCGGCCTTTCAGTTCGGAGGCCTTCAACTGGAATGTGGCTGCCTCCGGATCAGGCCGGGCCGCCACGGCCCGCGTGTTTTCTGGGATTTTTTTCACGACGACTTCTTCAGGCTGACTTTCCGCAAGGGGCAAATTGTACGGGAAACCGGCTCCGCCCCGGAAAGCCTTGCTTCACGCCGCCGGAACACAACAAAAAGCCCGCACGCGGCGGGCCTTAATTTCCTGCGGACGGGCGCCAGGCCCGCCGTCCTCACACCTGGTGCAGGGGCGCAAAACCGTAGTAGGAACCAAACCCCGCCTGGGCGCCGGCATAGGCCGCCACCTTGATGGCGTCCGGCAGGCTGACCTTGTCGGTGAAGGCATCGATGCTTTCGGCGCGCCCGTCCATGACGTCGCTGCCAAGGCCCTGGATACCCAGGTTCTCGTCGAAGCGCTCGTCGCGGAACTCGAAACCGTCATCGTGGGCGATGAACAGAGTGTGAGAGCAAGGCGTCATGCGCGTCTCGTCAACAGGATCGGCCCCCATCACCCGGATGCCACAGAAGGGACAATGTACGGGAACCCAGTAGTAGGCGTTCAGTTCGACACGTTGGATAGCTTTCGCCACGTTGATCTCCTTGGTCTGAAACATCGGGCAAGCAACGCCCGGCACCCGTGCAGGGCAGCAGGGAAGGCAATGCAAGACGCGGTGTCACAGGCGGGGTGCCTGCAGGGCATGAACAGGCACCGTCGTATACGAACCGGAAACCCAAAAAAACAAAGCCCTGATTGTTGAATCAGGGCTTTTTGATCCGTGGCGGAGAGGGCGGGATTCGAACCCGCGTTAGGATATTATCCTAAACACGCTTTCCAGGCGTGCGACTTAAACCACTCATCCACCTCTCCGCGGAAGCCGCGCATTATAGCGAAGATTAAAGAAATGGGAAGGGCTTCCCTATTTAATTTTTGCAGGCCTCTCCTGGCGGGCGGTCTGGCCTGGAATATCTGCGGCTAACAGTCCCCGGAGCGGCGCACCCGGGCCACCAGATCCAGCACCTCCGAGGGCGGCCTGGGCGTGACGAGGCTGACCACCACCAACACCGTGAGGCCGGCCGGAATGCCGAATATACCGGCCGCTACGGGTTCGATGTCGAACCAGGCGGCCCCCAAATCACCGCCGAAGAAGGGATGGGTCAGGATCAGGTAATACAAGGTGACGAACAGCCCGGTGAGCATGCCGCTGACGGCACCCCACTTGTTGGCGCGACGCCAGAAAATGCCACAGACCAGGGCCGGAAAGAACGAGGCGCCGGCCACGGAGAAGGCCATGCCGACCATGAACAGAATATTGTCGGGCTTCATCGACGCCACCCAGGCCGCCAGCATGGCCACGATAAGCAGTAGCGACTTGGCCACCACCAAGCGGCGCTGGGTGGATGAGCGGGGCGCCAGTATCTTGTAATACAGGTCGTGGGACAGGGCATTGGCTATGGTCAGGAGCAGGTTGTCCGCCGTGGTCAGAGCCGCCGCCAGTCCCCCGGCCGCCACCAGGCCGGTGACGATGTAGGGCAGGCCGGCGATTTCCGGCGCCGCCAGCACCAGCATGTCCGGATTGAGGGTCAGTTCCGCGAACTGGATCACGCCATCGTGATTCACATCCTCGATGTGCAGCATGCCCATCTTGCCCCAGGCCGACACCCAAGGCGGCAGGGCCGACAGGCTGGAGCCGACGAGTTCGCTCAATATCTGCCACTTGGCAAACACCGCGTAGGCCGGCGCGGTCAGGTAGAGGATGACGATGAAGAACAAGCCCCAGGTCACCGACCGTCGCGCCTCCGCTACGCTGGGCGTGGTGTAGTAGCGCATGAGCACATGGGGCAGCGCGGCGGTGCCCACCATGAGGCAGACCACCAAAGCGAGGAAATTACGCCGGGCCGACTCCGCCGCCTTGCCGCTGCCGGACGGGAAAGCTTCCGCATGGGACTGGGGCGCCTGGGCCTTCACCAGGTTCTCGCTCCTGGCCCGGGACCATTTCACCAGGGCGTCGTCCTCGTCCCGTGGCAGGCTCTTGAGGGCATGCTCCGCCGCCGCGATTTCCCGGGCGGAGGCATTTTCCATGCGCAGTTCCTGCGCCCGCCGGCCCAAGGCCGCCCGGTCCTCCTCCAGGGAAGCCGGCAGCCGGGCCATGCGTGCCGCAAAGGCGTCGGCCTGCCCCCGGTAGTATTTGCGCACCTCGATCTCGTGGGGATCATTGAGCAGGGTCTGCTCCCGGGCCGCCAGCTGTTCCATGACCCGCCCGTAGGCCACCTGGGGAATGGGCAGGCCCGTCGCCTTGTACGCCATCATGACTACCGGCAGCATGAAGGCCAGGAACAGAATGAGGTATTGCACTACCTGGGTCCAGGTCACGGCACGCATGCCGCCGAGAAAGGAACACACCAGGATGCCCGCCAGGCCGATGAATATGCCCACCTGGAAGTCGATGCCGATGAAACGGCTGGTAATCAGGCCGACACCGTAGATCTGGGCGACCACGTAGGTAAAGGAGGCCAACAGGGTGGCCGCCACGCCGATGAAACGGGCCAGGTTGCCGCCATAGCGGGCAGCGAGAAAATCCGGGATGGTGAACTGGCCGAAGCGCCGCAGATAGGGTGCCAGGAGCAGCGCTACCAGACAGTAGCCCCCCGTCCAGCCCATGACGAAGGCCAGCCCCTGGTAGCCGGAAACATACAGGGTGCCGGCCAGGCCAATGAAGGAGGCGGCGCTCAACCAGTCGCCGGCCGTGGCCATGCCGTTCACCAGGGCGGGTATCCGACGCCCGGCCACGTAGAATTCGGAGACGTCTGCCGTGCGGGTGATGACACCGATGCCGGCGTAGTGCACGAAGACGGCGAAAAGAAAAATATTGCCCAGCCAGCGCCGGGACATGCCGGCCGCCTCCGCCCCCCCCAAGAGGGCCATGAAGACCAGAAAAGCGCTGGTATACAGTAGGTAACTGCGCGTCAGGCGGTGACGCAGAAGTGTGCGGAGACCCATGTCAGGCGTCCTTCAGGCCTTGCGCCGGGTCGGGCCGCTCCAGGCGGTCCATTACCCAGCCATAGAATCCGACGATGGCCAGGTAAACCAACAGGGAACCCTGGGCCGCCATGTAGTAGCCCAGGGGCCAGCCCAGGAAGCGCTGGCGATTGAGATCCACTGCGAACCACACCGGCAGCACCGTCACCGCCAGCCACAGGAGCAGCAGGCTCCCGGTAAGCCACAGGGTGCGGCGCCAGTAGCGGCTACGCGTGCTCCTCATGGCCGTTGCTGTCAGATGCGGTACTCGAGCTGCAGGCGCTGCTGCAGCTTCTTGGCCTGCTTGAAGGCTTCCTTGAGAATGTGGCGATCCAGTTCGTTCAGATCGTTCGGATTCACCCGGTTAGCGCCGGCTTCCTCCCCAGCCAGTTCGTTCTGGTGCCGCAGGCGCAGGATCTGGATGAACTCGAAGCCTTCGATGATGGCATGCAGGTCATCCTTGGCGAAATGCACCCGCTCCGCCACACCCTTGAGACGCTGGGCCGTGCCGGTTTCCCCCACGCCGTGGGCCAGGCTCAGGATGCGTGCCGCGTCCACGAAAGGCCGGGCGCCATACATCTTGAGTTCGATGGTGTGGGGAAACTCCTTGGACCCATCGAAGGTGAAGTCGCGGATGAGGCCCAGGGGGGGATTGCACTGCAGGGCCACCACGGACATCTGACGCAGGAACACCGGATTGGCCGGCACCGTGGACAGCAGCCACTCCCGCAGGCGGTTGACCAGGGATTCCTCGCCATGCAGGGGACGGAAATCAAAAAAGATGGAGCAATTCAGCAGGGCCGCAGGCTGGGTCTCGTTGATCCAGCCGGCAAACTTGCGCCGCCATTCCTCATAGGACAGGCACCATTCCGGATTGCCCGCCATGATGTTGCCCTTGCACAGGGGAAAGCCGCAGGTATCCAGGTGCTTGTTCACTTCCTGGGCGAAGGGCAGAAAACCCTGGCGGATGGCTTCCTCGTCGCCCCCGTCTGCCTCGAAAATCAGGCCATTGTCCTGGTCCGTGGTGAGTGTCTGCTCCAGGCGACCTTCCGAACCCAGTACCAGCCAGCACCACTTCACCTTGGGCAGATCGAATTGTGGCTGGGTAAGCTCAATGACGCGCAGGGTGATCAGGTCGTTCAGGGTGGAAATGAAATGCATCAGGGCCTCGGCGCCGCCCCCCTGGATGAGCATGTTGGTGGCGACGCGGCGGATTTCCTCGGCGGCAAACTTCAGGGCCGGGATGTCCTTGGCGGAGCGGATGGCGGTGCTGATGTCCTTCAGGCCACCCCGCTGCAGGGCGAACAGGTCGCTCTGGGAGACGATGCCCACCAGCCGGCCCTGGTCATCCGTCACCAGTACGTGGCGCAGGTTGTGGCGCGCCAGGGTCAGGGCCGCCTGATGGGCCGTGGCGTGGGGCTTCAGGGACACCAGCTTGGAGGTCATGACGTTCGAGACGGGCTGGCTGAGTTCGCAGTCCTTCAAGACCACCCGACGCAGCAAGTCCTGCAAGGTGAAAATGCCCAGGGGCGCCTCGGTTTCCGGATGGGCGATGATAATGGAGCCGACCCGGCCCTGATCCATGGCCTGCAGGGTATCCAGCACGCTGGCCTCGGGTGAAATCGTCACCGGCTTGCGACGAATCAGGCTCGACAAGGGGCTGTACATGGGGCTTTCGTCGGAAGAACTGGACGCTTGGGTATTTACAGATGTTTCCATGATGGCGAGGCTCAATACTTGACGCGGGCGTAATAGGTTTTCTGAGCAGCTTCCTGAGCTTCCCGCAGGGTATGGATACCCATGTCGGCCAGCAGCGGAATCATTTTCAGAAAGACTTCGCCCGTGACAATCGCATCGCCCAGGGCCGTGTGGCGGCCGACGATGTTAATGCCCAGGCGTTCGGCGATAGCTTCCAGCTTGTGGGATTCCTGGTTCGGGTGGATGACCGCCGAGAGCAGCAGGGTATCCAGCACCGGATGCTCGAAGCGTATGCCCAGGGAGGCTTCCTTCAACTGCAGGAAGCGCATGTCGAACGCGGCATTATGGGCCACGAGCACGGTTTCCTCACAGAACTGATGGAAATTCGGCAGCACCGTGGCCAGGATGGGCTGTCCCGCCACCATGTCTTCCGTGATGCCGTGAATGGGAATGGATTCGGGCCGCAAGGGCCGCTGCGGGTCCACCAGCTGGTCCATGCTCTCGTTTTTCAAGAGCCGGTTGTTCACGATGCGCACGGCGCCGATCTGGATGATCTCGTCGCCGTCCGCCGGGTTGAGGCCGGTGGTTTCGGTGTCGAAAACCGTGAACGTCATGTCCGTGAGGCGCCGGTCGTCCAGGTGATGGGTGTGCTCGCCCTGGCGGAACAAGTCGAAGTCGTAATACTCGGGGCGGCTGTCATTTTTCATGACCGCCGCAGTCGCCATGTTTTCCTGGGGCACGGCCACCGGAATGAGCAGGCGGAAATAGGAACGGTGGGCCACTTTCTCGACCTTGTACCAAAGTTCGCCGCCGTGTCGATCCGTGACTTCCCGCAAGGTCAGGGGACTGTTCTCGCCCCCCAGGCTCATGGGGTCCATGTCCCAGGCCATGAAGGTTTCGGTGGACACGGTGGCGCCGTACCAGACCAGATCCAGGTGGGCCATGCGGCCTTCGGATTTCAGGCGGAAACGCACTTCCCGCACTTCGAATTCGTCGTGCAGCCGGGTCGCCAGGTAGCTGAGGGCCTGCAGCAGCGAGAAACTGTCCACCTTGACCCACAGAGTTTCATCTACTTCCTCAACCTTGGTGCGGATGGCCACCTTGGACTCGATGCGCCGCTGGGCTGCGGAAATGAGGTCGGTGCCGAGCATTTCCTCCAGGGGCCAGCGCACCTTCATGGTATCCGCGTGGTCGGACATGGTCTGGTCCAGGCGGCCGCTGAGATTGCGCACTTCCTCGCCGATGACCATGACGAAACGGTCCCGTTGATCCGCCTCCATGTCCGGGTAATCGTGCAGGGTTTCCACCGCCGCCCGAATATTCGCCAGGGAGGCCCGGCTGCCTTCGGTGAGGGACTGCAGCATCTGGTCCCGCTGGGTCTCGGTTTCAAAGCTCTTGGTAATGTTTTCCAGCATGAGCACGTAGCCGCTCATGTTGCGCGCGCCCTCCTCGTCCTGGGCCGCTAGCACCGGCGCCATCTGGGCCCGCAGCAACTGGCCGGTGCGGGTGGTGGTGACGAAGTTGGCCACTGGCGCGGAGCCGCCCCGCTTCAGGCGATGCTGGAGATTTTCCAGGGCATGGGTCAGCAGGTTGCGTTCGAACACCGTGAAAATAGAGCGCCCAAGGCCAATCAGGGCGCCGCTGCCCGTGTCCGCCAGGGTCTGGAACTGCAGCCGGGCCCGGTTGTTATAGAGCAGGATGCGCCCATCCAGGTTGCACACCACCACGCTCTGGGAAAGCTCGGACATGAGGGCCGCCAGCCGGTTCTTCTCTTCCTCCACCGACATCTTGGCGACGCGGATTTGCTCCTCCACGTCCCGCTGCAGGGCATCGCGCTGATCCGCCAGGTCGTTGATGGCCCGCACCAGGCCCGCCAGTTCACCGCCACCCTTGTGCTCCAGGCGCTTTTCCCGGTTGGCGTCGAGCATCAAGCGGGTCAGTTCGGCCATTGCCATCGGCGCCGCCACGTAGTTCTGGAACAAGCCTCCGGCCACCGCCAGGGCCGCGCCGCCCACCACCACCAGCACCATCACCACCAGCCCGGCCCGCGGCGTCATCATGGCCGCCAGCGTCTGGCGCTCGCTGTCCAACAAATCACCCCACAGGAAGCCCCCGATGGCACCCGTCACCGCCAGCATGGGCAGGATGGCCGCGATCATCCAGAGCACGCGTTTCAAATTCGCATTCATCGTCTCTCCTCTCAGTAGCCGGCCTCTATGTGCCGTTTTCCTCTTGCGCCGACAGCTTGCCGGCGGGCTAGCTTGCCATCATAGCGCGAGACCGAGCATCTTCTTTACATTGACCACCAGATCCTTGGTGGAAAAAGGCTTGGTCATGTAAGCATCGGCCCCCATGGCCAGGCCCTTGGCCATTTCCGTGTCCCGCCCTTTGGCAGTGATCATGATGATCTTCATGTCCTGCCAGTCCGGATTGGCGCGAATGAGTTGACAGACCTCGTAGCCATTCTTCTTCGGCATCATCACGTCCAGCAGCACGATGTCCGGTATTTGCGCAGCCACTTGTTCGAGGGCGGCATCGCCGTCGCCGGCCACGAAAACCTGGAACCCCTCCCGTTTCATGAGGAATTCCAGGGAAATGACGATATTCGGTTCGTCGTCCACGATCAGGATCTTCTTGGTCATTTGTCACCCTCCTTGTATTTGTAAGGTCGCAACGCTGGCGACGCCGGGTTCAGCATCCGCCACCAACACCGGCAGCGGTAGTTCGAATGAAAAACGGGCTCCCTCGCCCGGCTGGCTCTCGACCCACAGGCGTCCACCGAAATGTTCGACGATCTGGCGGCTGATGGGCAGGCCCAGGCCCGTCCCTTGGGGCTTGCCGGTGAGGGTGTCCCCTGCCTGGCGGAATTTTTCGAATATCAAATTCTGGTCGGCCGGCGCAATGCCCGGGCCGTTGTCTTCCACATCCACCCTGAGGCCGGCTTTGACGGCGGACAGGCGCACCGCCACCCGGCCGCTGCCTTCCGGCACGAACTTGACCGCATTGGACAAGAGGTTCAAGAGCACCTGCACAAGCCGGTCCCGGTCCGCCTCAACCAGAGGCATGCCGCCTTCCAGGTGGGTGTCGAGGCTGACGCGGCGGTCGGAAAACAGGGAGCCGGCGGCATCGATGGCCTGGCGGATGACTTCCGCCACGTCCAGGCGCTCCGCATGCCAGTCGCTGCGGCCGGATTCCAGTTTGGCCATGTCCAGCACCTGATTGATGAGCCGGGTCAGGCGCTCCGTTTCCTTGGTGATAATGGACAGGAAATGCTGGCGCTCCCCCTCCTCCATGTCAGGCGTGTCCAGGAGGATTTCCGAGAAGGCGCGAATGGACGTAAGCGGCGTGCGCAATTCATGGGAGACGGTGGACAGAAAATCGTCTTTCATGCGATCCAGTTCCCGCAGGCGCTCATTGGCCTCCCGCAGCTCCCGGGTCGCTGCCTCCAGCTCCTGGGACTTCTTTTCAAGTTGCCGACTGTAGGCCCGCACCTGGGAGGCCTCGTCCAGGATGTCCATGACTTCCTCCAGGCCCAGAGGCTCCTCCTGTACCACGGTGGCTACCATGACCCGGGCCGAGGCGCTACCGATGGCGCCGGCAAGCAAGGTCTCGGCAAAATGCACCACTTCCGCATCCACCTGCAATTTATCCGGCGAGGCCAGGCCCCGCCGCCTGGCGTACTTGCCGAAGGCCGCCTTGCTGGCCCCCTCCCCGAGAAAGCGGCCGATGAGGGCCGTGAGTTCATCCAGGTTGGCGCTGCCGCGCCAGGCATGGGCGCCCCCCAGTCCCTGCGTGTGGCGAAAGACATCCACGAACAGGGTGGCCTGGGTGGCTTCGGCCGCACCGGGCCGGGAGGCCAGGGACACCACCAGATAGGTTCCCAGGTTCAGCAGCAGGCTCCAGAACAGGCAATGGGAAATGTCATCCATGCCGGCCAGGCCGAAAAGCTGCTGCGGCCTGAGCAACTGGACGCCGAAGAGTCCCTGCTGCAGGAAGTCGGCGGGCAACCAGCCGGAGCGGGCAAACGAGGGCAGCAACAGGGTGTACAGCCACACCAGGAAACCGGCGGCCAGGCCCGCCACCGCGCCGTTCCGGGTGCCATGCTTCCAGAACATACCGCCAAAAATGGCCGGCGCGAACTGGGCTACGGCGGAAAAGGAAATCAGGCCGATGCCCACCAGGGCATAGGCCTCGCCGGCAAAGCGGAAATAGGCATAGCCCAACAGGAGGATGGCCACGATGGCACCACGGCGTATGGCCAGCAGCAGTCCCGGCAAATCCTTGTGGGCCTTGATCCAGTCCCATTTGAGACTGAGGAGCAAAGGCATCACCAGGTCATTGCAGGCCATGGTGGACAGGGCGATGGTTTCCACAATGACCATGCTGGTGGCGGCGGACAGACCGCCGACGAACACCAGGAGCGCCAGGGCTTCCTGCTTGTGGGCCATGGGCAGTGTGAGGACGAAGGTGTCCGCATCCACGTTGCCGCCGGGGAAATGCATCAGGCCGCCGATGGCGATGGGCAACACAAAAATATTGATGGCCAGCAGGTAGAGGGGGAACAGCCAGATGGCCTTCTTCAAGTGGTTTTCATTGACGTTCTCCACCACGGCGATCTGGAACTGTCGCGGCAGCAACATGATGGCCAGCATGGACAACAGGGTGAGGGAAAACCAGGAGCCATTGGGATAGCCACCACTTTCCACCCGCGCCATCAGGGCTTGCAGACGAGCAAACTCGCTGGCCCGGGAAAAAATGTCACCAAAGCCGTCATAAAGTCCGAAGGTAACGAAAAGCCCCACGGCCGTGAACGCCAGCAGCTTGACCACGGATTCAAAGGCCACCGCCGCCACCATGCCCTCGTGCCGCTCGGTGGCATCCAGGTGACGAGTCCCGAAGAGTATGGTGAAGGCCGCCAGGGCCAGGGCAATGTAGAGGGTCGTATCCCCAAGGAGCGGCACGGCGCCGGCCCGCGCCGGCATGACGATGGCCGGATAGTGGAGCAGGATGGTGAGGCTGTTGGAGACCGCCTTCAATTGCAGGGCGATATAGGGCACCACGCCGATGACGGCGATGATGGTAACCATGCCCCCCAGCAAGTGGCTCTTGCCATAGCGGGAGGCCACGAAGTCGGCAATGGACGTAATACGGTAAGTCTTGCTGATGCGCACCATCTTCAGCATGACGAACCACCACAGGCCCATGATCAAGGTCGGCCCCAAATAGACGGGCAGGAAGCCCACCCCCATGCTGGCCGCCCGTCCCACGCTGCCGTAGAAGGTCCAGGTGGTGCAATACACCGCCAGGGACAGGGAATAAATCCAGGGATTGGCAATCAGGGAGCGGTGCTCGTCTGCCCGCTTGTCGCCATACCAGGCGATGGCGAACAGTGTCGCCAGATAGAGGACGGAAGCGCCAACGATGACCCAGCCCTGGAGCATGAGGCCCTACTTCCGGGACGCGCCATGCCGGGAATCGGCGCGACGCTCGATGATGAAGGCCATGGCGAGAATGAGCAGCAACCACACGCCATAGATCCAGGCATACAGCACAGGCAAGCCCAGCAGACGGGAAACCCGCTCGAAGAGCCCGAGAACAGGGAAATTCAAGAGCACACAGCCGAGTAAAAACAGCACAACGAGCCGCTGTCCGGTCAGCCAGGAACGATTCATCGCCTTGCCCCCTCTTCAATTCTCGATGTGCGGATGTTGCCGACCGGAAACCCTCGACTGGCCACAGCGCCTGTCTCGAAACGGGGGCCGGTGTTGTACGCCGGCCCTGCTTCCGAGAAAAAGGGCGCTTGCGCGCCCTTTTCTCTCCCCCTTTTTGGGCCGGCCTTTAAATTTGGCCGGCTCCCTCCTCTTGAACCTTAAACGTTCTCGGTCAGTTGCTCGAGAACCTGCGGATTCTCTAGGGTGGAGGTGTCCTGGGTAACCAGTTCACCCTTAGCCAGGGATCGCAGCAGACGGCGCATGATCTTGCCGGAACGGGTCTTCGGCAGGTTTTCACCGAAGCGGATGTCCTTGGGCTTGGCGATCGGGCCAATCTCGTGACCAACGTGATTACGCAGTTCCTGAGCCAGCTTCTTGGCGGCATCGCCGGTGGGGCGATTGCCCTTCAAAACCACGAAGGCGCAAATAGCTTCACCGGTCAGATCGTCCGGACGACCCACAACAGCAGCTTCCGCCACCATCGGGTGCGCCACCAGGGCAGATTCGATTTCCATCGTGCCCATGCGGTGACCGGAAACGTTCAGCACGTCGTCGATACGGCCGGTGATGGTGAAGTAGCCGGTATCCTTGTCGCGAATCGCGCCGTCGCCCGCCAGGTAGTACTTGCCCTGGAAGTCGGCGGGGTAATAGGACTTGACGAAGCGGTCCGGGTCATTCCAGATGGTGCGAATCATGGACGGCCAGGGCTTCTTGACCACCAGGATACCGCCCTGGCCGTTCGGCACATCGGCGCCCGTCTCATCGACGATGGCGGCCATGATGCCGGGCAGCGGCAGGGTACAGGAACCGGGAACCAGATCCGTCGCACCGGGCAGCGGGGTGATCATGTGACCACCGGTTTCGGTTTGCCAGAAGGTATCGACGATGGGGCAACGGCCACCACCGACATTGTCGTGGTACCACATCCATGCCGCCGGGTTGATCGGCTCGCCGACGGAACCCAGGAGGCGCAGGCTGGACAGATCGTAGTTCCGCGGATGGGTCGCCGGTGTGCCTTCCGCAGCCTTGATCAGGGAGCGGATAGCGGTCGGGGCGGTGTAGAACACGCTGACCTTGTGGTCCTGGATCATCTTCCAGAAACGGCCGGCGTCCGGGAACGTGGGCACGCCTTCGAAGACGATTTCGGTGGCGCCAACAGCCAGGGGGCCGTAGGTGATGTAGGTGTGGCCCGTAACCCAGCCGATATCGGCGGTACACCAGAAGACGTCACTCGGCTTGTAGTCGAAGGTCCACTTCATGGTCTGCATTGCGTGCAGCAAGTAACCGCCGCTGCAATGCTGGACGCCCTTGGGCTTGCCGGTGGAACCGGAAGTATACAGGATGAACAGGGGATGCTCGGCATCGACCCACTCAGGCTCGCAGGTGTCGGCCTGGTCAGCAACCAGGTCGTGCAACCAAACGTCGCGGCCTTCGGTCCAGGCGATGTTGCCGCCGGTGCGCTTGTTCACCACCACGTTGGTGATGGTTTCGCAACCACCCAGGGCCAGGGCTTCGTCAGCGATGGGCTTCAGGGGAATGTGCTTGCCACCGCGACATTGTTCGTCGGTCGTGACCAGCAGCACGGCGCCGGCATCATTGATACGGTCGCGCAGGGACTGGGCGGAGAAACCACCGAACACCACGGAATGGGTCGCGCCGATACGGGCACAGGCCTGCATGGTCACAATGCCTTCGATGGACATCGGCATGTAGATGACGACGCGGTCACCCTTCTTGACACCCAGGGACTTCAGGCCGTTGGCCATTTTGCAGACGCGGTGGTACAGGTCCTGATAAGTAACCTTTTCGACCTGGCCGCCGTCGGCTTCGAAAATGATGGCAACCTTGTCGGCCTGGGTTGCCAGGTGGCGATCCAGACAGTTGTAGGAAACGTTCATCTCGCCGTCGGCGAACCACTTGAAGAACGGAGCGTTGCTCTCATCCAGAACCTGGGTGAAGTCCTTCTTCCAGATCACGTTCTCACGGGCCAAGCGGCCCCAGAAACCTTGGTAATCGGTAGCAGCTTCCTTGCACAGAGCGTCATAGGCGGCACGGCCGGAAATCGCTGCCGTGGCGGCAAACTCCGCGGGAGGCGGGAAAATCTTGGTTTCCGACTGCACTTCGTTATTAGCCATTCGTTACCTCTCCTATCGCTGAAATATGGATGAAACGGAAACTAGTCTCGGCGCCAGCACCCCGGAGAATGCCGGACAACCTGGGGCAGAGCCGTATTCTTCTTGTTGTAAGGACTGGTGCAGCATTTAACCCGAACTTCCTTACATCGTACTTACACCCCCAAGGCCCCTGTGTTTCCAGGATTCCCCTCATGCCGGTGCAAGATTCGTAATGTTACAATCAAAACTTCTGATGTGCAGGGGTTTCGCGCAAATGTCATCTAGGCCTGCGTCTCCTGCATACGGACTTTCCGACCAAGAGGATCTGCCATGACCGTGATTCGCCAGGACGACTTCATCCAGAGCATCGCCGACGCTTTCCAGTACATCAGCTGTTACCACCCCCTCGATTACATCAAGGCCCTGGGCGCAGCCTATGAGCGTGAGGAATCCCCCGCCGCCAAGGACGCCATTGCCCAGATCCTGACCAACTCGCGCATGTGTGCCGAGGGCAAGCGGCCCATCTGCCAGGACACGGGCATCGCCGTGGTCTTCCTGAAGGTCGGCCAGAACCTGCAGTGGGACGCCGAAATGTCCGTGCAGGACATGGTCAACGAAGGGGTGCGTCGCGCCTACGGCAACCCGGATAACAAGCTGCGCGCCTCCGTGCTGTCAGACCCCGCCGGCGCCCGCAAGAACACCAAGGACAACACCCCGGCCGTGATCCACTTTGAAATCGTCGCCGGTGATCATCTGGAAGTGATCTGTGCCGCCAAGGGCGGCGGCTCCGAAAACAAGTCCAAGTTCTACGCCCTGAATCCCTCCGACTCCATCGTGGACTGGGTGCTGAAGACGGTTCCCACCATGGGCGCCGGCTGGTGCCCCCCGGGCATCCTCGGCATCGGCATCGGCGGTACGCCGGAAAAAGCCATGCTGCTGGCCAAGGAGTCCCTCATGGCGCCAGTGGACATCCATGAGCTCAAGGAAAAGGCCAAGAGTGGCGCCGTCCTGACCCGGGTCGAGGAACTGCGCCTGGAACTGTATGAGAAGGTCAATGCGCTGGGCATCGGCGCCCAGGGCCTGGGGGGCCTGACCACGGTGCTGGATGTGAAGATCATGGATTACCCGACCCACGCCGCCTCGCTGCCGGTGGCAATGATCCCCAACTGTGCCGCCACCCGCCACGTACATTTCCACCTGGATGGCTCTGGCCCCGTGAATCTGGTTCCGCCCAGCCTGGACGACTGGCCCGATGTCACCTGGAAGGCCGACACCAATCTGGCCACCCGCGTGGACTTGAACACCCTGACCAAGGAGGAAGTGGCCTCCTGGAAACCCGGTCAGGTGCTGCTGCTCAACGGCAAGATGCTCACCGGCCGCGATGCCGCCCATAAACGCATCCAGGACATGCTGACCAAGGGCGAACAACTGCCGGTGGATTTCACCAACCGCGTGATCTATTACGTGGGTCCGGTGGATCCGGTGCGGGACGAAGTGGTCGGCCCGGCAGGCCCCACCACCGCCACCCGCATGGACGGCTTCACGCGCATGATGCTGGAAAAGACCGGGCTGATTTCCATGGTCGGCAAGGCCGAGCGGGGTCCCACCGCCATCGCTGCCATCAAGGACAACAAGTCGGCTTACCTGATGGCCGTGGGCGGCGCCGCCTATCTGGTGGCCAAGGCCATCAAGACGGCCAAGGTCGTGGGTTTTGCGGACCTGGGCATGGAAGCCATCTACGAATTCGACGTGCAGGACATGCCCGTCACCGTGGCGGTGGATTCCAGCGGCACCTCGGTGCATGAAACCGGCCCGAAGGAGTGGCAGGCCAGAATTGCGGGAATTCCCGTGACCGTGGCTTGATCGGAATGTAGCTTCAAAAAAGGGGCGAGCCACGGCTCGCCCCTTTCTTTACCTGCTGAGCGCTGACCTTCAGCCGAGGGTTGTTCTCAGGCGGAAATGCAGCCGGACGCTGCGCCTTCCTGCGCAGTCGCAGCATCCAGAGCCGGCGGCACCGGCTTCAAGAGCCGCTCGATTTCGCCCTTCATCTGTTTCTGCAATTCCTGGTTCGCTCTGACCGCCTCGCGCAGACGGAGAATCTCCGCCTCCAGGTCCTGGCGCCGCATCGTTCTCGGATCGTTTTCCATATTTCCTCTGCCGCCGGGATATCCCGGACTCGTTTATTCAGGTCGCCTCGCCTGCACCCGCCTGCCTGCCCGTGAGAAAAGAAGCCCGCACTAGGCGGGCTTAAACCCATATCCAAGGAGGAGAGGTAATGGGGAGAGACAATTCCACTATGAAGCAAAATATGCTGCATTGCAACATATTTTTTGTCAGTCAAATTTCTCCGTTGCAAAACCAGCGCCAGCCCCGACAAATTAAAGTTAAAAGGCAGCATGCCGTGTACCCCCACTTCGGTTCATGCGCCCGCTTCCGCTGCAGGCGACGAATCCGGCAGCCCCTGCAACAGCCTTCATGTTGGCTGAATCCATTGCCCCTCCGCGCGGGGCAGGCAAATGTCCAAGGAACAGTGTGTCAATGATTTCAGCAGAAAGTGATGGCAATGCGGACAGCGGGAGCGCGGCATGAGTTTCATGGTCCCCCTCAAATCCCGGTCATGGATCTTGCTCGCCATGGCCATAGCCCCCATCGCCTTGTTGCTGCTGTATTTCAGCGATTACTCGGCAAGCCGTGAACGGGAACTGGGCAACGGCAGCGACGTCACCCGGAGTTTTGGCCATATGTACGCAGAACAGGTTGCCAGGTCCCTTGCCGGGGTGGACCTGTTGATCGACGAACTGACTCAGACATTTGACGAGAAGCAGGCCTGGCCCGATTGGTCTGAAGCCCGGGGCCACGAATTGTTGCTGGCGCACAAGCCCCTCTCCCTGCCCCAGTTGCGCGACACGGCCATATTCGACGCCAGTGGTCGGCAGCGTTTCCATTCGACCCTCTTCCCTGCCCCCAGCATCAACATAGCCAGTCGTCCGTACTTCAAGGCGCTCAGCGCCCACGCCAACCGGGTGCTGTGGGGACCGTTCAAGGGGGGAAATTCCGGCTTGATGACCTATGCGGTGACCCGGCGGATTTTCAAGGCCGACGGCAGCTTTGGCGGCGTTGCCTTTGCCGCACTTGAACTGGCCCAGTTTCAATCCACCTGCTGGAATGGCAAGACCGTAACGGCGCTGCAGGCCTTCCTGGTCAACGAGCAGGGCGCCATCGTTGCCGAATGCCGGCCGCCGGAAGAAGTCGCCCGGGGCATTTCCAACATCGGCCAAAAACTCGAGACAAGATACCCGCCCCGGACGCCCCCGAACTGGCGCACGGAGGGGATTTCATTCACCGGAGACCAAGTCGTGTCGGTGCACCGGGTTCCCGGCTATACGGAACTGAGCGTCGTGGTGACGCTGAGCCAGGACGCGATCCTCGCCGACTGGAAACAGGATCAACGACGCAACCAGATCACCCTCGCCGTAGCCCTGCTGCTCATGCTGGCGTGCTTTCGCTACATCTGGACCCAGTTGCAGCGGCAAGGTCAAGCCGAAGCCAATCTGCGCCGCATGCATGGGGAACTCGAAGCCCACCAGAGCCAACTGGAGGAAACCATAAGGGTACGCACGCGGGAGTTGTCCGACGCCCGGGACGTCGCCCTGCAGGCAAGCCTGGCCAAGAGCGCCTTTCTCGCCAACATGAGCCATGAAATCCGCACACCCATGAATGCCATCCTGGGCCTCACCCACCTCCTGGGGCTTGAGGACACCACGCCGCGCCAGGCGGACCGCCTGGAAAAGATCGACGCCGCCGCCCAGCACCTGCTGTCCATCATCAACGACATCCTCGATCTGTCGAAGATCGAAGCCGGGCGGCTGGAACTGGAGCAGCAGGACTTTGCCCTGCCCGCCGTGCTCGAGCACGTCGGTTCCCTGATCGGCGAGGCGGCCCGGGCCAAGGGCCTGCACATCGAGGTGAGATGCGAAGGCGTGCCGCCATGGCTGCGGGGCGACGTGACCCGCCTGCGCCAGGCCCTGCTCAATTATGCCGGAAATGCGGTCAAGTTCGCCGAACAAGGCACCATCAGCCTGGGCGCCCGGCTCCTGGCGGAGGACGAGCACGGACTCCTCGTCCGCTTCGAGGTGCGGGACACCGGCATCGGTATTGCCCCGGAGATCCTGGCCAACCTGTTCCAGGCCTTCGAACAGGCGGATGTATCCACCACCCGCAGGTATGGCGGCACGGGCCTGGGGCTGGCCATCACCTTGCGCCTGGCCAAATTGATGGGCGGCGAAGCCGGCGCGGAGAGTACCCCGGGCCAGGGCAGCACCTTCTGGTTTACCGTGCGCTTCCAGGAGGGCCACGGCATCATGCCGACAGAGTCCTTGCCGTCATCGACAGACGCGCGGGATCAGTTACGCCGTCGGCATGCCGGCGACCGCATCCTGCTGGCGGAAGACAACCCCATCAACCGGGAAGTTGCGCTGGAGTTGCTGCGCGGCGTCGGCCTCGCGGTGGATACGGCGGAAAACGGCCGCATTGCCCTGAAAATGCTCGACGCCACCCCCTACGATCTGGTGCTGATGGATATGCAGATGCCGGAAATGGACGGACTGACGGCGACCCGGGCCATCCGCGCCCTGCCGGGACGGGCCGACCTGCCCATCCTGGCCATGACGGCCAACGCCTTCCTTGAAGACCGCCAGGCCTGCATCGCCGCTGGCATGAACGACTTCGTCGCCAAGCCGGTCATGCCGGAAGCGCTTTACACCACGTTGCTGCAATGGCTGCCCCTTTCCCGTCCTGCCCATTTTCAGGTGGCCACGCCGACCACGGAAGGGCTTGCCAGCGCCCCCACTCCGGGCACTCTTTCGGACATCCCGGGGCTGGATGCGGCTTACGGCCTCCGGGTTTTCAGTGGCAATGCAGGTCTCTACACTCGACTGCTGCGCAAATACACCGCAAACCATGGCGGCGACATGGGGCGAGTCCTCGAAAGCCTGGCCGAAGCGGATCGCCGCGGCGCGAGTGACCTGGCCCATAACCTGAAAGGGGTTTCCGCCACCCTGGGCATCCGCCAGGTAGCGGATCTGGCCGCCAGACTGGATGCGGCCCTGAATCAGGACGCTCCGCGGACAGAGTGCGCGGACCTGGCCCGTCTGTGTGATGCCGCGATGGGACAACTCGTCAAGGGTATCCAGGCCCTGGAAACTGAAACCCAGCCCTCGGCATAGGGATCCCGGCCCTATCCGGGGCCTCCGGTGGCCGGGTCAGGCAGGCTCCGCCGGACCGCATTCCTCGAAAATCCGCTGCTTGCAGGTGGCGCAAATGCCCTTGTCCACTTTGCTATAGACATCGGCGATGATGGCGCGCTTGGTGCTGAAGAAGGCCGCTTCACCGAAATCCTTCAGGTAATCCGGTTGCTGCAGGACGCGCCGGGCATTCTCCCGCACGCTGTAGAAATACAGCCCGCCCCCGGCGGCGCGCCGCTTGCGGGCCTCCTCCGCCAGCAACTCAGCCCCCGCCACATCGACAAAATTCATGCTCTTGGCCATGAGCATGAGGTGTTTCTGTCCTGGATTCGCCTCATTGATGTCGTGCAGGCTTTCGCCCACGTGGTTGACCGCGCCGAAATACACGGAACCTTCGATACGCACGATCTTGGCCTGGGGACATTCCGCCTGCTCCGGACGCAGTTGCTGAAACTTGCGCTGCGGATCCTGCGGATCCGGCGCCAGAACCCGGATTACCGGCTGGGAGGTTCGGTTGAGATACAGAATCAGGGACAGCAGCACCCCCACCAGGATGGCGAACTCCAGGTGCATGACCAGAGTGGCGATGAAGGTCGCCGCCAGCACTGCCGTTTCGCTACGACTGGTGCGCAGGATGGAGCCGATGTGGTGGAAATCCAGCAGGCCCCAGGCCACCAGAAAGAGGATGGCGGCCATGGAGGCTATCGGCAGATAAGCCGCCAGGGGTGCGACGAAGAACAGCACCACCACCAGGAACAGGGCGGAGAACACGGCGGCCAGCTGGGTCTTGGCGCCCGCCTCGAAATTCAGCCCGGAGCGATTGAAGGAACCGCTGGAGGGGTAGCCGGAAAAGAAGGCGCCGACGATATTGGAGAGGCCCTGGCCGATGAACTCCTGGTTGCCGTCGATGCGCTGGCCTGATTTCAAGGCGATGGAGCGGGCGATGGACACCGCTTCCGTCAGGGCCAGGCCCGTCACCGCCACCGCCACGCTCATCAGGTCGCGGAAGGTTTCGGCATGAAAATGCGGCATGGACAGGGGCGGCAAGGCCCCCGGCAGAGCACCAATTGTGCGGATGCCGGTCTGTTCCACGCCCAGCCAGGCGTTCAATCCCAGGGCCGTCAGGCTACCCACCAGCATGGCCACGATCATGTAGGGAATCTTCGGCAGCCAGCGCCGCATGATCAGGCCGGAAAACAGGGTCGCCAGGCCCACCGCCACCACCCAGGGCTTGACGTCCCCCAGGTGAGTAAACAAAGTGCCCCAGATGCGGAAGAACATGGTGCCGTGGGGCACGCTGATGCCAAAGAAGTTCTTTACCTGGCTGGCGATGATGAGCATGGCGGCGCCGGCAGTGAAGCCGATGACCACCGTGTGGGAGATGAAATTCACCAGACTGCCCAAGCGCGCCAGGCCCATGGCCAGCTGCATGGCCCCCACCATGAAGGTCAGAGTCAGCACCAGGCCCACGTAGTTGGCGCTGCCCGGTTCCGCCAGGGGGCTCATGGTGGCGAAGACCACCAGGGAGATGGCGTTCGTCGGACCGGACACCAGGTGGCGGCTGGAGCCCCACAGGGCGCCCACCACCGCCGGCACCATGGCGGCGTAGAGGCCGTACTGGGGCGGCATGCCGGCCAGGGTGGCGAAGGCCACGCCCTGGGGCAACACAATGATGGCGCCGATGAGGCCCGCCACCAGATCCCCCCGCAGGGTGCTGCCATTCACCAGGGACCACCAGCGCAGGAAGGGGAAAAGACGGGGAAGCCAGGGATTAGAAGGTGTCATGGTAGGCAAGGTGGGAAGCAGGTCAATCGACGTAACGCTTGCCGGCGCGGCGGCGCCCCGGAACGGCCTTCTGGGTGATGACACCGCGAATGCAGGACATATCCGGAATGGCAAGGGCGGCGTAGGCGGGATTGAGTGCCCGCAAGGTCCAACGGCCCTCCTGCCCGGTCAGTTGTCGCAGGGTCCATTCTTCATCGACGAAGGCCAGGACAAAGGAAGCGTCCTTTACCACGCCGCCCGGCTCCACCACGATGACGTCCCCCTCGGCGAACTCCGGCAGCATGGAATCGCCCAGCACCATGAGGGCGAAGGATTCGTCGCCGTCGCAGGCGCCAGCGTGGGCAGTTTCCGCCGGCAACACGGGAATCACACGCCGGGTCTCAGGCTGCATGGGCCATCTCCCGGGTATCAATGGCGGCAGCCACGCCGTCCCAGAAATAGAGGCGCGCCGCCAAGGCTTGCCGGGCCGCCTGATGGGCCTGGGCCAGCTTTTCCGCTTCGCCGCCGCACAGGGCCGCCAGCAAGCGCAGGGACAAGGGGCCGTGAAAATCCTCGTCCAGGTGAATGTGGCGCTTCAGGTAATAATGGAACATGGGAGCCTCGGCTTCCGTCACCCCCAGGCGGGCCAGGAAGCTACGGAACATGGCCGGAATGACATGCTCCCGCCCCAGGGCCAAGGCGGCGGCCGCCAAGTGGGGCTTGCCCGTATTGATGAAGCCGAAGGTGCTGCCCATGAAGGCCCGCGCCGGTTCCGGCACATCGCCCTCTGCCAGGGCTGCGGCAATGGGCGTCTCGGAGGCCTGGCGGATGAAAGCCAAGGCCCGGGACGGATCTGCCCCCACTTCCCCCATGGCGGCGCAGTAAAGCTCGAAATGGCTCAGATGGGCTGGACCGCTGCCGTCCGGCAGGCCCAGATCCGACTCCTCCTCCATGACGATTTCGTTGATGAACCGCCGCACCGAAGGGTCCCCCACAGGAACCCAGGGTACCCGGGTCGGCGCTACCGCCGCCTGCAGGGTTTTCACCAGGGACATGAAATCCCATACCGAATAGATGTGGTGGGACATGAAGACAGCCAGATCCCGGCGCGTGCGCAACATGCCGTACACGGGATGGACATTGAGGCGTTCTCGCAGGGGATCCAGATCAGTCCAGGGCAGGCTATCAGCGGTCATATATGCGGGGGGCGGCGGCAGGAAAAACAGGGGGGGAGCTTGGCACAGGCACCCCGCCTTCCCCATCCCCCGGGTGGGCTATGCGGGCCTCCCCCAGATTGGCGATAAAGCCCGTTCATCGTGCCATTTGGCATGTTTGTTGCGTTTGCGCCGACCTCACGGCACAATGCATCAGCAAAATCTAATAAGCCTCCGCCAACGAGCGGAAGGCCGCTCGCAAAGCGGGCAACATTGGAGGAGATCCATTGACAATTTCATGCCCGATAGTGGCGCCGTGCGTTCTCGCGCCGCCCATAGGTGCAGGCCCCGCCGAACCTGACAGCGAATTCCAGGCCCCGGTGGAAAGCCTGCTGGGCGCCATCCTCAGCCTGTGTGGTGCCCGTGGCGCCGCCGTGCGCCTGGTGGAACCCGAGAGCCGAATCCTGCGCCTGGTGGCTGCCACCGAAGGGGCCGCAGACAAGCCCTTTGACGAGCACTACGGCTGTCCCGCGTGCCCCCGGCCAAAAACCGTCGGCGACGGCATCTGCCGCTGCGCCCCCCTGTCGCCGCCGGCCTTGCAAGCCTACGCCGTGCAGCTGCGTCACCGGGGCGCGGACTGCGGATTGCTTACCCTGTATTTCCCCCTTGGCACAGAACTCCCGGCCAGCACCCTGCCCCTCTTGCGCTCCCTCAGCGACGTGTTGGGCCTGGCCCTGGAAAACGCCCGGCTGGCCCTGGAAAATAGCCGCCTGGCCGACATCCACCTGCGCGCCAGTCTGGTGCAGGAACGGCAACTGCTCGCCAACGAGGTGCACGACTCCCTGGCTCAGAACCTGGCCTGCATGCGCATGCGCACCACCCTGCTCAAGGATGCCCTGCAGCACGGCGAGGGCGAACGGGCCGGCAAATATCTGGCGGAGGTGGAGGAATCCCTCATGGTGGCCCATGGCCGGGTACGGGAACTCATCACCCAGTTCCGCACCGCCATGGATCCCCTGGGCCTCTTGCATGCCCTGAAAACCGAGATCGCCAGCCTGAATGGGCTGGGGGGCGTGGAACTGGCCTTCGACAACCAGACAAGCGCCCTGGAACTGCCGGCAGAACAGGAAATGCAGGTACTGCACATCGTGCGGGAAGCCGTGGCCAATGTGGTCAAGCACGCCCGGGCCCGCCACGGCCGCATCACCCTCAGCGGAGCCGATGGCCTCTATCAGATTGCCGTGGAAGACGACGGCGTGGGACTGGCCTCCTCCGGCGAGGGGGGGGATTCGGCCCACGGCCATTTCGGACTCAACATCATGCGGGAGCGCGCCCAGCACCTGGGGGGCGAAGTCCGCATCGATAGCCCCGCCACTGGGGGTACCCGCGTGCTTTTCAGCTTTCCCGCCCCACAGAGCGAGGCTCGACCATGATTGAAGCCCAAAAAACCCGCATCCTGCTCATCGACGACCATGGCCTATGCCGTCGCGGCTTGGCGGAACTGCTGGAGCACCGGGCCGGCATGAACGTCCTGGGGGCCGCCGGCAACCCGGAAGAGGCAGAAGAAATTCTCGCCCGGGAGACGCCGGACCTCATCATCATGGACCTGCGCATGCCCCCCATGGACGGACTGACCCTGCTGAAGCGCCTGCGCGACAAGGGCTACGCCACGCCGGTGGTCATCCTCACCATGAGCGACGCCCAGGACGACCTGGCCTCCGCCCTGCGGGCCGGAGTACGCGGCTACCTGCTGAAAGATATGGACCCGGACGACGTGCTGGATGCCATCCGCCGCGCCGCCAAGGGAGAACTGGTGGTGGCGCCGGCCATGGCCCTCAAGCTCACCCAGCTCCTGCAACCGGGCCAGAAGGAAAACCCCAAGGACAAACAAGTCAAGCTCACCGAACGGGAGCGGGAAATCCTCAGCCACCTGGCCGCCGGCAAGAGCAACAAGGTCATCGCCAAGTCCCTCAACATCAGCCACGACACCGTCAAGCTGCACGTGCGCCACATTCTCGCCAAACTCGGCATGACCTCCCGGGTCGAAGCCGCCGTTTTCGCCGTGGAACATGCCGGCTTCCACGGCCACCACCGGGCGTCCGTGGGCTGAAGATCTATCTGACATCGGCCAACGGGGCGCTGCGGCGCCCCGTTGCGTTGGGCGGAAGGATGCCGTTGAACTGCGCGTGGCCGAATGGGCGCTTCCCGCCCCTCTTGCCATGGCCGACGAGCGGCACTCAAGGCGCCACAGGCCCTACAGCAGCACGTCCTTGGACACCCCGGCGCGATGGAGGATGCGGCGAAGTTGGG
>JAYTVW010000087.1:0-10521 GCA_043743785.1 Rhodocyclales bacterium | reverse complement strand
TCGCTCTGGCTGGGCATGGTGCGACTGCGCGATTTCGCGCTCACTGTCGAACATCTACGGACTCAAGGGGGTGATTCATGAGTTGTGGGGAATCGCATGCCTTGAAGGGGCAGTCGTGGAACGTGGCCAAAGCCGCCATCGTCCATCTGTACGAGTATGCCCTGGACAAACACCTCATCGAGAATGTCCCCTTCAATTACGTCAAGTCCAAGGGGTACTTTGGCGGGAAAATTGTCGAAACTGCCGACCTAGGGGCGAAAGCTACCCCCGAACCCATCAACTTCATCAGTCTTCCCAACTACAAGTCGCTGTGGCGGCCGAAGGTGGCCGAGGGTCAAAACGCCCAGCGCAATCAGGTACTGGGGGATGTTCTCATCTCTTCCGGTATGCGTATTGCCGAAGCACTAAGCCTTCAGGTCCATCAGATTCCCGACCCCGATGCCCAGGCATATGCTGGCTTAAAAAGCATCACCATCCGAATCGTCGGGAAAAGACAGAAGGCCCGCAAAGTCCGGATACCTAAACGCATCATTCGAGCGATTCGCTTCTACATAGAGGAAGACCGCGAAGAGGTTCTGGCACGGGCGCAGAAACGGTCTGGCGGCAAAAAGCAAAAACCACCAACCCAAGTCTTCCTGTCCAGGAATGGAACCCCGCTAGAGGCTAGGTCGGTGGAGAGCTTCTTCAAGGCGATAGCCAATAAGATTGGGGTTCGGTTAACACCGCACGGCTGTCGGCATACCTACGCCATCTATCAACTGGAAGCGATGATTAAGCGTATGGCCCAGAACCTGAAAATACTAAAGGAAAGTGGCGCCGATGCTTATCGCCAGATACTCAATGACCCGCTCAGAGAGCTTCAACGATTGCTGGGTCATTCGAGTGTTACATCGACTTACATCTATCTTGACTTCCTAGAGGAATGTGAGGCTATGGTGGATGAATCTCTGGCAGATTGGACAAACTGGGAGCGTGAGAATGGACAATAATAAAGTTGAATTCGAGTTAATTCCAGAGAGTTCAAATAATATTCGAGTTCTTGGCGGTCTGGTTTTTGATAAGCGGGCCGAACTGGGGGACGGCGCGTATTTAGACCTCACAAAAGTGCCCGGGTATCCTTAATCACTGTCAGCCTGGGCGTTGCAGTAATGCCTGTGTAGCCAAACGGCACGCCCCAATGTGGGAGGCCCAGTTGCGGCAAGCTGAAGAGTTCGCGCAGCATCCTAAGACATCAGATTTTCAGCGTCAGGCTCTTCAAGAGGAGGTAGCCCAGCTGCAGACGGTGGTGTGCGATTTAAGGAGCGCATCGTAATGGCAGACAAGAACCATCAGGCTATTCTCGATGCTCTGGACGTTTTAGCTAGGGGTGCCTCAAGCAAAAGCAACGGCAAGATTACCGGTGTTAACCTGGCGCTTGAGGCGGGTGTCAGCAAGGCTAGCTGTCGCAAGGGCGAGATATCGGTCGCAGCCTTCGGCGTCACTCCTCCTGGGTACCCGCAGCTGGTTCTACTCCATAATGCTGGTCATACCCTATACAAGGAACCAGTCAATTACCTTTGGAGGAACCAAGGATGTATCGTCGTATTGAAGCTCGTATCGTCAATGACCTGCTCGGCAAGAATATCCCTGTGCCGACCTATGCGACCGATGGCTCCGCTGCCATGGACTTGCGTGCCTGTATCGAGGTGCCCGAGACCATCGCTCCTGGCTGCCGGAAGCTCATCAAGACTGGGTTCGCCATCAACATGATGGACCCAGGCCTGGTTGCAATCGTGGCTTCCCGTTCTGGGTTGTCGCTGAAACACGGGGTACGCGTTGCCCAGGGCATCGGCGTCATTGATGCGGACTACCATGGCGAAATTGGTGTCATCATCGCCAATGACAGTGAAGAGCCCTACACCGTGCAGCCCGGCGACCGTATCGCCCAGCTGATGTTCCAGCCGGTGGTACAAGTGGCCCTCAGCTTTGTGGAGCAGTTCTCCACGGAGACTGAACGCGGCGTTGGTGGCTTCGGTAGCACGGGCAAGGCATAAGCACAGAGGCATAGCCGGCGTCTCTAAAGGGCAGGGAAGCGATTCCTTGCCCTTTTGTCTGAATGAGACGGTTTTGTGGCGGAGGGTCGAAAAAACCGTTTTTACTCAGTCACTCACTCGCGTGAGACGGTTTTTCAGTCGCATAAGCATCGGTTTGATTGACAGCGATTACCAGGGGCAGATTTTCGTGTCTACCTGGAACCGGGGTTCCGAGCCTTTCACCCTGAATCCCCTGGATCGGCTGGCCCAGCTGGTAGTGGTGCCGGTGCTGCAAGTGGCCTTCAACGTGGTGGATAGCTTTGAGGAAAGCCAGCGCGGCGCCGACGGCTTCGGCAGCACCGGCCACGCTTAGGGCGGTATCCAAAGGCGTGAATGAAACGCCGAGGCGCAGAGGCGCCGAGAAAACCAAGGAAACGGAAGCTGCTTTGCTTGTCAATCAGGTGCTGACGAAGCATGGAGCGGTTCGCTTTTCCTCGGCGTCTCGGCGCCTCGGCGTTTCAAATGGTTCTTGATGCGTGGCCTGGGCTTTGATTAACGTTTGGGCGTCGTCAGATCACTGCCAGCAGTTTCGCCCGCAGGCTTTCCGCTTCGCGGCGGCCGTCGCGGGAGGCGACGATGGCGTGGTACCACTCGTCATAGACCGCGCGCAGATCTTCGTGCCCCGGCGCGGCTTCGATGCGCTCCATGAGGGAGCTGGCCCCGAGGGCGCCGACAAAAGCGTTCAGGGTGTTGGACATGAAGTTTCGCGCCTTGGCCAAGTTCATGGGGTCGTCCGCCTGCTGCAGGAGGGACTTGAAGGCCGTAATGGATAGCTGGGCGGGGGCGGCCTTGCCGGACTTGCTGTCCACGACCGCCAGCATCTCGATGTAGCCGTCTTCCTCCAGCATGCCCAGGGTATGGGTGAGGTCGTCGGCCGCCAGCATGGCACGCAGATCGTCCACCGAGCGGCGGCCGTCGATCATGATGAGAATCCGCCGCACCCGTGGTGTCAGCCCGCCGGCCCGGGTGTCTATCTCCCCCTGCCCTTTGCCAGTCTTGCTGAAAACTACTGCCATTTTGTCTCCTCCTGTGTTCGGGGGTGTCCCCCATTTTTGTGGGGAGCATTCTAGCCGAATGCAGGAGGAAAAAACCCTTTATGGCATCGTGGCTTAATCGTCAGGCTTGGCGTTCCTTCTGGTGGTGCCATAGCACATCGCCATGGCCGGCTTGCTTGTTGAGGGCGCGGCCCAGCACGAAAAGCAAGTCCGAGAGGCGGTTCAGGTAGCGCTGGGGGGCCTCCCGCACGGCTTCCGCATGGCTCAGGGTGATGACTACCCGTTCGGCGCGGCGGCACACGGTGCGGGCCAGGTGGGTGAGGGCGGCGGCCCGGGTGCCGCCGGGCAGGATGAATTCCTTGAGGGGTTCCAGTTCCCCATTCAGGTCGTCGATGGCCGCCTCCAGCACCTCGATGCGCTCCGCGTTGAGCAGCGTCATGCCCGGGATGGACAATTCGCCGCCCAGATCGAACAGGTCGTGTTGGATATCCGTGAACAAGGCGCGCACGTCGTCCGGCATTTCCTCGCAGAGCATCACGCCGATGAGGGAATTGAGCTCATCCACTTCCCCGAGGGAATGGATGCGCGGACAGTCCTTCTGCACCCGGGAGCCGTCCCCCAGGCCAGTGGTTCCGGCATCGCCGGTGCGGGTATAGATCTTCGAAAGGCGATGGCCCATGGTCGGCTCCAGGGAAAAGGGAAGGGCAGGATTATAAGGGCAGGATGGGCCATGCAGGCGACAGGCGCGAAGTCCGAAGCGGCGCCCCTGCTCCCCCCTTTGCAAAAGGGGGGCCGGGGGGGATTTCAGCGAGCCATCGCGCTTGCCACCGGCACCTGGTCCGGTCCGGCCATCCAAGAATCCCCCCTCACCCCCCTTTTTCAAAGGGGGGAATGGTCGTGCCAACAGGGACAGCACTGCCGCAAGCCACGAATCCCCTCCTTTTGCAAAGGGGGAAATATGCCTCACGCTTGACCCGCGGCCTGTCGGGTTATAGGGTTTCGGTCCTTTCGAACGAATAGCATGTAGCGACCATGGAGTCCTACGACCCCAGGCTGAAACCTCTTGCCAGGGCACTGCGGGCCGGGATGACAGACGCGGAGCAGAAGCTGTGGTTTCGCCTGCGCCGCAAGCAGGTGAACGGCTGGCCGTTCTACCGCCAGAAGCCCCTGGGGCCGTATATCGTGGATTTCTATTGCCCGGCGGCCCGGCTGGTGGTGGAGGTGGACGGCGGGCAGCATTTTGCACCTGACCAACTTGCAGCGGATCGGCTGCGGGATGCGTATCTGGCGTCCCTTGGCTTGCGGGTGCTGCGTTTCGATAACCGGCAGGTGCTGCTGGAGACGGACGGGGTTGTTGAGGTGATTGCGGCGGCGGGGGGCGATCCAGAGTAAGCAGCCCACTTCAAATCCCCCCCAACCCCCATTTTTCAAAGGGGGGGAGTGTTCGTGGCGTACGGCAGTATGTTCCTGTCAGTGCCGCCATTCCCTGTTTTGAAACGGAGGGACGCGCAGATCGTAGCGCTACCTCACCCATCGGCACCACCATTCCCCCCTTTGAAAAAGGGGGGCGAGGGGGGGATTTGCCTTTGGGATTTCCCCCTGGCACTTCCCCCCGGCGTTGCCTCAACCCCCTTCGTCGTAGGCCCGGTCCAGGTGGTGCAGGAGGAACACCAAGGCGAGGGAGCTGGCGAGCATGAGATGGGGGCCGAACATCCAGAAGAGCAGCGGCAGGGTGAAGTAATAGGCGCGCATGCCCAGACCGTAATAGCGGCCGGCCCGGTTCAGATAGGCGGCCACGTAGCGGGGCGTGATGATGGGATGCTCGAAGCTCTTGGGCAGGTTGATGAGGTAGCCCACGTGGTGAAACTTGCGCACTGCCAGGGTGAAGCAGAAGAAGGCGAAGCACAGGTCCAGCATGAGCAGGATGGTCTTCAAGAGCCACAGGGCCGGGTCGGCGACGCCGAAAAGATTGAGGGCATGCCAGGTGCTGCCCAGCTTGTCGCCCTGGCCCGAGAGGGTCAGCACGCCCATGATGAGCAGCACGGCGGTGGACGCCAGGAAGGTGGCGGCCATGGTGGAGTTGCGCAGGGTCTGCACCGCCAGGATGTCCCGGCCATTGGCCATGACACTGTCGACCCAGGCGGCCCGGGCCTGGTTGTGGATGGCCTGCACCGTATAAGTGGGGTTCTGCCGGACTTTCACGCGCACATAGATGTGGTAAGCCAGCAGCAAAGCCATGCTGGAGAGGAAAGCCAGCAGGTCGATGGACCAAGTCATGGGGGATTCCGGGGTGCAGATATAAAGCGTGAGTATATAAGCATCTATTGGTACTGGTGCGGGACGCCGTTTGATTCCTGTCCACGCTTGCCCCAGAATCACCTTTCACCTTTTACCTCTCACACCCACCCATGCCCCGTTTTGCCGCCAACCTGAGCCTCTTGTTCACCGAACGGCCTTTTCTGGAACGTTTCGCCGCTGCTGCTGCTGCCGGTTTCAAGGCGGTGGAGTGCCAGTTTCCCTATGCCTTTGCTGCGGATGCCGTGGCCGCCGCCGCCCGGGCCGCCGGGGTGGAGGTGGTGTTGTTCAACCTCTTTGCTGGGAACTGGGAAAGGGGCGAGCGGGGCATTGCCTGCCACCCGGATCGTGTAACGGAATTCCGCGCCAGCCTGCCCAACTCCCTGGAGTACGCCCGGGAACTGGGCTGTCCCCGACTCAACTGCCTGTCCGGTATCGTGCCGGCGGGGGTGAGTCGGGAGGCGGCCCTGGAAACCCTCATCGACAATCTGCGTTTTGCCAGCGGCCAACTGGCGATCGTGGAAATGGACCTGATGCTGGAACCCATCAACAGCCGGGACATTCCGGGATTCCTGGTGGACCGGCCGCGCCTGGGCCTGGAAGTGATCGAGACGGTGAGTGCTGCCAACCTCTATTTGCAGTACGACGTCTATCACGCCCAGGTCATGGAGGGCGACCTGGCCCGCAGCCTGCAGGAAAACCTTTGCCGCATCGGCCACATCCAGATCGCCGACAACCCGGGGCGTCACGAGCCGGGCAGCGGGGAGATTAATTTCCCCTTCCTGTTCAATCACCTGGATGCCATCGGCTATGATGGCTGGATCGGTGCGGAATATTTCCCGGCCGGCAATACCGAGGGCGGACTGGGCTGGTTCAACTGCAGCAAATGAAACGCCGAGGCGCAGAGGCGCCGAGAACACCTGCAATGGCACGAAGCAGTTGACGACGCACTGCGGCGCCAGTGTTCGGCAGGCCTTTTTCTCCGCGCCTCTGCGCCTCTGCGTTTCAAAGCAGCTTTTGAGGGTTGCCGACATGAACGAACGCACTTTCCTGCTGGAGCTTTTCCGGGCTGCCCTGGCCGCCGTCGACCCGGTGGTGTGCCTGCCGCCCCATCTGCCGCGCCCGCCGAAGGGGCGCACGATCGTCATCGGTGCCGGCAAGGCGGCTGCCAGCATGGCTCGGGCTGTCGAAGTGCATTGGCCAGGTCCACTGTCCGGCCTGGTGGTGACTCGTTACGGCCATGGCTTGCCCTGTGAGCGCATTGAAGTGGTGGAGGCTGCCCACCCGGTGCCGGATGGGGCGGGGCGGGACGCGGCGGCGCGCATCCTGAAACTTGTCGAGGGCCTGACAGAGGACGATCTGGTGCTGGCCCTGATTTCCGGCGGTGGCTCGGCTCTCATGGCCCTGCCGGCGGCCGGCGTGAGCCTGGCGGACAAGCAGGCGGTGAACCGGGTTCTCTTGATGAGCGGCGCCGCCATTGACGAAATGAACTGTGTCAGGAAGCACTTGTCCGCCATTAAGGGTGGGCGGCTGGCGGCCGCGGCTTGGCCGGCCCGGGTGGTGGCCCTGGCAATTTCCGATGTGCCCGGGGACGACCCGGCGGTGATCGCCTCCGGCGCCACGGTAGCGGATCCGAGCAACTGCGCCGACGCCCGGGCGGTGCTGGAAAAATATCGTATTGCGGTGCCGCCCGCCGTGGCGGACTGGCTCTCCCGGCCCGAGGCGGAGACTCCCAAGCCCGGCGATCCTCGCTTGGCGAACAGCGAATTCCGGCTGATCGCCACGCCCCATGATGCGCTGCGGGCCGCCGCCGATTTCGCCCGCAGCCAAGGCGTCACGCCCCTCATTCTCGGGGATGCGATTGAGGGCGAGGCCCGGGAGGCGGCGAAGGTGCTGGCTGGCATGGCTATTTCCTGCCAGCGCCACGGCCTGCCCCTGGCGGCGCCTTGCGTGCTGCTTTCCGGCGGGGAAACCACGGTGAGCTTCGGCGGCGAGAAACCACCGGGTGGCTGGGGGCGGGGTGGGCGCAACGCCGAATTCCTGCTGGCCCAGGGCCTGGCCCTGGCTGGCCGGCTCGGTATTGCTGCCATCGCCTGCGACACCGACGGCATTGACGGTAGCGAGGACAACGCGGGCGCCCTGCTATTGCCGGACAGCTTGGCCCGTGGCCGCAAGTTGGGCTTGTCCGCGGCAGATTTCCTGGCCCGCCACGACGCCTGGGGCTACTTCCATGCCCTGGAGGACCTGGTGGTCAGTGGCCCCACCCGCACCAACGTGAATGATTTCCGGGCCATGCTCATTACTTGAGCACCCGGCGGGCGGCGGCGGGATTTTTCCCTGTCGTGATACGGTTTATATGAAAGTGCCGATTGATCTGTATCAAACGGCATTTCCGGGGCTGCCAGTACATTGCTGGGTTTTCCATCAACAGGGAGTAGCGGGATGGCAGCCATAATGCCCGCGCCGGCGCAAAGCTGGCAGTTCATGTCCGGTAACGAAGCCGTGGGGCGCGCCGTCTGGGAAGCCGGCGTCAAGGTCGCTGCGGCCTATCCAGGCACCCCCGCCACGGAAATGCTGGAAGTCATTTCCACCTATCCGGACCTCTACGCCGAGTGGTCGGTGAACGAGAAGGTGTCCCTGGAAGTCGCCCTGGGCGCGTCCATGGCCGGCGCCCGCGCCTTCTGTGCCATGAAACACGTGGGCATGAACGTGGCCTCCGACGCCCTCATGACCATGACCCTCACCGGGGCGGCCGGTGGCCTGGTCATCGCCATCGCCGACGACGTGGGCCTGTCTTCCTCGCAGAACGAACAGGATTCCCGCTACTGGGGGCGCTTCGCCCACCTGCCGATTCTTGAGCCGGCGGACTCCCAGGAAGCCTACGAATATACCCTGGCGGCCTTCGAACTCTCCGAGCGCTTCCAGTGTCCGGTGATCCTGCGCCTGACCACTCGTATCTGCCACGTCAAGGGCCGGGTGCTGGTGGGGGAACGCACGGCCATGGAGCCGAAAGGCTGGACCAAGGAACCGACCCGCTGGGTCATGGTGCCGGGCAACGCCCGGGGTCGCATTCCGAAAATGTTCGAGCGGGAAAAGGCCCTGCGCCTGGAAGCCGAGGCCAGTCCGCTGAACGTGGTGACAGAAGGGCCGGACCGGCGCCTGGGCTTCATTGCCTCCGGCCCCGCCGCCATGCACGTGCAGGAAGCCTTCCCGGACGCGCCCCTCTTCAAGCTGGGCATGTCTTGCCCCGCGCCCCTGGAGAAGCTGCGGGCCTTCGCCGCCACTGTGCACAAAGTGCTGGTGGTGGAGGAAGTGGAGCCGCTCTTGGAATCCGAACTCATGGCCGCCGGCATCCCGGTACATGGCAAGGACGTGCTGCCCAATATCGGCGAGCTTTCCCCTGACGTGCTGCGTCCCCGGGTAGCGGCTCTGCTGGGCGAGACCCTGCCGGCTTCCGAATGCGTGGCGCCCCAGGAACTCTTCCCCCGGCCTCCCACCATGTGCGTGGCCTGCCCGCATCTGGGCGTGTATTACACGCTGTCGCAGATGAAAAACCTCATCATTGCTGGCGACATCGGCTGCTACACCCTGGGGGCCGGGCATCCCTGGAACGCCCTGGACACCTGCGTTTCCATGGGCGCCTCCATGGGCGTGGCCCTGGGCCTGGACAAGGGCCGGGGCGAGGCCGACAAGTCGAAGAAGATCGTCGGCGTCATCGGCGATTCCACCTTCCTGCACATGGGCATGCAGGGCCTGCTGGACATCACCTGGAACCGGGGTAATGTGACCATCCTGCTCCTGGACAACCGGGCCGTGGGCATGACCGGCGGCCAGGACAATCCAGGTACGGGCCGGGACATCCAGGGCAATGAGGCCCAGCGGGTGGACTTCGCCAAGCTGTGCGAGGCCCTGGGGGTGAAGAAGGACCGCATCCGGGTGGTGGATCCCTACCAGTTGCCGGTGCTCTTCAAGGCCCTGCGGGAAGAAACCAGGATCGAGGAGCCTTCGGTCATCATCACCGACCGGCCCTGCGTGCTGGTGGATCACTACAAGCCCCAGAAGCCCTATGCCGTCACGGATGACAAGTGCACCGGTTGCGGCAACTGCCTGGAAGTGGGCTGCCCGGCCATCCATGTCACCCGGCGCGGCAAGGAAGTGAAGAACAGCGGCAAGGAAGTGGATCTGGCCTGGGTGCGTATCGAAACCGCCGCCTGTACCGGTTGCGGCCTGTGCCTGCAGCCCTGCGCGCCGAAGGCCATCGAGGAAGCCTCCCAGGTATCCCCCATCTCGTTCCTGAGCCGGCCAAAGTCGTAGGTCGGGTTTTAACCCGACAACAGGGGCATTGGAAAGGCTGATTTGAAACGCCGAGGCGCCGAGGCGCAGAGGAAGATCGAGGGAGGCCCGTTGGTGTCGACCGGATCATGGTTTTCCGAACTGCTCTGTTGTTTTGGTTTTCTCGGCGCCTCTGCGTCTCGGCGTTTCTAACAAGTATTGGAATTTGGTATGAAAAACGATGTAACGAACATCCTGGTGGTGGGCATCGGCGGGCAGGGCGTCATGACGGCCACGGAAATCCTGGCGGAAGCGGCCCTGGGTCTGGGATTCGACGCCAAGAAAACGGAAGTGGCGGGCATGGCCCAGCGGGGCGGCGTGGTGTCATCCCATCTGCGTTTTGGCCCCAGGGTGCTGTCACCGCAGATTCCCAAGGGCGAGGCGGACCTGCTGGTGGGCTTCGAGGCGGCGGAAACCCTGCGCTGGGCCCACATGCTGCGGCCCGGGGGCACGGTGCTCATGAACGTGGCCCACCTGGTGCCGCCGGTGGTGGAACTGGGCCTCTTCGAGTACCCGGAGGATCCGGTGGCCCAACTGAAGGCCCTGGGCCTCACGGTGCATGCCTTCGACGCCAACGAGGTGGCCCTGGCCTTGGGCAACCTGAAACTGGGCAATACCGTCATGCTGGGGGCCATGGCCGACTATCTGCCTTTCCCGGCGGATGTGCTCGCAGAGGCCATCCTGAAGCGCTTCGGTGCCAGGAAGCCTCATCTGGTGGAACTCAACCGTCAGGCCTTCGAGCAGGGGCGCCTGGCCGTGGCGGAGCCGGAAGCCGCCTGAGCGGCTACGCCGATTTTTGCGGAGCGGGATAAAAAAAAGCGGGCTTG
>JAYTVW010000086.1:0-3247 GCA_043743785.1 Rhodocyclales bacterium | reverse complement strand
ACTAAACAACCACCGGCTAAAGCCGGTGGGTTTGAGTTGCGGACTGAAAGTCCGGATACGCGTCGCCTAAACGACGCGTCTTAGTCGGGTTCCATCTTGAAGTCATCGTTCGGCTTCGCCTCAAAGTGATGCTCCAAGTACTGCTTGATCATCTCTTCCGTCATCTGCCCTACCGTGGCGCAGAAGTACCCTCTCGCCCAAAAATGCCGACCCCAGTAGCGCTTCTTCACGTGCGGAAACTCTTCAAACAGCTTGCTCGATGTGCGCCCCTTGATCCGCCTCATGATCTCGCTCGGCGCCATCGTCGGCGGACAACTTGCCAGAATATGGACATGATCCTTACTCACCACCCCCTTGACGATCCTGATCTCGAAGGCTTCACACGTCTCACGCACCAGTTCTCGTACTCGCTCCGCTATCTCTCCAGTCAGGACCTTGTAGCGGTATTTCGTCACCCACACAAAATGGTACTCAATTTGAAATACCGTATGGCTACCGTACCTATACTCCATGCCGCACCTCCCTTTGTGCAGCATATGCTCGCAGCTAAAGCTGACCGGCTAAAGCCGGTGGTTTAAACCTTGTGATTGATAAAGAAAGCCCTCGTGGGGAAATTCGTCGCTTCGACGAACGGCCGACTGACCCTGCACTTCCTGCCCGGCTACGCGCCGGACCTGAACCCGGATGAGCTGGTGTGGAGTCATGTCAAACGCACCGGCATGGCAAGACGCCCCCTTCAGCAGGGGGAGAAACTGCGCGACAAGATCGAGGAGCAACTCGCGAAACTCCAGCAATTGCCTCGCCTTGTCCGTTCATTTTTCCAAGCCCCATCTGTCGCCTATATTGGCGACTGCTGAGTAATGCCGGATATATTCAATTGTGACGCTTTAGTAAGTATTGTACGCGTTAGGCCGGGCAGGCTGTTACAAGTTGCGGAACCGGACGGGCTCTGCGAGCCGCGCCGGATAAGCCTCTCCAGCCAGGCAAGCCTGCAAGCACCGCCCCATGCGGCTTGCAGGCTACAAGGTCAGCGTGAACTCCCGCACCAGCGCGCCCAGCAATCGCCAGTTCTACACCACTTCGGCAACAAAGCGCAGGGAGAAAAAATCCACCTGCGGATCAATAAAGTTATCGCGCCGGACTATTTTTCTGTGATCTGCTCGAGCGCCGGTCCGGTGACGCGCATGAGGGTCCAGTCGTCCAGCGGTTCTGCCCCCAGGCTCTTGTAGAAGCGGATGGCGTGTTCGTTCCAGTCAAGCACGGCCCATTCGTAGCGGCCGCAGTTTCGTTGCCTGGCCAGGGTGCCAAGGTACAGCAACAAGGCCTTGCCGATGCCCAAGCCGCGGGCTTCCGGGCGGACGAACAGGTCTTCGAGATAGAGCCCATGCCGTCCCAGGAAGGTGGAAAAATTGTGGAAGAAGAGGGCGAAGCCGACGGGCCTCTCCTGGTGCCAGGCGAGCACCACTTCCGCCTTGGGTGACGAGCCGAAAAGCGCTTCTCGCAACAGGGCCTCGGTCGCTACGACGAGATGCGAGAGCTTCTCGAATTCGGCAAGCGCCTTGATGAGTTCGAGAATGACGGGGACGTCTGCTTCGGTGGCGGGCAGGATTAGTGTATGGGATGCTGCTTTGGAATATGTCATCAGGACCAAATACGAATCATTGGCGTCGTCACACCGGCGAAAGCCGGTGTCCAGATGCTTCGAAAGACTGGATTCCGGCTGGAGTTTATCCTGAGCTTGCCGAAGGGCCGGAATGACGATGCGGGGTTATGGTTTTCAGGCTAAACCACTGATGTAACCGTTGCCAGAGGTCAGAAATTGTTTTTCCACTCGCGGATCGCCGCAAACGTCTCTACGGGGTCGGTCAATGGCCGTCCCGCGTATTTTTCCGCCGCGCTGATCACGGCGGGTTCCCGGTAGCGCAGGAACGGATTGGTCTGCCGTTCGAGGCCGATGCTGCTGGGCAGGGTGGGTTCGCCACGGGCGCGCTTCGCCGCTTCCGCGGCCTCGCGCTGTTTGAGCGCCGCCGAATCGCTTTCCACCGTCAGGGCGAAACGAAGATTGGCCATCGTGTACTCGTGCCCGCAATAGACTTTCGTGTCCTCGGGAAGTGCCGCCAGTTTGGCGAGCGAGGCGACCATCTGCCGCGGTGTGCCTTCGAACAGGCGGCCGCAACCGCAGGCAAATAAGGTGTCGCCGCAGAACAACATGCCGTTGCCGTGAAAGGCAATGTGGCCGGCCGTGTGGCCGGGAATGTCGAACACGGAAAATGCCAGGCCAAGTACGTCGATCGCAAATTTATCGCCCTCGACCAGCGCATGGGTGAGGCCAGGGATGTGTTCGTTGCGCGGGCCATACACGGGTATGTCGCGGGTGGCAGTCAGGTCCGCCACTCCACCCACATGGTCGGCATGGTGATGGGTGGCCAGGATGGCGACCAGCTCCAGCTTGTGCTGGCGAAGAAAAGCCTCCACGGGCGCGGCGTCGCCAGGATCCACGGCCACCGCATGGCGGCCGTCGTGTAAAGTCCAGATGTAGTTGTCGCGAAAAGCGGTGACGGGATGAACGTCAATCAGAGATTCCTTAAGCATGCCGCGCATGTTTCAACTAAAATGGGCATATGTCAAATACCTTTCAAAGTCTGCCCGACTGGTTCGCCACCCCGCTGGGCCAGTATCTGCTTGCCCAGGAACAGGCCTGCCACGATGAAGCCGTCGCCGATATTTTCGGTTTTCACGCGCTGCAGTTGGGCATGCCCGGCATCGATTTGCTGCGCACTAACCGCATCCCGCACAAGTTCCGCATCGATGTGAAGCCGCCGGCGGAGGTGCTGGCGCGCAACGAGGAACTGCCGATCGACACCCAGAGCATCGACCTGCTGGTCCTGCCGCACATCCTCGAATTCGCCGAACATCCGCACCGGATACTGCGCGAAGTGGACCGGGTGATGATGCCCGAGGGCCGCATCATCATTACTGCTTTCAATCCGTGGAGCCTGTGGGGTATGCGCCGCTGGATGCGCGCCGACAATCACCAGTATCCCTGGTGCGGCAATTTCATCTCGCTGGTGCGCATGAAGGACTGGCTGTCGCTGCTGGGCTTCGATGTCTCCGCCGGCAAACTCGCCTGCTATGTACCGCCGCTCACGCAGCAGAAATGGCTGGACCGCTGCCGCTTCATGGAGGATGCCGGCGATCGCTGGTGGGCCATCGGCGGCGGTATCTACATACTGGAGGCCATCAAGCG
>JAYTVW010000085.1:0-2952 GCA_043743785.1 Rhodocyclales bacterium | reverse complement strand
CAGCATGTCGGAATTCAAGAAGAACCCGGCGGCTGTCCTGCGGGAAGCGAACAATCGCCCCGTGGCGGTTTTAAACCACAACAAGCCGGCGTTCTATATGGTGGAACCTGCCATGTATCACGCCATGCTGGACGAACTCGCCGACCAGGAACTCCACAGCAAGGTCATGGCGCGTTGGGATCAGCGCGCTCAGGCTATTGAGGTGGACATTGACGAAGTCTGAACCCGCCCGCAAACACAAATACAGCTTGCGGTTTCATCCGGAAGCCTTGGCGGAATGGCAATCCCTGGACGGGTCCGTCAAGGAAACGATGCGAAAGCTGTTGAAGAAACGCCTCGACAACCCCCATGTCCCGGGTAGTGCATTGCGTCGGGATTTGGCCGGATTCTATAAAATAAAACTACTGAAACAAGGAATTAGACTTGTTTACGGGGTTGAGGACGAGGCCCTGATTGTCTTGGTGATGACGGTGGACAAACGGGAAGACGGAATCGCTTATCGCTCAGCTGTTGCCCGAATCGCCGCCTCACTGGCCCTTCTTGCCCCACCCGGCAAAGACAAGTCAAAGGCATAGTTGGAGGCAATTCCAGAGAATATTGGGGTCAGACTCGAATTACCGAATTCCTGCGGTAGCGCAAAAGACCCCTTGGCAAAGTACGGCCTCAGGCAATCAGGCTCTCCGCTGGAATAGCAGGTAACCAAGGCCCTCTTCGCGAGCACGCTCGCGCCTGCGAATGCATGCAGGCTTTCGCTTTACAATGCGCCTTCCACGCACCTCCAGCCCCATGCTGAACCCACCCGCCCCTTTGGAGAAACTTCAGACCACCCTGCAGAGCGGGCTGGATTTGCTCGACCAGGGGTTCACGCTGTTCGATGCCGATCTGCGCCTGGTGGCCTGGAACCGGGCGTTCCTGGAGTTACTGGAGTTCCCGCAGGAACTGGCCTGGGTGGGGGCGCCCTTCGCGAGTTTCATACGCTATAACGCGGCCCGTGGTGAGTACGGTCCGGGGAATGCCGGCGTCCAGGTGGCGGAGCGGGTGGCCGACGCCCTGACGTTCCAGCCCCACTACCGTGAGCGGCTGCGTCCCAATGGCCGGGTGCTGGCCATCCGGGGAGAGCCGCTGCCGGGGCAAGGCTTTGTCACCCTGTACACCGACATCACCGAGCGGCGCCACTTTGATGAACTCATCCGCCGGCAGAACGCGGATCTGGAAGAGCACGTGCGCCAGCGCACTGAGGCATTGGAAGCCGCCAACGCCAGCCTGGTGGAAGCCAACGCCGCCAACAGCCGCATTGCGTCGGCCCTGCAGCGCAGTGAAGCCCGGCTGCGCCTCATCACCGACACCATCCCGGCCCTCATCGGCTATTTCGACGCCGGGGAAATCTTCCGCTACGCCAACAAGGGCTATTCGGATTGGTTCAGCCGCCGCAACCAGGACATCGTCGGCCACAGTATCCAGGAAGTGGTGGGGCCCCAGCTCTACGATGCGGTGTTCGAGCCGGTGCGGCGGGCCCTGGCCGGCGAACAAGTGAGCTACGAATACCGCCGGGACGGGCGGGACGGCCACACGGAGCATGCCCGCAGCACCCTGGTGCCGGAGTTTGGCGCAGAGGGGGAAGTGCTTGGTTGCTTCGTGCTGTCTTTCGACGTGACGGAGGAAAAGCGCAATCAGGCCGGTCTGGTCCAGGCCCAGAAAATGGAGGCCATCGGCCAGCTTTCCGGCGGTCTGGCCCATGACTTCAATAACCTGCTCACCGTCGTGCTGGGCAATCTGGGCGCCCTGGCGGAGCGCCAGCAGGGCAATCCGGACGTGGCGGAATTCGTCGAGCCGGCCACCCAGGCGGCCCGGCGCGGCGTGGAACTGGTGAAACGCCTGCTGGCCTTCTCCCGCCAGCAGCCCCTGGCGCCCCAGCCGATAGCAGTCATCAGCCTGGTGCAAGACCTGGCGCGCCTGATTCGCCGCTCCCTGCCGGGCAACATTGCCTTTAGCACCTCGGCCACGCTGGAGCACCTGGGCACCCTGGCAGACCCACACCAGCTGGAAAATGCCATTCTCAATCTGGTCTTCAACGCCCGAGACGCCCTGCCCAACGGCGGGGAAGTCAAGATTGAATCCTCTTTGGTGACCCTGGACGCCCATGCCGCCGCCGACCTGGAACTGCCGGCGGGCGAGTATGTCCAGATCGCCGTCAGCGACAACGGCACGGGCATGGATGGCAGCGTGCTGGCCCGAGCCTTCGAGCCTTTCTTCACCACCAAGACCTTCGGCCAGGGCAGCGGCCTGGGCCTGTCCATGGTGTACGGCTTCGCCGGCCAGTCCGGCGGCGGGGTGCGCATCCGCAGCCGCCAGGCCCGGGGCACCACCGTGGCCCTGCTGCTGCCCCATCTGGCGGAACACGCCCCCACCGTGACCGACACGGCCCGCCCCGCCGCCTTTGAGCCCACCGCAGGCCGACTGGTGCTGCTGGTGGATGATGATGCGGAAGTCAGGAAAGTGGTGCGCTTGCTGCTCATCGACGAGGGCTACGCGGTACTGGAGGCGGAGAACGGCATGGAGGCCGCCGACATCCTGAAACATGTGCTGGATGTGGCTATCCTGCTCTCCGACGTGGTCATGCCCGGCGGCATGGACGGCCACGCCCTGGCCCGCCTGGCCCGCCAGACCCGCCCGGAAGTGGACATCATCCTCATGAGCGGTTATGCGGCCAGCGGCGAGCTTGGCATCCCCGGCGTCCCCCTCCTGGCCAAACCTTTCTCCCGCGCCGATCTGGTGCGCCTGCTGGAGGCCTGCCCGGCATGAAGCCAACCAGGAAAAATAACATTGAAACGCCGAGGCGCCGAGGCGCCGAGAGAACAAGAGTTACGGGAGCGTTCGCCCCAGGAGAAAAGGAAACCAACATGCCTGCCATCCTGGCTCTGTTTTTCCTCGGCGGCACGGGGGCCCGGGGCG
>JAYTVW010000084.1:0-10660 GCA_043743785.1 Rhodocyclales bacterium | reverse complement strand
TCGGGACGCAGGAGTCGGAGGTTCGAATCCTCTCGCCCCGACCAGGATAGCTACAAGAAAGCCTTCAAGTTTAACGACTTGGAGGCTTTTTTGTTTTCTGAAAGTCCACTTCACGTCTGACTTTCGGGGCGGGGGCACGGGGGGGTGTTAAATGCTTGCCTGCGCTTCAGCCAGCAGTCTGCCATTCGTAGCGCAGGTCTGTTGGAAGTCGGTGCTGATGCGGGAATCCGCCGAGCACTGCTGCCAGTAGAGGAGGGCGGCATCCGCAGCCTGGCGCCACACTGTAGTTTCGCCAGGGAGGGGAAATTCCGGCGCGTAGGCGCGGCTCGGCAATTCGCCGCCGCGCAGGGGGGCATACAGCATCGGCAGCATGTCGTAAATCGGTGCCAAGGTAAGTCCAGGTCGAAACGCAAGATTGTCCTCATGCATGTCGGTGTTGCCGATGAGCTTGCCGAACCACCAGATACGCGCAATCCGGGCTTCATCCTCCGCCGACAACCAGCCCGCATCTTGGAGGCGCTGCGCGGTGCGCGGCCAGGACGAGCCGCTCATGCCAATCAGTGCAGCGTTGAGACTGCCCAGTGTACATACAGGGGATCGCCCGTATTCACCGTGGCGGTCGAAGCGCTTCACTTCCAGGAAGGTTCGCCCAGCATGGTGTCGCACGATGCTTTCTGCGGACCTTACCGGAAGTTCGCTACGGACCGTCTCCAGGGCCAGGTGCTCGCAGACCAGCAGGTCAGCCCAGCGTCGGACCGCAGGGGAGTTGTCCGCGCCAGAGAATTTGACGATGACGTGGAAGAACACATTGTTCTCCCGCCGTTGGGCGGTGAACTTCGGAAACTCGCCGCCTGCGGAAGAGTCCGCTACTCCCTGGGTGAGTGCCGCAGTGGCCAAGGCGGGGTAGGCGGTGGCGACCTGTTCCGCCGTCAGAAACCCCGTCGTGCCGCGCCGGCGCTCTTCAAGGAGGCGGCGGTAGGAAGCCTCGCCCAGGACCAGGTCGCCAGGCAGGTCGTGACCGAAGGTGGCGAGTACGTAGGCGATATCGTCCTCGGACCATTCTTCCGGATTGGCGGACACGGCGAGATCAAGCGCATGCTGGCGCGCGAAGTGGCGACCGAGAAAGCCTTGCGGGCGCATATCTACCAAGGGGTACGGAAGTCCATCGAACCACCCGTCGCGCATTTCATCATCCAGGGGCCAGGGACACGCCTCACTGAAGCCCAGGGCGGAACCGGCGGGGTAGAGGAGATCCAGGTGGCCCATCTCATGGCCGCGGCCTGATGCGTCAATGCGGTAAAGCGTGATCGGTGCGGATGTGCCTCGGAGCGCGCGCCGCGCGGCGTACCGCGTGCGGCGGGAGCCACCCCGGCTCACAAGCTGTTCTCCCAGGGACTGGATCCCCCGCGCCAGGGTGGAGCGGTTGATGCCGCCAAGGAGGCGGCACAGCGCCGCGCTCCCCGCCCGCGGGTTGGCGCGGAGCGTGCGCAGCAAGGTCTCTGGAGAAAGTTTTGTCATGCCTGTCAACGCAACGAATATCACAACGAAAGTAACATTGTATCTATCAGAAATTAAATGTCTAATTGTCTTTAATGGAATGTGTTTTACAACGAAATACAGCGAGGAAAAAATTGGCGGCTGAGCACTGCCACATTGGCGGCGTCAACCAGGGGAGCGCCGCAGATCCGATTTGTTGCTGCAGGTTTGGGCGTTTCAGCCTAATTGTCTGGGACACTGGAAACCCCGTTCTGGCAACTGATCGGCCATGCAGGGAAGTAAAATCCGGCGTCATCGAATGCCATTAGGTCGGACAATCGCCTAAACTGGCGGACTTTTGCAGCGCAGGTGTCCGCTATGTCTGAAATACGCTTGCCTGAGTCGGATGTCATCGAGGCCACCCGGGTGTGGCTGGAGAAGGCCGTCATCGGGCTTAACCTGTGCCCCTTCGCCAAGTCGGTGCATGTGAAGAAGCAGATCCGCTATGCCGTCGTCCCGGTGGAAAGCTACCAGGAATTGCTGGAGGAACTGGAGCGGGAGCTTCAATTGCTGGTGGATACGGACCCGGCTGTGACCGAAACGACCCTCTTGATCCACCCCTATGCGCTGGACGAGTTCCTCGACTACAGCTGGTTTCTGCCCCTGGCGGAAAAAATCCTCAAGGACCTGGGGCTGCTGGGGGAACTGCAGATCGCCCATTTCCACCCCCGCTTCCAGTTCAGCGACTGCGATGTGGACGATATCGAGAACTACACCAATCGCGCGCCCTATCCGACCCTGCATCTGATTCGGGAGTCGAGCATTGACCGGGCCGTGGCGGCCTTTCCGGATGCGGCGGAGATCTTCGAGCGCAACATTGACACCCTGCGCGGCATGGGCCATGAGGGCTGGCGCAAACTCTGGCAGGAGACCGGCAAATGAGCAAGCATCCGCCCCAGGATATGCACGAGATCCGGCCCGGCCAGTCCCTGGAACTGCTGAAGGAACTGCACATCCTCACCCGGGATGGGCGCATGAACCAGGACAGCCGCCGGAAGCTGAAGCAGGTTTATCACCTTTACAATTTCATCGAGCCTCTGCTGGTCCAGGCCCGGCAGGAACATGCGGATGTGTGCCTGGCGGATCACGGCGCCGGCAAATCCTACCTGGGCTTCATCCTGTGGGACCTGTTCTTCAAGGGCCAGGAGGGCGGCGCCCGGGTTTTCGGCATAGAGACCCGGGACGAGCTGGTGAGCCGCTCCCGGGATCTGGCGGCGCGGCTGGGCTTCACGGGCATGGAATTTTTGAAACTTTCTGTGGCCCAATCCATCGTGTCCGACCAGTTGCCGGCGCGGGTGGATGTGGTGACGGCGCTGCATGCCTGCAACACCGCCACGGATGACGCCATCGAGTTTGCCCTGAAGAAACAGGCCCGCTCCATCGTGCTGGTGCCCTGTTGCCAGGCGGAAGTGGCGACGGTGCTGAGAAAGAACAAGGGCCAGGCCCTGGCGCGGGATGCCATCACGGAAATCTGGCGCCATGCCATGCACACTCGGGAGTTCGGTAGCCACATCACCAATGTGCTGCGCTGCCTGCAACTGGAAGCCCACGGCTACCAGGTCACCGTCACCGAACTGGTGGGCTGGGAGCATTCCATGAAGAACGAACTCATCGTGGCCCGCTACCAGGATTTGCCCCGCCGCCGTCCGGCGGAACGCCTTCTCGCGCTGCTGGAAACCCTGGGCCTGGAGGAAATGGTCGGGCGCTTCTTCGTCTGATCCGTGGCGCTGGCCGCCGCCAGCGGGTGCTGCGGCTCGTAGAGGGAAGAGAATTATTCAACGTCCGGGCGAAAGCAAGGCATCATGTGGACCCCCGCACGCCCTAAGCGTGCTTGATTGCAATGTGCACTACCCGGCGGGAAATGCCTTGAGTCAAGCCGAGACCTTCTTTTCTCCATATTCCCTTCCCTTTCAGGAGAACTCCCTTGGGCAAAAAGCTTTACGTGGGCAATCTGGACTACAACGTCACCAACCCCGATCTTCAGGAAATGTTCGGTGCCTTCGGGGCGATTGATTCGGCCCAGGTCATCATGGACCGTGACTCCGGTCGTTCCAAAGGTTTCGCTTTCGTCGAAATGAAATCCGACAGCGAGGCTCAGGCCGCCATTTCCGCCTTGAACGGCAAGAGCGTCGATGGCCGCGCACTGATCGTCAATGAAGCCCGTCCCCAGGAAGCCCGTAGCGGCGGTGGTGGCGGCGGCCGTAGCGGTGGCGGTGGCTACGGTGGTGGCGGCCGCAGCGGTGGCGGCGGCGGCGGTGGTGGTTACGGCGGTGCTGGCGGCGGCAAGCGCTACTGATTTCCGTCCCGCCCCGGGGGCTTTCGCTTCGGCGCAGCCTTTGGTGCGGATTCTGTGGGCACTTGTGCCCTCTCCCCTATAAAAATTGTTCGATTCGGCCTCTGCGCCGATCAAAGGAGACCTCTTGGCCAAGCCAAATTACCAATTCGAGAAGCGCCAGCGGGATCTGGCGAAACGCGCCAAGCAGGAAGAAAAACGCCTGCAAAAGCTGGCCGCAAAGCCCGGCGAGGGTAATACGGATGTGTCCGGGGATGTGCCCGACGCCAGCCCCCAACTCCCCCAAGGGGAAAGCACACCCGGAGCGTGAGCTCCGCCCCGGCCGGCTGAACGTTTTTCGCTACGGCGGATTTTGCCCCAGACTGCCGGGCGTAGGGTTCCGGGCTCACCGCGAGCCTGCCTCCCGGTGTCGTTTCGCCCCATGCAAGCCCCCACTCGCCGTATCGCCCATTTGGACATGGACGCCTTCTATGCGTCCGTGGAACTGCTGCGTTACCCGGCTTTGCACGGCCAAGCGGTGGTGATCGGGGGAATGCGGGTGCAGCCGCCGGTCCCGTCCGGCGACGGCAGCCAGCGTTTCGCCCATCTGCGGGACTATGCTGGCCGTGGTGTGGTCACCACGTCCACTTACGCGGCCCGTGCCCTGGGCGTGTTCTCGGGTATGGGCATCATGAAGGCGGCCCAGTTGGCGCCGGATGCCGTGCTCCTGCCCGTGGATTTCCCCGCCTATCGGCGCTACTCCGCCCTCTTCAAGGCGGCGGTGGCCAACATCGCTCCGGCGATCGAGGACCGGGGGATTGATGAGATCTATATTGATCTGACGGACTTGCCGGAGGACAGCCTCGTCCTGGCCCGGCGCATCAAGCAGGCGGTTGCCGACGCCACCGGCCTGTCCTGTTCCATCGGCATCAGCCCGAACAAACTGTTGTCGAAAATCTGCTCGGACCTGGATAAGCCGGACGGCATCACCCTGCTGGCCATGGCGGATATTCCGACGCGCATCTGGCCCTTGCCGGTCAAGAAAATCAACGGCATCGGCCCCAAGGCCACGGAGAAGCTGGCGCGCTTGGGCATTGGCACCATCGCCGAACTGGCCCAGGCGGAGCCGGGCTTTCTGCAGAGTCACTTTGGCCGCAGCTATGGCCAGTGGCTGTTCGAGGCGGCCCGGGGGGTGGACGAGCGTCCGGTGGTGGTCTATTCCGAACCCCGCTCCGTCAGTCGGGAGACCACCTTCGAGCGGGATCTCCATCCGCGGGAGGACCGGGCGGCCCTGACGGAAATCTTCACGGCCCTGTGCACCCGGGTAGCGGAGGATTTGCGCAGGAAGGGCTACGCCAGCCGCACCATCGGCATCAAGCTGCGCTTCGACGATTTTCGCACTGTGACCCGGGACTTGAGCTTGCCGGCGCCGGTCTGTGACCCGGTGTCCATTCGGCGGGCCGCCGGGGAATGCCTGCGGCGGGTGCCCCTGCACCAGAAGCTGCGGCTCCTGGGGGTGCGAGCCGGCGGACTGCATTCCCTTGAGGAGGCCCTCTCCAGCGGCGAACCGACCCAGGGGGAACTGCCCCTGGGGTGAGAAAGCTGTGCAAAGGGTGAATTAACACACGTCGTTTCGCCCGGGGGTTTGCTAGTGTGTTTGATTGAGGCCAGTTTCATGGCCGGTGATTGTCCACGCCTTACCGTGCCGCCTTTTCCTGACTATGTTGAGTACGCCATTGTCTGATCGCCGTCGCTGCTGCACCCTGCTCATCGCCGCAGCCTTGCTTACGGGTGGTGCCCGGGCCGCTGAGGCGCCGGTGTCCCCTGACCTCAGTTTCGACGAGCTTTCCCGGGTCCAGGTGATGACCGCCTCGCGCAAGGCGGAAGCCCTGCAGGATGTGGCTTCGGCCGCTTTCGTTATTTCCGGTGATGACATTCGTCGTTCCGGCGCCACCTCCATCCCGGAGGCCCTGCGTCTGGCGCCCGGCGTGGACGTGGCGAAGATCGCCAACAACAAGTGGGCGGTGTCCATTCGGGGTTTCAACGGGCGCTTCGCCAACAAGCTCCTGGTGATGATGGACGGCCGCAGCATCTACAACCCGAGTTTTTCCGGCGTGTGGTGGGAAAACGAGGACACCCTGCTGGAGGACATCGACCGCATCGAGGTCATCCGCGGCCCCGGGGCGGCCATGTGGGGCAGCAATGCGGTCAACGGTGTCATCAATATCGTGACGAAAAAGGCCCGGGATACCCAGGGCGTGCTGCTGACGGCTACTTCCGGCCGCCAGGAAGGCCAGGGCGGCGCCATGCGCCTCGGCGGCGAACTGGCGTCGGACATCGGCTACCGGCTGTGGGGAAAATCCTTTGACCGCAATGCCTCGGTGGGAGCCGATGGCAGCCCGGCTTTTGACACCTGGCGTTCCCGCCGTGCCGGCCTGCGGGTGGACCGCCAGGTGGGGGCGGCGGGTCACGATACCCTCATTGCCAATGCCTGGACCTCGGATGCGGGGGATCTGCGCATGGTGCCCCTGCCCATGGCGCCCTATGCCCTGTCCCTGCCGCTGTCCCAACAGGGGCAGGGCGGCAACCTGCTGCTGCGCCGGGAAAGGGTGCTGGCAGACGGCGGCGAGGTGCAGGTCCAGGCGTATTACGCCCGGTCGAGCCTCTTTATTTCCGGGTTTACGGACGATCAAGCGGCTTTCGACCTGGATGTGCAATACCGGCCCCGCTGGCACCGTGGGCATGACTTGATGTTCGGCGCCGGCTATCGCTACACCGGCCAGGAATCCCTGGCGGTCTCCTCCAACATCATGCTGCGGCCAGCCTGGCAGCGCACGGAACTGGGCAGCGCCTTTGTCCAGGACGAGATCGATCTGGTACCGGACAGCCTCAAGGCCATCCTTGGCCTGCGCCTGGAAAACCAGTCCCGGGCGGGCTGGGCGCTGCAGCCGGATCTGCGTTTGCGCTGGATTCCGGCCCCGGGGCAGACCCTGTGGACGGCATTTTCCCAGGCGGCCCGTACGCCTTCGCGCATCGAGGAAGGTGGCCAGATCAACCTGGGGGTGGTTCCGCCGGGCCAGAAATACAACAGCGATGCGGCACGGGCTCAATTGAACTTGATGAACAACGCAGGCCAGCCCTTTGGCAGCGAGCGCGTCACGGCTTGGCAACTTGGTTATCGACGGGAATGGTCGCCCCTGTTTTCCCTGGACCTGGCTGCTTATGGGAATCGCTACGACCATTTGCGCGGCGAAAGCCCCCTCGGCCCGCCTCTTCCCCTGGTGACCAGCGCTGGCGTGCCCTATCTGTTGCAGCCGGTGGTCTTTGATAACAGCCTGAGTGCCTGGGCCAGGGGGCTGGAACTCAGTGCCGAATGGCGCCCCTATCCCTGGTGGCGCCTGCAGGGTAATGCCGCCTGGGAGCGCATCAGCGTGAGCGGTCCGGCAAACGGCTTGAGCCTGGATTACCAAGCCTCCCTGGAGGGGAGATCCCCCCGTAGCACCCAGTCTCTGCGCTCCTCCTGGGATCTGCCGGAACGCCAGCGCCTCGACCTGTGGCTGCGGCGGGTGGGGGCGCTTGCCTACCCGGGCATTCCCGCCTATAGCCAACTCGATCTCCGCTACGCCTGGAAACCGCGGCCGGATCTTGAAGTCTCGGTCGTCGGGCAAAACCTACTGGATGCCCGTTATGTGGAATTCGCTGCCGATTACATCCCGTCCCAGGTAACGGCGGTGTGCCGCAGTGTCTATTTCAAGCTGGACTGGAGATACTGAGGCTTATGTTCCGGCGGATGGGGAGGCTGTGTCTGGTATGGCTGCTCGGCTTTTGCTGGGCCAGCCTGACGGGCCAGGCGGGCGAGTTGTCGGAAAGCCAGGTGAAGGCCGGCTTTCTCTACAATTTCGCCCGTTTCACCCAGTGGCCGGCGGCGAAGAGCGGGCCTTTCGACCTGTGCATCCTGGGCTGGGATCCTTTTGGTGCCGTGTTGACACCCTATGAAGGGCGCGACGTGTCCGGGCGCGAAGTCCGGCTACGGCGCCGGGTCGGCTTGGACGAGGCGGCTTCCTGCGACCTGCTGTACATCGCACCGTCGGAAGCACGGCGCCTGGTGCCCATCCTGCGGGCCGTGGCGGGGCTACCGGTACTGACGGTGAGCGATATCGACGGTTTTACGGACGTCGGCGGCATGATCGAATTGTTGAGCGTGGATGACCGCATCCGCTTCGACGTGAACCTGGATAGCGTCGGTTTGGCCCGCCTGCATTTCAATGCCAATATGCTGCAAGCCGCCCGCCGGGTTATCCGGCAGGGCGAACGAGGACGCTGATGCCTAATTGCCTGCCACCCCGCGGTTCCATTTCCCGCAAAATGACCTCGGTCACGCTCCTGGGCACCATCCTCGGGGTGGGGCTGACCTACCTGTTGCTCACTGGCCATGTGCTGTGGGTGCGCCACAATGACGCGCTGAACCACCTGAGGGATTACGCCGCCATCGTGGCGGAAAACTGTAACGCCGCCGTGGCCTTCGGGGATGAGCGCTCCGCAGTGAAGAACCTGGCGGCCCTCGGCGTCAGGACGGAGGTGCTGGAGGCGGCCATCCTGCTGCCGGACGGACGGCCCTTTGCGCGCTACGGACGTCCTGGGGAGGCGTCCGGCCCCTGGGTGGAAACCGTCCGGGTGCCCGTTCGCCTCGGCGCGCAGGATGAAGCGCTGGGAGAGGTGCTCATCCGGGCCGACCTGGCGCCCCTGTGGCGGGACAGCCTGGTGAACCTGGCCCTGGCGGCGGCCGGCAGTCTGGTGGCCTTGCTGATGGCCCTGGCTCTTTCAAGCCGGCTGCAGACCCGGGTGGCGGCGCCCATCCTGGCCCTGGCCGCCACGGCTCGCAAGGTCGGTGCCACCCAGGATTACAGCCTGCGGGCGGAAGAAGGGCCGGCCGACGAGATCGGCCAGCTCACGGTGGATTTCAACCATATGCTGGGACGCATCGAGAGCCAGGAACAGGCCCTCCTGGAGAATCGCACCCGCTTGGAAAAGGAGGTGGAGGCACGCACCGGCGAGCTGCGCACGGCGAAGGACCTGGCGGAGTCCTCCAGCCTCGCCAAGTCGCGCTTCCTGGCCAATATGAGCCACGAGGTACGCACGCCCCTGAACGGCATCCTGGGCATGACGGAGCTGTTGCAGGGGGCCGGCCTGGATGCGCGCCAGGAGCGCTTCGCCCGCTCCATTCGGGCCTCCACGGATGCCCTGCTGACCATCATCAACGACATCCTGGATTTCTCCAAGATCGAGGCGGGCAAGCTGGAGCTGGAGTTCATTCCCTTCAGCCCGCGCCAGGCCCTGGAGGAAGTGGCCGACCAGTTCGCCTGCCAGGCCCGCGCCAAGGGCGTCCACCTGGGCTTGCGGGTGGATGAGGGCGTGCCCTCGGTCGTCATCGGCGACCCCCTGCGCTTCAAACAGATCATCGGCAATCTGCTGTCCAACGCCATCAAATTCACGGATGCCGGCGGGGAAGTCACCCTGGATGCGGGAGACGTGCGCAAAAAGCGCAGCGGGCGTACGCGTATCGGTGTGTCGGTGACCGATACCGGTCGCGGTATTCCCAAGGCGGCCCAGGGCAGCTTGTTCCAGGCCTTCGTCCAGGGGGACAACTCCACCACGCGCCATTACGGCGGCACGGGCCTGGGCCTGGCCATCGTCCGTCAACTCGCCGGCATGATGCGCGGCAGCGTGACCTTCGCCAGCAAGGAAGGGGAGGGCAGCAGTTTCGTCGTCACCCTGCCGTTCGTGGAAACCTCGGAGGCGGAACTTGCGGGCGCGCGGGTTGGCGCTGCCCTCGCAGACAGAGCTACCCATGCCGTTTCGGACGGGCGCTTCGCGGGCCGATGCATCCTGGTGGCGGAAGACAACGACACCAATCGGGAAATCACCGAGCTGGTGCTCTTGGGCCTGGGCTTCCAGGTGCGCTGTGCAGTGGATGGGCGTCAGGCCGTGGAAAGTGCGGCCCGGGAGCGCTTCGACATCGTCTTGATGGACTGCCAGATGCCGCAGATGGACGGTTTCGAAGCCCTGGCCCGCCTGCGTGCCGACGAAGCGTCCGCCGGCGAGCGCCCGGTGCCGGTGGTGGCGGTGACGGCCCACGCCATGTCCGGCGACCGGCAGGCCTGCCTGGTGGCCGGGTTCAGCGGCTATTTGGCCAAGCCCTTCACCCAGGAGCAACTGATCGCCAGCCTCGACGCCCATCTGGGCCGGGCGGCGGGAGCGTAGGTTGGGCAGAAGCCCGATGATGGTCGCTCCTTGAAAATGCAATTTGAACCGCAGAGGCGCAGAGGAAGAACCAAGGCTCGCCGCGATGATGCATTTCAACGAATAGGGGGCGGCGAAAGCCTATCCAATCCCTTGCTTTCTCCGCGCCCCTACGCCTCTGCGGTTATTCAACTGCTTTTTTCAATTTCAAATGATATTCACCTTCGGGGTCAGCGTTACGCCTGGAACCAGTTGAGCCTGTCCCGCAGCGTCACCACCTGGCCGATGACCACCAGGGCTGGCGGGCGGATGCCGGCGTCGAGGACGCGCTGGGGCAAGTTCGCCAGGGTGCCCGTGACGGTTTTTTGCTGGGGCAGGGTGGCTTGCTGTATGGCGGCCGCCGGGGTGTCGGCGGGGAGTCCGTGTTTGATGAGGCGGGCGGAGATTTCCTCCAGGCCCTTGACACCCATGTAAATGACCAGGGTCTGGCCAGGGCGGGCCAGGGCCGTCCAGTCCAGGTCGCTGCTGCCGTCCTTCAGATGGCCGGTGGCGAAGGTGACGGTCTGGCAGAAATCCCGATGGGTGAGGGGAATGCCGGCGTAGGCGGCCATG
>JAYTVW010000083.1:0-19796 GCA_043743785.1 Rhodocyclales bacterium | reverse complement strand
CTGCGCCTCTGCGCCTGCGCGGTTCAAGGTGATTTTTGACCTTAGACTACGACGGTCTGGGGCTGACCTTCGGCGCGGGCTTCGATGCGGCCGATGGTGCTGGCGGTCTCGCCAGCGGCGCGCAGCACTGCCAGGGCCTGGGCCTCATGCTCTGCCGCCACGACAATGACCATGCCGATGCCGCAGTTGAAGACCCGGTGCATTTCGTTGTCGGCCACGTTGCCGGCCTGTTGCAGCCACTTGAACAGGGGCGGCATTTCCCAGGCATTCGCCTCAAGCACGGCGCTGAGCGAGTCCCCCAGGATGCGCGGCACGTTTTCCAGGAGGCCACCGCCGGTGATGTGGGCCAGGCCCTTCACGGGCAGGGCTTCCATCAGCGCAAGGCAAGACTTCACGTAAATGCGGGTGGGCGCCATGATGACGTCCACAAATGGCCGGCCGTGGAAATCCGCGTTCAGGTCGGGCTTGGCCACTTCGATGACCTTGCGGATCAGGGAATAGCCATTGGAATGGGCGCCGCTGGAAGCCAGGCCCAGCACCACGTCACCGGGACAAACCGTGCTGCCGTCGATGATCCTGGACTTTTCCACGGCGCCGACGGCGAAGCCCGCCAGGTCGTATTCGCCGTCTGGGTACATGCCGGGCATTTCTGCCGTCTCGCCACCGATGAGGGCACAGCCGGCCTGAATGCAGCCTTCGGCGATACCACCCACCACCGCCGCGCCGGTTTCCACGTCCAGCTTGCCGCAGGCGAAGTAATCCAGGAAGAACAGCGGCTCGGCACCCTGCACCAGGATGTCATTCACGCTCATGGCCACCAGATCGATGCCGACGGTGTCATGGCGCTTCAACTGGAAGGCCAGTTTGAGCTTGGTGCCCACGCCGTCGGTGCCGGAAACCAGTACCGGCTCCTTGAATTTCTTGGATATTTCAAAGAGGGCGCCGAAGCCGCCAATGCTGCCGAGGACCTCCGGACGCATGGTTTTCTTGGCGAGCGGCTTGATGCGTTCGACCAGGGCGTCGCCCGCGTCGATGTCCACGCCGGCGTCGCGATAGGTAAGGGAAGTGGTGGCCAAGTTGAGTTCTCGCGGTGCGGAAGATAAAGTAGCGGGCTTGCGCCTTTCAAGACCCCGTAATCCCACGGAAATGAACGGTGGTCGGGAGCCTGAAACAGGCAACCCTGGCGCGGCAAAACCCGGATTTTAGCTGAAACGTCGACAATGAGGGCAGCAAGCAGGAACATGAGAATCGTGGCGCCCTTCCCCTCCCCCCCCCGCCCCCGCTTTCGCGCCCCACGGCCGGCTCTGCATTGCCGGCCGGCTGCGCGGGCGGGGAGCATGCTCCCCGAAACCCCCGCTCGCCCCGCAAGGGGCGAGGTTGACGTACTGAGCCGCTGTCGTGGCTATCGTAAACATGAACCCTGAGCGCGCCCGACTCTTGCAATCCGCCGCCTGGATAGGCACCGGCCTGGCCGTGATCGTCCTGCTATGGGCTCTCGGCCCCGTGCTGTCGCCCTTCCTGCTGGCCCTGACCCTGGCCTATATTGCCAATCCCCTGGTGGAGCGTCTGGTGGCGCGACGGGTTCCACGCATCCTGGCGGTGACCCTGGTCCTGCTTTCAGGCATGGGACTGGCGGTAGCCCTGGTCCTGATCCTGGCGCCCCTCCTGAAGAGCGAAGTCACCCAGATCGCCACCCGCCTGCCGGACCTAGTGAACCTGGTGTCGGAAAACCTGCTGCCCTGGCTGAAGGAACGCTTCGGCCTGAAGCTGCACCTGGACGTGGCCACGGCCCGGCAATTCATCACCGAGCACCTGGGCGGCTCGGGGGATCTGGCGGGCAAGCTGCTGACAGGCCTGGGCAGCGGCGGACTGGTCCTGTTCACCCTGGTGGCCAACCTGGTGCTGACGCCCGTAGTGCTGTTCTACCTGCTGCAGGACTGGCCCACCCTGGTGGCCCATCTGGACCGACTGATCCCGCGCCCCTGGCATGGCCACGCCCGGCGCATCCTGGGGGACGTGGATTCGGTACTCTCTGAATTCCTGCGGGGGGAACTGCTGGTGATGCTGCTCCTGGCCCTGTATTACGCCCTGGCCCTGTGGCTGGCCGGGCTGACCATCGCCATCCCGGTGGGCATCGTCACGGGTCTGCTGATTTTCATTCCTTATGTGGGCTTCACCATCGGCTTCGTGCTGGCCCTGGTGGTGGCCCTGCTGCAGTTCCAGGGCTTCCCGCCCATCCTGGCGGTGCTGGTGGTGTACGGCATCGGCCAGGTACTGGAAGGCTTTCTGCTCACCCCCTTCCTGGTGGGCGAACGCATCGGTCTGCATCCCCTGGCGGTCATCTTCGCCTTGATGGCCTTCGGCCAGTTGTTCGGCTTCGTCGGCGTGCTGGCCGCCCTGCCCGCCAGTGCCGCCCTGTTGGTGGCCTTGCGGGAACTGAAAATCCTGTACCTTGCCAGCTCGTTCTACAACGGGGCCGCGAAATAGCCGCCATGCGTCAGATCCCCCTCGACATCCGCCCCGCCTGCGCGCCCACGTTCGATAACTTCGTGCCCGGCGACAACGCCGAACTCATGGAGCGACTGCAGGGCCTGGCGGCGCCCCATTGCTATGACAGCATCTACCTGTGGGGCGAGGCCGGCAGCGGCAGTTCCCACCTCTTGATGGCTACGGCGGAAGCGGCCGCGGACAGCGGCCGGCCCCTGGCCAGCGTTCGCGGCCGCGATGTGGGCAACGATCTGCCACTGCCCCCCGGCGGCCTGCTCATCGTGGATGAGGCCCAGGGCCTGGGTCCGGACGCCCAGATCGCCCTGTTCCGCGCTTACAACACGGCCCGCATCATCGGCCTGTCCATGCTGGTGGCGGGCGACGCGCCGCCGCGCCTCCTGCAATTGCGGGAAGATCTGCGCACCCGCATCGGCCAGGCCCTCATCTACCAGGTGCAGCCACTCTCCGACGAGGACAAGGCGGAAACCCTGCTGCGCCATGCCAAGAGCCGGGGCCTCAACCTGGAGCCGGACCTCATCAATTACCTGCTGCGCCACGGCCGCCGGGACCTGGGCTCCCTGCTGGCCGTGTTGGACAGCCTGGACGAGCAGACCCTGGTGCAAAAACGCCACCCCACCCTGCCCCTGCTGCGAGAAATCCTGGCGGAGCGGGAGATGCAAGCCACCTAAGCCACCTAATTGAACCGCAGAGGCGCAGAGGCGCGGAGAAGTTCAAAAGCCCCCTCCCGTGCCAGAATCAGGAGAGAGTTTTCCTCTGCGCCTCCGCGCCTCTGCGGTTCAAAATGTCTTTCAAGCTTGAAAACCCTTATTCAGGAATCCCATGGACCTCGTACTTTTTGACCTCGACAACACCCTGCTCTCCGGCGACAGCGACTTCGAGTGGGCTCAGTTCCTGATTTCCATGGGGGTGCTGGACCCGGAAGTGCATGAAGCGGAAAACGAGCGTTTCTACGCCCAGTACAAGGCGGGCACCCTGGACATTCACGAGTTCCTGGATTTTCAGCTGCAACCCCTGGCCCGCCACGGACGGGAGGAACTGGATGCCTGGCACCGGGAATTCATGGCCGGATACATCCTGCCCATCCTGGGGGCGCCTGCGCGGGAACTGGTGACGCAGCACTTGGCGGCGGGCGCCCTGGTGGCCCTGGTGACGGCAACCAACAGTTTTGTCACCGGCCCCATCGCCCGGGAACTGGGCATCAGCCATCTCATCGCCACCATCCCCGCCCAGGAAAACGGCCGCTTCACCGGCAAGCCCCGGGGCACCCCGTCTTTCCGGGAAGGCAAGATCAGCCGGGTGGAAGCCTGGCTGGAATCCATGGGGCTGTGGTGGGGCAGTTTCGAGAAGAGCCTGTTCTACAGCGATTCCCTGAACGACCTGCCGCTGCTGGAGATCGTCACGAATCCGCTGGCGGTGGACCCGGACGATACCCTGCGGGTCCACGCCACGCAGCACGGCTGGCCGATCATCAGCCTGCGCTGAAGCCAGGTGTCAGGTGTCAGGTGTCAGGTGTCAGGTGTCAGGTGTCAGGTGTCAGGTGTCAGGTGTCAGGTGTCAGAATTGTTGCGTATTCTCTGACGCCCAATCTCAAGCGAGCGAGCAATGTCCAAAAATATCCCCAAGACCGACGCCGAGTGGCGTGCCTGCCTGACGGCCGAGCAATATCGCGTGACGCGCCAGAAAGGCACGGAGCAGGCTTTTACGGGCCAATACTGGGATTGCACGGAGGCGGGTCGCTACGCCTGCGTATGCTGCGGCGCGCCTCTTTTCGACGCGGAACACAAATTCGACGCCGGCTGCGGCTGGCCCAGCTTTCACAGCCCGGCGGTAGCGGAAAACGTCGCGGAGGCCCAGGATCGCAGCCATTTCATGCTGCGCACCGAGGTGCTGTGCCAGCAGTGTGGTGCCCATCTGGGGCATGTTTTCGATGACGGTCCGGCCCCTAGCGGCCTGCGCTATTGCATCAACTCGGCATCCCTGCAATTTTCCAAGCGGGCAGGCAACAAATAGCAACAAATTCCCGACTGCCGTAGTTGGACACTGCGCATTCAAATAGGCATAATCGGCCGCCATGAAATTCCTTTTCGACCTTTTCCCGGTCATCCTCTTCTTCGGCGCCTTCAAACTGGCCGAAGGAAGCACTGACGCCGCCGCCAGCCTGGCGGGGAGCCTGCTGGGCGCCATCGGCCTGTCCTCCGCCGTGACAGCGGCCCAGGCACCGATTCTGCTGGCCACCCTGGCAGCCATCGTCGGCACCATCGGCCAGATCGCCTGGGTGCTGGGCCGCGGCCGCAAGGTAGATGGCATGCTGTGGGTGAGCCTGGTGCTGATCGTGGTCTTCGGCGGTGCCACCCTGATCCTGCGGGACGAGAACTTCATCAAGTGGAAGCCCACCGTGCTCTACTGGATGTTCGCCCTGGTGCTGCTGGGCTCCAACGCTTTCTTCGGCCGCAACCTCATCCGCAAGATGATGGAAGAGCAGATGCAGCTGCCGGAGCCGGTATGGGGTCGCCTGAATGCCGCCTGGGCCGGCTTCTTCGCCGTCATGGGGGTGCTGAACCTCCTGATCGCCTTCAACTTCCCCACCCCCGTGTGGGTCAATTTCAAGCTTTTCGGCGGCATGGGCCTGATGGTGCTATTCGTCATTGCCCAGAGTCTCATGCTGGCCAAGTACCTCGAGGAAAAATCCTGATGCTGTATGCCCTGATAGGCGAAGATGCCACCGGCTCCCTGGAAAAACGCCTGGCCTCCCGCCCGGAGCATCTGGCGCGCCTGAACCAGCTGGTGGCGGAAGGCCGCCTGGTGCTGGCCGGCCCCTTCCCCGCCATTGATTCCCCGGACCCGGGTCCGGCGGGCTTCTCGGGCAGCCTCATCGTTGCCGAATTCCCGTCACAGGTGGACGCCGAAGCCTGGCTAGCCCAGGATGTGTACGTCAGGGAAGGCGTGTACGTGAGTACCAGCGTACGCCCGTTCAAGCGCGCCCTGCCCTGATTTGTCCATGAGCACACCCGATCTGATGCGCGCGCGGCTGGCCAGCCTGGCCCCGCAACACCTGGATATTGTCGACGACAGCGCCCGTCACAAGGGCCATGCCGGCGCTTCCCAGGGCGGGCATTTCCGTCTCACCATCGTATCCGGCGCCTTTGCCGGCGCGGGCACCCTGGCCCGGCACCGCCTGGTGCACCAGGCCCTGGGGGATCTGATGCAAACCGGCATCCATGCCCTGAGCATCATCGCCGCCACGCCCGACGAGTTTCAGTCATAATTCCCCCTTTTTTACGCACAACCCACCAAGGAATACCGATGAAGTCCACCGCCTCCCGTTTGACCCTGGTTCTGCTGGCCGCCCTGCTGGCCCAAGCCCCCGCGATGGCCAAGAAGGCCAAAGATGCGGACGCTGCCGGCGGCACCAACATCGCCACCGTCAATGGCGTCGCCATTCCCCAGGCCCGCGCGGATTTCATGCTGGAACAGATGAACGCCCGGGCAGCCCAGGCCAAGGCCCAGGGCCAGGAAGTCCCGCCGGCCGAGCAAATGCGCGGCATGATCAAGGATGAACTGGTGAATCGGGAAATTCTGGCCCAGACCGCCAAGAGCAAGGGTGCGGAAAAGAATGCGGAATTCCTGAAACAAACGGAAAGCCTGCGCATCCAGACGGAACTGACCCGCCAGTCCATGCTCATCAACGCCTACCTGCAGGACTTCGCCAAGACCCATCCGGTTACCGATGCGGCCGTCAAGGCGGAATACGACAAATTCCTCACCACCAACAAGGGCGCGAAGGAATACAAGGCGCGCCACATCCTGGTGGACAAGGAAGATGAAGCCAAGGACATCATCGCCAAGCTGGACAAGGGCGAGAAGTTCGAAACCCTGGCAGCCCAGTCCAAGGACCCGGGTTCCAAGGACAAGGGCGGTGAACTGGACTGGTCCATGCCCGGCACCTACGTGAAGGAATTCGGCGAAGCCCTGGCCGCTCTCAACAAAGGCTCCTACACCACCAAACCGGTGAAGACCCAGTTCGGCTACCACGTCATCAAGCTGGAAGATACGCGGGAGGCGAAAGTACCGAGCATGGATGACCTGAAGCCCCAGATCCAGCAAGCCCTGCAACAACGCACGCTGCAGGCCCATATCGCCGAGCTGCGCAGCAAGGCCAAGGTTCAATAAGCCTTCGCCATTTCACGAGCAAGGGGGCGCAAGCCCCCTTTCTCATTTCACCGACCCGAATCCCATGAAACCGCCTCCCGCCACCCCCTATCTCCCGCCGCCCCATCTGGGCCTTGATCTGCTCCATGTGGATGGAAGCCTGCTGGTGGTAAACAAACCCACCGGACTGCTCTCCGTGCCCGGGCGCGGGGCGGGCAAGGAAGACTGCATGGTCAGTCGGGTACAGCTAGAGTTTCCGGATGCCCTCATCGTCCATCGTCTGGACATGGGCACGTCGGGCCTGCTGGTCTTTGCCCGCAGCAAGGACATGCTGGGGCTCTTGAGCACCTTGTTTGCCCTCCGCCAGGTGTACAAGCGCTACGTGGCCTTGATCGAAGGCCACCTGGAGCACGCATCCGGCACGGTGGACCTGCCCCTCATCAAGGACTGGGAGAACAGCCCCCTGCAGAAGGTAGACCTGGCCCAGGGCAAGCCCTCCCTCACCCGCTATACCCGGCTGGAATGGGCCGACGGGCAGAGCCGTGTCCGCCTGGAACCGGAAACTGGCCGCACCCACCAGTTGCGGGTACACATGGCGGCCCTGGGCCACCCCATCCTGGGGGATGATTTCTACGGCGCCGGCCACACGGCAGCCGCCCCCCGCCTCATGCTCCACGCCGAAGTCCTGGCCTTCGACCACCCCCTCGAGCAACGTCCGCTGCGCTTTGAGAAGACGGCAGAATTTTAGATGTAGCCGGGGAGAGACGCTCACACGGGTGTATCTGCGCCGGTAGAAACAAGCCGGCTTGAAAAGTTTCTGTTTCGCCTCATTTGTTGGGGGCAACGCGCGCCTTGTGCGCCGCCACATTCGTCAATTACGTTACAATTCAAGCTTTTTTTGGAGGGGATCATGCCCATCTACGCCTATCGTTGCGAATCCTGTGGCTTCGAAAAGGATCATCTGCAGAAGATGAGCGAAGCCCTCCTCACCGTCTGCCCGACCTGTGGCGCCGAGAGCTATAGCAAGCAGCTCACCGCCGCCGGCTTTCAGTTGAAGGGCAACGGCTGGTACGCCACGGACTTCAAGGGCAGCACCCCCGCGAAACCGGCTACCGAAGCCGCCGCACCACCCTGTCAGGGCGGCACCGCGCCCTGCCCCTGTAACTGAGGCTGCCGCGCAGAAACTGCCATCACCAATTTCATGATGCCCGCGCTCAAGAAATATTTCATCACCGGCCTCCTCATCTGGGTGCCCTTGGTCATTACCTTCTGGGTCTTGAAGCTCATCGTTGGCACCATGGATCAGTCCCTGCTGCTCTTGCCGGCCGCCTTGCGTCCGGAATACATGGGCATCCCCATACCGGGCATCGGCAGCATCCTGACCATTGCCGTGGTGCTGCTCACGGGCCTGGTGACAGCCAACATCATTGGCCAGCGCCTGGTGCGCTTCTGGGAAGGCGCCCTGGGGCGCATCCCGGTGGTGAAATCCATCTATTACAGCGTCAAGCAGGTTTCCGACACCCTGTTTTCCAGCAGCGGCGAGGCCTTCCGCAAGGCCCTGCTGGTGGAATACCCGCGCAAGGGCAGCTGGACCATCGCCTTTCTTACCGGCGCTCCCGGCGGCGACCCGGCCCGGCACCTGGGTCCGGACTACGTCAGCATCTACGTGCCGACCACGCCCAACCCGACCTCCGGCTTCTTCCTCATGCTGCCGCGGGCCGACGTGATCGAACTCGACATGAGCGTGGACGAGGCCCTCAAGTACATCATTTCCATGGGCGTGGTGGCACCGCCCAGCAAGATCGCGGCCTCCGCCGCCAGCCAGAACTACTAAATCCCGCGGCATCAACGCCGCCCCCTGAAATCGGAATAAAAGATATGCGTACTCATTACTGCGGCCAGCTCAACGCCAGCCACATCGGCCAAACCGTCAGCCTGTGCGGCTGGGCCCATCGTCGCCGGGACCACGGCGGCGTTATTTTTATCGACTTGCGGGACCGGGAAGGTCTGGCTCAGGTGGTGTGTGATCCGGATCGGGCGGAAGTTTTCGCCCTGGCCGAAGGCGTCAGGAATGAATTCGTGCTGCGCATCACCGGCAAGGTGCGGGCCCGCCCCACCGGCACCACCAATGCCAACCTGGCCAGCGGCGAGATCGAGTTGCTCTGCCTGGAACTGGAAATACTGAATGTGGCAGTGACGCCGCCCTTCCAGCTGGACGAGGAAAATCTGTCGGAAACCGTGCGCCTGACCCACCGGGTGGTGGACCTGCGTCGCCCGCAGATGCAGAAAAACATGATGTTGCGCTACAAGACGACCATGGCCTTCCGCCGCTTCCTGGATGCCGCCGGTTTCATCGATATCGAAACACCGATGCTCACCAAATCCACGCCGGAAGGCGCCCGGGACTATCTGGTACCCTCCCGCGTGCATAGCGGCGAATTCTTCGCCCTGCCCCAGTCGCCCCAACTATTCAAGCAGATGCTCATGGTGGCCGGCTTCGACCGCTACTACCAGATCGTCAAGTGCTTCCGCGACGAAGACCTGCGGGCCGATCGCCAGCCGGAATTCACCCAGGTTGACCTGGAAACCTCCTTCATGGACGAGTACCAGATCACGGGGCTTGTGGAGGAAATGATCCGCTTCGTGTTCAAGGAAGCCCTGGGCGAGGAACTGCCCAGCCCCTTCCCGCGCATGACCTACGCTGAAGCCATGGCCCGTTTCGGCTCCGACAAGCCGGATCTGCGCGTCAAGCTGGAATTCACGGAGCTTACCGACCTCATGAAGACGGTGGACTTCAAGGTCTTCCGCGCCGCTGCCGACATGGAAGGTGGCCGCGTCGCCGCCCTGCGCATTCCCGGCGGCGCCAGTCTTTCCCGCAAGGAAATCGACGACTACACCACCTTCGTCGCCATCTACGGCGCCCGGGGCCTGGCCTACATCAAGGTCAACGAGACGGCCAAGGGCATCGAAGGCCTGCAGTCTCCCATCGTCAAGTTCCTGAACGCCGAAGTGGCCGCCGAAATCCTCGCTCGCACCGGCGCTCAGGACGGCGACCTGATCTTCTTCGGCGCCGACAAGGCCAAGGTGGTGAATGACGCCCTGGGCGCCCTGCGCGTCAAGATCGGCCATGAAAAGGGCATTGCCGGCGGCTACATGGAGAAGGGCTGGCAGCCTCTGTGGGTCACCGATTTCCCCATGTTCGAGTACGACGACGACAACAAGCGCTGGGTGGCCTGCCACCATCCCTTCACCGCCCCCAAGGACGGCCACGAGCAATTCCTGTTCACCGACCCGGGCCAGTGCCTGGCCAAGGCCTACGACCTGGCCCTGAACGGCTGGGAAATTGGCGGCGGCTCCGTGCGTATCCACAAGGCGGACGTGCAGTCCAAGGTCTTCGAAGCCCTGGCCATCGGCCCGGAAGAACAGCAACTCAAGTTCGGCTTCCTGCTGGACGCCCTCAAGTACGGCGCCCCGCCCCACGGCGGCCTGGCCTTCGGTCTGGACCGCATCGTCACCATGATGACCGGCTCCGAGTCCATCCGGGACGTCATCGCCTTCCCCAAGACCCAGCGCGCCCAGTGCCTCCTGACCCAGGCCCCCAGCCCGGTAGATGAAAAGCAGCTGCGCGAACTCCACATCCGCCTGCGCCAGAAGGTGGAAACCCAGGTGGAAGTCGGCAAGGGCTGAGTACCACGATTAAACGGCGATGAGGGGCAGTTGCGGCAGCTTTGGCTTGCCAGATTCGCCCCTTTCGTCTGCCGATGGCAGGCTGCCAGACCATGGATTTCAGTTTTTTTGGAGCATGCGCTATGAAAATAACGGTTATTGGGACCGGCTATGTCGGCCTGGTGAGTGGCTGCTGCCTTGCCGACGTAGGTAATGATGTGCTGTGTCTCGATGTCGATGCTTCGAAGATTGACATACTTAATACGGGCGGCATTCCCATCTACGAGCCGGGCCTGGAAGCCATGGTGGCGAGGAACAAGGCGTCTGGCCGCCTGCGCTTCACCACCGACATAGAGGCGGCGGTTACTCACGGCCAAGTGCAGTTCATTGCCGTCGGCACCCCGCCAGACGAAGATGGATCGGCCGACATGCAATACGTGCTGGCGGCAGCCCGCAATATCGGCAGACACATGAGCGAATACAAGGTTGTGGTGGACAAGAGCACCGTGCCGGTGGGAACGGCAGACAAGGTGCGGGCCGCCATTGCCGACGAGTTGCAAAAAAGGGGGGACGACATGCCATTCAGTGTCGTTTCCAACCCCGAATTCCTCAAGGAAGGTGCGGCAATAGAGGACTTCATGAAACCCGACCGCATCGTCGTTGGCGCCGACGATTCCCGTGCCATTGACCTGATGCGCCAGCTCTACGCCCCGTTCCAGCGCAATCACGAACGCCTGATCGTAATGGATGTCCGTTCGGCCGAACTAACCAAGTATGCCGCCAATGCCATGCTGGCCACCCGCATCTCGTTCATGAATGAACTAGCCAACCTGGCAGAGCAACTGGGCGCCGACATCGAATTCGTGCGCCAGGGGATCGGTTCCGACCCGCGTATTGGCTACCACTTTCTCTACCCCGGGATAGGCTACGGCGGTTCCTGTTTCCCCAAGGACGTTCAGGCCCTGATACGCTCGTCAGAACAGGCCGGCCAGGAACTACGGGTTCTCAAGGCGGTAGAAGAGGCCAACCATATTCAGAAACGCGTACTGACGGGCAAGATAGAGAAATACTTCAATGGCGACTTGGCGGGCAAGACTTTTGCGCTGTGGGGACTGTCCTTCAAACCCAACACCGATGATATGCGCGAGGCACCGAGCCGGGTTCTCATCTCCGACCTGCTTGAGCGAGGTGCCAAGGTGCGCGTCTATGACCCGGTCGCCATGCAAGAGACACGGCGCATATTCGGCGAGGAACCGCGCATTGCCTACGCGGGAAATCCCATGGATACCCTGACCGGAACTGACGCGCTGGTCATCGTCACGGAGTGGAAGGAATTCAGGGCGCCGGACTTTGATAGAATTCGCGCCCTCCTCAAGTCGCCGGTTATTTTCGACGGACGCAACCTCTACGACCCGGCACAACTGAAAAAGGCTGGGCTCGACTACTTTGGAATTGGGCGAAAATGAAAATCCTCGTTACCGGTGCAGCAGGCTTTATCGGCATGCATGTTTGCGAACTGCTGCTGGCGCGGGGAGATCAGGTCATCGGTATCGATAACCTCAACGATTACTACGAGGTGTCCCTCAAGGAAGCACGCCTGGCAAGGTTGACGCCGGCTGCCAATTTTCGTTTCCAGAAGCTCGACGTGGCGGATCGGGCTGGCTTGGCTGCGCTGTTTGCGGATGCAAAGCCGGAGTACGTGATACATCTCGCGGCCCAGGCCGGGGTGCGCTACTCCTTGAAAAACCCCCACGCCTACGTGGATAGCAACCTGGTCGGCTTCGTGAACATACTTGAGGGCTGCCGACACCATGGCATCCGTCATCTGGTGTATGCCAGCAGCTCCAGCGTCTACGGCGGAAATACCCGGACACCGTTCTCGGAACATGACAACGTGGACCACCCTGTGAGCCTTTACGCCGCAACAAAGAAGGCGAACGAACTCATGGCCCACACCTATAGTCACCTGTATGGCTTGCCGACAACTGGCCTGCGCTTCTTCACGGTGTATGGCCCCTGGTCCCGCCCCGACATGGCCATGTTCCTGTTCACCAGGGCCATACTCGAAGGCCGACCGATTGAAGTCTTCAACCACGGGAAGATGAAACGGGACTTTACCTTCGTGGGGGATGTAGCCCAGGGTGTGATCAACGTGGTGGACCGCCCGCCCCAGCCTGACCCTCTGTTTGACAAAGCAAACCCGGACCCTGCGTCCAGTTGGGCGCCTTACCGCGTATTCAATATCGGCAACCATCAGCCGGTCAATCTGATGAACTACATCCAGATACTGGAAAAATCCCTCGGCAAAGAAGCCGAAAAGCTATACCTGCCCTTGCAGGATGGAGATGTGCTGGAAACCTATGCCGACACGACGGCACTCCAGGAATGGACTAATTTCTGTCCTGCCACGTCGGTAGAAGACGGGGTAGCGTCTTTTGTTGCCTGGTATCGGGAGTACTACCGGCCGTCTCCAGCCGCCCCCAAGGCCGCCTGATTTCCACCTAACCACGGCTTGCGCTACATTTCCCGACACCCAATCAACATCAGCGCAAGAATCCAAATGTTCCTTACTCGGTAGTGCTCGCCGAAAACCGTTCAGGGTTAACTACCAACAAGAGAAAACATGTCAAGTAAAACATGACGGCAAGCCTGGGCACATCGACCAGGCTGTCGAAAAGGCCAACGCTGACGAAGGCTGCCAGCGAAGCGAGGAAATAGGGGGCATCGGGCCAGTATCCATTTCTCTTCAGTACCCGCCCCGCCCCCCCCAGCAGTAGCAGCGAAAAGCTGAACAGCCCCAGCAGACCTTGATCGAAGAGCATATTCATGAATATGCTCTTGATGTGCCAAGGCATGTGATCCCGGTCACTGGAGAAAAACCAGAAAGCGTTACCCGCGGAAAAATCGGTATTCCGCAACAGGTTTATCTCCGAGGCATCCTGCAACTGCAGCCTTGTGACATCCACAGACTGGGCGCTGCCCTCCAGCGCCACGGCAAAGTAACTCCGCTGAGGCGCATACCAGACCTCCCCCTCCCCGGCGCCCCCTGGAAGCACGGCCTCCAGGCTTTGCCATTCCTTGCCCCCTTTGACTTGAACCACCGTGCTGCGGCACGCCATCGCATAGATCAGGTGGCGATTGCAGACTTCAAAATAGACAGTCGCCCCTTGGCTGGAGCGGGCATCAAACCGAAGTTTCAGCGCCGTTCGGTCCAGCTTCGCGATGGCCTGCTCCAAGCGCAACATATTCCCCCAGCTCAATGGGTGACGGGCGGATGTCAGCGTCAAGAATGGCTGTTCTTGGCGCGTAATGGAAAATGCCCCTGGCACAACCGTGGACGCCCCGTTCCAGTAGAAGGTTTCGGGAAAACGCCCCAGGCCCTTGCCGAAAGTCCAGTCGCCGCCGCCTTCCAGCCAGGAGGCTCCCAGCCGCCAGTGCTGTTCCCGTGTGCCAAAGTCTCCATGAGTTGTCGAAAAGCGCTCGCCCATGTAGTAACCACCGGAGATCGCTACGCCAACAGCCAACATACCTGCGCCTCCCAGGAGCAAGGCGCCGTGGCGGGGATTCCACTCCCAGGCAGGGTGACGGGCAAGGCTGCCATAGACTAGGGCGGCCCCCAGCAGCATCGCCGCAGGAACATAGTTCTCGACTGCTTTCATCTGCCCCCAATGCCACGCCACAAGGCCCCCTGCCACTGCGAGGGCCATCCATAAGCCCAGCGCCATACCGCCGGCAGCAGCCGAGCGAGAACGGAGCCACACGACAGCGCCTCCAGCCATGGTAACGGTGCCCGCAGCAACAGCCAGATAGGCCCCTTTGTCCAGGAGCATGAACAGGCTTACGTTGACCGCGCTCATCAAGCCTGCCACGACCACCGCAGTGAAAACACCAATGACACGGCAGCCCCTTGCTGCCGTGGCAGTGAAATGGGTTGCCAATAAAAGGATCACAAAGGCCCCCAGGGTTCTATAGCCGCCGGTCTGGAATGTGCTCCACATGGCCCAGGCCAGTAAGGCCACCGCCATCGCTGCCACCATAATCGCCAGCGGGCGAATGCGTCCCAGAATCGTCTTGCGCCGACCAACAAGAAGTACCAGCAGGACAATCACGATAACCAGGATGGCGCCGTATACGCCACGGGAAAATGTCACCAGGGATACGTAGCTTGCGCAACCGGCCAGCAGAAGGACAGGCACCAACAACAGCACATTACGGATACGCAACGTCACCAGCACGAGAAAAGGCAGGGTCAGTCCAAGCCAGCCATCGAGGGCGGCCCCGCCCACATGCATTTCCCAAAAAGGACCGGTGATCCGATAATCGGAACTGAAATCCAGAAGACCGGTATAGGCAAGACGCTCATAGGTTGCCGCGGCACAGACGCCAGCGAGTCCAAGCACCGTGCCAGCAATAAACCAATTCAGGGCAACCCGGCCTTTTTCCCGCAGCGCTTGCATCAACAACGGCAGCAGCAGGAGTGGAAACAGGAAACCCTTGGCCACCCGCAGACTGTTCCATCGATTGCTGTATCCACCGGCCTGATCCTCGAAAGCCACATAAGGCAAGAAGCCGCGCGCAGCAGAGACGAGATAGGACAAGGCCAGCAACACCAGCAGTACCGAAGCAAATATCGACAGGCCCGCCGCATGCCGATCTTCAATAGCTCTCTGTCGCAGCGCCAGACCGAGAAACCCTGTCGCCACGGTTGCCGTCAACAGGATATCCGACTCGGTAAGGAAAATGGCTCCACTGGTCGTGGTCTGATCAATGACCGGTAGCAATGCCGGGACAATGAGAAGCCAAGCATGAGGCCAGCGTAATAGCAACGCAACGTACATGAGCACCAGAACGCCAGGCCACCAAGGCCCTAAGGGATGCAGGAAGACCTCCCAACCCAGTGCCCCCATGCTGGTCAGGCCCACAGTCGCCGCAAATATCCTTGAAGCGGTACCCGAGAACATGGGCGGAGTGTGTCGCCGACGACGGGGGCGATCTGCCAAAGCGTGCGTTTCCGGCACTTGAGTTGAAGCCACGGTACGATTCCCTGACAAGCATTCTGGACAATCAACGATTCGGCATAAATCGACCAAGTTTGGCTTACGCCACGGCCCGACACATGCCGCCGCTGAGACGCAATCTGGCGAAAACGCAAATTTCAACGGGGCATGCCGCGCCGATGCGACCATTACACGTTCACACAAGCGCGCTGCAGAAAGTTCGTCGGTGGTCTGCGCGACGCTTACGAGGAGAACTCTACTGCGAATTGCCAAAACAATTCCCGACGAGAACTTACTGCCCCCCCCTTGCACCGCTGACTACGGAGACAACACGGTCTCTTGCAAGGCCCCCGGAGAAAGCACCAGGCCAGCCGCCAGGGGACGTGTGTGGTGGGGAGTGGCGTACTCCTGCGTCGGCCGCAAGTCGACACCGCTGGCCTGTACGGAATCCACGGCCTTTACTACAACATTGGCTTTTTTCATCAGGCGGTAATCGTAGCGCGATGCCAAAGCAACATCCGCCCATGCCACATTGAAATTGGCCCGATACTCACCTGGTCCGGCGGACTCCAGTTTGCCGTTCCCTATGAGCAGATTATTTACCGCCAAAACCCGTTGGGCACCGGGCGCAACGCGTAGAAAGATGCCCGAGGAGGGCCGATCATCCACGATCGTGTTATTGACCAAATACAATTCGTTGTTCGGCAATGAATAGCCTTCCGCTCCGAAGGAAATGATGTGAGGATTTTCCGTCTGTGATCCCTGCTGAATAATATTCCCAATGACATAAGCAATCCCGCCATTGGGAAATTCCAGCTCGTAACTGGCGGTACCGCCCAGTTCATCCGTCAGCCGGTTATAGCGTATGTTGTTCTCTCGCGCCCGGGATTTGAGCAGATGCCCAACGCGGACATGGTGAGAGTAGGAGCCCGTCACCGTTAGCTTTCGAATAGAACCAACGTACAGGTTGTGGCTCTGACCATCGCCCGCCCCATTGTGGCCAAACTCGCTATCTTCAATGACAAGCTCAGAATCCTTGTCGTTCCCGGCCAGGATGCCGTTTTCGTTGTTCTCGAAAAGGCAATTCCGCACCACCAAGCGGCCTTTCTCGAAGCGAATGCCCGCCCCGTTGCGGTCCGCTACCCGGGCACCAGAGAACTCAATGTTCTCCACCACATAATCGCCGCCCCGGAACACCCATATGGCCTTGCCTTCCGCCGCCGCTCCGCCTGCAAGCAATCGTACGCGCCCGTGCACCCCGCGCAGGGTCAGCCTCTTCTGGGTCCAGGTCATAACCTGCCGCACATAGGTGCCGCTTTCGATTTCCAGCGTATCACCATCCCTAGCTGCGGCAGCCGCCTCAGCAATGGTTCCAAAATCCCGGCCCTGCCCAACCCGAAGCACAGTGGATCCAAACGCCATCGCCGACAATGGAAGTACGCAGAGGAAAAACAAACCACCGATGGATGTCATTTTGAAGAGCTGCGCACTAAGATCTCCTCAAGAAGTTTTGCGGCAACTTAGGCGATCTACCGCGCAGGGGATATCCCAGACTACCGACCAACTTTCCGTAGAGAGCTTACTTTTAACTCATTGAAACAGCGCTCAACAGGCATTAGAAGCCAAGTATTGAAGGCCCATTATCCCGGCAAGCACACCATTGAAATTTCGAGACAGCGTACGTTGAGTGGAAGCCATTAGCAAATTTCTTCCATTCGCTACGCATCATAAATGCCAATAGCTTAAAAGCTGCAAAAAACTCAAATTCGTCACGAGAGCGTCGCAAAACCCGGCTGGCAAGGCGCGAAACGTGAAAAATTCGGGCGCATAGCGGGCCATGTAAGCGGATTTTTCACGTTTCGTAACGCAGCCAGGCGGGAATTGGCGGCGTTCGCAGTAGAATTTGATTTTTCACAGCCCTTAGTTCAGATCGCCCCTGAAGGCAGATGCATGCTTCCTCATCCATTGTTCCAGCATCATCATGATCCACACCATTTCACCGTAATAACCCGGATGGGCTGGCAGGTGTTCCGTCAGCAGGGTGTCGATGAAGTCATGGCGCACGATACCTCGGTCGGCCAGGCCCCGCACGGAGTCTTCGGCCAGGCGCTTGAGGCCGGGGTTCTGGGTAGCCCAAACGCCGAAGGGCAGGCCGAAGCCGTGCTTCTTCTTGGTGAGAATCTCGTCCGGCAGGAAGCCGCGCAGGGCTTCCTTGAAGAACCAGCGCAGCTTCAGGCCCTTGAGCTTGTATTCCAGCGGCAGCTTGAGCGAGAAGTCCAGCAGCGCCTCGTTGAGCATGGGGAAACCCACGTTCAGGCCCGCCAGCCGGGTGGTGCCGCAGACTTTGGGCAGGTCGCTTTCGGCCAGGGTGTAGCGCCAGTCGAAGGCCAGCATGCGGTTGAGCTGGCTGCCGGTGGTGGGCAGGTTCCAGATGCCGCGCTGCTGCTCGGCCGGGCCCTGGATGTTGACCTGGGCCAGAAACGCCGGGGTCAGCACATCGTTCACGCCCAGGCGCAGCAGCAGGTTGTACATCTGCAGGCGGTCGGGCAGCGGCACCTTGGCCTGCTCCACGTAGCTGGAGGCTTTGCTGAGCAGCGAGATGCTGCTCTCGGCGGTTTTGGCCAGCACCGGCTCCATCAGGCCGCTGCGGATGCCGCTGGGCAGCATGTCGTACCAGCCGAACACGCGCTGCTTGGCGTAGCGGCTGTTGCCGCCAAAGAGCTCGTCGCCGCCGTCACCGGCCAAAATTTTGGTCACGCCGTCGTCCTTGGCTTTGCGGGCGCAGTAGTACGAGGGCAGGGCGGACGAGTTGCCAAACGGCTGGTCGTAGGAGCGGGCCACGTCGGCAATGCTGCGCACCAGGTCGTCGGGGGTGACGTAGTACTCGTGGTGCTCGGTGCCGAAGTGGCGCGAGGCCAGCCGGGCGTATTCCATCTCGTCGTAACCCTCGGCATCGAAGCCGATGGAGTAGGTGGCGGCCTTTTGGCCTTGCTTGCCGCCGATCTCGCTGAGCATGCCGGCCACGGTGGAGCTGTCGGTGCCGCCGCTCAAAAAGCAGGCGGCGGTGCCGCCGTCGAGCTGGGTGTGGACGGCGGTGCGCACCAGGCCGCGGAACTCTTCGCGCAGGCTGCTGAACGAGGCGCTGCGCGGCTCAATGAAGGTCGGCACCCAGTAGGGCGCGACGGTGAGCTGGCCGTGCTCAAACAGCGCGTAGTGGCCCGGCGGCAGGCGGAACACGCCTTTGAAAATGGTGCGCGGCGAGGGGATGGCGTGGAAGTACAGGTAGTCGAAGATGGCCTGGGGGTCGATGTCGGCACCGTCGGCCAGCTCGTCGGCGCGGCCCGCGAAGCGGATCTGCCCGTCCACCACCCGGTAGCACAGGCTGCGGATGGCAAAGCGGTCTACCGCCAAAAAAGTGCGGCCCGAAGGCTCTTGCAGCCCCACCGCAAAGTCGCCCGTGGCCTGCAGTGCGGCGCTGCTGGCATCTGCCGCGCAAGCGGCTTGCCAGGCGGCCAATGTGCCGTTGGTGCCCGCGATAGCAGCCAGACGGGCATCGGTAAAGCGGGGGCTGCCAAGTACCAGGGATGCCAGGGAGGGGGTGTTTGAGGACATAGTGGGGCGTAAAAAGCAAAAATATCAGGGCCGAAGCGCTGGGATGCGTTGCATCGCCCCGGGATTATGCGGGGCAACGGCCAGCGCAATGCTCTTGGCCGTGTGACTATATTCACGCTGCGCTTGCAGGGTTTTGTCCAGAGCAATGGCTTTGCCCAGCAGCGGCGAGCCCGCCCGCAGCCGGTAGTTACCACCGGGCGTAAAGCTGCTGCGGTCGGTGTTGAAGTTGTTGCGGAAGTCTTCCGAAGCGGTGGCCTGCAGCGGCGCGGTGCCGACCAGCAGGTTGTTCACCGCCAGCACCGCATCGGCTCCGGGTTTGACCTTCAGCCAGGCACCACCGCTGGGCAGGTCGTCCACCAGGGTGTTGTAGGCCAGGCTGAGCTGGTTGACGGGCCAGGTGTAGCCCTCGGCCCCGAAGGAGATGAGTGCCGGGTTTTCGGTCAACGGGCCTTGCTGGATGGTGTTGCCCACCACCACGGCCACGCCGCCGTTGGGAAACTCCAGCTCGTAGCTGGCGCTGCCGCCGTCGTCGGTCAGGCGGTTGTACAAGATGTTGCTTTGCGCTGCGCGGCTTTTCAGCAGGTGGCCGGTGCGGGCGTGGTGCAGGTAACTGCCGGTAACAGTTGCACGGGCAATCTGACCGATGTAGAGGTTGTGGTTGTGCCCGTCGGGGCGCATGTTGTAGGCGAATTCGCTGTTCTCCACCTCCAGCACCGCGTTGGGGTCGTTGCTGGTGAGCAGACCCATTTCGTTGTGCGTGAAGCGGCAATTGCGCACCACCAGCCAGCCAGATTCAAAACGGATGCCCGCGCCGTTGCGGCCCGCCACCTGCGCGCCCTCAAAGTCAAAGCCTTCCACCGTGAA
>JAYTVW010000082.1:0-52284 GCA_043743785.1 Rhodocyclales bacterium | reverse complement strand
ATAGGCAATCCCTGCATGAGCTTCTTGGGGGCGCTCACAGGGGCCTTCCTGCCGTCCTGAAGGTAGGTCCGGTGCATGGACATGGATTTGCCGTCCGGGCCAGCCACAAGGGCCAGCATCGCGGCGTAGGTGCCAGCGGTAGCGTCATCGCGGTAGGACAGGCCCGGGTGGTAGCGGATAGCGCCCGGCAGGTCGTAGCAGCGCAAGCCCCTCCCAGCCAGGTAGTGCATAACTTCGTCGTTACACTGTAACGGCCTCGATTCCTTCCACACCCGGCGCAAGGCCTGGAGCTTGTCGTCGTCGGTGCGGCCGGGCTTGCCGGCGGCCTGCCGCACCACGCCAGCCAACTGCTCGATGCGCTGCGCCACGTCCTTGAACGACAGGCCGGTGATGCCCATGGCAAGCTGTACGCCATCGCCAGCACCACACCCCGAACAGAAGTAGGTGCCGCGGCCGTCCTTGTCGTCCCACCTCCACCTATCTTTTCCCTGACAGAGTGGACAGGGGCCGTGTTTGCCGGTCATGAACGAATCAGCAAGACCAAGAGCGGAGAGGATGCCGGGCCACCTCCCCCTTGCCACTTCTCGCACGGGATTCATGCCGACCTCCCGATGACGTGAAGCACCTTCTTGGCGAGCAAATAGGCGCTGTGAGCCTCTTGCGGCGTGTCGAAAGTTCCGATGTGCTTCCGCACACCGAATGCTCTTATCTCAGCCTTCCACCTTGCCTTGCTCCTGCTGACGCCAAGAAAGCCGGACGTATTGTTTCCCTTCGGTCCACCTAAGTTTTGCTGATTCGTCCAGTTGTCTGCTTGGCGTAGATTTCCAATCCTGTTGTCAGCGCGGAAACCATTGATATGGTCGATAAGGTCCGCCGGCCATTCTCCGGTGACATAGAGCCATGCAAGGCGATGGGCCAAATACTTCACCCCATCAACCCAAATTGCCGCATAGCCAGTGCATTCGATTGAGCCGGCAATGTCGCCAGCCTTTGCACGCCCCCTGCGAGAATCAATTTTTCTGGTGAAGCGGCCTGTTTCCGGGTCGTAACTCAAGACCTCGCGGAGCCGCGCTGCCGAAATGGCTGAGCGACGGCCGGCGGCCACGGTGCGAACGTCGAGCCTATCCATGGCGCACCTCCTTGGACTTGGCATGTGCAAAGCGGATTTGCTGGGACTTGAGCCACGACATGATTTCCCCGGTAGGTGCAGCCTCCACATCGCGGAGATTGCGCGGCCACACCCCGAACATGTCCCGGTACTTGTTCGCCGCCCACCCTGCCCTGTAGCCCTTCGTCCGGCAGACTTGCAACAGTTGGCTGAAGACGTGCTGCTTGCGGTCGGCGGTGGCGGGCTTCTTGCGATCCAGCTTCACAAGCTCGCCGTCGGCGGCCTCCACATCGCTTTGCCTGGTCGGCGCGAATCCGCATTGCGGGCAGGCATGGACGCCGGCCGGCTTGACGAAATGGCACTTGGCGCAGGGCTTCGGCTCGGAAGGCTTCTTCGGCTTCTGTTTGCCGGATTTGTTGGCGGTTCCGTCGTCCAGATCCAGCGGCAGGTCATCCGTGGCGAAGCCCAGGCGCAACACGGTCCCGGAATGATCCAGGAGGATGGCTCTCTCCTTGCCGTCATGGGGCCGCAGCACCCGGCCCACCATCTGGATATACCGGATGAGGCTTTTCGTCGGGCGAGCCAGAATCATGCACTCCACCTGCGGGCAGTCCCAGCCTTCCGCCAAGAGAGCGGAATTCGACAGCACCATGGTTTCACCGCGGGCGAACCTGCCCAGGATGGCGGCGCGTTCGTCGTCGTCGTGGTGGTAGTCGATGTGCTCGGCGGTGATGCCGGCGGCCAGGAACTCGGCAACGATGTGCTGTGAGTGGGCGATGTTCGTAGCGAATACGACCGTCTGCATTCCCCTCGCCAGCTTGAGCCAATGGGCCACGATGTCACCCACGAGGGCCGGCTTGTTCATGGCCTCGCCAAGCTGGGTCTCGTTGTAGTCGAGTTCGCCACCGATGCCCTTCTGAGTCTTGACGCCGGTCAGGTCCGGGTTCGCCGGGGCGTAGCAATCCACATCCACCAGAAAGCCCAGGTCTATCAGTTCCCGGATGGTGATGGCCTCCACCAGTTCCTCGAAGAGCGGGCCGCGCAGTTCGTCGTAGTGCCTGCCCAGGCCCGGGGAAAACGGCGTGGCGGACAGGCCCACGACAGGGACCAAGTTGCGACTGAACAGGAGTTCCCGATATTTCACGCTCCCAGCAACAGCATGGGCCTCGTCGATGATGATGAGGGACAGGTCAGAGGGCAGGCCACGGCGAGCAATGGTGTCGATGCTGCACACCAGCACCCGGGCATCAAGGCTGCGCGTGTTGTCAGCTTGCAGGATGCCGTGGGCGATGCCGGCGGCGGTCAGGCGGCGGGATGCTTGGCCCACCAGTTCCTTGCGGTTGGCGATGAAGGCGACTTTGCCACCCTTCGCCAGCACCCCCAGGATTACGGCGAAACCGATTTCAGTCTTGCCGGAACCCGTGGGGCTGTAGAGCATCAGGCGCTTGAGCTTCCGGGCCAGGGCGGCGCGGAGCTTGTCCAGGGCCTGCGCCTGGTACGGGCGAAGGGTCAGGGTACGGGCGCTCATACCCCACCCCCAAACCCGACCACGGGGCCACTACCCCCTACCTCCGTATTTGAAGCCTCGCCCAAAAACCCCCCAGCCAAGGATGAATCATTTTCAATCCACCCATCCTCGGCTTTTCTCAGGTCCTCGAGCCAGGCCGCCCCCACCACATCATCCCCATGCCGAAAACCATCATTGCCTTGGCTAGGGGCCTTTAGGCTTTTGGGTTTGTCGCTCTTATTATTAAGGAGAGCATTCGGAGTCCGATTCGTATCCGATTCGGAGTCCGATTCGGACTTCATGCGCTGCTTTTCCCACCTCGCTTTGTTGGCCTTCTTGCCGGCCTTGCTGGCTTTGTTCACCGCCTCATAAGCGGATTCGAGTTCATCATTCCAGTCGATGCGCTGCCATTCGCCGTGCATAACGATGAACAGCGGCTCCAGGGTCTTGCGGGTTTTCTTCCACTCCTGCGGCGCCATGCCGGTGATGCGGGCAAGGGCTTGGTTATCATCTGGAATCGGGCCGGTGCGCCACAAGTGCATTTTCAGCGCCAGCAGTGCGCCACTTCCGGAGGCGGAAAGGCTGAAGGTTTCGCGTTGCCATGCCGGGATGTTCACCAGCAGGCTCAGGGGCGGCGCGGCGGCGCTCATGACAGCCACCCCGCCACAACAGCCCCCAGCACGACCACGACCGGCACGGCGACAGTCAGCAGGCCCAGCAAGTGCGGCGCAACGAAGCCGCGCTGACGATTCATCGCCAGCACCTTGCGGCGGTCCTTGTCCGTCAGGTGATAGACGCCACGTCGGATAGGCAGGCCGTCGCGGTCGGTGTCGGGGATCATCGTGCAAGGGATTTCCAGGCCCTTGCGGCGAAGCTGTGCAACGAGGTCGGGGCCGTTGGAGCACCCTACGGCCTTGTCCAGAGCCTCCCTGGTGATAGCGCGGCGCAGCAGTTCAACCAAGCCGCGCACGTGGCGGGGGTTGCTGAGGCTGAGTTCGTTGCGACTGGTGGTATTCTTCGGGCGCTGGTCCAGGGCGCTCGTCTTCACTTCGGTGGAGCGGGCGTTTTTTTTCATTTACGCCACCTCGCCGTTCAGCAGCGCGGCAATCTCCTGCACAGGCCACAGCAGGCGGTTGCCGACCTTGACCGGGCGGATGCCGTATGCCTCGCCGGTCAGGCAGTAATTCTTGCGGATGGTCTGCGCGGCTTTGCAGATAGCCTTGGCAAACTCACCAGTTTGGAAATGGTCGCGGCCTTGAGCGATGCGCGCCAATTCAGCAGATTGATTTACTTGGGGCACTTTAGATTTTCCTTCGTTGATTTGAAGGATTCATCTTTATGGACTGAGTTTTAAGCGTAAATAATCAGGATGCCACATAAAAGAAAAACGGCACGGATTGTAAGTCCATGCCGCAATTGCGTTTTTTCTTAAATTAACGTGGCTTCAGTTTGCCATAAAACTCAAGCCATTAACTCGCGCCAGTCGGGCCACTCAGGCCACCTTTTGGCGGTTCGAATTTCCATTTGGCTGTGCTCAGGTCATCGCGGATTGTGCTTTCGCTTTTAGGGCCTCGCTGCCCCCATGTGCGTACATCCGCGGCTAGACGAGATTGCACGGCTCTAGCTACGCCTCGCACCGTAATCTGCCGCATGCCACTCGTCCATTGCGTTTCACCGACCGCCTGAGCCAAGGCCACAACCTTATCTCTGCGTTGAGAGTCGGTGTCCTTGTCGTCGCTGCCCACCTCCTGCTCATCGCTTGTCGGCGCAGGCGCTGCCGGCAATGCGGTAGTGCCAACTCCCAGCAACCGCTCCAGTTCTTGAGCCGTTGCGATGCGATTATCTACCGCCCACTTGGAAAGCTCATCAAAGTCGATGCCTTGTGCCAATGGCGGCATAGCTTCGGCGTCAGGGTGCCCAAGTGAATAGCCACCTTCCGGCAAAGGCTCGTACCAAAACGCTTTGGCGGTGGCGCTCATGGCGACCGGAATATCCTTGTTCGTCCATTCTTCAACTTGCCTGCTATCCGCAGGAGCGCGGGTTGCTGGGTCTCTCAGTGCGATTATTCCGTCGCGCACGGCCTGTTGCAGTGGTGGAGTAATACGGATCAAGGCATCAAGGAATTTTCCATACCATTCAACTTCCCAAAGGTCTCTTTGTTCTTGGTTAAAGCGTGTTTCGTCTCCAGGGTGCACAGGGCTTTCAAGGAATCGAGTAGCGAGAAGAAACAGGATTCTACTGAGAGCAATCAAACCAGCTTTTTTATAAGCCCGTCCATCCCCACGAAATACCATTTGCAGACATTCCCGCCGGCCCTTATTGGCTTGAGCTACAGAATGAAGGTCGTTTTTTATTCTCTCGCCGTCATGCTCGGGGCTTGGTGCATCATCTTCCGGCACTCGCGCCCGACAGCGCACGGACTCAAGCCAGCCGTTTAGGTCATCGGCGCGGATTTCAGAGACAAGAGCGGCAATGAAGGCGGTTTGCCCCCCCGGGTCGATAAGCCTTCCTCCGCTGGTGGCAATGAGTTGTCCGCTGACAATACTTTTGGCGATGTCTTGATATAGGTGGTTGGAATGCTGGTCTTCGTCGGATGGTGCAACCACGCTCAAAGCAACAAGCTCCGCCGTTACAAGGTTGGCGGCCTCCCGGATTGGATAGAACTTCATACGGCGCACCCCTTCAGGTGTCATCCTTCATTTAGGTGCCCACCACAGGCCAGCGAAGGTTTCCGGCTTTTCTCTCCGTCGAGATAGTGGTGGGCGAACTCGGTAATCTACTTCACGACTCGTAGGCCGGCGGCGGACTGGTCGGCAACGAACTGCACACCAGCCTGTTCAAGAATCCATGCCTCTATTTTTTCGTGCCACATCCGCAGCAGATCCAGGGGCCGGCGGCGGTAGTGCTTTTCGGCAATGGCGGATGGCTTGTGCCCTTGAATCTGCGCCACCACGCCCACAGGCACCTCGCACCATTCAGACAGGGTGCCGAACGAACGGCGTAGGCCATGCAGGCTCAGTGCATCAAGGCCGGCGGCGGCGGTGACGCGGCGGTGCTGAATGGATGGCTCCATGAGGCGGCCGGATGCTGACGTGGGGCTTGAGAACACCCATTCGTTCCTGCGTGGCAGAGCGGCCAGCAGTGACGCCACAAAGGGCGTCAGCGGAATTACTCGCTGCCCCTCCACCTTGTCCTTGATGGTGACGGCCTTCCACTGGAAATCTACGTCTTCCCACTTCAGCCCAGCCAGTTCCTCCCGGCGAGGGCCGGTCAGCAGGAGAGCTTGCAGGTAGGCGGCAATCACGGGATTACCGATGGAGCGGACAGCGGCGAACCATACCGGCAGTTGCTCCCGTTGCAGACAATCATCCTTCACGCCGGGCTTGGGGAGTGTGTCCTTGGCGGTGCGCGTCGAACATGCGTCGGCGTGGGTCACGTCCTTGAACGCCGGGGTGTCGGCACACCAGCGAACAAAGGCGCGCAGGAGCCTGTAGCCAAGAGCGGCTTGGGTAGGCCGGCGTGCGGCTTCCGTCCTGAGCCATGCTTTCACGTGGTCGGCGTCGAGTTCGGAGATATTGAGCGGCAGGAGCGATGCCAGCGGGTAATCCGGCTTGGTCATGTTGGCATGGTCACGCAAATGGCGTTCACCCCATGTCGGCGTCCGGTCCGCCACGTAGGCGTTCCACACTTCGGAGACTGTCATTGCTTGACGCTTGGCATGGGCCTGTGCGGCCTCCGATGCAGCGGCTTTGTCAGCCTTGACCTGACGCGGGTCTGTACCCTGGTCCGTCAGGCCCTTGAGGCGTGTAGCTTCCGCCTGAGCCTTGCCAACGGTCCATGTGCGTACGTCGCCAATGGTGATGCGGATGGTCTTGCCGTGTAATTGCGTCTCGAACACATAGGACCTGGTGCCGGCGGCGGTGACGCGAAGGCCCAGGCCGGGGGTCTTGCCATCCCAATAGATGCTTTGCTGCTTACCTTCCATGCACGTGAAGGCTTCAATTTTGCCGACCGTGAAGTTTTCCCGTTTCCCCATTTTCGACTCCCCATGTAGGGCCGTGTAGGGCCTGTGTAGGGAAATTATATCAACAATAGGGAATCTTGAGGAAACTACACGCAAGGCTTGTTGTGTTGGCAATCCTTTAAAATCATCAAATTACGTTGTTTCGTATGCTTCAATCAACACCCCGGAACACAAAAAATCACGGATTGAAAATCCGCGTGTCGATGGTTCGATTCCGTCCTTGGCCACCATTAGATTCAAGCACTTAGCCCAGCCTTTCAGGTTGGGCTTTTTGCTTTCTGGGTTCCGTGTAAGAACTTTGTAAGCGTTTTCAAGCAATGCCGGGCCATGTAACCCAGCCCCGGCAGCGCCAAGGAGGCAGAGCGGTTACAGCGTAACCATCATTCCCCCACGAACTGCCGGAACTGCTCCGCGTCCATGCCGGCAGTCACCCGGGCCTGTTCCTCCAGGGCCAGGCGTTCCACGATGCCCGCCAGGGTCGCCCCGTGGTGCCTGGCCAGGCTCTCCAATGCCCGCTTGGCCTGGATCGAGACGACAGCCTGTAAGCGTTCCCGCATGCCCTCCACGTCCTTCAAGTGCCGCTCCCGGTATCGCGCCTGCTTCTCTGCGTTGGTCAGTGCCATGTCCATCCCCTTGTTGGTTACAGTGTAACCGTCAATACTCCGGGGGGTGTAGCCACATGACCATGGCCCAGGGCGCCCGCCGCCAGGTGCAGCACCCACCACCGAGGACAGGAAGGCCACGGGCACCGGTGCCGGCCACACCCCCGGGGAGCAGGGAGACCGGACCTACAGCATCATCACCGCCCGGCTCAGGAATCGCTCCAGGGCCTCGAGCGGTTCGTCTTCCTCCTGCAACAGCACGGCCAGGGCGTCAAGGTCACTCCCCTTGACCAACGTCGGCTCCTCCAGAAGCGTCAGATACCCCAGGCTGTTCAGGGTGTAGGCCAGGGTCATCCCGTTTGTTTCCGGCGTCGGGGCGTTGTCCCCCAGGTACTCCCGCACCAGGGCCTGCCCCTCCTCCCCCGTCTCGTCCAGCAGGGACATCATTCGGCTTGCTATCCCCGTCAGGTGTTCCTCGTACCCGATCATCCGGCCCGGTGTTGCCCAGATCGCGTTTATCTCCGGGTTGCGCGTCGGTGCCCAAGCTACCGATGAAGTCATTGCCAATCCCCAAGGTTGCCAGAAGGCCCCCATGCTACGCCCACGCCGGGGAAATGCTATATGACGAAAGTATCATCCGGGGCAGCGTGTCCGGCGTGTCCGGCGTGTCCGGCGTGTCGGCGTGTCTACCACCGCCAGCCCTACCCAGGCCCGCAGGTGGCGACAGGGGGGGGTAGTGATCGCGGGGGCGTGATTGCTGGAGTGGGCGACCGGTTTACCGCGAGCAACTTTTTGATGAAAAACTTCGGGCGTGTATATACGGAATCAAGCGGGGGAAAATGTTCGGGGGCGGGCGGGGCCGTCAAACCGGGCGGGACGGATCGCCTACATTAGAGAATGCTGATTTACTGTTTCTGTGGAAATTCGCCGCTAGTTTTGGCTCAGGCGTTATATGTTCTTGGTGGGTTTGGTGGGATATGGTGGGTTACTTTTGACCGAAGCCACGAGCGTTTTAACTACCAACATAAAAAAACGTCTTGTACTTAGATCAGAAATAACCCCCATAACCCACCAAACCCACCACGGCTACCGGCCGACTTCCCCACTATCCCGGGTCAGGACGCGGCCCAAACGCCATCGCCGCCGCCGTTCGTGGGCGTGGCTGTGGCTGTAGCACTGCGTTTGTCGTTTCGGCTTCGGTCAGAAGTAACCCACCATATCCCACCAAACCCACCACGCTACCCGGAGGCGGGCTGATATCGGCTGTTGTCGGCCGTTTTTCTGTGCGTAGAATCCAGGTTGTAGAACCTGCCCGGACGCTTCCGCGCTCGAAGCGCTGCCCTTGCTGCCGTCGGCCGGTCTGCTTCTCTATCCACCGACCCAAAATCCTACGGTTGATTGTCCCCCGCTCCCCTGCAATTTCTTCCAGGGCGTCAGCAAGGGCAGCACTCGCGGGCGCACCGGCAGCGGGAAACGTCCGGGCCACTGCCTCCGCTACAGTTGTCGGACGGTCGCCAAAGCACTGCCCCCAGGCAGCCATTAACGCAGCAAGCTTGGCTGTCTCCGGGTCAAGTTCAAACGCTCGGTCTGTTGCCCCGAGTGGGTCTGCAAAGCTAGGCAGTCCCCAAAGCAAGGAGAACTTCGCTACCCAGACGACGGGCTGCCGCACCAGATCATCCCAGTCTTCGAACGAAGCCGTGCGGCCCGGTGCAAGACGAGGGCTGCCGGCGGCCCGGTAGGCTCGAACAATGGTCAGTGCGTCTATGACTAATGACTCACGGCGGCCAAGCACGGTCTGCAGTGGGTCAAAGTTGAACCGGCGGGCGTAAGGCTTGTCGTCTTTCGCGTCAAGCCGTGCAACCAGGATGCGGCGGCAAGTGTCGCCCACCAAGCGTAGATTATTCCCGGTGACAAGAAACAAGGCTCGATTCGGCAAGGAGGCTGTTTCAGACGCACCCAATACCCGGTCGGCAAATACGGATGCGGTCAAGAATGCGTCAATGGCTGCATTTCCGAACACGTCCCGCACGTTGTCCCAGAGCAAAATCTTGTGGCCGTCGCGCAGCGATGCGAAAAGGCGCTTTCGGCACTCCTCGTCTTGGTTGCTGGCGGGAGGCATCGCCGCAGGCGCATCACCGCAGCCCAAAGCACCGATGGTCTGCGCCAGTAGGGTTTTTCCTGTCCCTGCTGCCGGTGCATCGAAGCCGAAGCCCGGGGCCGTAGGCAGGCTTGGCCGTAGGCAGGCGGTGATCAGAGCTGCAAGGACTACACCCCGGTCCACGTCATCGGCCAAGGGGAAGAGTCGGACTGGCTCCCAAAGTCGGGCAAAAGCGGCACACGCCTGTTCGATTGTCGGATGCTCGGGAATATGGGCCGTATCGCCCGAAGCCGACAGGTAGAGTAGGCCTGTTGAGGCGTCGTGCCCTGGCTCAGAGAGTATCGAGCCGTCGACCCTCAGGATGGGGGCGGTAATGACGGCGGTCAGTTTCGGCAATCGGCGGTCGCCATTCTTGGCGATTATGGCAATCGCCGCAGCCGGGGGTGCATCTTGCGCGGATTCCTTCGGTTCTCCCTCAGGCAGGATTTTGACCGTGTAGAACTCGGCTATCCGGTCGAAATGATCTGCCAGCCAATCTCTGGAAACAGCGCTCACGCGTCCACCGGTGACACGCACAAGCCCGGCGCCTTCGCCGAAGTCAAAAAGCTCGCCGCGCTGGCGCAACAGGTCAAGCAGACTGTCCACAACGCGTGCCTTTTGCCCCCTGGAAAGTTGGATACGGGCCGATGGCCTGGCCAGCGTGTAGTGGACGCCTCCGTGGGCGTGACTGAAGATAAAGGGCCTGCTGCCGCTTCGGAGATTCGCCCAGGCAACACGGTGGTCATTGCGGTATCCGGGGTCTAAGGGATCGCCAAACCGTGTTCCGTGCCAACGTTCCGGGTTATCGAGAACATCCCCCACGCTCACATCGCTGCCGTCGGACGATTTCAGCATGAAGTCCCCCATGAGCAAGTGCTTTTCAGAGGCACGCATCAAGATGCCTCGGGCCTGCTCCTCGGGGATCTTGCGCAGGGCCGCCAAAGCCGGAGCGTGTTCGTTGATCCAGGCCTCTCGCGCCTTGTCCTGAATGGGCTTTGCTGCGCGCTTGGCCTCGGCCCTTGCCTTCCGTGCCACAGCCTTAATGCTGCCATCTGCTGCAGCAATCAGGTCGCCCAGGCCAAGCCATGCTGCGGATTCGTTGAAGAACCTTGGGGCGGGAGGCTTGCGGGTCAGGCCGTCGCACATGACCGGCGGTGCGGCAAAATCCAGCCGTTCGGGCTGCCAGACGGCGGCATCTATCAAAGTGCGTTCCAGGGCTTGACCTGCACACCCAATGCCGATGTGACCCAAGCCCGCAGCCCACAGCAAGTCCACCAACGCTTTGCCCGCCTCAGGAATAAGGCGAGCATCCTGCACCGGAATATAGAGCCGTTGCCCGCTCAGGCCTGTAAGCGCGGTGCCGTTTGACGCGGTAATGCAACTAGAGGCACTGGCGCGCCACAGCATCGGCACACCGGCGAGAACAGGTGCGGCCGCAACCAACGCGGCGCGCAGATCGTCCGGCGAGATCTCTTTACCGGGCGTCCCGTCATGGTCCAGCATGAAGACCCCGGGAGACGGCGGGAACTGAAAACAATCTCGGGTACGGGTAATCTGTCCTTCCGCAGGTGAAACGCGGTGCGCCTCTTTCGTGACGACTCGGGCGGACGCGTGGTCGGGGGATGTGCCGTAGGTGACTACCCTCCCTTCACTCACTGTTTCGGCTTGGCCTGTGTGAGGCTATGAATGCGAGGGACCCCTTCAAGCGTGTCCTAATTGGTTAAATAGCTCGCTATGAATGCGTCAGCGGCAGGCTTGTCAACCTTGCCGAGTAGTGTAGCGGTCGCCGCCAATAACCAAGCTTTGTCTTCTCGTTGTGCGCGATCAAGAGCATTCAGTTGCTCGATGTTGTTTCTTGCTTCAGCAGCGTGGCGAGAATTTGGGCACGAGGTAAGCAGATCAGACCACGCCTCAACGGACTTGGTATTTAGCGCGTACCTGTATTTTTCTGCCTCGACTGTGTTGAGCTGCTCCTTCGCCGGCTTCGACCAAACGCCGTATGGATACTTGGTGATGAATGCCTCGATCGTGGTGCAGTTGTTCTTCTCAACGGCTGTCCTGTATTCTTTAATCTCTGCTTGCGCTTGCTCTTCTTCGGCGGTTAGCTTGGCGATTAGTTTTGCCGCCTCGCTGTTTTTTGCACCGCCGGGGCATTCCGCTGAAAAAGTTCTATATGAATAAAGTGTGTTGGTTCTTCTTGCTTGTTCCCAGGCTTGCTGTTCAGATTCGGAACGGGCCTTTACTGCGGCTCCATATGTTTTTGAATTCCTGTGTCTAGCTATGTAAAGATCCCATGCCCGACATGTGTTTGCAACTTTAGTCGTGTTCCAGTCTTCAGTCTCTGTGTCCGCTGGGGGCAAGTCCGTGTCAACCGGAAGAGTAATAGCCTGAGACGTTACGATAATCATGGCCGTATTGGCGTCTGCATTGTCTAGAGCGTTAGCCTGGGTCTTTCCTCCGGAAATTGCGATATTGTATGTTTGTAAGAATTTAGTGAGAGCATCAGTCCGAACGGCGTAATTGACGTTTTGAGGCAAGGTTCCAGCGTTTTCTAAGTAAGCGCGTTCGGATAATTTGGCGACCACAACTCCGATGACTTCGCCTTTTTCGTTTACAAGCGGGCCGCCGCTGTTTCCCGGTTGAATCGGTGCGGAGATTTGAAATCGCTTGTCGTCATTCCTGGTGCCAGTGAAGCTGCTAATAATCCCATCTGTTATTTTTGACTCGGCCCCCTGTACTAAAGGTACAGGGTAGCCAATCGCAAAGACTTTTTGTCCCTTTGTGACATTGGAAAATTTCGCTATTGAAAGGCCTTTGCGCTTAATCTTTGTTTCAAGCAAGGCGAGGTCTGCTTGCTTGTCGCTGGCGATAATCCGTGTCCAGTTTGGCCTGGAATCACTGTCCAGTTTGCCGTGGAATCTGTGTCCAGATTGCTCTGGAATGCCTGTCCAGATTGCCCCGGAATACGCAAAAGCCGAAAAAACGTGCGTCCGGTGCCATCAGGACGACACCCACATTGGCAAACTCGCCCGTTTCCACAAACGGGCGAAAGCGCAACAGGGCGTATTGGCAGGCAAACTTTTTCACGGCGTATTCCAAAAGTCCACACGGTGGCAGCGTTCCAGGCAAGCGACAATTTCGTCCCAAGTCACATCTGCTGGCACACCATCGGCAAAGTGCCACCAAGACTCTGGAGTGTTAACACGAATGTCCTACAGCTTTGAGAGTACGTTCTCCATCCTGGTCTGATAACGCCCCCGTTCGACATGGTCCCCGTAGATACGGTTCCAGCAGGCCGCGAAGACGTGGGAGTCGAGAAAACGCGACGCGTTGAAATCACGATCAAAGGCCTGGTTGTGGTCGATTACAACCAGCTGCCCGAGCTGCATATCCCACAACAAATTGGGATTCCCTCCACGCAGAGTTAGATGACGGTCTTCGTTGTGCACCCACCAGTCGAACAGCAGCACATCGCTGCCACATCGTCCGGCACAAGGTCATCCTTCTCCGCCCGCATGCGTTTCAGCAGCACGCTCGCCGGTTCATCCGCCGGGTCCTGGGGCACCAGCTTGCCGCGCACGGCCAGGGACAGGATCAGTTCCCGCAGGCGGGCCACGCCGCCGGGGGCGGTGGTAATTAAATCAAGCACGTCGGGCAGCGGGAGGCTCATGCGGCCTGGGATTCCTGCGCCAGCCTTGATTCCAGATAGAGCGTGTCATAACTGAGGTCAATTTCTCCCGGCCACTCGACCGAGCCGGCGACGACCTTGGCCAGATTGAACAAGGCGGGGTTCTTGATGCGCACGAAGACGCCTCTATCCAGGTAGGGCGTGGCATCGAATATCCGGGTTTCGCCATTTTCAAAGCTCAGCAACAGGCGATGGTCCGGCAGGGGAGCAAGCGTTTTGACGTAAGGATTCATGTTGGTTCCAGTGCGGTCAGCCCAAGGGTGCAATCTTGACGGGTTCTTCTCCATTGATGGCTAATTGCCAGTCGGCAAGCAATTCGTCGCGGCGAAGCTCAATCCACGCCTGTACAAGACGAAGCTGTTTGCGCGGCAATGAACCTTCCAGCAACTCGCCATTTTCTATGTCAAAGATCGCCTTGCTACCTTGATATTCAGCATGAATGTGCGCCAAGTGGTGCTGCCGATTGTCGTAGAAATACATGCGGACGATGATGCCGAAAAAGACGCTGAGTATGGGCATGGTCAGTTTTCTCCATTCAGGGCTGCGTTCAACGCGGACTTGAGTTTATCGCGAGTCTCGGCAATCTTCTGCTGCAGGACGGCGTACTCGGCCAGCAGATGGTCCGGATCATGGATGGCCTCGTCGGCACGGTGGGGGTTCTTCATATCCAGGTTGAAACCGCTGGCCTTGATGGTGTCGATGCTGACCTTCAGTGCGAACTCGTTTTTCACCCGGGCCTGGAAGCCATCGGCCTCGCTGCCCCACCAGGCCTTTTCCACGTCGAATTCCTCGATGCGGATGGGCTCGTACAGGTCGTTGAAGAGGTGCCGTTCCTGCTGGTTGTTGAAGTCGATATCGTTGATGCGGTTAATGACCTGGCGCAGCAACTGGCCGGACTTCATGTAATTGAAGGCATCCTCGAAGACCTGGCGCACGACGAAGCCGCGAGCGTTGCGCTGGGCATCCGCCGGCAAAGCCTTCAGGCGCGTGAAGAGCGTGTTATTGACGAAGTCCAGCAGCTCGTCGCCCGTGATACCTTCCGCGTCCGCGGCCCAGGACCGCCAGCGCAGGTTATCGGGCAGGGGCGACTTGTAGTCGTCCCGCATCAGCTCCAGCTCGGTTTCCTGGTCGTCGAAAATCTTGAGGAAGAGCAGCCAGGTCAGCTGGGAAATGCGCTGGGCGTCGCCATCGACGCCCGCGTCCTGCCGCATGATGTCCTGGATGGACTTGATGAAAGTGGTGCTGAGGGTCATGGGACTTCGATACGCTGGCGGAAATCGTCCGCGTTGATGATGGGGGGCTGGTGGCCGGGGGCGAGAGCAAGCAGGTCCTTGTCGCCGGACACCAGAAAATCGGCGCGGGCCACCTGGGCCAGGGCCAGGAATTTCAGGTCATCCGTGTCGCGGCAGTCGGCAACCGCCGGAAGTTCCGGCGGTAGGGAAACGATTTCGCACCAGGGGAGGTAGTCGGCCAGCAACTCCCGCTGCTCGCCGCTGTTGAGTTTGAACTTGGGGTAGGCCAGGACCGCCATCAGTTCCTCGGCCACCGGGCGGGAAATGAGGGCGATGAAGCGGCCTTGTTGCCAGGCTTGACGCAGCCAGGCCAGGCGGCCACGGGAAAATAAGAGGGCGGAAACCACCACATTGGTGTCCAGCACGACCCGCAGTGTGCCGACAGTGGCGGTCTTCATTGTTTGCCGCGTGCCCAAGCCACTGCGTCGGCTACATCGTCTTCCTCCATCCCCAGCGCTGCCAGTTTGGCCCGCACGGCATCGGCCCGCTGGATGCGCACCGGCTCCAGGACGATGCAGCCATTCTCGGAGCGCACATCGAAATACTCGGCATCGCCCATTTCTGCAACGACCGACTTGGGCAAGGTCAGTTGGTTTTTGCTGGTCATTTTGGCAAGCATGACGATCTTCTCCGGTGGAAAGTAAGGATTCCTTGTTTCATTATAGGGAGATTTCCGTGATTTGACTTGCACGCGCGGCATCCTGCGTTGGCTTGCGCGGTGCTAAGCCGATCTGTAGAGGCAGCGTTCCAGTTCCCGGATGGCCTCGGCGTTGTCGCCAGTGATCTGCATGCAGTATTGCGGGTGCTGGGTCGCCAGGTCCGGATTGGCGTTGATGAGGGCCTGACGCATGCGCGCCGCGTGGTCGATGGCCGCCTTGGACTTCCACAGGCGCCAGATGATCTGGAAGGCGGTGAAGGTTTTGCCGCAGCCGGTGGCCATGACCAAGAGGACACGCTTCTGGCCCCGGGCCACGGCACCGACAGCCCGATTCACCGCGGCGAGCTGGTAATACCGGGCAGGTCGGCCGAGGGTGTCGTAATCCTGTCCATAGACAGCTTCGGCTTCTTCCGGAATGCCCTTCCAGGCCAGGAAGTGTTGCCACAATGCGTCAGGTGACGGAAAGTCGGCCAGGTCAATTTCTATTTCCACGTCGCCACCACCGCCACTGCGGTCATGGAAGACGAAGCCGTCGCCGTTGCTGGAGAAGGCAAAGGGCACGTCCAGCATTTCCGCGTAGGCCAGCGCCTGTTGCATGCCGTCCCGCACCGTGTGCTTGGGATCCTTGGCCTCGATGACGGCCAGCGGAATGCCGGGCTTGTAGTAGAGGACGTAATCGGCACGGCGGATGGTCTTCACGTCCCGCTTGCCCTTGTTGCCGCGCACTACCACCCGACCGCTAGTGAGATTTACCTCTTCCCGGTATTGAGTGTTCCGGTCCCAGCCGGCCGCTTCGATGGCGGGCGAGATGATCTTGGTACAAACGTCGCGTTCTGAAAGCTGGGTCATGGTGTTGGCGATGTGGAGCCGGAATCCCGCGGACGCCATTGGACATAAGGGCATGGCTGTAACCCTCCAGCCCTGCCGGCGCCATATGCATAAGGTCTGAGGCAGTAGAAGATGCCTTTCTGATATTGGTACTTGGCGACACGTTCGGCGGTGAAATATCCGCCCATTCTCTTGCGCCGTGCCTCTCCCGCCTTGTCGGATTCCCGACATCCAGCCCTGGCTGCCTTGTCGTGTCGTGGCAATGCTCTGATATTGCTAAACAATTTCTCTGGCACAGAGATTGCGAAGGTCTGCTCGGGAGATCACTATGCGCAACTCAGACTACACAAGCATCCAGCACGCCAGCCTTTGCTACGACCTCGGTCGGTCCGGGGAGGGGTGTGGCCTGGTCGGTAGGCTGGAGACTTTCCCGGGCGTTACCCATGAACGGCTGTCCAGTCGTTTCGCTTCCGATCATCCGCGCAGACCGGCGCGAGGGGAGATCCCGATATGCACGAAGTCCTGACCATGACCGACAACACGCCGCGGATGGTCGACTCAACGCCGGGACTCTTTGCCCTGCTCAAGGAAGACCTGCACTGTGTCTTTGCGCGGGATCCGGCGGCCCGCTCCACCCTGGAGGTGCTGACCACTTATCCCGGGGTGCATGCGGTGATGTTCCATCGCTTTTCCCACCGCCTGTGGCGGCGCGGTTTGCGCTTTCCGGCGCGCCTGTTGTCCTTCGTCGGGCGTACCTTCACGAACGTGGATATCCACCCGGGGGCGAGTATCGGCCGGCGCTTCTTCATCGACCATGGCGCCTGCGTCGTCATTGGCGAGACGGCGGAAGTGGGGGATGACGTGACCCTGTATCACGGCGTCACCCTGGGCGGCACCAGTTGGAACAAGGGCAAGCGTCATCCCACCCTCAAGGACGGGGTGGTGGTGGGGGCAGGGGCCAAGATTCTCGGCCCCATCATCATCGGCGAGCGGGTGCGGGTCGGTGCCAATTCGGTGGTGGTGAAGGATGCCCCGGCGGATTGCACCGTGGTGGGCGTGCCCGGCCGCATCGTGGAGCAACGTAGCGTCCGTGTCGCCCCCGGCCTGGACCACAACCTCATGCCGGACCCGGTGGCTCGCTCCATCCAGTGCCTGGTTGACCGCATTGATGCCCTGGAGAGCGAACTGCGGGGTATGCGGAACGAGCCCGAGCCGGTGCATGGCGAACAATGCAAGGTCTGTAGTGCCGGCGACTTGTGCTGTGAAGCGACCAAGCTGGATGAAGACTCCTCTCCTGGCGGCCCTGTCATCGCCCCCTCACCCCCAGCCCCCGCTTCGCGCCCACGGCAGGCATTGCATTGCCTGCCGGCTGCGAGGGTGGAGAGCAGTGCTCTCCAAATTCCCCTCTCAGCCCCGATGGACGAGGGGTGCGTCGTGAGTCGCTACGCGACTTCCGTGGGATCTGAGTCGAGGCACCACTGACATGGACTTGCTGGAATTCTCTGACTGCAAGTTGTATTTCGAGGAGCCTTTGCCCGTGGCGGCGGAGGAACTCATCGAGGCGGCGGCCCGGGATTACGGCACCCTGGAGGGGGAGCGGGCCCTGCTGTTCGCGCACTTGATGGCGCCGGAGCACCTGACCGTGCTGGTGGGGCTGTACCGCTACTATTTTTACCAGCATCGCCTGAACGAGGCCCTGCTGGTAGCCGAGCGGTCCATGCAACTGGCGGCGGGACGCCTGCAATTGCCCCTGGACTGGCGCGTGCTGGACGAGCAGGCCCTGGGCGTCGCCGCCGGCTTGTCCTTTGGACTCTTGCGCTTCTATCTGCTGGCCATGAAGGCCGCTTGTGTGGTGCTGCTGCGCTTGGGGCGCATCGATGACGCCCGTGAGCGGCTGGCCAAGCTGGCCGTCCTGGATGTCCGGGACCAGTTGGGGGCCGCCAAATTGCTGGAAGTGCTGGACGAATTCCGTTCCAACGAAGCCGAAGCCGCCCTGGCTGCCTGAACCCTAGCCCCTAGCTCCTGATTTTTTCACCCAGCCACTGACCCCGGAGAGATGACATGGACGATACCCTGAGCCTGGACGAAGCCCTTGAGGATCTCGTTTCCGCAGAGGATTTCCTCAACTATTTTGGCGTGCCCTACGACGAGTCCGTCGTACACGTCAATCGCCTGCACATCCTGCAGCGCTTTCATGATTACCTGTCCCGCCTGACCGGTTTGTCCGGGGATGATGCCTTCCGCACCGAGGTTTACAAGGAATGGCTTACCCGGGCTTACCAGGATTTCGTGGAATCCGATTCCCTGAAGGAGAAAGTCTTCCGGGTCTTCCAGAACACCAAGACGGAGGATGGCGGCATGTCTTCCTTCGTTTCTCTCGAACGTGTCTTTTCCATAGGCGGGTAAGCCCGGCACCAGGGAGTTCAGCATGGATTACCACTTCGACTTTGACGATGCGGTGCGCCTGACGCGCAACGTCAGGAATGATGGCACCTATCCGGGCCTGGACCCCGGAGCATTTCTGGTGCGCCGCGGCAGCATCGGCATCGTCATGGACCGGGGCACCTTCCTGCAGGATCAGATCATCTACTCGGTGAACTTCCTGGACGAGGGCCGCATCATTGGTTGCCGGGAGGAGGAACTCATCGGCGCCGAAGATCCCTGGCTGCCGTCCCGCTTCGAGTTCCGCGAGAAGGTGAAAAGCCGGGCCGGCCTGACGGTGGCGGGGGAAGTGCTGGTGCCCGTGGGCGCCTTGGGCGAGGTCATGCGGGTCATCCGCGACGCGCCGGGGGGCGTTGCCTACCATGTCCATTTCGACTGCCTGCTGGGGCGGGTGCTGCAGATTCCGGAAGCCACGCTGGACCCGGCCAAGGAAGAAGAGGCGATTGATGTCGGATTATCTTGAGTTCAAGCTTGCCTGGGCCATGTTCCAGAAAGGGCCGGAATCCCTGAACGGGGAGGAAACGGCCCGTTTGCAGCAAGTGGCGCCGCGCCAGCGGGCCATCGAAGGACGCATCCTGGGAAGCGGGGAGGCCGTTGGCGTCATGGTGCCTTTCCCGACCCTGGATGCCCGCCTGGCAGAGCTGCGGGCGCGCTACGAGACCCCGGAGGATTATCGGCAGGACCTGGAGCGCATCGGCTTGTCCGAAGCCGCCCTGTCTGAAGCGGTGCGTCGTGACTTGATGGTGGAGGCGGTGCTGGAAAAGGTCTGCGCCAGCGTGCCGGTGGTGACGGCCGTGGAGGCGGAGATTTATTACCGCATGAATCCGGCTCCCTTTGAGCGGCCAGAGCGGCGCAGGCTGCGCCATATCCTCGTGACCTTCAATGATGCGGCGGACAAGGCCAAGGGCCGCGCCCATCTGGAAAACCTGCGTCCCGGCCTCCTGCGTGCGGAGGATTTCGCCGCCGCCGCCCTCGCTCATTCCCACTGCCCAACCTCCCTCCAGGGGGGCGAGATGGGCACGGTAAAGCGCGGCCAGCTCTTTCCTGAGTTGGAACCGGCGGCCTTCGCTCTGGCGGAAGGGGATGTTTCCCCTGTGCAGGAATCCCCCATGGGCCTGCACCTCCTCTACTGCGACGAAATCCTGCTGGGCGAGAGCGTGGCCTTCGTGGATGCCTGCCAGCGCATTGTGGATATCCTGACAGACAAACGCCGCAGCAGCGCCCAGCAGCAATGGATCAAATCCCTGCCGGCGTCCGGGGTCGTGGCCGGGCTGAAAAAGGCGAGTTGAGGCGGTTCCACGAATTACCATCCCTCTGCCGTAGGTCAGGTTTCTGCAGGAAACCTGACACCAACTCTCGGCGGATGTCAGGTTGCTGCGCAACCTGACCTGCGAATTCTCCAATATTTCAAAAGCAAGAAGCACTCGTAGGTTGTGCCGTCAGGCACAACACATCATGGGTGACGCCGTGTTGTGCCTGACGGCACAATCTACTCCGGATTCAATCGCGAGCAAGCCCGCTCCGCAGGGTGCTGCTGGAGCGAGCTTGCTCGCGATTATCAAGGGAAGGGATTGGTGGCAATCCGCCTTATACGGAGTAGGGCCGGTGCAGCCAGTTGCGCACCACGTCCACATCCTTTTGCGGCAGGTAGGCGAAGCCGGTCAGGGCGTCTTCCACCACGGCCTGGGCGACCCAGTGGGGGATGGCCTTGCCATGGATCATGTGGAAGTACCAGGCAAAGGGATAGCCTACGGCCCGGTCAAAGGTGCTCAGGGCTTCCTGCAGCGTGAGGCCGCTGGCGCCTGGCATGGCACCGAATTCCGGTAGATCACCGGTGAGAGTGGCGATGGGCTGGGCGCTGAAAAGCGTTTGCTGGTAGCGGTCCAGGTATTCCCGCACGGCGATGACCCAGTGGTTGTGGAAGGCGCTGGTGACGCCGGCACTGCTCTTTGCCCAGTCTTCCAGCATGCGATGGATGGGGGCCTGCTCCGGACGCTGGGCCAGCATGCGCTTCAGCACCGCGCCCACGTGGAGCACCCGCTTGAAGCAGTAGCGGGGCATGTCCAGGGGCAGGGCCTGACCCACGCCAACCCGCGGGTCCACCAGTTCTTCCAGGCTGGCGGGGGGCGGGTTGCCGGAGAACAGGCGATGCCCCCGTACTTCCTGCAGGTCTTCCACTTCCAGTTGCAGGAAATCCGCCGGTCCCTGGCCTTCGGGTGCCACCAGATAGTGGGTGCGGCCTTCCAGGCGGCTGGCGTAGAGGGTTTGCCCGGCGTGGTCTTCCAGCAGGTGGGCGAAATCGCCATCCCGCTCATTCAGGGCTTCCTCGGCCCAGCTTTCCAGATTGTCCGCCACCCGGCTGCCGTCGGCCGCCACCACGCCGCCCAGGCGATACCAGCCGCCACGGCACAGGACATGGCGGAAATGCCAGTCAGGGATGGCCTTGGCCAGTTCCTTCAGAAGTGCCTCGGGGCCGGCGGATACGGCGGCGTGGCCGGCGGCCTCTTTGATGGTGGGCGCCAGGGACTGGCAATACTCGGACCAGGCAAGGACTTCTTTCATGATGATTCCTCAATAAAAGCAAGTTGAAACGCCGAGGCGCCGAGACGCGGAGGAAAAGCAACACATGGTGCCTGCCCGGAGCATCCCCGTGCCGTGTCCTTTCCTCATTCGCAATAATCTCGGCGCCTCGGCGCCTCGGCGTTTAGTCATTCGCTTTTTCTGTGCTTGCGGCTGCCAACCGTTCCCGCGCGGCATCCCGGATTTCAATTTCCGGGTCGTCCTGCAGGGCGGCCAGGGCCTCCAGGGGCGCATTCGCCACGGCCGCCAGGCGCACCCACCATTCCGGGTCCGCCAGCAGTTTTCCCGCCAGTTGCGGCAAGGCCCGTTCCGCCACGATGGCCCTGACTTCCGGTTCCTTGTCGCAGGCCAGCGCGTCCAGGGCAAAAGAGGGTAGGCGGCTGGCCACCACCTTGCGCACTTCCCGCTCCGGGTCCGAGGCCAGGGCCATCAGCTTGCCATGGGGCAGGCGCCGGGCCACGGTGGCCCGTACCAGGTAATCCGGATCCTGCAGCAGGGAAGTCAGGCGGGGTTCGGGCAGGCGGGCTGCCACGGAAAGGCGTACTTCCCGATCCGGGTCATGGATCATGGCCGCCAGATCACTGGCGGGCAGGCGGTCGGCGACGACGCGGCGCACGACCTCGTCCGGATCCTTCACCAAGACCGCGATGCGGGCCACGGGGGAATAGCGGGCGGCGATGGCGCGGCGTTCCCAGAAAATGTCGGCAAGGTAAAGAACCGCTTCCCCCGGGTTCTTGCGCAGGAAGCGATCGATTTGCCGTCCGCTGTGGGCGCGGATGCAGGCGTCCCCGGGCTGGCAGCTTTCCCGCTCCACATAATCCGGGAAATAATTGCAGCCGGCGCAGAGCCCATAGCGGCCGCTGCCCGCCACCATGCTGTCATTCTTCATCGGCATTGGCCGGCTAGAGGGGGGCTTCCCGGATTTCCCGGCGGACGGAGTGGGGGCGACGGGATGGTCCGCACCTTCGTCTGCCTGCTTGCCGAGAAATCCGGAGCCATGCTGGCGCTCAGGCCGCCAGGGGCGCGTAGGAGTAGCAGTCTTTCGGACAGACCCGGCCGCAGGCACCACAGCCAATGCAGTCGTCCAGATCCTTGATGGTCATCTTGGCGGCGGCGCTTTCGTCCTCGTCATCGCACTCGTCGGAGTCGATCAGATTGAGCACATCCCGGGGACAAACCTTGTAGCAGCGGCCGCAGCCGATGCATTTCTCGGCGTTCAGGGCGGTGACGAATTCGGGAACCCACTGGGCGCCTCCACGGGTCAGGGCGGTGTAGTCAGCCATGTTGCTTCCTTTTTAGCGAGTGCCAGCCGAAACGGATTTGGCGGCGAGGTTATTGAAACTGTTTCCCCGATGGGCGGCACCTGGGCCGTCGATCAATCCTTCCACCGGGTCTCAGTGTTGTTCTGCAAATTTGGTGCCATGCAAAAATTCACTGATAATCATGTACATAAGTTTTTTTTTGTAAGAAACCCGACAAGATCATTGACGGGTTTCTGCGCTGCTAGAAAAGCATTTTGAAACGCCGAGGCGCCGAGAAATCAGAGAGTTATTGCAAGCGAGGTCTCTCCAGGAAAGTGAAGCAACCCTGCCTTACAAGCTCTTGTTTTTCCTCGGCGTCTTGGCGCCTCGGCGTTTAGTCATGTCTGTTTCTTGTTCAGTCGTCCTCGTCCCGGGCCGCCACCACCACGCCATTGGCGATCTCCAGGGTGTTGGTCATTTCCAGGCAATGGCCGCTGATGCCGGTATAGAGAAAGATCAGGGCCTGGGGCGTTTCCGCCACGGGTTTCAGGCGCGGTGACAGGTCGTTCTCACTGCATTCGGTGAAAATGAGATCGGGAAAGTCCGCCCGCAGGGCGAGTACTTCCGGGCTGATGGTCACTGCCGCCACTACTTCGGCCAGGCGTTCGGGTGTCATGACCACGCTCCTTTTGATGGTAGCGAACAAAGGTGAGCGTTCATCTCAGGCCTCCTCTTCGTCCAGCTCTTCGGCGAAGCGCGCAAGCGATGCTGCGGGCACCCCCATGACACGGGCCAACCAGGGCGGCGGGCTGGCCAGGGCGGTCTGCAATTCCGCCAGCAGTTCCCGCGCCGGGCCACCCTTGGGTTTCTTCAGGGGGTGGATGCCGGCTCGTACCACCTTGGCTGCGGCCGGGCCACCGATGGACTGGATGAACAGCACCTGGCAATCCTTGATGACGGCGGCGCGGGCGGCGTTCTTGTCTTCCTCCGCGTCCGCGTCCAGGCCGGAGCGCACATCGATCAGCTTGATGGCCGTGGGCGAGAGCTGATAGATGAGGAAGGTTTCGCAGGAACCGAAATGGCCGTCCAGGTTTTCCCCCTTGTTGGAGGCGATGGCCACCCGCACGGAGCCCGGCATTTCGCCCTCCGCGTAGGCGGAGACCACCGGCCTGTCGCTGCTCTCCAGGTCTTCTCCCCACAGGATGCGCACGGCTTCTTTGAGGACTTCGGGGCTGACGCCGACTACGCAATTTTCCTCGGCATGGCCGCCGGCCAGGATGACCCGCAGGTCTTCCACGGTCAGCTGGGCCAGCTTGGTTTCGGTGAGAGGCAGCTCGAACTTGTCGGCCAGCGCCCCGACCAGGGCACGAACATCCAGGCCGTCCAGGGTGCGGGCGGCCATGGCTATGCGAAATGCGGCTTCGCGGGAAGCGACGGGTGTAGACATGGTGGGCTCCTGGGGAAAAAAGCGGGGATGGGAGCGCCCGGTCGGAGAATGCCGCCCAGACGCTCGGGTCCCGGCTCTCTTAAGCGTAGGTAATGCTGTCGGAGGGGCAGACCTTCTGGCACATGGGCGTGTCATTCTCACCTTCGCATTCCGTACAGGTGTCCGGATCAATGGTGTAGAAAATCTTGCCCTTTTTGATGGCCTTGGTCGGACAAATGGGCCTGCAGTCGTCACAGGCAGTGCAGGTATCGGGATCAATCTTCATTGCCATGATGGTTCTCCTTTGGAGAGTAAGTGGTAAGCGGTAAGCGGTGAGCGATAAGCCATTTATCCGCTTGCTGCTCTCCGCTGACCGCTCACGGTTTTCAGTCTTCCGCCGCGCCCAGCCGTTTCGCCCTGAGGGAAATGGGCAGGCGGGCCGGCTTGGCCATGGGCTCGATGTAATAGCTACCGCCGTTTTCGAGCTTGAGTTCGCCACCCCATTTCTCCGGGGTGTCGAACTCGATGGACTCGATGGCAGCTTCCAGATCCCGCTTGGGCAGGTAGAAGGACAAGCCGCCCTTCGGCGCATTCCGGATCATGATGTTGGCCATTCTGAGCTCCTGGTAAGCGGCGAGCGGTAAGCGGTGAGCGCCACGAGCACGCTTACCGCTTTCCGCTGACCGCTTACGGTATCAACGTACCAGATCGTGGTTGTAGTCCGTCGTGGCCATGCCGCGGGTCTGGTCGTCGAGCTTTTCCAGAACCGTGTTGGTCAGGGTGGTCAGGACGTACATGGCGCCTTCGTAGCCCAGGGTCGTCATGCGATGCAGGTGGTGACGGTCGAAGATGGGGAAGCCGATACGGATCAGCGGCACTTCGAATTCCGGCCCCTTGTGCAGCGTGTCGCGCTGGATGTACTTGCCGTAGCTGTTGCCGATGAGGAAGTCCGGCTTGTCGGTGAAGCACAGGCTGCGCAGATGCCACAGGTCGGCACCGGGATAGACCTTGCCGCTGGCACCGTAGGGGCTGGTGGCCAGCAGGGCTTCCATGGCCTTCTTCCACTTCTTGGAGCCGTTGTTGCTGACGATGTGGGTCGGCTCGATACCGAATTCCATCAGCAGCTTGGTCATGCCCATGACGAAGTCGGGATCACCGTAGAGGGCCATCTTCTTGCCGTGGAGCCAGGCGTGGGAGTCGGTCATCATGTCCAGCAGACGGCCCCGTTCCGTGGCCAGCGATTCGGGAATCGGCTTGCCGGTGACTTCGGAAACCTTCATCAGGAACTCGTCGGTCCATTCCACGCCCATGGGGATGTTGAGCTTGGGAATTTCGTGGTTCCAGGTGTTCTCGACGAACTTCTTAGTCTTTTCCAGCTGCAGGGGCTGCAGCAGGAAGGTGTTCAGGGCGTTGGGAGCATCCTTCACTTCGTCGATGGTGGTGCCACCGGCGTACATGCGGAATTCACCGTCGGCCGGGGTGTCCAGCACTTCTTCCGGATCGGACAGGAACGTGTAAGCCACGTCCATTTCCTTCAGGTAGCGCTTGATGACGCGGAAGTTGCCCAGGTAGGTTTCGAAGCCCGGCACGATGTTGATCTTGCCGTTCGAACCGATGACCTTGCCTTCCATGGTGTTCAGCGTGAAGTAGCGCAGGATGCCTTCTTCCATGTTGTCCCAGCCGGTGGTGTGGCTGCCGACGAAAGAGGGCGTATGCGCGAAGGGCACCGGGAAATCCTTGTCCAGGTGGCCTTCCTTCTTGGAGTTGTTGATGAACGCGTTCAAGTCGTCCCCGATCACCTCGGCGATACAGGTGGTGGACATGGCGATCATTTCGGCGCCGTAGAGCTTGGTGGCGTTGGCGAGGCCTTCATGCACGTTCTTCTGGCCGCCGAACACAGCGGCATCTTCCGTCATGGAGTCGGCGATGATGGCGATCGGCTCCTTGAAGTGACGGTTGAAGTAGGTGCGGAAGTAGGCGATACAGCCTTGGGAGCCGTGCACATACACCAGGGTCTTGGCAAAACCCAGGCCGCACAGGGAGGAACCCAGGGGCTGGCAGGCCTTGGCCGGGTTGATGGTCAGGGCTTCGCGCTTGAAGTTGAGATCCTGATATTCCTGGGTCGTGGTCCACTGGAAGACTTCCTGGACCTTGTCCTTGCCATGGCCTTCTTCAAAGAGTTCCCGCTTGTTGCTGATGGTGGCTTGATAGTCATCATCACGGAACAGGGGGAAACACGGCTTGATTTTGTCGAGGGTTTGCATTATTCGCTCCTTAGACCAAGCCACTAATCCGTGGCCTTGGTCAGTAGGGCCGGCTTCAGCCGGCCAGTGAGACGGGTTGGCGGGTTGAAACCCGCCCTACGATTTACGCAGCGGCCTGGACAACTTCCGCTTCAACTTTCTTCCAGGGCGTCTTCATCAGGTTCCAGCACGGATTGTTCAGCGTCAGATCCATGTCCTTGGCGAAGATGGCGAAACCGTCACAGCCGTGATACGGGCCGGAGTAGTCCCAGGAGTGCAGCTGGCGGAAGGGCACGCCCATCTTGTGGAAGACGTACTTTTCCTTGATGCCGGAACCAATCAGGTCGGGCTTCATGGCCTTGACGAACTCTTCGAATTCGTAGCCGGTGACGTCGTCGTAAATCAGGGTGGCGTCGCCCATGTCCTTGATGGTGCGGTCATAGTCGTCGTTGTGGGCGAATTCGTAGCCGGTGCCGACCACTTCCATGCCCAGATCCTCGTAGGCGCCGACCACGTGACGGGGACGCAGACCGCCCACGTACAGCATGACCTTCTTGCCTTGCAGGCGCGGCTTGTACTTGGCGATGACCTCTTCCATCATCGGCGTGTACTTGGCGATGACCCGCTCGGCACCTTCCTTGATGGTGTCGTCGAAGTAGGAAGCGATCTTGCGCAGGGATTCCTTGATCTTGGTGGGGCCGAAGAAGTTGTATTCGAGCCACGGAATCCCGTACTTTTCTTCCATGTGCCGGCTGATGTAGTTCATCGAGCGGTAGCAGTGGAGGAGGTTGAGCTTGACGAAGGGGGTGTTTTCCATTTCCGCCAGGGTGCCGTCGCCGGACCATTGGGCCACCACGCGCAGACCCATTTCTTCCAGCAGGATACGGGAGGCCCAGGCGTCGCCGCCGATGTTGTAGTCGCCGAGAATGGCCACGTCGTAGGGCGTCTTTTCGAAGGGATGACCGTCACGGTTGGAGATGATCCAGTCCCGCACGGAGTCATTGGCGATGTGGTGGCCCAGGGACTGGGAGACGCCACGGAAGCCTTCGCAGCGCACCGGTACGACCGGCTTGTTCAGCTTGGCGGCAGCCTTCTTGGCGACGGCTTCGATGTCGTCACCGATGAGGCCGATGGGGCACTCGGACTGCACGGAGATGCCCTTGTTCAGGGGGAACAGGCCTTCGATTTCGTCGATCAGCTTGGCGAGCTTCTTGTCGCCGCCGAAGACGATGTCCTTCTCCTGGAAGTCGGAGGTGAAGTTCATTTCGCAGAAGGCATCCACGCCGGTGGTGCCGACGTAGTAATTACGACGGCCGGCGCGGGCATACTGGCCGCAGCCGATGGGGCCGTGGGAGATGCTGATGATGTCCTTGATCGGACCCCAGACCACGCCCTTGGAACCGGCGTAGGCACAGCCACGCATGGTCATGACGCCCGGCAGGGACTTGCGGTTGGAGGTGATGCACTTCTTCGACGACTCGAGTTCCTTGTCGTTGATCATCAAGTGCTTGGCACGGTCCTTCTTGGCCTTGTCGGGATAAACCTCAAGCACCTCTTGAATGAGGGCCGCGGTTTCTTCGCGGGTGAGAGCTGCCATGATGAAACTCCTTTCGTTGCGCCGGCAACTATCTGTGCACGACGCCAACAATGGTTGATTGCAGGCGATCAGCAGGTCGCTGCCCGGGGGCGGCGACCTCGTTCGCTATCAGGCGGCAGCCGCAGCGGCAGCCAGTTCGGCGGCGGTCTGGCCGACGATGGTTTCGTCTTCCGCTTCCATGATGCCGAATTCCATCAACAGCTCTTCCAGCTCTTCCATCTCGATGGGCGTCGGGATGACAAAGTTGCGGTTCTGGTCGATCTTCATGGCCAGCTGACGGTATTCGTCGGCTTGCTTGTGCTTCGGATCGTATTCGACCATGGTCATGCGGCGGATTTCAGCGTGCTGCACGGCGTTGTCGCGGGGCACGAAGTGGATCATGGTGGTGCCCAGGCGCGCAGCCAGGGCCATGATCAGTTCGTCTTCCCGGTCGGTGTTACGGCTGTTGCAGATCAGGCCGGCCAGCCGCACGCTACCGGAGTTCGCATACTTCACGATGCCCTTGGCGATGTTGTTGGCGGCGTACATGGCCATCATTTCGCCGGAGCAAACGATGTAGATTTCCTGGGCCTTGTTCTCGCGGATGGGCATGGCGAAACCGCCGCAGACCACGTCGCCGAGCACGTCATAAAAGACGAAGTCCAGGTCTTCAGAGTAGGCGCCTTCTTCTTCCAGGAAGTTGATGGCGGTGATGACGCCGCGGCCGGCACAGCCAACCCCGGGTTCCGGGCCGCCGGATTCAACGCACTTGATGCCGCCAAAACCAATGGACATGACGTCCTCGAGTTCCAGATCCTCAACGGAGCCGGCTTCGGCAGCCAGGTGCATCACGGTGGTCTGGGCCTTGGAGTGCAGGATCAGGCGGGTGGAGTCAGCCTTCGGGTCGCAGCCAACAATCAACACCTTCTTGCCGGATTCGGCGAGCGCAGCCACCAGATTCTGGGTGGTGGTGGACTTGCCGATACCGCCCTTTCCGTAGATGGCGCATTGACGCAGTTTAGCCATGGTGTAATCTCCTATGAGTCTGTCGTGGGTTCGGGGACACTGGAATCATTGATTCGCATGTCTCCTGTTGCACGGACCGTGCCAGCCCTGCTGTTGTGTATTAACTAATTGAAAAAATACGATAAAATGTTTTGTGTCGGGGTTTTCGCGGGGATGTGGGATACGACAAAGTCCATGAGCTTTGTAGGGCTGACGACAAAGAACGGTGAGGAGTGAGGCGTGAGGGGTGAGGCGTGGAAGGCTGTACTACCCAGGGATGCGCGCTTGCCCATCAACCGCTGCAACCTGCCGGCGGTCATTCTGGGCAGCGTCACTTATCAGCAGAACCCTTCCCCCCTGGTCCTGGACGGGGTGGCGGAATTGCATGGGGATTTGTTCCGGCGCCTGGATGCCTGTGTCAGCGCCGAGCGGCGTGCGGAAGTCTTCCAGGATTACCTGACGGTGCGTTTCTGTCTGGAAGCACCTGAAGAGGCGGGCTACACCCGGGGCGGCAAGGGCCGGGCCAAGGCCAACTATCCGCGAGTGCTCAGGGGCTGGAGCTTCGACTCGGATAGCAAGGAAGGGGCGGTACTGAAAGCCTGGGTGGAATCCCGCTTCGGCCTGACGCCACGGTTTCACGGCCTGCCCCTGCGGGATCCGGAGTCGGATGCCTACCGGCGCTACCAAGAGATGCGCTGCCAGGGCCTGTACGGCACCAACGCCCTGGAAGCTCAGTGCGACCTGGTGTACACCTACTGCCAATATGAATTGGCGCGGCGCCATCCCCAATCTCATCACGTCACCCTTTACCGCGGTATCAACCGCATGGATGAGCACGACGTTCTGCCCAGCGGCCGGGAGGGTGGCCGGGTGGTGCTGTTCAACAACCTGAATTCCTTCACCTGCAGCCGGGATCGGGCCAGCGAGTTCGGCGACTACATCCTCACGGTGGAAGTGCCCCTGGCCAAGATTTTCTTCTATTGCGGCCTCTTGCCCGGCATCGTGCGCGGCGAGGATGAGTTTCTGGTTATCGGCGGGGCCTACGAAGTGGACATGTCGACGCTCTGATAGGCGCAGCCAAGGTGCAATCGGTGCTCCTCGTTCAGCCTACGCTGCCGATGTTTTCCTTGAGCACCACGCGGCCGCTGGATTCGTCGATGAGGCCCTGCAGGGCCAGGTCCTTCATGACCCGGCTGACCATTTCCCGGGAGGCCCCAATCATCTTGGCGATGTCCTGCTTGGAAATTTTCTTTACCACCACAAGTTCGCCGTTGATCTTCTCGGCGCTGTCCAGCAGCAGCCGCGCCACCCGGCCATACACATCCAGGAGGGCCAGGCTCTCGATCTTGCGATCCGCCACCCGCAGGCGGTGGGCCAGGTTGCGCATGATGAACAGGGAAATGTCGAAATTTTCCTGCATGCAGCGCTTGAAATCCGACTTGGAGATGACCACCAGGTCGCTGGGAATCGCCGCCACCACGGAGGCGGAGCGGGGATTGTCATCCACCACGCCCATTTCGCCGAAGAGTTCCCCCGGCCCCAGGATGGACAGGATGACCTCCCGGCCTTCCTCGTCGTTTACCAGCACCTTGAGGCTGCCGGCCAGCACGATATAGACGAAGTCCGTGCTGTCCCCCGCCATGACCACGGTGGTGCCCCGTCCGACACGTCGCAGCATGGACACCTTTGCGATGGGTTCCAGGTTTTCCGGTGGCACGCCGGCGAACAAGGGCAGGCAGCGCAGGGCGATGACGGAGACGTTGTTGGGCTGGGCCATGGTGTATTCCTCTTGTTGGAGGCGCTTGGGCCTCCCTGAATCGGGCGGAGTCGGACAAACGACTCAAGTATAATGTTCAACCAGTGCTCTAACGGCTCCAGACCCGCAAGCTTTATATCCCCTTCATAAATCAGAGAACGAACCATGACAACGCGCCACTCTCGCCTCCTGATCCTGGGCTCCGGCCCGGCCGGTTACACCGCTGCGGTCTATGCCGCCCGTGCCAACCTGAAACCCGTTCTCATCACCGGCATGGCCCAGGGCGGCCAGCTCATGACCACCACGGAAGTGGATAACTGGCCCGCCGACGTGGACGGTGTGCAGGGGCCGGAACTCATGGAGCGCTTCCAGAAGCACGCCGAGCGTTTCCAGACGGAACAAATTTTCGATCACATCCATACGGTGAAACTGACCGAAAAGCCCTTCACCCTGGTGGGGGACAACGGTACCTACACCTGTGACGCCCTCATTATTGCCACCGGCGCCTCCGCCCAGTACCTGGGCCTGCCCTCCGAGGAAGCCTTTGCCGGCCGGGGCGTCTCCGCCTGCGCCACCTGCGATGGTTTCTTCTACCGGAACAAGCCCGTGGCCGTGATCGGCGGCGGCAATACCGCCGTGGAAGAGGCCCTTTACCTGGCCAACATCGCCAGCCACGTCACGGTGGTGCATCGCCGCGACAAGTTCCGCTCCGAAAAGATTCTGCAGGACAAGCTTGCCGAGAAAGAAAAAGCCGGCAAGGTCACTATCAAGTGGAACCACACCCTGGATGAAGTGCTGGGCGACAAGTCCGGCGTCACCGGCATGCGCATCAAGAGCACCCAGGGCGGCGCCACGGAAGACATCAGTCTGGACGGCGTGTTCATTGCCATCGGCCACAAGCCCAATACGGACATCTTTGCCGGCCAGCTGGAAATGGAAGGCGGCTACCTGGTGACCGAGTGCGGCAGAAAAGGCAATGCCACCCAGACCAGTATTCCGGGCGTATTCGCTGCCGGCGACGTGCAGGACCACATCTACCGTCAGGCCGTCACCAGCGCCGGCACCGGCTGCATGGCCGCTCTGGATGCGGAACGTTACCTGGATGGCCTGGACGGCTGATTTACGCGCGCGACTGCTTGAAAAGGCATTTTGAAACGCCGAGGCGCAGAGGCGCAGAGGAAAAGCGAAAGCTCCTAGCTCCATTGTTTGCGGGGCTGGCCAAGCTCATTCAGCTCATTGGTTTCTCGGCGCCTCGGCGTTTAGTGATTTGCTTTTTGGGTATCTTTCTTGTCATGTCGAAGCAATCACGCAAGTCCAGGGACGGCCCGTTCGGGGTCTTGTCTGAAATAAAGGGCAAGGTTCACGCCTCCCGGCCCGTCATGGCACGTATACCGAAGCCGGTGGAGGAGGAAGAGGATACTTCCCTGTTTCAGGCCAGCCTGGCGGGGGTAAAGCCCCTGGCGAATCCCGGTCTGGCAGAGATTGCCTTGCCGCGCCCGTCCGCCGTGCCCCGGCCCCGGGCGGCGCCTGAGCCGGAAATCCGCCGGCCGCCGCCGCTCCCCGATCCCCGGGATCCCCAGGCCCTGTGGCGCTTCGCTTACCAGGATGTGACGCCCATTGCCGACAGCGGACGGGTGGATCTGGCCACGTCCGCTCATCGCAAGCCGGCAGCGGTCGCCATCGAGCAGTTCGAGGCGGCAGTCCCCGAGAAGCTGCCCCAGGATCCGGCGGCGCTCTTTCGTCATCTCATGCGCGGAACTCAGCCCCTGGCGGAGACGGGCCGATTGCATCTGGCGCCCGCAGTGCCTGCGGCCATGCCGCGGCAGCAGCCGAAGACCGAGCCGCAGCGGGAAGCCGCCCCCATCAGTTTCGTGGATCGCTTGGACGGGGCGGACGATGAGGCTTTCCTGCGTCCCGGCCTGCCGCGTCGGGTACTCTCCGACCTCAGGAAGGGCCGCTGGCCAAATCAAGGGGAACTGGACATGCACGGCATGGCCCGGGACGAGGCCCGGGAAGCCCTGGGCCATTTCCTCGCCGCAAGCCTCAGGCAGGGCCGACGCGCCATCCGCCTCATCCACGGCCAGGGCCATGGATCAAAGGGCCGGGAGCCGGTCTTGAAACAGCTCTCCAAAAGCTGGCTGTCCCAGCGGGAAGAAATCCTCGCCTTCTGCCAGGCCCGACCCCATGAGGGAGGGGAGGGGGCGGTGCTTGTCCTGCTGAAAGCAGGGCATGTGAAAAGTGAAAAGTGAAATGTGGGCGCCGGTGGCGCCCAAAAACAGAAGGCGGCCCGGAGGCCGCCTTTGTTTTTCGTCATGCCGCTTACGCGGCTGGAAATGCGAGGGTTCTACGTTTCACATTTCACTTTTCACGTTTCACACGCCATCAATCAGATGGCCGATTCGTTTGTCTCGCCGGTGCGGATACGCACGACTTGTTCGATGGAGGAGACGAAAATCTTGCCGTCGCCGATCTTGCCGGTACGGGCGGCCTTGACGATGGCGTCGATGGCGGGTTCGGCGGTTTCGTCGGCGACGACGATTTCCACCTTGATCTTCGGCAGGAAGTCCACCACGTACTCGGCGCCGCGATACAACTCGGTGTGGCCCTTCTGGCGGCCAAAACCCTTTACTTCCGTGACCGTGAGGCCGGTGATGCCTACTTCGGAGAGGGCTTCACGCACTTCGTCCAACTTGAACGGCTTGATGACTGCTTCGATTTTCTTCATTGTCTGCTCCGTTTGTAGGCGGGGTTCAACCCGCCGTGGTTTAGGCCGGGAACGGTGGGCTGAAGCCCACCCTACTCCGACCCCACAATCAGTATTCGTCCGAATAGCGTGATGTTATCGGATATCGCCAATCCTTGCCGAATCCGCGCTGCGTAACCCGGATGCCGACGGGGGATTGGCGGCGCTTGTACTCGTTCCGCTTGAGCATGCCGACGACTTTCCTCACGTCCGCCTCCTGGTAGCCGGCCCGTATGATCTGGGCCGGGCTTTCGTCACGGCCCATGTAGGCTTCGATGATGGCGTCCAGCACGTCGTAGGCGGGCAGGGTGTCCTGGTCGGTCTGGTCCGGCTTGAGTTCGGCGGAGGGCGCCCGGGTCAGGATGCGTTCCGGGATGACCGGCTTGTCCCCTTGGGCATTGCGCCAAGCGCACAGGCGATAGACGAAGGTCTTGAAAATGTCCTTGATGACGGCGAAGCCGCCGGCCATGTCGCCATACAGCGTGGCGTAGCCCACGGCCATTTCCGACTTGTTGCCGGTGGTGAGCACGATGGAACCGTAGCGGTTGGACAGGGCCATGAGCAGCATGCCGCGAATACGCGCCTGCAGGTTTTCCTCCGTGGTGTCCCAGGGGCTTTTCGGCTTGCCGCGGAACTCCGGTTCCAACATATCGGCGAAGGTCTGCATGGCCGGCGAGATGAGGACTTCGTCGTATTGCACCCCCAGGTTGACCACCAGTTCCCGAGAATCGTCAAGGCTGATGCCGGCTGTATAGGGGGAGGGCATCATGACCGCCCGCACCTTGTCGGCGCCAAGGGCATCCACGGCGATGCACAGCACCAAGGCCGAATCCACGCCGCCGGAGAGGCCCAGCAGGGCGCCGGGGAAGCCGTTCTTGCCCAAGTAGTCCCGTACCCCCAGCACCAGGGCGTTGTATACATCCGCTTCCAGGCTGGCCGCCGGGGTGAGGGCCTCGGCCCTGAGATCGCCGTCGGCATACTCGACCATATCCAGGGCTTCCACGAAGGCTGCGGATTGCAGCACCGGCTTGCCCTGGCGATCCAGGGCGAAGGAGGCGCCGTCGAAGACCAGTTCGTCCTGGCCCCCCACCATGTTGGCGTACACCGCCGGAATGCCGGTGTCGCGCACCCGCTCCCGCAGCATGTCGATACGCTCGGCCTGCTTGTGCATATGGTAGGGCGAGGCATTCAGTGCCAGCAGCACCTCCGCGCCGGCAGTCCGGGCGGCTTCCGCCGGGCCCGCCACCCAGACGTCTTCGCAGATGGTGATGCCGAGTTTGACGCCCTTCACGTCAATGACGCAGGGCGTGTCACCAGAAGCGAAGTAGCGTTCCTCGTCGAAAACCTGGTAGTTGGGCAGGTGGAACTTGCGGTAAGTGGCAGCCACCTTGCCGTCTTGCAGCAGGGAGGCGGCGTTGTAGCAGCGCCCGCCGGCCGCTTCCGGATGCCCCACCAGCACGGCGATGTCGTGTACCTGGTGAGCCAGGAGTTCCAGTTCCCGCGCCGTGGAACGGTAGAAGTCCGGCCGCAGCAGTAAATCTTCCGGTGGATAGCCCACCAGGGACAGTTCCGGCGTCAACAGCAGGTCGGCGCCCGCCGCCCGGGCCTTTTCCGCCGCATGCAGGATTTTCAGGGCATTGCCGCTTAAGTCGCCCACGATGCAGTTGATCTGGGCAATGGCGATTTTCAGGGAGCTCATGGGAAGACAGGATCCGGGATGCAGATATCAGGATTCAGGGAGCCAGGGCGGCCTCTGGCCGCGAAAGGATACCCGAATCCTGAATCCCGAATCCTGAATCCTTAAAGAAAAAGGCGGCCAGAGCCGCCTCTTTTGCATCGGAAACGCCAAACCTTAGAAGTTCGGCTTTTCCTTGGCGGCGTTGAAGGCGGCCACGCCAGCCATGATTTCCTTCTTGGCTTCGTCCACTTCCATCCAGCCGCGAACCTTGACGAACTTGCCCGGTTCCAGATCCTTGTAGTGCTCGAAGAAGTGGGAGATCTGGTCCAGGGTGATCTGGGGCAGATCCCGGGGGGAGGTGACGCTGCGGTAAATGGGGGTCAGCTTGTCCACCGGCACGGCCAGGAGCTTGGCGTCTTCACCGGCTTCGTCGATCATGGACAGCATGCCGATGGGGCGGCAGCGCACCACGGAACCCGGCGGCAGGGCGAAGGGGGACAGCACCAGCACGTCCACCGGGTCGCCGTCGCCGGCGATGGTGTGGGGGATGTAGCCGTAGTTACAGGGGTAGTGCATGGAGGTGGACATGAAGCGGTCGACGAAGATTGCGCCGCTTTCCTTGTCCACTTCGTACTTGACCGGATCGGCGTGGGCCGGAATCTCGATCACGACGTTGAAATCATTCGGCAGATCTTTGCCTGACGGCACGCGGTCCAGACCCATGTCACTCTCTCCAGTTTTATAGAAAACGCAGATTATAGCGGTTTGTGCGGGGCAATATGCAGGGACGGGCCTTGAGTTATACTGCGCGCGTTTGATTGCCGGGCATGCCGGCAATAGAACTGCCTCAGAGACGATTCAGGGAGTACCGGAAAATGGGCCAGCATCAGGGCGAGTCGAAGTCCAGCCACGGTGGCGTCGCAACGATGGCGCTGGCGGCCATCGGCGTCGTGTATGGCGATATCGGCACCAGTCCGCTGTACACCATGAAAGAAGTCTTCAGCGGGGAACACGGCTTGCCCCTGACCCCCGACAACGTTATCAGCGTGCTGTCATTGATCTTCTGGTCATTGATGATCATCGTTTCGCTGAAGTACGTGCTCTTCATCATGCGGGCGGACAACCGGGGTGAAGGCGGCATCATGGCCCTCATCGCCTTGACCCGACAGCATCCCCACTCCGACAACATGCGCCGGGTGCTCATGGGCCTGGGCATCTTCGGCGCGGCCCTGTTCTACGGCGACGGCGTCATTACCCCGGCCATTTCCGTGCTTTCCGCAGTGGAGGGGCTGGAAGTCGCCACCCCTCTCTTCAAGCCCTACGTGGTGCCCATCACCCTCCTGGTGCTGGTCATGCTGTTCTTCTTCCAGCGCAAGGGCTCGGCCAGCGTCGGCGCGCTCTTCGGCCCCATCATGGTGATCTGGTTCATCACCCTGGCAAGCCTGGGGGTGCTCAGCATTGCCGACAACCCCATGGTGCTGCAGGCCGTCAATCCCTGGTACGCCTTCCATTTCTTCCAGATGCATGGCTGGCACGCCTTCCTGGCCCTGGGGGCAGTGGTGCTGGCGGTGACCGGCGCCGAGGCTCTCTACGCCGACATGGGGCATTTCGGCCGCAAGCCCATTTCCCTGGCCTGGTTCTGGTTCGTGCTGCCGGCCCTCATGCTCAACTACATGGGACAGGGGGCGGAACTCCTCGTCAATCCGAAATCCGTCGTCAATCCCTTCTACCTGATGGCCCCCGACTGGGCGCTTTATCCGCTCATCGGCCTGTCCACCGCCGCCACGGTCATCGCCTCCCAGGCGGTCATTACCGGCGCCTTCTCCATGACCCGCCAGGCCATGCAGCTCGGCTACAGCCCGCGCATGGAAGTGCAGCACACTTCGGAAAGTGAAATCGGCCAGGTCTACCTGCCGGGCATCAACTGGGGCCTGTTGGTGGCCATCATTGCCCTGGTGCTGGGCTTCCAGTCATCCTCCAACCTGGCGGCGGCCTACGGCATCGCCGTGACCACCACCATGGTCATCGACACCATCCTGGCCTTTTTCATCGTGCGCACCCTGTGGCGCTGGAACCTGGGCCTGAGTCTCCTGGCTTTTGGTGTGCTGCTGGCGGTGGACCTGTCCTACTTCGGCGCCAATACCCTGAAGATTCCCCATGGCGGCTGGTTCCCGCTGATTCTTGGTGCCGCCATTTTCACTGTCTTGTCCACCTGGAAGCGCGGCCGGGAAATCCTCTTCAATCGCATGAAGTCCCAGGCCATTGACTTGAAGCCCTTCCTGGCCGACATGGCCTCCTATCCGCCCCTGCGGGTGCCGGGCACCGCCGTGTTCCTGAACGCGAACCCGGATGCGGTGCCCCATGCCATGTTGCACAACCTGGCCCACAACAAGGTGCTGCATGAACGGGTGGTCTTTCTCACGGTGATGTTCGAGGACGTGCCCCATGTGCCGGACATCGACTACGCGGAAACCGAGAACCTGGGGGGCAATTTCTACCGGGTGTTCCTGCGCTATGGTTTCAAGGACGAACCGGACGTGCCCCAGGCCCTGTCCCAGTGCGCCGCCTTCGGCCTGGATTTCAACATGCTGGAAACCTCTTTCTTCCTCAGCCGGGAAACCATCATCCCCACCCAGATGCCGGGCATGGCCCTGTGGCGCGAAAAAATCTTCGCCAACATGGCCAGGAACGCCAGCAGCGCCACCGCCTTCTTCCGCATCCCCACCAACCGGGTGGTGGAACTGGGCACGCAGATAGAGATTTGAGGAAGGTCGATTTGAAACGCCGAGGCGCCGAGGTGCGGAGTAATTCAGGATCGCACGGTGTGTGTTTCTCTCGGCGCTCAACGATTCATGGTGTCCTTTTTGGTTTTCCTCGGCGTCTCGGCGCCTCGGTGTTTTCATCCCCTGCTTAATGCGCCCGCTTTCCTGGGATATCTTCTGCACGGTCGTCGATAACTACGGCGACATTGGCGTGTGCTGGCGCTTGGCGCGGCAACTGGCGGGGGAGCGGGGCCATTCGGTGCGCCTGTGGGTGGATGACTTGAAGAGCTTTGCCCGTCTGTGTCCGGATATCGACCCGGGGCTGGAGCAACAAACCTGCCGTGACGTGGAGGTGTGGCACTGGACGAAAGACTTTCCCGGCGACGTTGAACCCGGCGACGTGGTCATCGAGGCCTTTGCCTGTACCCTGCCGGAGTCCTTTATTCAGGCCATGGCCACCCGGTCGGTGGCGCCCTGCTGGATCAACCTGGAATATCTCTCCGCCGAGGACTGGGTCATTGGCTGCCACGGCCTGCCTTCACCCCACGGGGCCTTGCTCAAGTATTTCTTTTTCCCCGGTTTCGTGCCGGGCACCGGCGGGCTGTTGCTGGAAGACGGCCTGCTGCGGGAAAGGGCTGCCTTTCAGGCTGACGAAGCCGCCCGTACTGCCTTCTGGCAAGGCCTGGGCGTACCGCCGCCCGAGGCGGACGAACTGCGGGTTTCGCTGTTCAGTTACGCCAATGGCGCCACTCGGGAACTGCTGGATGCCTGGGCTGTTTCGGACACCCCCATCACCTGCCTGGTACCGGAGGGGACCGCCCCGGCGGCCCTGCTGGCGGAGGAGTTTGGCGGCACGCAGGCGGCAGGCCGGGTTTTCCGGCGCGGGGCACTGGCGGTACACATCCTGCCTTTTCTTTCCCAGCCGGACTATGACCGCCTGTTGTGGGCCTGCGACTTGAACTTCGTGCGCGGCGAGGATTCCTTCGTGCGCGCCCAGTGGGCGGGCCGGCCTTTCGTCTGGCACATCTATCCCCAGGAGGAGGGTGCCCATCACCTCAAACTGGAAGCCTTCCTCGATCTGTATTGCGAGGGTCTGGCGCCCGACATGGCGGCGGCGGTGCGGGGTCTGTGGCGAAGCTGGAACGGCGTGCCGTCGTCCGGTATTGCCGAATCCTGGCGGGAATTGCGGACCTGCTTGCCGCCGCTGATGGTCTTTGCGCCGACGTGGGCTGGGCGCCTGGCAGGCTTGGGCGGGCTTGCCGCCAATCTGGAAAAATTCGCGAAAAATCATATATAATGCGCGGTTACTTTTTCCGGCCAGTCTTTTTCGGCCTTCAGCCCAACCATTTCAGCAGGACGCATCATGATGAAAACCGCTCAGGAAATCCGCGCAGGCAATGTCTTTATGTACAACGGCAACCCGGTCGTCGTGCAGAAAGCTGAATTCTCCAAGTCCGGCCGCAATTCGTCCGTGGTCAAGATGAAGTTCAAGAACCTGCTGACCGATGCCCCGGGCGAGTTCGTGTTCAAGGCTGACGACAAGCTGGACGTGGTGGTGCTGGAGCGCAAGGATTGCACCTACTCCTACTTCGCCGATCCCATGTACGTGTTCATGGACACCGAGTTCAACCAGTACGAGATCGAAGCCGACAATGTGGGCGACGCCATCAACTACATCGTGGATGGCATGACCGATGTCTGCCAGGTCACGTTCTACGACGGCAAGGCCATTTCCGTGGATCTGCCCACTACCGTGGTGCGTGAAGTGGAATACACCGAACCCGCCGTTCGTGGCGACACTTCCGGCAAGGTGCTGAAGCCCGCCCGCCTGGTGGGCACCACGTTCGAAGTGCCCGTGCCGGCCTTCGTGGAAATCGGCGACAAGATCGAAGTGGATACCCGCACCGGCGAGTTCAAGAAGCGCGCCTGATTTGTAGGGTGGGCTTGCAGGGCGGGCTTCAGCCCGCCATGGCCGGATAAATTCGGCCCTGCAGTGAATCCGGCCCCACAAAAAGAGGGCAGCCGCGGCTGCCCTTTTGCATGCCCGGGTTTCATAGGGGTAGGGCTGCCCTGGTCTGTACAGGCGGGCGCTTTTCAATTAGCATTGCTCCCTCTGCAGGAATGGAAATAACGGCGGCCTTGGCCGCCGTAGTGTTTTCTTACCTGGGACTGAAAAACGCTTTGGCCGCGCCTGTCGATTTGCGCGGCGTGGCCCGGCCCCAGGGATCAAAGGGATAGCTGCGGATCCGTGCGGCCCGCAGTGGTCAGTGCCTTTCAAAACATTTGTCTCTCAGGAAGCCGAGCGATGTCCCACGTGATGAATACCTATGCGCGCCTGCCCGTGGCGTTTACCCACGGAGAAGGCTCCTGGCTCTTCGACGAGTCGGGCAAGCGTTACCTGGACGCCCTGGCCGGCATCGCCGTGAATACCCTCGGCCACGGCCACCCGCGGCTGGTATCGGCCATCGCTGACCAGGCGTCCAAACTGCTGCATACCTCGAATCTGTACCGCATTCCGCACCAGGACGCCCTCGCCGACAAACTCGCCGCGCTTTCCGGCATGCAGGAAGTGTTCTTCTGCAATTCCGGTTGCGAAGCCAACGAGGCGGCCATCAAGTTGGCTCGTTTCTACGGCCACCAGCAGGGTGTGGACAGCCCGGCCATTATCGTCATGGAAAAGGCTTTCCATGGCCGCACCCTGGCGACCCTGTCCGCCACCGGCAACCGAAAGGCCCAGGCCGGCTTCGAGCCTCTGGTGTCCGGTTTCGTGCGGGTGCCTTACAACGACCTGGAAGCCATTCGGGCCGTCGGCAGCCACAACAGCAGCGTGGTGGCGGTCATGCTGGAAATGATCCAGGGTGAGGGCGGCATCCACGTGGCCGACGTGGCGTTCCAGAAAGGCTTGCGCGCCCTCTGCGACGAAAAGGGTTGGCTCTTGATCTGCGACGAAGTGCAGTGCGGCGTGGCGCGTACCGGCAACTGGTTCGGCTATCAGCTTTCCGGCATCCTGCCGGACGTGGTGTCCCTGGCCAAGGGCCTGGGGTCCGGCGTGCCCATCGGCGCCTGCATGACCGCCGGCAAGGCCGCCGGCCTCTTCAAGCCGGGCAACCATGGTTCCACTTTCGGTGGCAACCCCCTGGCCTGTCGCGCGGCGCTGACGACCATTGAAGTCATTGAACAGGACGGTCTCATGGCCCGGGCGAAATCCCTGGGCGAGACGTTGCGGGCAGACTTCGCGGCGGCCCTGGCCGGGCTACCCATTCATTCCATCCGGGGTGAAGGCCTCATGATCGGGATCGAGCTGGACCGGCCTTGTGGCGAACTGGTGGGTACGGCCCTGGCCCACGGACTTCTCATCAACGTTACCGCGGACAAGGTGGTGCGCCTCCTGCCGCCCCTCACTTTCACCGATGCCGAGGCAAAGCTGCTGGTGGAATCCCTGTCGAAACTGATACGGGATTTCCTTGGCGCCTGAGAGCCCGGCCGACCTTCTATGACGGCACCCAAACACTACCTGCAGTTCAAGGACCTGACGCGCGAGGAATACGAGTATCTCTGGCAGCGCACGGCCTGGATCAAGGGGCAGTTCAAGTCCTACCAGAAGTACTGGCCCCTCACCGACCGCACCCTGGTCATGATTTTCGAGAAGGCCAGCACCCGCACGCGCCTGTCTTTCGAGGCCGGCATGCAGCAACTGGGCGGCTCCGCCATCTACCTGAACACCCGGGATTCCCAACTGGGCCGGGGCGAGCCGGTGGAAGATGCGGCCCAGGTGATCTCGCGCATGAGCGACGTGGTCATGATCCGCACCTTTGAGCAGGAGATCATTGACCGTTTCGCGGCCAATTCCCGGGTGCCGGTCATCAATGGCCTGACCAACGAATATCATCCCTGCCAGATCCTGGCGGACATCTACACCTACATCGAGCAGCGCGGCCCCATCCAGGGCAAGACCGTGGCCTGGATCGGGGATTCCAACAATGTCTGCAACACCTGGTTGCAGGCGGCGGAAGTGCTGGATTTCAACGTGCACGTGTCCACCCCCCCCGGCTACGAAGTGGAACCGGAGCGGGCCGGGCTTTACGGCACGGACCATTACGAAGAATTCGCCGATCCCATGGAAGCGGCCCAAGGCGCCGACATCGTCACCACCGACGTATGGACCTCCATGGGCTTCGAGGCCGAGAACGAGCAGCGCCTGAAGGCCTTCCATGACTGGCAGGTGGACGAGGACATGATGCGCGTGGCCCGGGAAGATGCCATCTTCCTGCATTGCCTGCCGGCCCACCGGGGCGAGGAAGTCACGGCGGAAGTCATCGACGGCACCCAGAGCTTTGTCTGGGAAGAGGCGGAAAACCGCCTGCACGTGCAGAAGGCCCTGATGGAATTTCTGCTCTTGGGTCGGGTCTAGATTCCATGAGGCGCCTGCTGGCGGTGCTGCTTGCCCTCGGGCTCACGGTGCCGGCCCTTGTCCAGGGCGCAACCAGGCCTGCGGAAGTGCGCCGGGCCGACGCTCTGGCCCTGGATCGGCTGGTGTTCCTGCTGGCGGAACGCCTGGCCTTGTCCCGACAGGTGGCGGCGGCCAAGTGGATCAGCGGCGCCCCCATTGACGATCCCTTGCGGGAAACCGCCGTGCTGGATGAAGTGGCGCGCCGGGCGGCGGAACTGGGCGTGGACCGGGAGTGGGCCAAGGCCGTGTTCGCAGCCCAGTTCGAGGCGGGCAAGCACCTGCAACGCAATTTGCATGGCTCCTGGCGAAATTCCGGGCGCGGTCTGGTGGGGCCGGCACCGGACCTGGCGCATGACGTGCGCCCGGCCCTGGATCGCCTGATGCCGGTACTGTTGCAGGCCCTGCGGGATGCGGCGCCAGCCTTGAAGAAACCCGGTGCCGCCAGGCGCCTCTTGGTGGCGGCGGAAGCATTTTCCGCCGAAGAAGGACTGGATGGGGATGTGTGGCAACGGGCGCTTGCGCCGCTGCCCCGCTGATAATGAGTGGCCCGGCCAGGCGGCTGGACCCCGGTAACTTGATTTTGAACGTGGAAAGAATTGCCATGAGCGATGTGAAAAAAGCGGTACTCGCCTATTCGGGCGGCCTGGATACCTCCGTGATCCTGAAGTGGCTGCAGGACACCTATGAATGCGAAGTGGTGACCTTCACCGCCGACCTGGGCCAGGGCGAAGAACTGGAACCGGCTCGCGCCAAGGCCCTGCAGTTCGGCATCAAGCCAGAAAATATTTTCATCGACGATCTGCGCGAAGAGTTCGTGCGCGACTTCGTCTTCCCCATGTTCCGTGCCAACACGGTGTATGAGGGCGAATACCTGCTGGGTACCTCCATTGCCCGCCCGCTTATCGCCAAGCGCCTGATCGAGATCGTGAACGCCACCGGCGCCGACGCCATCTCCCATGGCGCCACCGGCAAGGGCAACGACCAGGTGCGTTTCGAACTGGGCGCCTACGCCTTGAAGCCCGGCATCAAGGTCATCGCCCCCTGGCGCGAATGGGATCTGCTGTCCCGCGAAAAGCTCATGGCCTACGCCGAAAAGAACGGCATCCCGGTGGACATGAAGCACAAGCAGGGCGGCTCCCCCTACTCCATGGACGCCAACCTGCTGCACATCTCCTATGAAGGCCGTCACCTGGAAAACCCGGCGGCGGAAGCCGAGGAATCCATGTGGCGCTGGACGGTGTCCCCGGAAGCGGCCCCGGATGCGGCGGAATACATCGACCTGGAATTCGAGAAGGGCGACCTGGTATCCATCAACGGCACCCGCATGCCCGCCCACGAACTCCTGGCCACGCTCAACCAGCTGGGTGGCAAGCACGGCATCGGCCGCCTGGATCTGGTGGAAAACCGCTACGTCGGCATGAAGAGCCGGGGCTGCTATGAAACTCCCGGCGGCACCATCCTGCTGCGTGCCCACCGCGCCATCGAGTCCATCACCCTGGACCGGGAAGTCGCCCACCTGAAGGACGACCTCATGCCCCGTTACGCCAGCCTCGTGTACAACGGCTACTGGTGGAGCCCGGAAAGGAAGGCCCTGCAGACCCTCATCGACACTACCCAGGCCACGGTGAATGGCTGGGTGCGCGTCAAGCTCTACAAGGGCAATGTGATCGTTACCGGCCGGGATTCCAAGACCGATTCCCTGTTCGACCCGACCATCGCCACCTTCGAGGACGATGCTGGCGCCTACGACCAGAAGGATGCGGCCGGCTTCATCAAGCTGAACGCCCTGCGCCTGCGCATCGCCGCCAACCTGGCTCAGAGAAAGGCGTGAGGGGTGAGGAGTGAGGGGTGAGGGGTTGAAGTCAGCGCGGGCTGCGCCCGCAGCAGGCCTTACTCCTCACTCTAGGCACTCCTCACTCCTCACGAATTAACCATGTTATTCGGTTATACGGAAGAACAGCTCGCCAACTTCGGCGCCACCTGGGGCGTCGGGGCGTTCATCGTGTTCATGCTGTTCATCATCGGCGAGATCGCCTGGAAGTCGAAGGCGGGCAAGACCGGCACCATCGTGCTGTTCTTCGTGCTGTCCTTCGGTATGGTGGGCTTCATCGCCAAGTCAGTCATTCAGAAAATGTGGGGAATTTGATGTCTCAATACGACAACGTAGCCGTGGTCAAGAAGGCCAATGTTTATTTCGACGGCAAGTGCGTGAGCCACACCGTGGTGCTGGCCGATGGCACGAAGAAGACCGTGGGCGTGATCCTGCCCGCCAGCCTGACCTTCAATACCGGCGCGCCGGAAATCATGGAAGGCGTGGGCGGTTCCTGCCGCGTGCTGCAAAAGGGCGAGACCGAGTGGACCACCTGGACCGAGGGCCAGTCCTTCAGCGTCCCGGGCAATTCCAGCTTCCAGATTGAAGTGGCCGAAGGCGACGCCTACCACTACGTCTGCCATTTCGGCTGATTATCTGAAACGCCGAGGCGCAGAGGCGCCGAGAAAAGCGGGGCGTGCTCTGCGTCTCGGCGCCTCGGCGTTTGGAAAATTCCTTTATTGAGGACCTGAATATGCCGTCTTTTGATTTTTCGTCCGAAGTGGACATGGTGGCATTGAAAAATGCCATCGACTCGACCGGCAAGAAGATCGTCGGTCGCCATGATTTCAAGGGAACGAGCGCCAAGGTTGAGCTGAACGAGAAGGACAAGCTGATCACGCTGTTCGGCGATTCGGACTTCCAGCTTGATCAGATCAAGGCCATTCTGTTTCCGGAAATGGAAAAAAAAGAACCGGATTGCACCAAGCGCCTGGACGGGCAGACGGTGCAGAAAGTTTCCGGTGACAAGGTCAAACAGGATCTGAAGATCAAGATCGGCATCGAGTCCGAGCTGGCCAAGAAGATCGTCAAGCTCCTGAAGGATTCCAAGCTCAAGGTCCAGGCCGCCATCCAGGGCGACATGGTGCGCGTCACCGGCGCCAAGCGCGACCTGCTGCAGGAAGCCATCGCTCTGGTCACCAAGACCATCAGCGACTTCCCCATCAAGTACGGCAATTTCCGGGACTGATCCTGGAAACCGGAATTTGAAACGCCGAGGCGCCGAGGCGCCGAGAAAACCGGGAGAGAGTCAGCGTGTAACGGCCGCTACACCAAGTGGCCGCTTTAGTTGTCCCGCTTCCTGTTTTTCCTCGGCGCCTCTGCGCCTCGGCGTTTCAAATGGATTTTCAGCTTGACACCCCCCGTCTCAGGCGCCCGTTCGGCAGGCCTCGATGTTCACCGCGTCCACATGCTCCGGCCGCATGAAGCGCTCGGCGTATTCCCGGTACACGCCGGCCCGCAGGAACAGGTCGAAGAGTTCCGGATCGATATGGCCGTTCTTCGCCATGGATGACATGATGGCGATGGACTCGGACAGGGTCTTGCCGCGCTTGTAGGGCCGATCCTCTGCCGTGAGGGCCTCGAAAATGTCGGCGATGGCGATCATGCGGGCCTGCAGGCTCATGTCTGCCTTCTTCAAGCCCTTCGGGTAGCCCGTGCCGTCCATTTTTTCGTGGTGGCCGCCGGCGACCTCCGGCACCTGGCGCAGGTGTTTCGGGAAGGGCAGTTCGGACAGCATGATCAGGGTCTGCACGATGTGGCCGTCGATGCGGTAGCGCTCCTCCTCCGTCAGGGTACCGTGGGCCACCGTCAGGTTGTAGAGTTCCCCCTGGTTGTAAAGCAGGGCTGGTTCCGCCATGCAAAAACCCCAGGGATTGTCCGCCGGCATGCGGTCCTGGGGCCGGCGTTCCACCCGGTGTTCGGGCTTGTCCGCCAGCAGGGCTTCCGTGGCGGGCAGGGGGGCCGCCGGGGTACGGCCCTTGCGCAGCAGCTCTTCCCGGGAAATGCCCAGGCGGTCATCCAGGGTGCGGCGCCAGGTGCGCCGGGCGATGGCCTGCAGCCGTTCTGCATGGGCCGGTGCCATGGCCTCGCCGCCCTCGTTGCAGGCGGCGACGAAGGCGAAATCCGCGTCCAGTTGCTCCAGTTCCGCCGCCAGGCTCGCCCGGGTGGTGGCGTCGTCGGTGCCAGCGGCAACGGCCTTCAGGCTGGCGATTTCCGCGTCCCGCTTGAGAACTTCAAAACGCATGCGGATCTCGTGGATACGGTCGTGCAGGGTTTCCAGCTTGGTGGCTTTGTCCACCACGTATTCGGGCACCGTGACCTTGCCGCAGTCGTGCAGCCAGGCCGCCACGTGCAGGGATTCCCAGCCGGCCTCATCCAGCTTGAAGTCCCGGAATGGTCCGGTCTCGTCCTGGCAGGCGGCCCGGGCCAGCATGCGGGTGAGTTCCGGCACCCTGGCGCAATGGCCGCCGGTGTAGGGGCTCTTGGCGTCGATGGCGGTGGCGATGACCCGAATGAAGGCGTGGAACAGTTCCTTTTGTGCCTGGATCAGCTCCCGGGCTTCCAGGGAACTGGCTGCGGAGCCGGACAGGGCCTTGATGAAGGACACCTGGGCCTTGCCGATGGGTGTGGGGCGCAAGAGCAGCATGGCGCCAACCTGCTGATGCTGGCGACCGGACAAGGCCACCGCCACGCCCTGGCGGGCCTGGCTGGCTTCGATGAGGGCACCGAGGCCGAGGCAGTGGATATCCTCCGCTGCCAGTCCATCCGTGCAGGCGTCCGTGCAGGCCAGGGCACGGCCCAGCAGAGGGCCGGCCTGGTCCATGGGCACCGGCCCCAGGCTGGCCAGCAGGTCCGTGCCATCCACCAGTAGGGCGGCGGCCGGCACCAGGCGGCCATGGTCCGCCAGGTACAGGATGCCGGCTTCTGCCTCCGCCGCCTTGAGGGTCTCGGTTAGCAGCATGGGTAGTAGCCGGGAGAAGTTGTCTTCCGCGGCTACCGCGCTGGTGATATCCAGGAAGTGGTGGATGGTGCGCTTCATGGAGTGCATGGTCTGGGCCAGCTCATGGACTTCCCGGATGGCGGAGCGTACCTCGATGGGGCTGGAAAAATCGAAGCGGCGGATGGATTCCGCTTCCGCAGCCAGGGCGCGCAAAGTGCCGGAGACGGCCCGGGCCGCAGCCCAGGTGACGGGAATGGCCAGCAGCATGATGAGGGCACTGACCAGGAGGGAAACCCGGCGCTGGGCGATGGCGGCGGCCAACAACTCCTGTTCCGGCACGGCGATCACCAGGTACAGGGGGGCGGTGCCTTCCAGGCGCAGGGGGTGGATGGAAATGCGCCAGTCCCCGTCCGCCAGGCTGAGCCGATTGTTGTAGGCTTCGTCTCCCGGGGCCAGTTTGGCCGGCGAGCCCAGGCGGGCCAGCACCGGGTCCCCCAGGTCTTCCATGGGCGTCAGGAGCGGTGCCCCGTCCGGCGTGCTGGGCCGGGACACCAGTCGCGCCACGTCCTCATGGGCGATGACTTGCCCCTGGGGATTCACCAGCACCATGCGGGTGTGGGGCGTCACCTTCTGCCGGCCCAGGTTAGCGGAGAGGGTTTCCAGGCGGATGTCAGCGCCCACCGCGCCGCCACCGCTTTTAGCCCGGGTGGCCAGGGTCATGCCCACCTGGCGGTCGGAAAAGAATACATAGGGGGGCGTCTTGATCTGGCCGGGAGCCGCCTGGGCATCCCGGTACCAGCCCCGGCTGCGCGGGTCGTAGCTGCCGGCATAGTCGGGCCGGGCCTCCTCCCGCAGCGTCTGGAGGCCTGCGTCGAGATAAATGAAGCGACCCCGGGGCGGCGTCACGGCTCGTTCGATGCTCTGCACGATGTAGCGCGTGCCCGCCGGGGCCTTGAAGGGCAGGCCTTGCCCATCGTTCTGCAGGCGCCGCACCAGCAGGAAATCGCCGGAGGCGTAGGCCACGTAGAGGGACGACAGGGCTGTGGAATTCTGCAGGGCTTCCGTGACGAAGGGCAGGCGCTGCCAGCGTTCCCCGAACGTCGCCGCCGTGGTCAGGGGATCGTGGCTCATGAGGTTCACCGCCATCTCCGCCGGCGCCACCACCCGTTGCAGTTCCCCCAGTTTCTCCCGGCTGATGCGCTGGGTCAGATCCCCGGCCATTTCGTTCAGCATGTCCCGGGACAGGGTGTAGCTCAAACCCGCCACGACCCCGGTGATCGCCAGGATCAACAGCACGAACAAGGTCGAGATGTGGATGTGCAGCGGGAACTGTGACTTCATGGGGGGTTTCATGGCCCGGACCCCGGCGGATATTCAGGGAATTGCAAGCCTACCCCGATGGCCGGAGATGTGCATCCTGAATATCGGGTATATGCCAGACCGTAGGGCGCAATAAGGCGAAGCCGCATTGCGCCTTCGTCATTCACCGAAGCGCATTGCGCCTTGTCCCAGCGCCTTTTCGCCCTTCACTCGCCTTCTTCGATGCCCTCCACCACCTCCCAGCCCGCCCAATCCAGCGGATAGACGCCCTCGTCCACCGGCCGATGGAAGGTCGATGATCAGGCGCCAGCGGGTGGCATAGTCCGCGTCGCCCTCCGGCAGTTCAATCACGCAATGCAGGTGGTCCGGCAGGACCACCCAGGCGTGGATTTTGAAAGGATGGTTTTCGCGGACGGCCTTGAAGGCTTGCCGCAGCAGATCGATGTGGCGGGTGAGGAGGTTATTGCCTTGCCGGTCGAGCAGGGTCACGGTGAAGAAGTAGGTGCCACCGGGGGAGCAGAGGCGGAGGTAGTGGGGCATGGGGGCGGATTGGTTGGGGAAGGCGCAATGCGCTGCGCTTATTGCGCCCTACGCCAACTCGTTGATTAGCGCCCCGATCTTGTCCAGTCGGGCAGTTTCTCGAAGGTTTCGAATTCGGCTTCCAGTGCCCACTGGCGGGTGGCTTTTTCGCTGGTGGCGAGGAAGGCGGCGCAGGCGTCCGAGGGTTTGGCGGCGCCGATGGCGTCCTTCTGGCAGGCGGGGGCGGGGCTGCCGATGGCGGGGTCATGCCACAGGCCGGGGCCGGGCAGGAAGCTGTAGCTGAGGCTGTTCCGCGACAACTGCTTGAGTTGCCGATAGCCCAGGCCATAGTCCCGGGCGGCCCGCAGGTATTCGTTCGTGAGGTCGATGCGGGAAACGCCTTCGTCATCGGAGGCCAGCACCACGGGCACGCCGGCGGCCAGATAGTCCGGCAGGGGATGGTCCTTGCCCTTGATGCCCAGGATGACGTCGTTGCTGGTAAGGCAGATTTCCGCCGCCACGCCCTTGTCCTTCATGGTCTGCAGCAGTTCCCGGGCGCCGTCTTCATAGCCGATATCCACGGCGTGGCCGATGCGCCGGGCGCCGGCCACGGTCACGGCGTCCCGGATGTGGCTGTGCAGGTTGCCGGGGGGCACCATGCCCAGGGCCAACTCACCGGCATGCAGGGCGATGTTCACGTCCGGCGCAAGTCTGCCGAGGAAACCGATCATTTCCATGTGCAGGCGGTAATCCCTGAGGGCCACCAGATCGTCTTCCGGCGCTACCAGGTTCAGGCCCACCACCCGCTTGTCCGCTTTCGCCAGTTCAAAAGCGTAGGCGAGCTGGGCGAAGACTTGTTCCGGCGGGTTGGTACGGCTGCTCTGCTGCAGCCAGCGCACGCTGACACCACAGGCGGGTTTGGCGGCGGGGGTGTCGCAGCCCTGCAGCGGGCCGTAGGCGGCGTCGAGCTTGTCCAGGTCACTGCGCCCGGCCTCCACCAGCTTGCCCAGGCCCTTGTCCAGCAGCCACTGGCGACGACGGGCGAAGTCGGTGTCCGACTTGTCCCCCTGCCAGGGCAGGCCGCTGCCGAGTTGCTTCACGGCGCTGCCCTGGAGCGTGGTCATGAGCTCCAGATGCTGGGTGTGCTGGGCGGCGGCCCGGTCCGCCAGTTCTGCCAGCATGGCGGCCTGGCGCCCCGGGATGCTGCTGGCGGGACCGAAAATGGCGAAACTGTCGAAGAACTGGTCGTGTCCCGAGCGGCCGGCGAAGGCCAGGTTTCGGGTGGACATGCGATCCACCAGGGCGGCGAAGGTGGCACTTGTCAGCTTGCCGGCCGGGACCACATTGCCGCCTTCGCTGCAGGGCGTGGCCAGGATGCTCAGCTTTTGGGTGTCGACGCAGTAGCCCGCCTCCGCAGCCCATTTCAGGTAGCTCTCCGCATACACGGCGCCGCTGATGTGGGAATGCAGGTCCGCGCCCTTGGGCATGCGTTGCAGGAACTGGCGCAGCATGGGTGTCCGCTCCTTGTGGGATTCGAACCAGGCGGCGGCGCGGCTCGTATCCATCGGCGCGGCCGGCACGGCGGGCGCGGCGAGCAGGAGGGTTGCGAGCAGCAGGGTGCGGGTGGAAGTCATGGGCGCTCCGGTAGGCGGCAAGATCATGCGTATGTCAAAGTGCCGCAATTATTGGCGTAGCTTGTGTTCGACGCAAGGGGCGTGATGATCCCCGGGGCTTTGCGGCACCACCCCGGCGATTGGGTTATGCTCTCGCTCCTTTTCCGCGAATACGCCACCCATGACTGATAGAACGCGGGGGCTGCTGGCCCTGCTGGCGCTTACCCTGATCTGGGGTTACTCCTGGGTCATGATCAAGGCGGCCGTGGCACATGCCGGTCCGTTTAGCCTGGCGGCCCACCGTTCGCTGGTGGCGGCCCTGGCCCTCTTCGCCACCCTGAAAATCCTCGGCCGGCCCCTCAAGCCCCCGGCGCTTGCGCCCTTGGCGCTGATCGGCCTGGTGCAGACGACCATATTCCTGTCCCTGCAGGGGGCGGCCCTGACCCAGGGCGGTGCCGGCAAGACGGCCGTGCTGGTGTACACCATGCCGGTGTGGACCCTCTTGTTGTCCGTGGTCTTCCTGGGAGAACGCATCCGGCTGTCCCAGGTTCTGGCCGGCTTGCTCACCCTGCTCGGGCTAACGCTCATCATTGCGCCGTGGCGGCTGGAATCCAGCGTCCTGGCCCAGGGCCTGGCGGTGGCGGCAGCGGTGGCTTGGTCTGCCGGCACCATTTTGTCGAAGCGTCTGTCCCGGCGCGGGCCGCTGGATGTACTCAACCTCAATGCCTGGCAGTGTCTGGTGGGTTCCTTGCTGCTGTTCCCGGTGGCGGCCCTGGCGCCGGGGCCGGCGACGGAATGGACCTGGAGCTACCTGGGGCTGGTGGCGGGTATCGGCGTACTGGTGACCGCCGTGGGCTGGGCCCTGTGGACCTATGTGCTGAAAAGCCTGCCGGCCTGGCAGGCCAGCCTGTCGGTGCTGGGGGTGCCGGCAGTGGCCCTTTTGAGCTCCCGACTGCAGACCGGGGAGGTGGTGGACGGCCTGGAATTGGTCGGTATGGCGCTCATTGGCGGCGGCCTGGTGCTGCTGTCCCTGCTCAACTGGCTGGCGGAGCGGCGCTTGCGTACAAGAGTGCAGCTCGCGTAGGGCGCAATAAGCGTAGCCGCATTGCGCCGAATCTGGGGAGAAGCCGGCGGCGCATTGCGCTGCGCTTAATGCGCTCTACGGGTGGTACTGGGCTAGACGGGCGGTGTCGAGAATGAGCACGTGCTTGCCCTGCACGGTGATAAGCCCGGCGCTGGAGAGGTCGTGGAAGATGCGGGACAGGGTCTCCGGCGTCAAGTTGAGCAGGGACGCGATGACCTGCTTGCTGGCGGGCAGGGCCACTTCCTGTTGGCCGGGGGCCTCCGGATCGCTGTTCTGCAGCAGGTAGCCGATGACCCGTTCGGCACTGGAACGCAGGGTATAGGATTCCACGTCCTGCACCAGGGCATGCAGGCGCATGGAGAGGCCCGCCAGCATGCGCCGGGCGAACAGGGCATCCTTTTCCAGCAACTCGAAGACTTCCGCTTGGGGCACCAGCACCAGCACCGTGTCGCCGAGGGCCTGGGCGAACACCGGGTAGGGGCGGTCCATGAACATCAGGGCTTCGCCGAAACTTTGTCCGGACCCCAGGATATCCACCACCTTCTCGTTCCCCTGGGGTGAGGCGATGGCCAGTTTTACCTGGCCGCTGATAATCAGGTAGAAGCCCCGGGGTCGGTCCCCCTTGTGGAACAGGATTTCTCCCTTCTGCAGCAGTTTTTCCCGGCTGGCGGCCAAGAGCGACTCGAGTTGCTCGCCACTCAAGGCCTGGAACATGGGCAGGCAGGGCAGGGCGGCGGTGGTTTTCTGGCTGGCCATCAGGCGACTCCCTGCTCAAGTTGGTGCGGCGTTTCTGCCCGCCGGGCCGGCTCTGCGGTTCCCGGTTCAAACCAGTTGAGGCGCTCCCGCAGCGTCACCACCTGGCCGATGACCACCAGGGCCGGCGGGCGGATGCCGGCGTCGAGGACGCGCTGGGGCAAGTTCGCCAGGGTGCCCGTGACGGTTTTTTGCTGGGGTAGGGTGGCTTGCTGTACGGCGGCCGCCGGGGTGTCGGCGGGGAGTCCGTGTTTGATGAGGCGGGCGGAGATTTCCTCCAGGCCCTTGACGCCCATGTAGATGACCAGGGTCTGACCAGGGCGGGCCAGGGCCGTCCAATCCAGGTCGCTGCTGCCGTCCTTCAGATGGCCGGTGGCGAAGGTGACGGTCTGGCAGAAATCCCGATGGGTGAGGGGAATGCCGGCGTAGGCGGCCATG